>NZ_JAYDZY010000007.1:0-396386 GCF_035607575.1 Georgenia sp. H159 | reverse complement strand
GCGGGGGGACCGCGGACCTGACCGTGGCCTACGGCCGCGCCGGTGACGAGGTCTACGTCGGGGACTGGGACGGCGACGGCACCGACACCCTGGGGGTGCGCCGCACCCCGTAACCCCCGGGCACACCTGGGCGCACGCAAGGCCCCGCACCACACCAGGTGCGGGGCCTTGCCGCGCATGAGGCAGACCCCGAACCCTTCGCCGACAGCGGAGTTGTTGCACCGTCAGGCGACCAGCGGTGGCGGTGTGGCAAACCCTTCGCCGACAGCGGAGTTGTTGCACCGTCAGGCGACCAGGGTGGGGGTGAGGCAGGAACCCTCGCCGACAGCGGCGTTGTCGCGCCGTTCAGGCGACCAGGGGGAGGCGCCGCGCCGGGTGCAACAACTCCGCTCTCGGCGACCAGAGGGGGGAACCTTCGCCGTGGCTGCAGGGACCCGACCAGTCATCCACCGCAGGGGCCCAGGTCGGGCTACGCGGCTAGGAGCCGTGGAGCTCGGTGTCGCGGTTCTCCAGCTTCTCCCGGGTGGACCACAGGCCGGCGGACGGCGTCGAGATGTAGAAGACCTCCTCGCCGTCGGGCAGGGTGTTCCACCCGTCCCTCATGACGGCGGGGTCGTAGCGTCGCTGCGCCTCCTCGACATCCATGTACTGGTAGCCCACCGACTCGATCTCCTCCTTACTCAGGTGACCGGGTGCGTAGGTGATCGTGAAGCGGCCCTCGGAGGACCCGTGGACGAGGTGAGCGGTGCCGTGGGGGATGTCCTGCATGTCGGCCTGCGTCCGGTAGAGGTCGATGACCTCGGCCTGGGAGAGGTAGCCGTACCTGCGGATGAGCGTGTCCACCTCCGGCTGCTCCCCGAAGCGCTCCACACCGGGGGCGATGACGAGCAGCTCGCCGCCGTCGGCGATCGCCATCCGGGTGCGGTAGACGGCCTTGTTCGCCACCCACGTCGCCCGGAACTCGTCGGCCTGCATGACCGCGACGACCTTCTTCGCGGGCTCGTCGAAGAGGGTGAAGTTCTGCTCGCGGGAGGCGCGGGCGGCGTCGTAGTACGTCTCGACGTCGTCGCCCACGTACACGCCGGTGTGGGCCAGCTTCCCGTCGTCGTCGTAGTCCATGACCACCTGGAGGTAGACGTCCGGGAGGTCGGCGAGGAAGTGCTCCTCGGCGTAGTTGAAGCAGGCCCGCACGGGCGTGAGGAGGTTGCCGAGGTTGTTCTCGATGCCGTAGACGGCCGAGGCCATGTGCGAGGCGCCGAGCAGCCGCTTGCCGCCCAGGCCGATGAAGTAGTTCTTGTTGTGGTTGGCGAACCCGAGGACCTCGTGCGGCACGACGTGGCCGACGTTGATGATGAGGTCCCACTGCTCGGTGACGAGCATGGTGTTGAGGTCGACCGGCATCTCCCAGTCGACGGCGCCGCCCGTCTGCTCGCGGACGAACTCCGCGGGCACCGTGCCCACGTTCGTCACGCCGTTCTTCCAGTCGTGCGCGTGGATGCGCTCCTCGGGGATGGAGCCGAACATCCACCGGTTGTCCTCCGGGGTGTGCGGCACGTGCTGCCCGAGCGTGGGGATGACGTGCACCTCGGTGCCCCCGGCGTCGAGCCGGTGGTAGAGGTACTCGGTCATCCAGCCGGTGCCCGAGTGGGCACGGGTGAGGTCCGGCGGCAGGAGGAGGACGCGACGGTACTCGGCGATCCCGAGCCGCTCCTTCGCCTCGTCGAGCAGCCGGTCGCACATCGCCTCGATCTGGGGCCGCGGGATGAAGCGGGCCTCCTCCTTGAACCACGTCATGGCTCGACGGTAGCGGCGGATGGACATCGCGTCATTCGGCGGGCCCGATGTGCTGCGGTGTGGTGGCAACCCATGGCAACCTGCTGGCAAGCAGTGGCAACTTCATTGCCGTGGGGGAGGGGCCTGGCGACGATGGCCTCATGAGCGCTGAGACGCAGGCATCCCTGCACGTCCACCCCGACCGTCTCCTCCCGGCACAGCCGGAGGTGCGGGAGGTGGCGCGCCGGTTGTACGCCGCCACCAAGGATCTCCCGATCATCTCGCCGCACAGCCACGTGCCCCCGCAGTGGCTCGTCGACAACGAGCCCTTCGCCGACCCCGCCTCGCTGCTGCTCGTGCCGGACCACTACGTCCTGCGCATGCTGCACGCCAACGGCGCCGAGCTGAGCGACCTGGGCCGTGGGCCCGACGGTCCGCTGCCGCTCGACGAGGCCGGAGCGCGCAAGGCCTGGCGCATCCTGTGCGAGAACTACCACCTCTTCCGCGGCACGCCCGTGAAGTACTGGTTCGACACGACCTTCGCCGAGGTCTTCGGGATCACCGAGGTGCCCAGCGCCGAGACCGCCGACGCCATCTACGACCGGATCGCGGCAGCGCTCGCGACCCCGGAGTTCCTCCCGCGCGCCCTGTTCGAGCGTTTCGGCATCTCCGTGCTGGCGACGACCGACGACCCGCTCGACGACCTCGCTCCGCACCGGGCCCTCGCCGAGGACCCGACCTTCACCGGGCGGGTCATCCCCACGTTCCGCCCCGACCGCTTCCTCGAGCTCGCCCGCCCGGACTGGCCCGAGCTGGCCCGCCGGCTGGGCGAGGTCGCCGACGTCGACACCGGCACCTACGCCGGGTACATCACCGCCCTGGAGACCCGCCGCCGGTACTTCAAGGAGCACGGCGCCGTGTCCTCCGACCACTCGCACTACGACGCCGGCACCGAGCCGCTCGAGGAGGCCGAGGCGGCGCGCATCTACGACGCCGCACTGCGCGGCGAGGTGAGCGCCGAGGACGCCACCGCCTTCCGTCGCCACATGATGAGCGAGACCGCCCGGATGGCCACCGAGGACGGGCTGGTCATGACCCTGCACCCGGCGGTCCGGCGCAACCACGACCCGGACAACCTCCGGCGGTACGGCGCCGACGTGGGGTCCGACATCCCGGTGCGCGTGGAGTTCACCGAGGCGCTGCGCCCCCTGCTGGGTCGGTACGGGAACCACCCGAACCTCACCCTCGTCGTCTTCACGATCGACGAGGACGTCTACTCCCGCGAGCTCGCGCCGATGGCCGGCTTCTACCGCTCGATGCACGTCGGCGTGCCGTGGTGGTTCCTCGATGCACCCGAGGCGATCCGCCGCTTCCGGGGGGCCGTCACCGAGACCGCCGGCTTCTACCGGACGTCCGGCTTCATCGACGACACCCGCGCCTTCCTGTCCATCCCCACGCGGCACGACATGTCCCGTCGCCTCGACGCCGCGTACCTCGCGGAGTTGGTGGCGGAGCACCGCCTCACCGAGGATGAGGCCCTGGCCACCGCCCACGACCTCGTCACGACGATCCCGAAGAAGGTGTTCAAGCTGTGACTGAGCGACTCAGCCGCCGCCCCGACCAGCCGGCCGCGCCGGTCCGCATCGCCCACCTCGGGCTCGGCAACTTCTTCCGGGCCCACCAGGCCTGGTACACGATGCACGCCGACGACGGCGCGGAGTGGGGGATCGCTGCCTTCACCGGTCGCCGGCCCGACGCTGCCCGCGCCCTCGCGCCGCAGGACGGGCTCTACACGCTCATCGTGCGCCGTCCGGAGGGCGACGACCTCGAGGTCGTCACCTCGGTGAGCGCCGCCCATGCCGCCGCCGACCACTCCGCGTGGCTGGAGTACCTGCGTGACCCGGCCGTCGCCGTCATCACGACCACCGTCACCGAGGCGGGCTACCTCCGCGGCCCTGACGGCGGGGTGGACACCGCCGACCCCGACGTCGTCGCGGACATCGAGACGCTGCGTCGCGACCCGGTCGCCCCGGTGAGAACCGTCCCCGGCAAGATCGTCGCGGGGCTCATCGCCCGACAGGCCGCCGACGGCGGTCCGATCACCGTCCTGCCGTGCGACAACCTGCCCGGCAACGGCGAGGTCGTCTCCCGGGTGGTGCGTGACCTCGCCGGTGCCGTCGACGAGGGCCTGCTGCCGTGGATCGAGGAGAACGTCGACTTCGCCAGCTCGATGGTCGACCGCATCACCCCGGCCGTCGGCCCCGAGGCCGCCGAGCTCGTCGAGCGCGAGCTGGGCGTCCAGGACGAATCCCCGGTCGCCACCGAGCCCTTCTCCGAGTGGGTCATCGCCGGCACCTTCCCGGCCGGCCGGCCGCGGTGGGAGACCGCCGGCGTCACCCTGGTGGAGGACGTCGAGCCCTACGAGCGCCGCAAGCTCCTGCTGCTCAACGGCGCCCACTCCCTCATGGCCTACGCCGGACCGATCCTCGGCCACGAGACCGTCGACGAGGCGTTCGCCGACGAGCAGGTCCGCGCCTGGGTCGAGCGGCTCTGGGACGACGCCGAGGCCAGCCTCGACGTCCCCGCGGAGGACGTCGCCGCCTACCGGGAGGCGCTGCGGGAGCGCTTCGCCAACCCGCGCATGCGCGACATCCTCGGCCGGATCGCTGCGGACGGCTCGCAGAAGCTGCCCGTGCGCCACGTCCCCGTGCTCCGCACCGAGCGTGGCGCCGGGCGGATGCCCGCGGGCGCCGTCGTCGCGGTCGCGGCCTGGATCGCGCACCTGCGCGGCGGGGGAGTGCCCGTCAAGGACGTCGCGGGGGACCGGTGGCAGCAGCTGGCGGCCGGCGACGACGAGCAGGCCGTGCGCACGGTCGTCGGCGAGCTCGCAGCGGACCTTGCCGACGACACCGAGCTCCTCTCCGCCGTCCTCGAGCAGCTGCGGGCCTTCGAGGCCGGAACGGCCCGCTGAGCATGAGCGTCGTCATCGGGATCGACGTCGGCACGACGACCGCGAAGGTCATCGCCGTCGACACCACCTCGTCCTGGCGCGTCGCCGCCTTCCGTGAGTACCAGCTCGCCGAGCCGCACCCGCGCTGGCAGGTGCAGAACCCGGCGATGGTGCTCGACGCGGTCGACCGGGCGCTGGCCGAGGTCGTCGTCGCGTGCGGCGGGCGGACGGTCGACGTCATCGGCGTCGGCTCGGCGATGCACGGCCTCGTCGCGCTCGACGAGGACCTGCGGCCCCTCACCGACATCATCACCTGGGCGGACACCCGGGCGTACGCCGAGGCCGCGGCGCTGCGCGCCGAGGGCCGGGCCCGGGAGCTGCTCCACCTCTCCGGGACGCCCGTCCACCCGATGAGCCCGCTCGTCAAGCTCCGGTGGTTCGCGGCCAACGACACGAGCACGGCCGGGCGGGCGCACCGCTGGGCCGGCCTCAAGGACCTCGTCCTGCTGCACCTCACGGGGAAGCTCGTCACCGAGCTGTCGACGGCGTCGGCCTCGGGCCTGCTCGACCTCGGCACCCGCACCTGGGCCGACTCCACGCTCGACCTCGCCGGCCTGCGGCGCGAGCAGCTGCCCGAGGTGCTGCCCACGACGGCGCTGCTCGAGCTGAGCCCGCAGGCGGCCGAGCGGGTGGGCCTGCCGGCCGGGATCCCGGTGAACACGGGCGCGACCGACGGTCCGCTCGGCAACCTGGGCACCGGCGCGATCGAGCCCGGCATCGCCGGCCTGTCGATGGGCACCAGCGGGGCCGTGCGCACCGTCGTGCCCGAGCCTCGGCTCGACGAGGGCGGCCGGCTGTTCTGCTACGCGCTGACCGACGACGCCTGGGTGACGGGGGCGGCGATCAGCAACGGCGGCGTCGTCGCGCGCTGGGCCGGTGAGGTCTACGCGCCCGACGTGCCGCCCGGTCCCCTGCGTGACGTCCAGGTCCTCGCGATGGCCGAGCAGGTGCCCGCGGGAAGCGACGGGCTCGTCATGCTGCCCTACCTGCTCGGTGAGCGTGCCCCGCTCTGGGACCCGGAGCTCACCGGCGCGTTCCTGGGCGTGCGGCACGCTCACGGGCGCGGCCACTTCATCCGGGCCGCGATCGAGGGCGTCGCCCTGCAGATGGCGAGCATCGTCGACGTCCTGGACAGCGTCACCCCGATCACCGAGGTGCGCTGCACCGGCGGGGTGTTCCGTGCGGACCTGTGGCGCACGGTCATGGCCGCGACCGTCGGACGTCCGCTCGTGCCCACCGACGACGCGGAGGGCTCGGCGCTCGGCTCGGCGATCCTCGCGCTCTACGCCACCGGCCGGGCCGAGTCCCTCGCCGCCGGCCTGGAGATGCTCAGCCCGCGCGGCGAGGTGCCCGACCCGATCACGGTGCTCCCCGAGGACCGGACGGCGTACGCCGGCCTGCGGGGCCGGGCGGCGCACCTGCTCGGTGCCTACGACGAGCTGCAGGCCTACCTCGAGGCGCTCGAGCCGAGCAGCTGACGTCGCGAGCTTGGTCCCTGGTCGCAGGGACCCAGCGCCGTTGACGGGGGTCGGTGGCCGGCCGGGTGCGGTCAGGGCACCGGCCAGGTGTGGACCGGCTCGTTGCTGTGCATGGCCTCGACGTAGTCCCGCATCATGCGGTGCAGGGCCCCCTTGCGGTCGTGCCGGCGTGCCTCGTAGGCCTCGACGGTGGCCACCTGCCACGTCGCGCCGTTGCGGCCCAGGCGTGCCCGCGCCTCGATGATGTCCAGGAACCGGCCACCGACGGCGTCGTCCACGCCGAGCCGCTCGAGCCCTTTCGCCGCCATCGGCAGCAGCGTGCGCAGCACGAGCTCGTCGACGCCCACCTCGCCCGTCCCGGGCCAGTACATCCGTGCGGTGATGCCGTCCCGAGCGGCCGACTCGAAGTTCTCCCGGGCGGCGTCGAAGGACATCCGCGACCACAGCGGCCGCTCGTCGGTCACCAGGTCGACGACCAGCCCGTAGAAGAACGCCGCGTTCGCCAGCGTGTCCACGACGCTCGGCCCGGCGGGCAGCACCCGGTTCTCCACGCGCAGGTGCGGCTGTCCGTCCTGGACGTCGTAGATGGGGCGGTTCCACCGGTAGATCGTGCCGTTGTGCAGGCGCAGCTCCGCCAGCGAGGGTGTCCCGCCGCCGGCGAACACCGCGGCCGGGTCCTCCTCGCTGCTCACGGGCAGCAGCGCGGGGAAGTAGCGGACGTTCTCCTCGAAGAGGTCGAAGATCGAGGTGATCCAGTGGTCGCCGAAGAACACCCGCGGCCGGACGCCCTGGTTGCGCAGCTCGGGGGAGCGCGTGTCGGTCGACTGGAGGAAGGTCTCCACCCGCGTCTCGGCCTGGAGGTGGTGGCCGAAGAGGAAGGGGGAGTTGGCGGCCGTCGCCAGCTGCGGGCCGGCGAGCAGCTGGGCGGCGTTCCAGTAGGCGGCGTAGCGCTCGGGACGCACCTGCAGATGGAGCTGCGTCGAGGTGCAGGCCGCCTCCGCCACGATGGAGTCCATCGTCAGCGTGAGGGGTTCCCGCCCGCCGATCCGCAGCGTGATGTCCTCGCGGCGTGAGCTCATGACGGCCTCGTCGAGCGCCGCGTAGCGGTCGCTCTCGGTGAACCAGCCGCGACCCGCCGGCGGTGCAGGAAGCGTGGGCAGCGTCCCCACCATGACGATGTCCGCGCCGACGTCCCCCGCCCGGTCCCGGGCCCGGTTGAGGTTGCGGCGCAGGGCGGCCTCGAGCTGGTCGAGGGACTGGCCGTCGATGCGTCGTGGCTCGACGTTGAGCTCGATGGTGAACTTGCCCAGCTCCGTCTGGTAGGCCGGGTCGGCGATGCGCTCGAGAACCTCCTGGTTCCCGTGGAAGGGCCGCATGTCCGGGGTGACGAGGTCGAGCTCGATCTCCAGGCCGGTGCGCCACTCCTCCTCGACGAAGACGCCGGCGTCGAGCATCGCCTCCAGGGTGTCGAGGCAGTGGCGGATCTTCGCGCGGTACCGTGCGTGGTCCGAGCGGGTGAAGGTCGTGCCGGAGATCTTCTCGCCCATGGCCGCTCCTCGGGGTCGTGGGTGTGTCGAGTGTGAGAGAACCACATCGCGGACCGGTCGGCACGCGTTCGGGCGCTGCCGGTGGACAATGGCGGGTGATGGTGGACGACGACGAGCTCGACGACGGCGCCCCGGCCGCTGGTCGGCGGCAGCGCTGGCCCTGGTGGCACCGGCAGACGACGACGACGCGCCGTGTCATCCGCACCACCCTCGCCCTCGTCGTCACCGGCCTGCTCTCCGTGGGCGCGGGGGTCCTCACCGCCTCGACGGACTCCTCGCTGGGCCCGCACGCCGCCCACTACTCGGTGACGCCGCAGCACCAGATCGTCGTCGACCTCGGACCGCTCGGGCAGGTGCTCCTCGACTCGCCGCTGCCGTGGCCGCTGGGTGTGGAGGTGGTCGTCCAGGAGATCCCGCAGGAGCTCGCGGCCGTGTCGGCCAGCCCCGTGACCGGGCTCGCCGGGGACCTCGCCGCGTACGCGCAGCTCGTCTCACAGCCCGAGGCCGTCGTGGCGGACGCCGCGATGGCGCTGGTGCGCGATGCCGTCGGTCGCACGGTGCTCATCTGGTCGGCGCTGCTCCTCGTGATCTCGGGTGGGCGGCTGGCGTCGCGCGGCCTGCTGCGCACCGAGATCGCGCACGCGCTGCGGCGACCCGGTGTGGCACCGCTCGCCGGTGTGGTCGTGGCGACGCTGGTCGCCGTCCCCACCGTCTCCGCGCTGCGGGACCGTCCCGTCCAGGGCACGACCATCAGTGCCCTCGCCGGCACGCCGATGGAGGACCTGCGTATGACGGGCCGCATGGCCCAGCTCATCGACACCTACGGCGGGTACCTCGTGGACGCCTACGAGGAGAACGAGGCCTTCTACGCGTCGGTCACCGAGAACCTCGAGGCCGCCTACGCGGCCAACCGTGCACCGCAGCGCCCGCCGGGCATCCCGATCGTCAGCCCCACCCCGACGGACCCGGCAGCGACGCAGGAACCCCCGCCGGCCGACGACGCGGCCCCGCCCGCCGACGACAGCACCGGCACCGTCGCGCCGCCCGGTGCGGGCGACGCTCCGGCTGCGGACGACGGCGCGCCCGCCGCCCCGCCGGCCACCGGGCCCGACGCACCCGCGGATCCCTCGCCGGCGGCGAGTGGCACGCCGACCGTAGACGCCATCGCCCCGGAGGTGCCCTTCCCAGGGGCCACCCCGGCGGCGACCGAACGTCCCGCCCGGGTGGAGCCGGTGACCTTCCTCCACGCCACCGACCTGCACTGCAACGTCGGGATGGGCCCGGTCCTTGCCCGGGCGATCGAGCTCAGCGGCGCCCAGGCGCTGCTGGACACCGGCGACACCGTGATGAGCGGGACCTCGGTGGAGTCCTACTGCGTCAACGCCTTCGCGGGTGCGGTCCCCGACGACGTCCCGATCGTCGTGTCCACGGGGAACCACGACTCGGTCACCACGGCGGACCAGATGCGCGACGCCGGCTACCTCGTCCTCGGGGGCGAGGTCGTCGAGGTCGCCGGGGTGCAGATGCTCGGGGACACCGACCCCACGCTCACGGCGATCGGCGAGGGCACGCGCCAGGAGCGGGAGGAGACCGTCCCGGAGATGGGGGAGCGGCTCGCCGAGGCGGCATGCGCCGCCGACCGCGTTGACCTCCTGCTCGTCCACAACCCGCGCGCCGCGCTGCCCACCCTCGAGCAGGGTTGCGCGCAGCTGTCGCTGTCCGGCCACTGGCACCGCCGCGAGGGGCCCGAGGTCCTCGACCGCGGTGTGCGGTACGTCGGCTCCAGCGCCGCCGGCGCGTCCGGGGGCGCGACGATCGGCCCGCTCAACGGCTCCGCGGAGCTCACCGTGCTCCGCGTGGACGCCAACAGCGGCCGCCCGCTGGACTACCGGGTCATCACCATCAACCCCGACACGACCGTGGAGCTGGGCCGGTGGTACAGCTTCCCGAAGGTGGCAGACGTCGCCACGCCGAGCGGGGATACTGACGGGCAGCGGTCCACCGAGGACCCGACCGACGCGGAGACGTCCGCGGGAACGGAGCGCCGATGAGCCAGCAGCCACGGGCCGAGGAGGTCACCGACGGCGACGACGAGCTGCTCGCCGAGGAGCGCGCGCTCGCCGAGCTCGACCCGGCCCACGCCACCGAGCACCAGCTCGCCGGCGGAGCCCCGCGAGGGCTGGGCTGGCTGCTCACCATCGGCGGTGTGCTCGGCCTGTGGGCGTCGGTCATGCTCGTCCTGTCCCAGCAGACCCTGCTGCGCGACCCCGACGCGGCACTGGCGTGCGACGTCAACCCGCTCATCGGGTGCGGGAAGTTCATCCTCAGCTGGCAGGCCTCCGCCCTCGGGGTGCCCAACGCCCTGCTCGGCACGATCGCCTTCTCCGTCGTCACCGCCACCGGCGTCGCCCTCCTCGGCGGCGGGCACCTGCCCCGGCCGTACTGGCTGCTGCTCATGGCCGGCTCGGTGCTCGCCGCGGTGACGATCACGTGGTTCCAGTACCAGGCCTTCGTCGAGCTGCGGGGACTGTGCCCGTACTGCCTCGTCGTGTGGGCGGTGACCATCCCGATCGTCGTCAACGTCCTCGGCCGGGGCCTGCAGGGACGTCACCTGCCCGCCCCCGACGGGCTGCGTCGTTTCCTCGTGCAGGACAGGGCGCTGCTCATCACCGTCTGGTACGCCGTCGTGCTCCTGCTCATCGGCGTCGTCTTCTGGGACCAGTGGATGCTGATCCTGTGACTGCCTCGCACGGCGAGCTGCCCGCCTCCAACGTCACCCAGGACTACCTCAAGGCGATCTACGCCGCGGTCGAGTGGGGCGGGCCCGCCACCAGCGTCAGCGCACTCGCGGCGCGCATGGGGGTCTCGGCGTCGACCGCCTCGGAGACGGTGCGGCGCCTCGCGGACGAGGGGCTCGTGCACCACGAGCGCTACGGCGGCATCTCCCTCACCTCCCGCGGGCGGCACGCGGCGCTGGCGATGGTGCGCCGTCACCGGCTCATCGAGACGCTCCTCGTGGAGCACCTCGGGTACGAGTGGGACGAGGTCCACGACGAGGCCGAGGTGCTCGAGCACGCCGTCTCCGACCTCCTCGTCGAGCGCGTCGACGCGCTGCTCGGCCACCCGGTCCGCGACCCGCACGGTGACCCCATCCCGAGCCCGGACGGCGAGGTCTCCCTGCCGCCCACCCGTCCGCTGAGCGAGACCCCCGCCGGCGACGGTGGCCACGTGGTGCGCATCTCGGACGCCGAGCCGCAGGTCCTGCGTCACCTCGCCGACGTGGGGGTGCGGCTGGACGCGCACGTCACCGTCGTCGAGGCCCGGCCCTACGTCGGGACGACGCTGTTCACGGTCACCCAGCCGGGGCAGGCCGTGGGGGACGCGGTCGAGCTCGGCGACCCGGCCGTGGCCGCCGTGTGGGTCACGCGCTGACGCTCAGAGCCCGGGCTGCGCGCTGCGCAGCTTGTGCGCCAGGTGCTGGAGGGTGCGCAGCTCCTCCTCGTCGAGCGCGCCGCCCACGTACCGGCGGATCGAGCGCACGTGGTTGCGCCCGATCTCCCGCTGCAGCCTCGCCCCCTCCTCGGTGAGGGCGACGACGACGCCGCGTCCGTCGTCGGGGGCGGCGCGGCGCTCGACGAGCCCGCGGGCGGCGAGCCGGTCGACCATGCGGCTGACGCTGGGCTGGGAGATGAGGATGAGCTCGGTGAGCTCGCGCAGCCGCATCGCCCCGCCGTCGCCGCGGCTGAGCTGGAACAGCACGTCGTACTCACGGGAGCTGAGCGGCGCGAAGTCCTCGCCGGCCTCGAAGCGGCGCATGAGTGTCACCTGGGCGCGGAAGAGCTCCTCCCAGGCCTCCGCCGCCGTGCGGGTCGAGACGCCCTGCTCGTCCTGTCGTGCCACCGTGTTCCTTCCGTTCGCCCGATGGTAGTCGCCGATAGGCTCGGGCCATGAGCACCGTCTTCACCAAGATCATCGCCGGGCAGATCCCGGGTCGGTTCGTCTGGGCGGACGATGTCTGCGTGGTGTTCGCCACGATCGCCCCGATCACGGACGGGCACATGCTCGTCGTGCCGCGCGAGGAGGTCGACCAGTACACCGACGCATCCGACGAGCTGCTCGCGCACCTGTCCGCCGTCGCGAAGAGGGTCGGCCAGGCGCAGCGGGCCGTGTGGGACGCGCCGCGTGCTGCCGTACTCGTGGCGGGGTTCGAGGTGCCGCACCTGCACGTCCACGTGCTCCCCGCGTGGGACGAGGCCGCGCTGCGCTTCGACAACGCCCGGTCCGACGTCCCCGCCGAGCAGCTCGACGCCGCCGCGGAAAAGGTTCGCGAGGCGCTGCGGGCCGCGGGCCACGGCGCGCACGTGCCCGCGGAACTGGGGTCGCCGCAGCTCGGCTGAGCCTCGTCCGGGTGGCCGCGGCCCGGCGCAGGGTCAGGTGAGGAGCTCGCGGATGTCGTCGGCGCTCAGGGGCGAGGACGCGCCGGTGCCGCCGGCGAGGACGCGGTCGAAGAGCTCGCGCTTGCGGTCGGCCAGGGCCATGACCTTCTCCTCGATCGTCCCCTCGGCGACCATCCGGTAGACCATGACGGTGCGGTCCTGGCCGATGCGGTGGGTGCGGTCGATGGCCTGGGCCTCGACGGCCGGGTTCCACCACGGGTCGAGCATGAAGCAGTAGTCCGCCTCGGTGAGGTTGAGCCCGAAGCCTCCGGCCTTGAGACTGATGAGGAACACCGGCGCATGCCCCTCCTTGAACTCCCGGATGCGGGCAGGGCGGTTGGAGGTGCTGCCGTCGAGGTAGCAGTAGTCGACGCCCTGCTGGTCGAGCCGGTCGCGCACCAGCCCGAGGTAGCCGGTGAACTGGCTGAACACCAGCGCCCGGTGCCCCTCGGCCACCACCTCCTCGAGCAGCTCGAGGAACGCCTCGGCCTTGCTCGAGCCCACGCCCTCGTAGGCGTCGTCGACGAGCTCGGGTGCCAGGGCCAGCTGCCGCAGCAGGGTGAGGGAGCGGAAGATGGTGAAGCGGTTCTTCGTGAGGTCGTCGACCAGCCCGAGGATCTTGCGCCGCTCACGCGCCAGGTGGGTGTCGTAGATCTTGCGGTGGCGCGCGGTCAGCGGCACCGTGAGCACCTGCTCCTGCTTGGGCGGCAGCTCACCGGCGACCTCTTCCTTGGTGCGGCGCTTGACGAACGGCCGGGTGCGCCGGCGCAGCCGGTCCAGCGCGGCCGCGTCCTTGTCCCGTTCGATCGGTGTGCGGTAGTTCTCGGTGAAGGTGCCGGGATCGGGGAACAGGCCGGGGGCCGTGATGGACAGCAGCGCCCACAGGTCCATGAGGCTGTTCTCCAGCGGTGTCCCGGAGATCGCCAGCTTGACCGGGGCGTCGAGGCGGCGGGCGCACACGTGCGTCTTGGCCTGGTGGTTCTTGACGAACTGGGCCTCGTCGAGGACGAGCGCCGACCAGCCCAGCGCGTCGTAGGACGCGAAGTCGATGCGGAGCAGGGTGTAGGACGTGATGACGACGTCGGCCCCCGCGACGTGCTCGGCGAGCGGGACACCGGCCTTGGCGGAGGTCCGCTCCACCGTCTGGACGGTCAGGCGGGGGGTGAAGCGCTCGGCCTCGCTGGCCCACCCGCCGACGACGGAGGTCGGGGCGACGACGAGCACCGGGTGGTCCAGTCGCCCTGTCTCCTTGGCCCGCGCGACGACGGCGAGGGTCTGGAGGGTCTTGCCCAGGCCCATGTCGTCCGCGAGGATCCCGCCGAGCCCGGCGTCCCACAGGGTGGCGAGCCACTCGACGCCCTCGCGCTGGTAGCCGCGGAGCTCGGCGCGCAGACCCGTCGGCAGCTCGACGGCACCCGGCGCCGGCCCGGACAGCAGCGCGCTCACCGTGCGCTGCCAGCGCTCGCTCTGCGCGTCGACGATCCCGAGCGTGCGCAGCTCCTGCCACAGGTCGGCCTGGTAGGGCGTGACCCGCAGTGTGCCGGACTCCTCGTCGTGCATCCCGCCGGCCTCGCGGATGAGCTGGCGCAGCTGCTCGAGCTCGGGCCGGTCGAGGCTGACGTAGCTGCCCGAGGGAAGGAAGAGGTGCTCCTCCCCGGTGGCGAGCGCCCGGAAGAGGGTCCCGAAGGGGACGGGCTCACCGTCGAGCTCGACGGCGACCTCGAGGTCGAACCAGTCACCCTCCGGGGAGTCGGCGGCGGTGAGCCGGACGGTGGGGGCCTCCTCCACGAGGCGGTAGTCGGGCACCTCACCCGTGACCTCGACGACGACGGCGGGATTCTGCTCCCGCAGGCGCGCGAGCCCGTCGGTGGTGAAGTCCGCGGCGTCGACGCGGCGGAGCTCGGCGACCGGGGCGGGACCGCGGGCCGGCGGGGCGGCCCGCAGCTGGGGGAAGCCCACGGGCAGGGAGAGCTCCTCGAGCATCCGCTGCTCGCGCGGGAGGTCACGGACCCACCCGGCCGCGGGGCCGCCGTCGTCGTCGACGGGCTGGGCGACGGGGACGTCGGTGACCGTGCCGGTGGTGCGGTACCGGAAGGCCCAGCTGAGCCGGGCGACGGCGCCGGGCAGGTGGGCGACGGTGAGCACGAGGACCGGGGCGATGACGTCGGGGAGGTCGACCGCGCCGTCGGAGGACCGGACCGGCAGCAGCCGGCGCAGCCGGGGGTAGAAGTCGCGGCGGAACCGCTCCACGCCGTCGGGCGGGATGTGCAGCGCCTCGCCGGTGACGAGCTCGGAGGCGCCGGCGGGCAGCGGCCGGGCGAGGGGGGCGAGCAGCAGCCCGTCGTCGCTCACCGCGACCCCGTGGACCGGGTGTCCGACGAAGGCGACGGCGTGCGCGCCGACCGTGCGGCCCGCGACGGTGACGACGGGCCCGACGCGCACGCCGTCGGCGAGCGGGTGCTCGGTGACGTCGAGGGTGACCTCGGCGGGCACCGCGCTGAGCGTGACGTCCCCGGCGAGGCCGCGGTGGGGGACGAGGGCGACCCCGGCATCGACGGCCTGGCGCAGGAGGGGCCACACGGCGCTGCCGAGCTCGTCGAGGTAGACGTGCTTGGCGTACGCGTGGGAGTGGGAGGCGATGAGGGCACGCAGCGCCTCGACGTGGGCGGGGTCGTAGCGGCCCCACGACCAGCGCACGTTCTGCCAGCTCACCCCGGTGCGCACCCAGGTGCCCTTGACGCCCCGGGTCACCGGGGCGATGCGCACACGCGCGGCGGTGCGCCCGGCCGCGGCGAGCGAGCCGCGGTCCACCACCCGCTCGAGCTGGAGGCCGAGCGGGTCGCCGGAGCCGGTGGAGCCGCTGACGGCGTCGTCCAGCGCCTGCTCCCAGTCCGGCTGGGCGCGGCCGGTGTCCCGGGCGGCGACGATGGTGGCGACCCCGTGCTTGCAGTCCACGGCCACCGGGCACGTGCAGTGGATGGAGACCTCGCCGCCGATCCCGAGGAGCACGAAGCTCTGGTAGGTCTTGGTGCCGCTCCCGCGGACGGTGGCGAACAGCGCACGCTCGCCCGGGTCGACGTGCAGGCGCTGGACCATGCCGCGCCGGGCGTAGCCGGTCCCCCGCTCGATCGTGCCGGGGTCGAGCTGGCGGTGCAGGGCGGCGTCGTCGGGCAGCGACAGCTGGGCGAGGGCCCGGGCGTCGCTCTCGGTCAGCTGCACCCACCTACGGTAACCGCGGGCACCGACACGGCGGGACGGCCGTCGGCCGTCCCGCCGTGGGCTCTCGGGGGACCGGTCGGCTCAGATGCTCCGGCGCATCATCCGGATGCCCACCGTGAGCCCGACCGCCGCCAGCAGCACTGCCGCGAGGGCGCCCTGCCACACGGCCGAGGCGCCGAGGTCCCCGTTGAACAGTGCCCGCTCCGCCTCGACGAGGTAGGTGAGCGGGTTGAGGTTCGCCAGCACCTGCATCCACCGGGGTGCGGCGTCGAGCGGCAGGAGCATCCCGGACAGGATCATGAGCGGGAAGATGAGCGCCTGCTGCACTGCCCAGAACATCCAGTCGCGCTCGCGCGCGGCGATGCCCAGGGAGTAGCTGAGCGCGCCGAGCCCGATCCCGAACGCGGCGAGCACGACCAGCCCGACCGCCATGCCGGGCAGGTGGGGCCGGAACCCGAAGACCGCGGCGACGAGGGTGATGACGACGGCCTGGACGGTGAGCGGCACCATCTCCTTCAGCGCCCGTCCGACCATGAGCGCCGAGCGGGCGACGGGCGTGACGAGCATCCGCTCGTGGGAGCCGGACTGGAGCTCGAAGAGCAGGTTCGAGCCCGCCATCGCCGTGCCGAAGAGCGTGCTCATGACGATGATGCCGGGCACGAACCACTGGAAGGACTCGGCCAGCGGCAGCCCGGTCATGCCGCTGAGCAGGGGCCCGAAGAAGGCGAGGAAGACGAGTGGCTGGAGCAGGGAGAAGATGACGCTGAAGGGGTCGCGCAGCACCGGCCACAGCTCGCGGACGAGGACGTTGCGGGTGTCGACGAGGACGGAGCTCACTGGATGCCTCCGGGGGTGAGGGCGGGCTGGGCGGGGGAGTCGACGTCGGCGGCCTCACGCAGGCTGCGTCCGGTGAGCCGGAGGAAGACGTCGTCGAGGGTCGGCTGGTGGAGCTCGGCGGCCACCACCCGGTGGCCGGCGGCCGCGAGGGTGGCGAGGAGGCCGGGCAGCACGCGGTCCCCGTGGTCGACGACGACGGCGTACCGCACCGCGGCGCCCTCGGGCACCTCGACGGGGGTGTGCTCGACGGCGTCGGTCCCGGTGGCGACGTGGCGCAGGGTGTCCAGCACGCCGGGCGCCGACCCGGCCACGGTGAGGACGATGCGGTCACCGGCGAGGTTCGCCTTGAGCCGGGAGGCGGTGTCATCGGCGATGAGCCGGCCGTGGTCGACGACCATGACGCGCTCGGCGAAGCGGTCCGCCTCGTCGAGGTAGTGGGTGGTGAGGAAGAGCGTCATCCCGTAGCGCTCCCGGAGCGTGAGGATGTGCTCCCACAGGTTGGACCGGGACTGGGGGTCGAGCCCGGTGGACGGCTCGTCGAGGAAGAGCAGCCGGGGAGCGGGGACGAGACCGAGTGCGATGTCGACGCGGCGGCGCTGACCGCCGGAGAGCGTCATCGTCGTGCGGGTGGCGATGTCGGTGAGACCGAGGACCTCGATGAGCTCGTCGGCGCGCTGCCGCCGCTCGACGCGTCCGAGGCCGTAGAAGGCGCCCTGGGAGACGAGCTCGTCGCGGACGCGGTAGTACTGCGCGGCCCCGTTCTTCTGGCCGATGTAGCCGATGGCCCGGCGCACGTCGTCCGGCTGCCGGGCGATGTCGAAACCGCAGACCGTCGCGTGGCCGCTGGTCGGGGGGAGCAGGGTGGTGAGCATGCGCAGGGAGGTGGACTTGCCGGCGCCGTTGGGTCCGAGGAAGGCCGTGAGGCTGCCGGGCTCGATGTCCATGGTGAGGTCGCTGACCGCGACGACCTCCTCGCCGCCCTTGCGGCGGAAGGTCTTGGAGAGCTCGCGAGTACTGATGATCGGAGTCATGGCAGGACGGTAGCGACCGATGAGGCCAGATCCTGACCGCAATAGCGGGTAGGTTTCCTCGCATGTCCGACCCCACCGCCCGCGCGCTGCGGCTGCTCTCGCTCCTGCAGACCCACCGCTCCTGGACGGGCCGCGAGCTCCGGGAGCGCCTGGGCGTCAGTGCGCGCACGCTGCGCCGCGACGTCGACCGGCTCCGCGAGCTCGGCTACGAGGTCAGTGCCCGTCCCGGGGTCGACGGCGGGTACCAGCTGGCCACGGGCGGTCGCCTGCCACCGCTCCTCCTCGACGACGACGAGGCCGTGGCGATCGCCGTCGGGCTGCGGATGGCCGCCGTGCAGGGGCTGGGCGAGCAGACGGCGCTCAGCGCGCTGGTCAAGCTCGAGCAGATGCTCGCGCCGCACCTGCGCCGGCGGGTGTCGGCGCTCCAGGAGTACGCGGTTCCGGCGGGTGGGCGCGGGCAGCAGGTGGATGCCGACGTCGTCGCCGAGCTGGCGCTCGCCTGCCGGGACCACGAGCGGGTGCGCTTCGCCTACGTGACCGCGCTCGGCGTCGAGCGCTCCCGCCACGTCGAGCCGCACACGCTCGTCTCGAACGGACCGCGCTGGTACCTCCTGTGCTGGGACCTCGACCGGGAGGACTGGCGCACCTTCCGCCTCGACCGCCTCTCCCGGCTGCTGCGCACCGGGGTGCGGACCCAGCCACGGGAGCTCCCGGTCGACGACCCCACCGAGATGGTCCTGGCGACCGACACGGACAGCGAGACCTACCCGCTCGAGGCCGTCGCCCACCTCGACCTGCCGCTCGCGGAGATGCAGCAGTACTTCGGGGTCTGGGCGACCGGAGCGACGGCGAACGAGGCGGGCGGGACCGACTGGCCGGTGGCGGGCGCCACCCTTCCCGACCTCGTCTACGGGCCGGCGTGGATCCCGCCGGAGGTCGCGTGGACGGTCACGGGCAGCGAGGCGGCGGTGCAGGCGCTGGCCGGGTTCGGCGAGCGGCTCACCCGCGCCGTCCGGGAGGGTCAGGGCGGTGACCAGCGACCCGACGCGCCCCCCGACGGCCCCGCCGACCTTCCCACGATGTGAGACACTTGTCGGGAAGCTGGTGGCGACGACGTCCTCAGCAGGGCGTCGCCGTCACCGACGACACACCCGGCCGACCCGGCCGGGTGGGACGAGTGCCCGGCCGACCCGGCAGGGCCGACGAAGGGACGTGGTACCACCATGCAGAGGATGCTCGGGGACGACTTCGCCCGACGCATGAACATCCCGCTGGCAGACATCGTCTACCTCCAGCAGCGCCCGGTCACGCTCATGCCGCGCCGCCTCCACCGCCGGTGGCACCGGCTGCGGCAGCAGCACGTCGCGCGGCTCGGTGACGCCCGCCTCCACGGCCACGACGCCGCGGGCCGCCGCGCCCGCTGACCGGACCGGCCGACGCTCCCGCCGAGCCGCTCGGCGGGAGCCGTCCCACGCGGCAGCACCGGCTCGTACCCGCCGGCGTGGAACCACCGGCGATAAATGAGTGGCTCCCCTCCGGCGTCCCCTGGCAGGGTGCTGCCCATGGCCTTCCGACTGCCTCACTAGCAGACCCCGTCGCCGCTGGGATCCGACGACGAGGTCGAGATCCCGGTGCAGCCCGGAGCCCTGCCGTCGTGCTCGACGGCTACACCACCACAGAGAACCAGGGGAAAGTCATGTCTTCGATCATGCTCGGCGACATGTCCGCCAGCAGCATGGGAATGCCACTCGCGGACTACGTGCACCTGCAGCGTCGTCCGGCCACGCGCGTCCTGCGCGGCCGCCGGGGACGCTGGGCGGGGATCGCTCCCCGCGCCGCGGTGCGCAACGCGTCGCTGCCCGCACGGTCATGGTGACCGTCAGCAGCACCCGACCCGGGCCCGGCACGCACCACGCGTGCCGGGCCCTCGCCTTGTCCTCCGCGCGGGCGCGGCGGCCGGCCGGCACCTCGCAGCCGATGAGTTCGCGGCCGGGCCCGGGTCGGTAGCGACGGACCGAGGAGAGGAGCCACCATGCCCACGACCACGTTCGACCCCCGCTTCAGCGACCCGGCCGCCGGGCCGCTCCCTTGGGAGGAGACGCTCGCGCTGCTGCGGGAGGCCGAGCTGTACTGGCTGAGCACCGTGCGGCCGGACGGCCGCCCGCACGTGACGCCGCTGATCGGGGTGTGGCACGACGGTGGCCTGTGCATCGTCACCGGGACGGGCGAGCAGAAGGCCCACAACCTCGACCACAACCCGGCCGTCGCGGTCACCACCGGGCAGAACGCCTGGGCACACGGCACCGACGTCGTCCTCGAGGGCCGGGCGGAGCGCGCGACGGCGGGCCTCACCGCCGTCGCGGACGCGTTCGTCGCCAAGTACGGCGAGGCGTGGCGCTTCGAGGTGCACGGCGACGGCTTCGGCTCCCAGGAGGGCGGGGAGGCGTGGGTGTTCCGCGTCCTGCCCGAGCGGGTGCTCGCCTTCGCCAAGGACCCCCACGGGCAGACGACCTACCGCTTCCCGGCGGCGTGACGCGCGAGCGTCCCGCCGCGCCGGGTCACCGGAGAAGGGCCCCGACCTCCGGGGTCGCCGCGCAGTACGCGTCGACGAGCTCGCGGGCGACCGCCACCGAGTCGACGAGCGGGTGGTTGGCGAAGGCGCGCCACGCGAGCTCGCGGGAGCCCTCGGCCAACGCCCGCAGCACGAGCTGCTCGCTGGCCTTGACCGTCGTCATGAGCCCGGTCATCTCACCGGTGAGCGGCGCCACGCGGTGGGGGTGGACGCCGTCGCGGTCGACTGTGCACGGCACCTCGATGACCGCCTCGGGGGACAGCTGCGGGACGATCAGCTCGCCGGATCCGCGGGAGTCGTTGCCGACCCCGAGGATCATCGTGGACGCCTCACCGGTGGCCAGGCCGGTCATGAGGTCCAGGGCCACCTCGGAGTAGCCGCCGCCCTCGACGTCCTCGGCGCGCCGGCCGTAGCGCTCGTCCTCGGGACGCGACTCGCCCATGTAGCTGGACTCCCGCTCGTGGCGGGTGGCGTCCCAGAGCTCCAGGGCCCGCTCGGGCGTCTCGCCGGCCGCGCGGTAGAACGCGCTCTGCTGCGCGTCGAGGTACTCCCCGCGGGTGGGCTCCCCACCGGTGAGGCGGGCCATGGCCTCGCGGTGCTGGTAGTAGTAGAAGAGGTACTCGTTGGGGATGGTGCCCAGGGCGCGCACCCACTCGAAGCCGAAGAGGCGCGCCTCCTCGATGCCGTCGAGGCGCTCGTCGGAGGCGAGCAGCTCCGGCAGCGCGTCGTGGCCGTCGACGTTGAGGCTGCGCAGCCACCCGAGGTGGTTGAGCCCCACGTAGTCGAAGTCCGCGTCCCGCGGGTCCTGGCCGACGGCACCCGCGGCCCGGCGCATGAGCCCGATCGGCGTGTCGCAGATGCTGACGACGCGGTTGCCGAGCACCCCGCGCATGGCCTCGGTGAGGATCCCGGCCGGGTTGGTGAAGTTGATCGTCCAGGCGCCGGGTGCGCGCTCGGCGATCTGCTCGGCGAGCCGCAGGGCGTGGGGGACGGTGCGCAGCGCGTAGGCGAGACCGCCGGGGCCCACCGTCTCCTGGCCGATGACGCCGAGCCGCAGCGCCGTGTGCTCGTCGCTGATGCGCCCGGCCGTCCCGCCGATGCGGATGGCGGAGAAGACGTAGTCCGCGCCGTCGAGCGCGTCGCCGAGGTGCGTCGTCGTGTGCACGCGCGGGGGACGGTCCAGCGCGGGGACGAGCTGGGCGAGGACGTTGCCGATGACGTCGAGCCGCTCCGCGGAGGTGTCGTAGAGCCACAGCTCGGTGACCCGGAGCTGCGCGTCGCCGGCGGAGATCGCCGCGAAGATCTGGGGGACGCGAAAACCGCCTCCGCCGATGACGGTGAGCTTCACTCGGTGATGACCTCCGTGCCGCGGGACTTCAGGACCTCGAGCCCGGGTGAGCTCGACGTGGGGCTGGTGACGACGGTGTCGATCCCCTCGGGCCCGCACACGGCGAGCAGGCCCGAGCCGGGGAACTTGTCGTCGTCGGCGACCAGCACGCGCCGTTCGGAGACGCTGAGGATCGCACGCTTGATGGGCACCTCGATGCTCGTCGTGTCCAGCACGCTGCCGTCGTCACGCACGCCGCTGGTCCCGAGGAAGGCGATGTCGGCCGTGATCTGGCTCAGTGCCTGCTCGGGGAGCATGCCGACGAAGGAGCGGTAGGAGCGGCGCAGGACCCCGCCGAGCAGGACGAGCTCGACGACGGGGTCCTCACGCAGCTCGTCGACGACGGCGAGGGACGCCGTGACGACGGTGACCCGGCGCCCCCGCAGGTGGTGGGCGACCTGGGCGACGGTGGTGCCGATGTCGAGGATGACGACGTCGCCGTCCGCGACGAGCCGGGCGGCGAGCGCGCCGATCCGCGACCGGTTCGCGGCGCGGTCGTTCGCGACGGCCTCGAAGGGCCGGGCCTCGGGCTCGACCGACCCGCCGCCGCGCACCCGCTGGAGCCGGCCCTGCCGGCTCAGCAGGTTGAGGTCGCGCCGGATGGTCGACGTGCTGACCCCGAAGCGCTCGGCGAGGCGCGTGACGGCGACCTCTCCGGTGTCGCGGAGCTCGGCCAGGATCGCGTCCCGGCGGGTGGTCGTCAGCACGCCAAAACACTAGCAGGATTGCGCATCAGTGAGCAGCAGTGTGCATAGAATGTCCGCACATGGACGCGACGTCCGGACATGGAGGTCCGGGCCAGGAAGGAGCCCAGCGTGAGTGAACGGTCCGCGGAGGCGTCGGCGAGTACGGAGCTCGACGTCTTCCTCTCCGGCCCGCTGTTCCTCGACATCGTCTTCTCCGGCCTACCCACCGCGCCCAGGCCCGGCACCGAGGTCTGGGCGAGCGGCATGGGCTCGCTGCCCGGCGGCATCGCCAACCTCGCCGTCGCGACCAGCCGGCTCGGCCTGTCCACCGGCCTGGCCACCGGCTTCGGTGACGACGTCTACGGCCGCTGGTGCTGGGACATCCTCGCCGACGAGGCCATCGACCTGTCCCACTCCGCACGGTTCGAGTCCCAGCACACGTCGGTCACCGTGTCGATGGCCTACGACGGCGACCGCGCCATGGTGACCCACGGCCACGACCTGCCCCTGAGCTACGACGAGCTCATCACCGAGCCGCCGGACGCCCGCGCCGTCATCATCGACCTCGACGACGAGCGCGCCCGGGAGCGGTGGTGGCGCCAGGCGGGCGCGAACGGCGCGAAGATCTTCGCCGACGTCGGCTGGGACCCCTCGGAGACCTGGGACGCCGGCCGGCTGGACGCTCTCGAGGACTGCTACGCCTTCCTGCCCAACGCCGGTGAGGCGATGGCCTACACCCGCGCAGACTCCCCGCGCGCCGCGGCGCGCGCCCTGGCCGAGCGGGTGCCCCTCGTCGTCGTGACGATGGGCGACGACGGCGCGGTGGCCATCGACTCGGGCAGCGGAGAGGAGTGCCACGTCCCGGCACTGAGCGTCGAGGCGATCGACCCGACCGGCGCCGGTGACGTCTTCCTCGCGGCCTTCGCCCGCGGGACACTGGCGGAGTGGCCGCTGGAGCAGCGGCTGCGGTTCGCCTCGCTGTGCTCCGGCCTCGCGGTCCAGGAGTTCGGAGGGTCGCTCGCCGCCCCGGGCATCGGCGACCTGCATGATTGGTGGCAGCAGCTGGACGCGGCCCACGGGGAGGGCGACCCGGACGCCACGGCCCTGCGCGAGCACTACCGGTTCCTGCCCGACGTCCTGCCCGCCCGCCCCGGACGGGTCACCCGCCGGGCCGACGCCACGTTCGCACTGGAGTCCGACCTCTGAGCTGTCAGCGGGGAACACACCGGGCGGCACCGCCGCCCACGACCAAGGAGAACACCATGAGCCGACTACGCAGACACCGCGCCGTCGTCGCCACAGCAGCCGTGGCGACGTTCGCGCTCGCGGCCTGCACCCCCGGGAGCGGGGGGAACGGGGACTCCGACGAGACCGAGCCGGGCACCGACGCCACGAGCGAGGAGATCGTCACCGACATCTCCTCGCTGGGCGACGTCACCCTCGTCGTGTGGGACCAGGAGGTCCGCGGAGGCCAGAACGAGCAGATCGAGCAGCTCAACGCCGCCTTCATGGACGAGTACCCCAACGTCACCATCGACCGGGTCACCCAGTCCAACGACGACCTCACCACCACCCTGCGCCTGGCACTGACGGGCGACGACGCCCCCGACGTCACCCAGGTCAACAACTCCCGCTCGCAGATGAGCCAGTACGTCGCCGCCGGCCAGCTGCGCAACCTCGACCCCTACGCCGACGCCTACGGCTGGACCGACCGCTTCTCCGACTCGGTCCTCCAGAACACCCGGTACTCCGAGGACGGCGTCACCTTCGGTGAGGGCTCGATCTTCGGTCTCCCGCAGGTCGGTGAGGTCGTCGGGGTCTACTACTCCAAGTCCAAGCTCGAGGAGCTCGGGCTCGAGGTGCCCGAGACCTGGGCCGACTTCGGCGAGCAGCTCGCCACCATCAAGGAGGCCGGCGAGACCCCGCTCATGCTCGGCAACCTCGACGCGTGGCCGGCCGCCCACGTCTTCGGCCCCGTCCAGGGCGCGCACGTCGACCCCGAGGTCATCCGCACGCTCGGCTTCGGCAACGAGGGCGCGAGCTGGGAGACCGAGGAGAACCGCGCCGCTGCCGAGGAGCTCGCCTCCTGGGTGGAGGCCGGCTACTTCAACGAGGGCTTCAACGGCGCCGACTACGACGCCGTGTGGCAGTCCTTCACCGAGGGCACCGGCGTCTACCTCATGGCCGGCTCCTGGCTCGGCCCGGACATCGAGGCCGCGATGGGCGAGGACGTCGGCTTCTTCGCCCCGCCGCCGGTCGAGGCGGGCGCGGGCAAGGTGACCACCGGCGGGACGGGCATCCCCTTCGCCGTCACGGCCGCGTCGGACGTCCCGGACGTCGGTGCCGCGTACATCGACTTCATCACGAGCGAGGACGCGATGGCCGTGCTGGCCGAGACCGGCAACATGCCCGTCGTCGAGACGGCGGAGCACATGCCCGAGGGCGGCCTCCAGGCCGACATCTACGCCGCCTACGGCGAGGTCACCGAGGAGGGGTCCCTCGTGCCCTACCTCGACTGGGCCACGCCGACGATGAGCGACACCCTGGGCCAGAGCCTGCAGTCGTTCATGGGCGGGCAGCTCGACGTCGACGGCCTGCTCAGCACCCTCGAGGCCGACTACAGCGAGTTCGTCTCCTCGGCGCAGTGACATGAGTGCCCAGCCGCGGGGCGCGATCGCTGCCCTCCCGCGGACGGCCCGCAAGGGTCGTCCGCGGGGGCTGGGCCGCTTCGGCGTCACCCCCTACCTCTTCCTCGCACCGGCGCTGCTCGTCTACGGTGCGTTCCTCCTCTACCCGCTCGTGCGGGCGGCCCAGATCTCGCTGTACGAGTGGAACGGCCTCACCGTCGCGACCTTCGTCGGGTTCGAAAACTACGTCGACGTCTTCCAGGACGAGCGCCTGCGGGAGGCCTTCTGGCACGCCCTCGTGCTCATCTTCTTCTTCTCGGTCCTGCCGCTCGCCATCGGCCTGGTGCTCTCCACGCTGCTCGTGCGCGCGCAGGTCAAGGGCATGGCGTTCTTCCGCACGGTCGTCTTCCTGCCGCAGGTCATCGCCATGGTCGTCGTCGCGGTCGCGTGGCGGCACATCTACGCCCCCACCGGCCCGCTCAACGACCTGCTCGACTCGATCGGGCTGGGCTTCCTCACCCGCGCGTGGCTCGGGGACTTCACCTGGACGCTGCCCGCCGTCGGGTTCATCGGGACGTGGGTCTCCACCGGCCTCGTCACGGTGCTGCTCATGGCGGGGATGGCCCGGATCCCCAAGGAGCTCTTCGAGGCGGCGACCCTCGACGGGGCCGGCGCGATCCGCACCTTCTTCGCCATCAGTGTGCCCTCGGTGCGGGCCGAGATCGTCGTCTCGCTCACGCTGACGATCATCGCGGCCCTCAAGACCTTCGACCTCGTCTACGTCACCACGGGTGGTGGTCCGGGCACCTCGACGACCGTGCCCAGCTACGAGGTGTACCGACGCGCGTTCATGACCGGTGAGGTCGGCTCCGCCGCCGCCGTCGCCATCGTGCTCACCGTGCTCATCTTCTGCATCAACCTCGCGGTCAACGTCATCGGGGAGAAGGAGTCATGAGGGTCTCCACCGGTGAGCGCCTGGGCAACTACGTCATCCTCGTCGTCTTCGCGGCCTTCGCGCTGGCCCCGATCGTCACGATCCTCACCACGGCGCTGTCGCCGGAGACGCCCGAGGACGCGGCCGGCGGCCCGTTGCACGTGGAGAACTTCGCCCGGGCGTGGGAGCAGGGCCGCTTCGGGGAGTACATGACCAACTCGGTCATGGTGGCCGCGATCGTCGTCACGAGCGCGACGCTGCTGTCGATCATGGCCGGCTACGCGCTGGGCGCCTTCGACTTCCCCGGTGCCACGGTGCTCTTCTACGTGTTCCTCGTCGGCATCATGGTGCCCGCCGAGGCGATCGTCGTCCCGCTGTTCTTCGACTTCCAGACCCTCGGTCTGACGAACACGGTGTGGGCCATCGCGCTGCCGCAGGTCGCCCAGTCGGTGGCCTTCGGCACCTTCTGGATGCGTGCCTACTTCCGCGGTGCCAACCGCTCGATCATCGAGGCGGCGCGGCTCGACGGCGCCGGGCACCACCGTGTGCTGTGGCAGGTGCTGCTCCCGGTGGCACGGCCCGCCGTCGTGACCCTGGTGCTGCTCACCTTCATGTGGACGTGGAACGAGTTCCTCATCCCGCTGGTCATGTCGCCCAACGCCCAGCTGCGCACCGCCCCGCTCGGACTGGCGATGTTCCAGGGGCAGTACACGCAGGGCACCGTGCTCCTCGCCGCCGGCGCCGTGCTCGTCGCGCTGCCCATGGTGGTGCTCTACCTCTTCCTCCAGCGTCACTTCATCCGCGGCATGCTCGAGGGCGCCGTCAAGGACTGACGTGCGTGCGCACGCCTGCACGCAGTGTGGGCAGTTGCTTGCACAATCGGGCACTCCTCACTAGGTTGTGGACGCAGTCCAGTGACGGGCGTCACAGTGCGGACGAGGTCGTCTGCCCGAGCAGGAGGTAGCCGTGAGAAAAGGCATAGCCGCAGCAGCGTTTGCTGCGCTCGCCCTGGGAGCCGTCGTTCCGACGGCGGCCGGGCAGACCGAGGAGCCGCCGCTGACCGTGGGCGAGCCGTCGGTCGCCACCGAGGTGGACGAGAACAAGATCGACGTCATGGGCATCTGGGCCCACCCCGACGACGACGCGAGCTTCACCACCCCGTGCGGGGTGTGGAACGACCTCTACGACGTCCAGTGCGGCGTCATCATGCTCACCCGCGGCGAGGGTGGCTCGAACTCCGTGGGTGACGAGCAGGGGCCGGCGCTCGGACTGCGCCGCGAGAACGAGGACCGCACCTCGCACTACCGCTCCGGGACCGTCGACATCTACAACATCGACGCCGTGGACTTCTACTACAACACCAGCGCCGCGCTCACCGAGGAGGTCTGGGGCTCCGAGCGCATCCAGCGCCAGGTCGTCCACGTCATCCGCCAGACGCGGCCGGAGATCCTCACCGGCTTCTCCCCGTTCCCCGCCGGGCACGGCAACCACCAGTACGCGGGCCGCGTCATCTGGGAGGCCGCGCAGATGGCCGCCGACCCGACGGCGTTCCCCGAGCAGCTCACCGGGCCGGACGCCGTCGACGTCTGGCAGGTCAAGATGATCACCTCCGGCGCGAGCACCCAGGGCGAGGGCGGGACGGAGGGCCCGCAGTGCAACACCGGCTTCACCCCCGCACCGACCAACCCGTTCACCGTCGTCGGGACGTGGAGCGGCTACGACTCCCCGTACGAGTGGCTGCCGGGCAACGTCCAGGGCCAGCCCGCCGGCACGCCCCAGACGTGGGCGCAGGTCGGGCGCGAGGGCAACCGGGCGCACCCGACGCAGGCGCGCGAGAAGCACGAGGGCGTCTGGGAGCCCCAGTGCCTGCGCTACGGCATCGCGTGGTCGCTCGTGCCGTTCCAGCCGAACGGTGCGGCCGCCAACGGACGCGACGACGCCATCCTCTTCGGCTCGGTCGTGCAGGACCCGGGCGGCATGCCGCTCGGCTCCACGTTCTACCTCGAGGTCGAGGACTACTTCCAGGCACCGGGCGAGCCCTTCGAGGTCACGCTCAACGCCCAGTCCGGTGACGGCACCGTCGCCGCGGGCGAGGCCACGCTCGAGGTCCCCGAGGGCTGGACGGTCAGCGAGCCGCAGACGCTCGGGCCGATCACCTCCGCGGAGGAGGCGGAGGCGACGTTCACCGTCACGCCGTCGCAGGACGCCGCCACGGGCCGCTACCCGCTGTCCGCGTCGTTCGGCAACGGTGCGGTGACGGCGTACAACGACACCCGCGTCGAGATCGTCGCGGGCGTCGAGGGCCGGTTCCAGCGCTGGGGCAACTACGCCGAGTACGACGACTGGGCCGAGGAGTTCACCTGGGTCTCCGGCCGCTCGGGCGCCAACTGGAAGATCGGCGCGGGGGAGACGATCTCCGTGCCGGTCGTCGTCACCAACCGCACGAGCAGCGCGCAGAGCGGTGAGGTCTCGCTCACCGTCGAGCCGCCCCTCACCGCCTCGGAGCCCGGCACCTACACGGACCTCGCGCCCGGCGCGGAGACCACGGTGACCCTCACGCTCACCCACACCGAGCCGGGGGACCTGGGCGGCAGGACCGTCGACGTCCCGATCACGACGACGAGCGGGGCCGGGACGAGCACGGAGAACCTCTCCCTCGTCGTGGTGCCGACCGCCGTCGTGCCGGAGCTCGCCGCGCCACCGCAGGTGGACGGCACGGAGGACGACGCCTACGGCGCCGCGCTCGACGTCGGGCGCCGCTGGGAGGGTGCCGAATGCGAGCCGGACGGCACGGACTGCGGCGCCGGCAGCTACGCCAGCGCCGGGTGGCACGGCGACGACCTCTACCTCTTCGTCAACGTCGTCGACGACGTCGCGGGTGCGGCCGCCCCGCCGGAGCGGTGCTTCGGTCACTGGCTCGTCGACTCGGTGGAGGTGCTCCTCGACCCGCTCGGCGGCTCCCGCGACACCTCGACGACGTTCAAGAGCGGGATCATGCCGTTCACCGACGACCCGACGGGCAGCGCCGGCCAGGGCCCGGACGGGCCGTGCTGGAGCCGCGACGCCGACGCCCACCAGGGCTTCTCCTCCGGCCCGCTCGCCGAGCTGGTCGAGGAGGGCCCGAACTCACCGGGCCAGGAGGTCGCCGTCGACGTCGACATCGCCGAGGACGGCACCTACACCGGTGGGGGGTACACCATCGAGGTGAAGGTCCCGCTGGCCAACCTGCCCGCCGGCTTCATGACGAGCACGCCGCCCACGGGTGACGCGGCGACGAACGACGTCGACCCCGACTACCTGGGGTTCAACGTCACGCCGTACGACTCGGACAACCAGGACTTCATCGGGGACACCCGCCTGGCGTGGTCGCCGTTCGGCAGCCAGCAGTCCGAGCCGTACCGCTGGGGCCACGTCTACCTCGAGGGGTACACCCCGCCCGAGGGACGCGCGACCGAGCCGGACGAGCCGATCATCCCCGACACCGCCCTGCTCGGGGTGGAGTCGCCGCAGACGATCTACCAGTCGGCGACGCGCGGCGTGACGATCTCCGGCCTGCCGGCGAGCCGCGCGATGACGGTCGGCGACATCGAGATCACGACCGAGGCGGTGACCATCCCGGTGAGCTCGACCGAGGCGGGGACCGTGCGGGCGTTCCTCTGGCACGGGGAGCACGGCATCATCCCGGTCTGGGTGTCCAGCTGTGAGGGCGACGAGTACGGCTTCTCCTCCTGCTCCGAGGAGGACGGCGCGGCCGCGCCGTGGGCGCCCGACATGGGCGGCCGCCTGCTCGGTGACGGGATGCTCGAGATCGGCACCGGCTCCGCGACGCTGGAGATCGGGATCGACACCGAGATCCACGAGGCGCTGCGGGACGACGGCTCGATCCTCATCTCCTTCCAGTCCGCGGACGACGAGGTCAACGCCTGGTACTTCCCGGTCGTCGAGGGGGAGTACCCGACCGAGGAGCCGACGACGGAGCCACCGACGGAGGAGCCCACGACCGAGCCGCCGACGGAGGAGCCGACCGAGGAGCCGACGTCGCCGGCGCCCACCGACCGGCCGACGTCACCGCAGCCGTCCACGGCGCCCACCGACCGTGGCCCGGGACGACTGCCGACGACGGGCGCGAGCGTCCTCACCGCCGCGCTCGTGGCGCTGGGACTGGCCGCGGCCGGTGGCACGGCACTCGCCGTGCGGCGGCGGCACGCGGGCGAGTGATCGCCTGAGCCGTTGACGGCGCCCCGGGGCAGCCAGCCCCGGGGCACCGCCGTGTCACGGCCCAGCGCTCGCGCCTCCCCGTACGTCTGCCCGTCGTCCCGGGCGAAGAGTCGGGGCGGACTACCGCGCGACGAGGCTGGTCTGGAACGTGTAGCGGGAGGCGCGGTAGATGTGCGTGCCGAGCTCGACGACCGTGTCGGTGTCGGCGATGGCGATCCGTTCCATGGTGAGGACGGCGGCGCGCGCGGGCTCCTCGAGCACGCGCGCCTCGGCCGCCGTGGCCTGACGCGCCCCGATGGTCTGGTGCGCCAGTCGCAGCCGCACCCCGCGCGCACGCAGCGAGGCGTACAGCCCGTCGCGCTCGAGGTCCTCCCGGCTCGGGGCGAGCTCCGCGCGGATGACGTTGGTCATCAGGGCCAGTGGCTCGCCGTCCGCGAAGCGGAGCCGGCGCACGTGGACGACGTCGTCGCCCGGGCTGATCCCGAGCCGCTGGGCGACCTCCTCGCTCGCGGGCCGGGTCTCGTACTCCAGGACCTCGGTCCGCGGTGTGCGGCCGACGGCGGCGAGGTCGTCGTGGAGGCTGGTGAGCTCGACGGCGCGGCGGATGATCTCCGGCGCGACCTCGGTGCCGACCCCGCGCTTGCGCACGAGCATGCCCTTGTCGACGAGCTCGTGGAGAGCGCGACGGGCGGTGGGCCGGGAGACCTGCAGGCGGTCGGCCATGGCCAGCTCGTTCTCGATCCGCGTGTGCGGCGGCAGCTCGCCCGAGACGATCGCGGCCTGGAGGACCGTGGCGATCTGGTGGTAGAGCGGCACGGGGCTCGAGCGGTCCAGGTGCACCACGGGCCGGTAGATCTCCGCCGGGGGCGGGGCCGACGTCGTCGTCATGATCCTCCTCGGCAACTTGTCGGGACAATGACACATTCTGCCACCTTGTCCCGTGCGCGTCCCCGGACCCGCGACCCACGGACGGACTTTGTGCTGACATACGGTTGACCGCACGGTGCTCGGCGGGGGAGGATCGTGGCCAGCAGCCAGAGGCCGCCGGTGGCCCAACCACGGCGCGGTGAGGAGAGTGTGATGACGAGCCCGGCGAACGGTCGCCCCGAGGTCCTGACGTTCGGTCGCAGCGGCGTGGACATCTACCCGCTGACCTCGGGAGTGGGCCTGGAGGACGTCGAGACCTTCGGCAAGTTCCTCGGCGGCAGCCCAACCAACGTCGCCGTCGCCGCCGCCCGGCTGGGCCGCAGCGCAGCGACGATCACCGGGGTCGGTGACGACCCCTTCGGTCGCTACGTGCGCCGCGAGATGAGGCGCCTGGGCGTGAGCGACGAGTTCGTCGTCACCTCCACCGAGCTCAACACCCCCATCACGCTGTGCGAGATCTTCCCGCCGGACGACTTCCCGCTGTACTTCTACCGCGAGCCGAGCGCGCCCGACCTCCAGGTGCGGCCGGAGGACATCCCGGTGGACGCGGTCCGCGCGGCGGGCGTCATGTGGTTCTCGGGGACCGGGCTGTGCGAGGAGCCCAGTTGCTCGGCGCACCACGCGGCGCTGCGGGCCCGCGAGCGCCGCGAGTACACGGTGCTCGACCTCGACTACCGCCCGATGTTCTGGGGCTCCCGGGAGGAGGCCACCGCCCAGGTGCGCGCCTTCCTCCCCGGCGTCACCGTCGCGGTGGGCAACCGCGAGGAGTGCGAGGTCGCGGTGGGGGAGACCGACCCCGACCGCGCGGCCGACGCCCTGCTCGAGGCCGGCGTCGAGATCGCCATCGTCAAGCAGGGGCCGCTCGGCACGCTCGCCAAGACGCGTGAGGAGCGCGTGGAGGTGCCGCCGACGCCGACCGAGGTGCTCAACGGCCTCGGCGCCGGCGACGCGTTCGGCGGGTCGCTGTGCCACGGGCTGCTCGCGGGATGGTCCCTGGGCCGGACGGTCGCCGCCGCGAGTGCCGCCGGCGCCATCGTCGCGGCGCGGCTCGAGTGCTCCACCGCGATGCCGACGGAGGGCGAGGTGCTCGAGGTCGTCGACGCCGGCGCCCGCCCCCAGGACGTCGAGCGCAGGCCGCTGTGACGGTCACCGTCGAGGACGTCCGCCGCATCCGGATGCACGAGCCGGAGCGCATCTCCCGGGCGCTCGCCGAGCGTCCCCGCGGCCGGCTGCCCCGGCCGGGCGAGAAACTCATGGTCATCGCGGCCGACCACCCCGCCCGCGGATCGCTCGGCGCCGGCAGCCACCCGATGGCGATGGGGGACCGCCGCGAGCTCCTGCGCCGCTGCGCCGCCGCCCTGGGACGCCCCGGCGTGCACGGCTTCCTCGGGACGGCCGACATGGTCGAGGACCTCACCCTCATGGGTGCGCTCGACGGCAAGCTCGTCCTCGGGTCGATGAACCGCGGCGGGCTGCGCGGAGCGAGCTTCGAGATGGACGACCGCTTCACCGGGTACACGACGCGCTCCATCGTCGACTCCGGCCTCGACGGCGGGAAGGTGCTCCTGCGCGTCGACCTCGCGGACCCCGGCTCGCTGCGCACGATGGAGGCCACGGCCCGTGCCGTCGACGAGCTCGCGGGGGAGCGGCTGATGGCGATGGTCGAGCCCTTCATGTCCCGGCGCGTGGACGGCGCGACCGTCAACGAGCTGACCACCGAGGCCGTCGTGCGGTCCGTGGCGATCGCCGCCGGGCTCGGGGGGACCTCCGCCTACACCTGGCTCAAGCTCCCCCTCGTGCCGGACATGGAGGCGGTCGCGGCGGCGTCGACGATGCCCGCGCTCATCCTCGGCGGTGAGGTGAGCACCGACGTCGAGGCCACGGCCGAGGGGTGGGCCGAGGCGCTGCGCCACCCCGGGATCGAGGGGCTGGTCATCGGACGGGCGCTGCTGTACCCCGCCGACGACGACGTCGAGGGAGCCGTCGACCGAGCGGTGGGACTGCTGTGACCGAGACCGACGACCTTCTCCTGCGCGCCGGCGACACCGCGCACGGCCCCTACGCCCTGGACGTCACGCCGGAGCGGGCCGGCTGGCGGTTCAGCGGGCTCAAGGTGCTCCGCCTCGCGCCCGGCGGCAGCGAGGAGCTGAGCACCGGCGAGGACGAGGTGCTCGTCCTGCCGCTGTCCGGCGCGTGCACCGTCGAGGTCGACGGCCGCACGATCGAGCTGGCCGGCCGGCCCGACGTCTTCACCGCCGTCACCGACTACCTCTACCTCCCGCTCGGGACGACGGCGCGCCTCAGCTCCGTCGACGGCGGCACCGTCGCGCTCCCGACGGCGCGGGCCACGCGCCGGCTCCCCGTCTCCTACCAGGGGGCGGACAAGGTCCGGACCGAGCTGCGCGGCGCCGGTCAGGCCTCCCGCCAGGTGAACAACTACGCGCTCGCCAACGACGTCGAGACCGACCACCTCCTCGTCTGCGAGGTCCTCACGCCCGGTGGCAACTGGTCCTCCTACCCGCCCCACAAGCACGACGAGCACACGCAGGACGAGCGCGAGCTCGAGGAGATCTACTACTTCGACGTCCGCCCCGGCCCCGACGGCCCCGGCTTCGCCTTCCACCGCACCTACGGCACGCCCGACCGCCCGATCGAGATCGCGGCCGAGGTCCGCGCGGGCGACGTCGTGCTGACCCCCCACGGCTACCACGGCCCCTCGATGGCCGCGCCGGGGTACGACCTGTACTACCTCAACGTCATGGCCGGGCCCGCCGAGGACCGCACCTGGATGATGACCGACGACCCCTCCCACACCTGGGTCCGCGCCACGTGGGAGTCCCTGGAGGTCGACCCCCGGCTCCCGATGACCCGCCCCGTCGAGCAGCGTGAGGACCGAGCATGAGCGACTCCACGGCACCCCCGACCGTCCGCCTCACGGTGGCCCAGGCCCTCGTGCGCTTCCTGTCCGTCCAGTACTCCGAGCGCGACGGCGTGGAGCAGCGGCTCGTCGCCGGTGCGTTCGGCATCTTCGGGCACGGGAACGTCGCCGGACTCGGCCAGGCCCTCCTGGAGAACGAGCTCGACCCGGCACCGGGGGAGCAGCCGATGCGCTTCTACCAGGCCCGCAACGAGCAGAACATGGTCCACGCCGCGGTCGGCTACGCCCGCACCACCAACCGGCTGCAGACCTTCGCGTGCGCCGCCTCCATCGGCCCCGGCTCGACCAACATGCTCACCGGCGCCGCCCTCGCCACGATCGACCGCATCCCGGTGCTCCTGCTGCCCTCGGACAACTTCGCCACCCGCGCGCCGGACCCCGTCCTCCAGCAGCTGGAGAACGAGCAGAGCGCCGAGGCCTCGGTCAACGACGCCTTCCGGCCCGTGTCGCGGTTCTTCGACCGCATCCACCGTCCGGAGCAGCTCGTCCCCAGCGTGATGGCGGCGATGCGGGTGCTCACCGACCCCGCCGAGACCGGCGCCGTGACGCTCTGCCTGCCGCAGGACGTCCAGGCCGAGGCGTACGACTGGCCCGCGAGCCTCTTCCGCAGACGCGTCTGGCACGTCGCGCGCCCGGTCCCCGAGCCCGCCGCCCTCCAGCGCGCGGCCGCCGTCGTCCGCGACGCCAGACGGCCCGTGCTCGTCGCCGGCGGCGGCGTCGTCTACTCCGAGGCGAGCGACGCGCTCACCGCCTTCGCCGACGCGACCGGTATCCCGGTCGTGGACACGCAGGCGGGCAAGGGCGCGATCAGCTGGGAGCACCCCGCCGCCGCGGGCGGGGTGGGCTCCACCGGCAACGCCGCGGCCAACGCCCTGGCCGCCGAGGCCGACGTCGTCATCGGGGTCGGCACGCGCTACACCGACTTCACCACCGCGAGCCACACCGCCTTCCGCAACCCCGACGTGCGGTTCGTCAACCTCAACGTCAAGGCCTTCGACGCCGCCAAGAACGCGGCGGAGATGGTGGTCACGGACGCGCGCGCCGGGCTGGACGCGCTGCGGGCCGCGCTCGAGGGGTACCGGGTCGAGGAGGCCTACTCCCGGCGCGTGACCGAGCTCGTCGCGGACTGGGCACGGGTCACCGAGGAGTGCTACCACCGCGGCCACGGGCCGCTGCCCGCCCAGACGGAGGTCTTCGGCGCGCTCAACGAGCTCCTCGGCGACGAGGACGTCCTCATCAACGCCGCCGGCTCCATGCCCGGTGACCTGCAGGCGCTGTGGCGGGCCCGCACCCCCGTCCAGTACCACCTCGAGTACGGCTACTCGTGCATGGGGTACGAGATCCCGGCGGCCATGGGCGCCAAGCTGGCGCGTCCGGACAGCGAGGTCGTCGCCGTCGTCGGGGACGGCAGCTACCAGATGGCGCCGCAGGAGATCGCCACCATCGTCGCCGAGGGGCTCAAGGTCGTCCTCGTCGTCCTGCAGAACCACGGCTGGTCCTCCATCGGGTCGCTCTCGGAGTCCCACGGCTCCCAGCGCTTCGCCACGAGGTACCGCCGGCGCAACCCGGAGACGGGGATGCTCGACGGTGAGAGGCTGCCCGTCGACCTCGCCGCGAACATCCGCAGCTACGGCATCGAGGTGCTCGAGCCGAGCTCCATCGCCGAGTTCCGCGAGGCCTACGCCACCGCCGCGGCAGCGGACGCGACGACCGCCATCGTCATCGAGACCGACCTGGAGGGGCCCAACCCGCCGTCGTCGAACTGGTGGGACGTGCCCGTCGCGCAGACCTCCCGCCTGGAGAGCACGCGCCGCGCGCGCACCGAGTACGAGCAGGCCAAGGGCGAGCAGCGGCCCTACCTCTGAGCACCGCATCGGTCTCCCGACCGAGGAAAGAAGACACCCATGACCACCATCGACCACTGGATCGCCGGGGCCCCGTACGCGGGGACGGCCACCGCGACCACACCCGTCCACAACCCCGCCACCGGCGAGGTCAGCGCCCAGCTCGCCACGGCCGACGCGGCCGTCGTCGACGAGGCCGTCCGCACCGCGGCGGAGGCGCAACGGACGTGGGGCGCGACGTCGCTGGCCAGGCGCACCGAGATCATGTTCCGGATGCGTGAGCTCGTCGTGCAGCACACCGAGGAGCTGGCGCGGATCATCAGCGCCGAGCACGGCAAGACCGTCGACGACGCCCGCGGGGAGATCGCCCGCGGGCGGGAGACGCTCGACTTCGCGTGCGGGGTCAACCACGCGAACAAGGGCGAGTACAGCGCGGACGCCTCCACGGGCGTCGACGTCCACTCCATGCGGCAGCCGCTCGGCGTGGTCGCCGGGATCACCCCGTTCAACTTCCCGGCCATGGTGCCGATGTGGATGCACCCGATCGCCATCGCCACCGGCAACGCCTTCATCCTCAAGCCCTCCGAGCGGGACCCCTCCGCGGCCAACTACGTCGCCGACCTCTACCGCCAGGCCGGGCTGCCCGACGGCGTCTTCAGCGTCGTTCACGGCGACAGGACGGCCGTCGACGCGATCCTCGAGCACCCGGGCATCGCGGCCGTCTCCTTCGTCGGCTCCACCCCGATCGCCAGGTACGTCCGGGAGAAGGGCGCGGCCCACGGCAAGCGCGTCCAGGCCCTCGGTGGGGCGAACAACCACGCGATCGTCATGCCGGACGGTGACATCGAGTACGCGGCGTCGCAGATCGCGGCCGGCGCCTTCGGCTCGGCGGGGGAGCGCTGCATGGCCGTGCCGGCGGCCGTCGCGGTCGGCGAGGCCGGGGACCTCCTGGTCGCGGCGCTGAGGCGGGAGGCCGAGCAGATCGTCGTCGGCCCCGGTGACCGTGACGGCGTGGGCATGGGCCCGGTCATCACCGCGGAGGCCCGCGAGCGGGTGATCCGCTACGCCACCGAGGCGATCGAGTCCGGCGCGGAAGCCGTCGTCGACGGACGGGACCTGGTCGTCGAGGGCCACGAACGCGGCTTCTTCGTCGGTCCCACGGTGCTGGACCGGGTCGGCACCGACGTCGGGGCCTACCGTGAGGAGGTCTTCGGACCGCTGCTCACGGTCGTGCGGGCCGAGACCTTCGAGGAGGCGCTGGACATCGTCAACTCCTCACCCTTCGGCAACGGTGCGGCGATCTTCACCGCCTCCGGGGAGTACGCGCGACGGTTCAGCCACGAGGTCCAGGCCGGCATGGTCGGCGTCAACGTCCCGATCCCCACGCCGGTGGCCTACTACTCCTTCGGCGGCTGGAAGGACTCCCTCTTCGGGGAGCACCACGCCCACGGCCCCGAGGGCGTGCGGTTCTACACCCGCAACAAGGTCGTCACCACCCGGTGGCCCCACGTGGACCGCCCCGTCCAGGCGTCCATGAGCTTCCCCTCCACCACCGACTAGCTCGCCGCGACGCGGGCCCCGGCTCCCCGGGCCGCTCGCGGCCGCCGGAAAGGACCACCATGGTCAGGATCGCCGTCATCGGCGCGGGCCGTATCGGCGCCGTCCACGCCGCCACCGTCGCGCGCCACCCCGGCGCCGAGCTGCGGCTGGTGTGCGACCCCGCCGGGGACGCCGCCGAGCGGCTCGCCGCCGAGCACGGCGCGCGGGCGACCCGCGACATCGCCGACGTCTACGGCGCCGAGGACGTGGACGCCGTCATCATCGGCTCGCCCACCCCCCTCCACGTGGAGCAGATCATCGGCTCCGTCGGGGCGGGCAAGGCGGTGCTCTGCGAGAAGCCCGTCGACCTCGACCTCGGCCGGGTGGACGAGTGCATCGCCGCGATCACCGGCCAGGAGCACCGGGTGATGATCGGGTTCAACCGTCGCTTCGACCCGACCTTCGCCGAGATCCACGCCCGCGTCCGGCACGGGGAGATCGGGCCGCTGGAGCAGCTGACGATCGTCAGCCGCGACCCGGCCCCGCCGCCCACCGAGTACGTGGCGGTGTCCGGCGGCATCTTCCGCGACATGACGATCCACGACCTCGACACCGCCCGCTTCTTCCTCGGGGAGATCGTCGAGGTCAGCGCGGTCGGGCAGCGCCTGGACCCCGCCTTTGCCGACCTGGCCGACTACGACGCGGCGGTCACCACGCTGGTGTCCGCCGACGGCGCGGTCGCCACCGTCGTCAACTCCCGGCACTGCGCCACCGGCTACGACCAGCGCCTCGAGGCCTTCGGCCCGCGCGGGTCGCTCGAGGCGGTCAACCACACCGCGACGGCGGTGCGCCACTCGTCGGCGGCGCACTCCTCGGCGGCGGGGCCCTACCTCAACTTCTTCCTCCAGCGGTACGCCGAGGCCTACAGCCTCGAGCTCAGCCACTTCATCGACGCGGTCCGCGAGGGCCGCCCGGCGTCGCCCACGCTCCACGACGGGCGCGCCGCCCTCGTCCTGGCCGACGCCGCCACCCGCAGCGCCACCACCGGTGAGCGCGTCCTGCTGTCCAGCACCGCGACGACGAGGAGTCACTCATGAGGATTGCCGGAGCCCCGATCAGCTGGGGCGTGTGCGAGGTTCCCGGGTGGGGACACCAGCTGAGCCCGCAGCGCGTGCTCACCGAGATGGCCGAGCTGGGCATCACGGCCACCGAGTTCGGGCCGCAGGGCTGGCTGCCCGAGGCGCCGGCCGAGCGGGCCGAGGCCCTGACGCCCTACGGCCTGGCCGCCGTCGGCGCGTTCGTGCCGGTCGTGCTCCACGACCCCGACCACGACCCGGTGCCCGAGGTCGACCGCGAGCTCGACAGCTTCGAGGCGGCGGGCGGTGACGTGCTCGTGCTGTCCGCGAACTCCGGCCAGGACGGCTACGACGAGCGTCCCGAGCTCGACGAGGCCGGCTGGGCCACCCTGCTGCGCAACCTCGACCGGCTCACCGAGCTCGCCGCCTCCCGCGGGGTACGCGCGAGCCTCCACCCGCACGTCGGGACGATGGTCGAGCGCGAGGACGAGGTCCGGCGGGTCGTCGAGGGCTCCGCGGTGCCGCTGTGTCTCGACACCGGGCACCTCCTCATCGGCGGCACCGACCCGGTGGCGCTGGCGGCGGAGCACGCCGCACGCATCAACCACGTCCACGTCAAGGACGTGCGCCTCGACCTCGCCCGCAAGGTCCAGCGGGGGGAGCTGGGCTACACCGACGCCGTGCGCCAGGGCATCTTCGCGCCCCTGGGCTCCGGCGACGTCGACTTCGCCGCGATCGTCTCCGCCCTCGACGCCGTCGGCTTCGACGGCTGGTACGTCCTGGAGCAGGACACGATCCTCACGGCGGAGCCACCCGCCGGCGGCGGCCCCGTCGACGACGTGCGCCGCTCGCTGGAGCACCTCACCTCGCTCTCGCGAGCCTGAGCCGCCGCCGGACGGGCTGGGCAGGGCGCGACGCCTCGGCCGCAGCGCGGACGGCGGCGACTCGCCGGTGCAACCACCCGCAAACCTGGGGACGCCGACCCAGCGTCTACCCTGTGAGGCGCGGCACCGCCGCGCGCACCACGTGAAGTTGTCGGTATGTCAGGACAATCCTTGACAGGCCGGTGTGGTGCGCACCACACTGAATCTCGTGGGCGGCGTAGTCCACCCGCCCGCGGACCGGACGAGGGGAACAGCCAATGACGGCCGTTGCTGACCGCGAAGCCGCGCCTCCGGAGGGACCCGCCTCGGGCCGCTCCGGGCAGCAGAGCAGGGGCCTGCACGCGGCTCTGACCGTGGTGCGGCTCGGCCCCGTCCTGCTCCTCGCCGTCATCATGGCGGTGCTCGCGGCGCTCAACCCGCTGTTCCTCTCACCCGTCAACCTGGGCAACGTCGGGCTCGAGGCGTCGGTCGTCGCGATTCTCGCGCTCGGGCAGCTGCTCGTCATCATCACCGCGGGCATCGACCTGTCCGTCGGGTCGGTCATCGCGATGTCGAGCATCTTCGGCGCGCTGTGGATCCGTGAGCTCGACCTCGTCACGGGCTGGCTCGTCATCCCGACGATGATCATCGCCGGCGGCCTCGCGGGCGGGATCAACGGCACGCTCTTCGTCAAGGGCAAGCTCCCGCACCCCTTCCTGCCCACCCTGGCCATGCTCATGGTCGCCCGCGGCGTGGCGCTCATCGTCAGCGAGGGGCAGCCGATCACCGGGATGCCGGAGTCGGTGACCACCATCGGCTCGGGCCGCATCGGCTACGTCCCCTACGCCGTCGTCCTCGTCGCCGTGCTCGCCCTCCTCGTCTACGTGCTGCTGCGGCGGATCACCTGGGGCCAGTGGATCTACGCCATCGGCGGCAACCGGGAGGCCGCGCGCCGGGTCGGGGTGCCGGTCGACCGGGTGCTCATCTCCGTCTACGTGCTCAGCGGGATGTCCGCGGGAACGGCCGCCATCGTCGTCTCCGGCCAGACGAACTCCGCCTACCCGACCGCCGGAAACCTCATGGAGCTGTCCGCGATCGCCGCCGTCATCATCGGCGGGGCGAGCTTCTTCGGCGGCCGGGGCACCGTCGTCGGGACACTGGTCGGCGCCCTCATCCTCGGCGTCATCCAGAACGGCCTCAACCTCATGAACGTGCAGAGCAGCTGGCAGTACGTCGCCCTCGGTGCCGCGGTCGTCATCGCCGTCGAGCTCGATGTCGTGCGCTCCAGGCTGGAGACCCGGCTGCGCGTGGTGCGGACCGAGGAGACGGAGGAGGCGACATGACGACGACGGAGCAGGGTTCCGCGCCGGTCCTCGAGGTCCGTGGTGCGGTCAAGCGGTTCGGTGCGGTCACCGCGCTGGCGGGTGTGGACCTGTCGGTCCACCGCGGGGAGGTGCTCGGCCTGCTCGGTGACAACGGCGCCGGGAAGTCCACCCTCATCAAGGCGGTCACCGGTGTCCACCAGCTCGACGAGGGGGAGATCTTCCTCGACGGTGAGCGGGTCGCGGTCACCAGCCCGACCGGCGCACGCAGCCACGGGATCGAGGCGGTCTACCAGGACCTCGCGCTCTTCGACAACCTCGACGTCGCCACCAACCTCTACGTGGGGCAGGAGCTCACCAAGCCCCGCGGCTGGCGCGGGTTCGGCTGGCTGGACCGCAAGGCCATGCGCCGCGACGTCGAGGAGCGGCTCGCCACGCTGCAGGTCCACCTGCCCGACCTCAAGGGGCACGTCGGGCTCATGTCCGGCGGGCAGCGGCAGGCGATCGCCGTCGCCCGGGCGGTGGCCTTCGCCCGGCGGGTGCTCATCCTCGACGAGCCGACCGCGGCCCTCGGGGTGCGCGAGACCCGCAACGTGCTCGACGTCATCCGGCGCCTGCCCGAGGAGCACGGGATCTCCATCATCCTCATCTCGCACAACATGGACCACGTCGTCCAGGTGTGCGACAACGCCGTCGTCATGCGCCAGGGGCGCGTCGTCGGCAGCACCCGCCCGTCACCCGAGACGGCACAGGACATGGTCGCGATGATCGTCGGCGCCACCGAAGGCGTCGGGAAGAAGGGACACCCGCAATGAGGCTCACCCGTCACAGGACCGCACTGGCCGCGGCCGCCCTCACCAGCGCTCTCGTCCTCGCCGCCTGCGGTGGCGACGACGGCGGTGAACCAGGAGGCGGCGACGGCACCGGCGACGCCGAGGGGGACTACACGGTCGCCGTCGTGCTCAAGACGCTCTCCTCACCCTTCTGGCTGCAGGTGGCCGGCGGGGTGGAGGACGGCGCGGAGGCCGCCGGGGTCGAGGTCACCCTCGCGGGGGCCACGGCCGAGACCCAGGTCCAGGAGCAGATCGACAAGGTCCGCGCGGCCATCACCCAGCAGGTCGACGCCCTCGTCGTCGCCCCGACCCAGGCCGAGCAGCTCCAGCCGATCCTCCAGCAGGCCGTCGACGCCGACATCCCCGTGCTCCTCGTCGACACCGACATCGAGGACTGGGACGGCAAGGAGACCTTCGTCGGGACCGACAACTACGCCGCCGGCGTCACCGCGGGGGAGTACATCCTCGAGCAGACGGACAGCGGCTCGATCGCCGTCATCCGCGGCGTCCCCGGCAACCCGTCGACCGACTCCCGGATCGACGGGGCGCTCGACACGATCGAGGACAGCGGGATCGAGGTCGTCGCCGACCTCGCGGCGAACTCCGACCGCGCCGAGGGCCGCTCGGTGATGGCCGACATCCTCCAGTCGAACCCCGACGTCTCCATCGTCTTCGCCGCCAACGACGACATGGCGCTGGGCGCCCTCGAGGCGATCAAGTCGGCGGGCGTGAACCTCGAGGACATCCTCGTCATCGGGGTGGACGGCACGAGCGACGCCGTGGACTCGATGCTTGCCGGTGAGCTCGACGCGAGCATCGCGCAGAACTCCTACGACATGGGCCGCACCAGCGTCGAGCTGGCCGTCGAGCTGCTCGAGGGCGGGACCATCGAGGAGCGGGTCGACACCGGCGTCACGGTGGTGACCGCCGAGACGGCCGAGGAGTACGGCAGCCAGCTCGAGGACCAGGCCGCCGACGAGGACGTCGCCGAGGAGCAGTGACCGCTCGCTCGGGCCGGGCCCACCACGCCGGTGGACCCGGCCCGGGCGCGACCGGACAGGGACGGGACGGAGGACGAGGCACGTGCTCGACGTCGGAGTGATCGGTCTGGGCGCGATGGGCGCCGACCACGTCCGTGCCCTGGCCCGGCACGTCCCGGACGCGCGGGTGGTGGCCGTGCACGACGCCGCACCGGAGCGTGCCGAGCAGGTCGCCCGGTCCGTCGGGGCGCGGGTGGCCGGCAGCGCCGAGGAGCTCATCACCGGCGCGGACGTCGCGGCCGTGGTCATCGCGTCGCCCGACGACACCCACGCCGAGCTGACACTGGCGTGCCTCGCGGCGGGCAAGCCGGTGCTGTGCGAGAAGCCGCTGGGCGTGGGCGTGGCCGAGTCGGCACAGGTGGTCGGCGCCGAGGACGCGGCCGGACGGCGGCTGGTGACGGTGGGTTTCATGCGCCGCTTCGACCCCGGGTACCTCGAGCTACGGACGGCCGTGCTCGACGGGCTCGTCGGCGACCCGGTGCTCGTCCACTGCGTCCACCGCAACGCCACGCCGCACCCGCAGGCCACGAGCGAGGGGGTGGTCGCCAACTCGATGGTGCACGAGCTCGACATCCTCCCGTGGCTCACCGGGCTCCCGGTCACGGCCATCGAGGTCCGCTCACCGCGGACCACCGGCCTGCGCGACCCGCAACTCGCCACCCTCGAGCTCGGCGGTGGAGCGGTCCTCGCGTCGGTCGAGGTGTTCCTCGGGGCGCGGTACGGCTACGAGGTGCGCTGCGAGGTGGTCGGCACGCACGGCGCCGCGAGCCTCCGGCCGCCGGGCCGGCTCGAGCTCACCTACGACGGGCACTCCCGCACCCCGGTGCCGGCGGACTTCCGCGGCCGCTTCGCCGAGGCCTACCGGGCCGAGCTGCGCGCGTGGGTCGACGCCGCGCGTGCCGGTGGCGCGACCGGGGCCTCCACCGAGGAGGCCCACCGCGCCAACGTCGTCGCCGCCGCGGGGGTCGAGTCCCTCCGCACCGCTCGTCGCGTGAGCGTCCCGGAGACGGGGCCGCTGCTCCCACCCGACGCCCCATACCCACCGCCGCCGGCGCCCGGTGGCCACGCCGCCCCCGTCGCGCCGAGCGCCGAACTCTCTGCTGCGCCACCTCTCGAGCGCCGCGGCGCGGACGGACGATGAGCGCCACCGCCGCACCAGGGCCACGCCGGCCCGTCGGCGTCGGGGTCATCGGCCTCGGCTGGATGGGCCGGCTCCACGCACGCAGCTACCGCAGCGTGCCCGAGCGGTACCCCGAGCTCCGGGTCGCGCCCGGCCTGCTCGTCGCGGCCGACCCGTTCGAGCACACCCGGCAGGCCGCCGTGGACCACCTCGGGTTCGAGCGGGCGAGTGCCGACTGGCGCGACGTGCTCACGGACCCGGACGTCGACGTCGTCTCCATCTGCGCCCCCAACCATCTGCACCGGGAAATCGCGCTCGCCACGGCAGCGGCCGGCAAGCACTTCTGGATCGAGAAGCCGATGGGCCTCGACGCGGGCGAGAGCGAGCAGATCACCAGGGCGGCGCAGGCCCGGGGTCTGCGGACGGCCGTCGGGTTCAACTACCGCCACGCCCCGGCCGTCGCACACGCGCGCGAGCTCGTCCGAGCAGGTCGTCTCGGCCGGGTCACCTCCGTGCGGGTGTGGCTGCTCGCGGACTACGCCGCCTCGCCGGACGCGCCGCTCACGTGGCGCTACGAGCGCGCGAAGGCCGGCTCGGGTGTGATCGGTGACCTCCTGTCCCACGGCGCCGACCTCGCCCAGTTCCTCGTCGGGCGGATCAGTGAGGTCGCGGCGCACAGCAGCACGGTCATCGCGGAGCGGCCGGTCCCGACGTCCGTGGGCGTGGGCCACGGCGGGTACGAGGTCGGTGACGAGCGGGGACCGGTGGAGAACGAGGACCAGGTGGCCGCGCTGCTGCGCTTCGACTCCGGCGCCGCCGGGACGATCGAGTGCAGCAGGGTGGCGCACGGCCCACGGTCGGAGTACGTCGTCGAGGTCTACGGCACGCGGGGCTCGGTGCGCTGGAACTTCGAGCGTCTCAACGAGCTCCAGGTGGCGGACGACGACGGCGGCTACCGCACCGTGATGGTCGGACCCGGCCACGGGGAGTTCGCCCGGTTCCAGCCGGGCGCGGGGACGAGCATGGGTTTCGACGACCTCAAGACCATCGAGGCGGCCCTGTTCCTGCAGTCGGTGCTCACCGGTGAGCAGCTCGCGCCCGCGGCGGCCGACGGCTGGGGCGCGGCGGCGGTCGCCGAGGCGGTCGTGGCCTCGGCCGCCGACGGCCGCTGGCACACGGTCGCGCAGGTCCCGGGGACGACCTACGACCGGTAGGCGCGTCCCGCGCTACGTCGTCCTGGGGCTCGGCGCGATGACGAGCGTCCCGGGCCGGGGGGAGTAGGTGCGGTCGAGCACCAGGCTGGCCGCGCCGACCGCCGCCAGGTGCTCGCCCACGGTCGTGTCGAGGAGCTCGACCGGGTGGATGTCGTGCGCGGCGGCGTGCTCGGCGAACATCGCCGGCGCGACGGTGAAGAAGTAGGGGGACATCCGGGTCCAGTACGGCCCGCCGAGGACGAGTCGCTCGACGTCGAGCAGGTTGGTGACGAGCAGCGCGGCCCGCACCATGGCGACGGCCGAGCTGTGCACCACCTCGAGGGCGTGCTCCTCGCCCGCGTCCGCACGGTCGTAGAGGCGGCGCAGCTCGGCATCCAGCTCGACGAGCGACGACGGCGAGCTGCCGTCCCCGGACTGCCGCACCATCTCCTCGGCGCTGATGATGACCTTGGTGCAGCCACGCTGGCCGCACCGGCACTGCTCACCGCCCTGGTCGACGACGATCTGCCCGAGCTCACCGGCGTTGTTCGACGCCCCGCGCAGCACCTCGCCGTTGACGACCAGGCCGGCACCGATGCCGGTGCCCAGGTAGATGAGTGCCGCGGACGTGGCGGACGCGAACGTCCCGGCCCAGATCTCGGCGGTGGCGGCGGCGACGACGTCCTTCTCCAGCTGCACCGGCAGGCCGACGACGCGCTCGAGCTCGGCACGCACCGGGACCTGGCGCCAGCCCGGCAGGTGGGGCGGGTTGTCCACCACCCCGCGTGCGACGTCGACCGGCCCGGGGGTGGCGACCCCGACGCCGAGGATCCGCTCCCGGGGGACGTCGGCGGCCGCGACGAAGGACAGCACCCGCTCCCCGACAGCCGTGACCGTGGCGACCGCGTCCGGTGCCACCGGGGTGGCGAACCGGTCGGTGGCCACGGTGAGGCCGGCGAGGTCGAGCAGCACGAGGGTCGTGAGCGCCGGGTCGATGTGGACGCCGACGGCGTACCGGGCGGCGGCGTCGATCGACAGGGGCGTGCGCGGCTTGCCCTGCCCGGCGGCGACCGGCTCGCCCTCACGGATGAGGCCGTCGCGCAGCAGCCGCCGGCAGATGTTGGTGACGGTCTGTCCGGCCAGTCCGGTGAGCTCGCCGATCTCCACCCGGCTGACCCCGGGAGCGGTGCGGATCGCGTGCAGCACAACGGCCTGGTTGAAGGTCCCCAGCTGCCCGAGGTTCGCCCCTCGGGGACCACGCCGTGGCGTCACCCGTCCTCCTTGACGTTAAATCAATCAATGTGATGAACTAACCCTAGCAGTGATCGGGGTCACTCGATGACTGCCGCGGGCTCCGCACGGAAGCGGGTCCGGTAGCTCCATACCGGCTCACCACCGTCGCGCGACGAAGCGTGCCGCGCGCCTGACCTCTCATCCTCCCCACCACCACGGAGAACTGTCATGATCAGGAAGACGTCCACGAGCGCGATCGCTGGTACAGCGGTCCTCGCCCTCACCCTTGCAGCCTGCAGCAGCGACGACGGCAACGGCGGCGCAGGCGACGACTCCACGCAGGACGGCGGCGCCGTCACCCTCACCCTCGTCACCAACGCGATCTCCGGCGGCAAGAACGCCGCGGAGGCCGACTGGATCGAGAGCTGGCTGATCCCCGAGTTCGAGGCCGCGATGGCCGAGGAGGGGCAGGAGGTCGAGGTCGTCTTCGAGGCCCAGGGGGTCGATGACGAGGACTACAAGACGAAGATCGCCCTGGACCTCCAGTCGGGCGGCGGCGCCGACATCATCGGCATGGACGGCATCTGGGTCGGTGAGTTCGCCGAGGCCGGCTACATCGAGCCGCTCGAGGAGGTCGGCGGCTCGGCCGTCGCCGAGTGGGAGGGCTGGGAGCAGATCCCCGAGGCCGTGCAGAACGCGCTGGCCTTCGAGGGCGAGCGGTACGGCGTCCCCCAGGGCGCGGACGGTCGCGTGCTGTTCTACAACAAGGAGCTCTTCGCGGAGGCCGGCCTTCCCGAGGACTGGGAGCCCACGGGCTGGGAGGACATCCTCGAGGCTGCTCGCGCCCTCAAGCAGATCGACGGCGTCATCCCGATCCAGCTCAACGCCGGGACCGCGATGGGTGAGGCGACGACGATGCAGGGCGTGCTGCCGATGCTCGTCGGCACCGGCGCCGAGGTGTGGGCCGACGACACGTGGCTCGGTGGCACCGAGGAGCTCGGCGAGGTGCTCGACCTCTACAGCACGATCTACGTCGACGAGGAGCTCGGCGACCCGATCCTCCAGCAGGAGGCGGCCGGACGCGACACCTCCTTCTCGCTGTTCGCGGAGGGGCAGATCGGCATCCTCCTCGAGGGTGACTACTTCTGGCGGGCCGTCGTCCACCCGGAGGTCGGCACCGCACCGATGGAGAACCGCGACGAGGTCGTCGGCTACACCCGCATCCCCGCCCAGGAGCCGGGCGCCGGCATCAACGGCCAGGACTACGTCTCCATGTCCGGTGGGACCGGGCGCGTGCTCAACCCCAGCTCGGAGAACCCCGAGCTCGCGTGGGAGCTGCTCGCCTTCATGAACTCGGCGGAGGCCTTCGAGGCCCGGGCCGAGGGGACGATCAACATCACCCCGCGTGAGGACGTCAACGCCACGCTCCTCGAGGGTGAGGAGATGCTCACGTACGTGAGCGACGAGGTCCTGCCGATCACCGCCTACCGCCCGGGCCTGGCCGCCTACCCGGAGGTGTCCCTCGCGCTGCAGGAGGCCACGGCCGCGGTCGTCGGAGGCACCTCGGTGGAGGACGCGCTCGATGCTTACGGCCAGACCGTCGCCGGCATCGTCGGCGACGAGAACGTCGACAACGGCTGAGCCGGGTGAGTCTGGCGACAGCCGCGACGCGGCCGCCGCGCGGGCGGCGGCAGCGTCGTCGGCCGGCTGACGTCGCCGGTCTGGGCGGGGTGGGTGCCGGTGCCTTCATGGCACCCGCCCTGGCCCTCATCGGCCTGTTCCTCATCTTCCCCGCGCTGTGGACCATCTACCTCGGGATGACGGACTACCGGCTGACCGGTCTGGCAGCGGCCGACCCGCAGTTCGTCGGTCTGGACAACTACACCGACGTCCTCGCCGACGCCGAGTTCTGGCGGTCCCTGCGCCTCACCCTGGCATTCGTGCTGTTCTCCGGGGTCATCGGCCAGACGCTGCTGGGCTTCTCGGTCGCCTGGGCGTTGCGCAGGCTCAAGCCGTGGGCGAAGACGATCGTGGAGACGCTCGTGCTCGCCGCGTGGGTGGTCCCGACGTCCGTCGGGGCGTTCCTGTGGCTGGCCCTGCTCGACCGGCGCGACGGCACGCTCAACTGGCTGCTGGACACGCCGGGGACCGCCTGGCTCATCGAGTACCCGATGACGAGCGTCATCATCTTCAACATCTGGGTCGGCACCGCGTTCTCGATGCTGCTGTTCTCCTCGGCGCTCGGCGCCGTGCCGCCGTCGCAGCTGGAGACCGCCCGGATGTCCGGGGCGTCCACCTGGCAGCAGCTGCGCGACGTGGTCATCCCCAACATCCGGGGACACATCCTCACGAACACGCTGCTCATCACGCTGTGGACGTTCAACACCTTCACCCCCTACCTGCTGACGGCAGGGGGGCCCAACGGACAGTCCGAGATCCTGCCGGTGTACATCTACCGGACGGCGATCCCGGGCGGGCAGCTCGGGGTCGGGGCGGCGATCTCGCTCATCATGCTGCTCATCAACCTCGTCATCGCGCTGGGGTACATGCGCATCGGCCGGGAGAGGAAGCGCTCATGACCGCGACCGTGGCACCCGCCTCAGCGGGTCGGCGGACGACGAAGAAGTTCGTCGTGCGCGTGCTGTTCGTGCTGGCGATGGTCGTCGTCGGGTTCTTCTTCGCCCTGCCGATGGCCTGGCTGGTCACCCAGCCGTTCAACTCCACGCCGACCCTGACGGTGGGCTGGCCGGACTGGACTCTGGACAACTTCTCGGTGCTGGCCGAGAACCCCTACGCGCTGCGCTCGATCGGCAACTCGCTCATCCTGGGCCTGGGCACCATCGTCGTCGTCGTCAGCCTCGGCTCGCTCGCCGCCTACGCGCTGTCCCGGGTGCGCATCCCGGGCCGCGACGGGCTGCTCTACGCGCTGCTCCTGCTGTCCTCGGTGGTGACCGGGACCGCGGCCATGGTGCCGCTCTTCCAGCTCATGGTGGCCACCGGGCTCATCAACACCCAGACCGGCGTCGTGCTCGCGCTGTCCGGCGGCGTGCTGCCCACCGTCATCTTCATCCTCAAGGACTTCATGGACTCCATCCCCAAGTCCTACGAGGAGTCCGCCCGGCTCTACGGGGCGCGTCCGGGGCAGATCCTGCGCCACGTCGTCGTACCCATCGCCCGGCCCGGGCTGGCGTTCGTGGCGGTCTGGGCCCTGGTCCAGGTGTGGGGCAACTTCCTGCTGCCCTACATCCTGCTGCGCTCGCCGGAGGCCCAGCCCGCCGCCGTCATCATGTACACCTTCTACACCGAGAGCGGCCAGGCGAACCTCAGCCTCATCTCGGCCTTCTCGCTCGTCTTCTCCGTGCCGGTCATCCTCATGTACTTCCTCGTCAACCGCCGGTACGGCTTCCGCTTCCATGGAGGGATCAAGTCCTGATGTCCGCAATTACCACGAGCGCGTTGGTCAAGGAGTACCCCGGCGGTGTCCGCGGGGTCGACGGCGTGGACGTCACGATCGCGCACGGCGAGTTCTTCGCCCTCCTCGGTCCCTCCGGCTGCGGCAAGACGACCCTGCTCCGCTCCATCGCCGGCCTGGAGGCCATCACCGAGGGCACCCTGCACATCGGGGAGCGCGACGTGACGAACGCCGAGCCGGGCGAGCGCGGGGTCGCGATGGTCTTCCAGGACTACGCGCTCTTCCCGCACATGGACGTGGCCGACAACATCGCCTACCCGCTGAAGATCCAGAAGGTCAAGCGCGAGACCCGGCGCGACAAGGCCGTCTCGGTGGCCGGAGGTCTGGCCCTCGACGGGCTGACCGAGCGCCGCCCCAACCAGCTCTCCGGCGGGCAGCAGCAGCGCGTGGCGCTCGCCCGGGCGGTGGCGATCGAGCCGGAGGTCCTCCTCCTCGACGAGCCGCTGTCGAACCTCGACGCCCGCCTGCGGCTGGAGGCCCGCACCTTCCTCAAGGAGCTCCAGCGGGACCTCGGGGTCACCACCGTGTTCGTCACGCACGACCAGGCCGAGGCGCTGGCCCTGGCCGACCGGATCGCGGTGATGAAGAGCGGCAAGCTCCAGCAGATCGGCACGCCGCAGGAGATCTTCCAACGCCCGGCCAACACCTTCGTCGCCTCCTTCATCGGATCGACGCCGATGAACCTCGTCGAGTCCGAGGTCAGCGACGGCCGCGTGCACGTGGGGGAGGGCAGCGTCCCGCTGCCCGACGGCGTCCGGCTCGCCGACGGCACGGCGGTCGTGTGGGGCGCGCGCCCGGAGTACCTGCGCTGGTCGACCGACGCGGTCCCGCAGGGGATCCCGGGCGAGGTGAGCGTCACCGAGAACCTCGGGGCCTCCACCCTCATCACGGTGGCTTCCGGCTCGGCCCGGCTGCAGCTCGTCGTCGCCGAGGAGGAGGCCCCGGCCGCCGGGGACCGCGGCTGGATCGAGGCCTCCGCCCGGCGCAGCCTCGTCTTCGACCCCGAGACGACCGAGCGGATCTAGATGACCACCGTCGTCGAGCAGCTCCACGTCACGCTGGACCACCAGATCGCCCAGCGGTACCACCCCGTGCCGTTCACGGTGGCCGCCGACAGTCCGTCGGTGAGCGTCGCCCTGTCCTACGACACGGGCCGCGGCGTCGTCGACCTCGGCTGCGAGGGGCCCGCGGGGTGGCGGGGCTGGTCGGGCGGTGCCCGCGACCGTTTCACCATCACCCCCGACGTCGCGACCCCGGGCTACCTGCCCGGGGAGCTGGAGCCGGGGACCTGGCAGGTGGTCCTCGGGCTGCACCAGCTGCCGGCGGAGGGCCTCGACGTGCGGGTCGAGATCAGCACCCCGGCCACCGAGCCGCCCGAGCGCGAGCGACGGGCAGCACCGGTGACCCGCACGGTGCGCGGCAGCGACCGTGACCTCCCCGCGCCACCGGGTCTGCGCTGGTATGCGGGTGACTTCCACGCCCACACCGTCCACTCCGACGGCAGCGAGAGCATCAGCGAGCTGGCCGTCCGCGGGGTGCGCGCCGGCCTGGACTTCGTCGCAGTCACCGACCACAACACCGTGAGCCACCACCCGCACCTCGCGGGCGTCGGCGCCGAGCACGGCATCGGCCTCCTGCCCGGCCAGGAGGTGACGACCTCCCGCGGCCACGCCAACGCGCTGGGGGACATCGGCTGGGTCGACTTCCGCCGTCCCGCGAGCAGCTGGGTGCAGGAGGTCGCCGAGCGTGGCGGGGTGCTGAGCGTCAACCACCCCGTCGACGGCGACTGCGCGTGGCAGCACCCCCTCGACGTGCTCCCCGCCGCCCTGGAGCTGTGGCACATCTCGTGGTTCCGCGACCTCACCCACACCGGCGCCCTCGCCTTCCGGCAGCGGTGGGACGGGCCCGTCACCCTGCTGGGCGGCAGCGACTTCCACCGTCCCGAGCAGGGCTGGACCCTGGGGACGCCGACGACGTGGGTCGCGGCCGAGGACCCCTCGCCCGAGGCGGTCCTCGCCGGGGTGCGTGCCGGTCGCACCGCCATCAGCGTCGGGGTGGGCCCGGACGCCGTGCCGCGCCCCCTGTCCGCCCCCGTGCTGCTGCGGGTGGAGGACGACGTCGTCGCGGTGGGTGGCGAGGGCACGGTCCTCGTCGACGCCGACGGACGACGACGCCGCATCACCAGTGACCGCCTGAGCGTCCCGGGAGACTGGGGCCGCGGGATCCTGCACCTCCAGGACGCCGACCGCCGCGTCCTCGCCATCTGCTGAACGGAGCTTCATGAACGCCGGTGCCATCACGTCCGCCGGCTCGCCACCGAGCGAGCCGGGCATCGTCCTCGTCCCGCACACCCACTGGGACAGGGAGTGGTACGAGCCCCACGACGTCTTCCGCCTGCGCCTCGTGCACGTGCTCGACGACGTCGTCGCCCGCCTTGAGGCGGACCCGGAGTTCCGCTTCACCCTCGACGGCCAGGCGGCTGCCGTCGAGGACTACCTCGAGGTCCGCCCCGAGCAGCGCGAGCGGGTCGCGGCCCTCGTCCGTGCCGGACGGCTGGCGGTGGGCCCCTTCCTCATCCTGCTCGACGAGTTCTGCTGCGACGGCGAGACCATCGTGCGCAACCTCGAGCTCGGGCTGGCCCGGGCCGGGCACCTCGGCGCAGCGATGCCGGTCGGCTACCTGCCGGACATGTTCGGGCACACGGCGCAGATGCCGCAGATCCTGCGCGGCTTCGGGATCACCCACGCCTCGCTGTGGCGCGGGGTCCCGGCCGCGGTGACGGAGCACGCGTTCAGCTGGCGCGCCCCCGACGGGTCCGCGGTGCGTACCGAGTACCTCTTCGACGGCTACGGCAGCGCCCTGGACCTGTTCGCCGTGCCCGACCGGCTCGCCGAGCTCACGGCGCGGTACCGCGAGGACACCCGCTCCTGGTACGGCGCGGACCCTGTGCTCGGCATGTTCGGCACCGACCACATGGCACCGCCGCCCGACCTCATGGACCGCGTGCGCGAGCACAACGCGACCTCCGAGCGGACCGGCGCGCCGGCGATCCGGGTCGCCACGCTCACCGAGTACCTCGCCGACCGGCCCACCGACGCGGCCGCCCTCGCGGCGCTGCCCGAGGTGACGGGGGAGCTGCGCTCCCACGCGCGCGGCAACCTGCTGCCCGGCGTCTTCTCCATCCGCACCAACCTCAAGGCCGCCATGGCGCGCGCCGAGCTCACGCTCACCCAGGCGGAGCGGCTCGACGCGCTCTACGGCGCAGAGGACCACCGGTCCTTCTTCGACCTCGCCTGGTACCGGGTGGTGGAGAGCACCGCCCACGACTCGATCACCGGCTGCGGGGTCGACGAGACCGCCGAGCAGGTCGCCACCCGCCTGGCCACCGCCGCCGCCGTCGGCCGTGCCGTGAGCGAGCGCGTGCTCGACGGGCTCGCGCGCGACGTGCCCTCCGATGCCTACGTCGTCGCCAACACGCTGCCCTGGCCACGGACGGTGCAGGCCGAGGTCGTCGTCCCCGGAGCCGCCGAGGGGCAGGTCGCCGGGGAGCTCCCCACCGCCCTGGGGGACGAGCGGATGAGCGGCGCGGACCTCGTCAAGATCCTGCGCCGCATCCACGGCCGGGAGCTGTTCGGGCAGCAGATCACCGGCTACACCTGGGGTGAGGGCACGCTCCACATCGAGGTCGCCGAGGTGCCCGAGGGACCGTTCGACCTCGCCGTGCTCACCGAGGAGATCCACGCCGCCGTCGCGGCCGACGCGCACCGGACGTGGCGGGTGCTGACCACCGCGCGTCCCCGGCAGCGGGTCGTCCTCCAGGCGGAGGTCCCCGCCCTCGGCCACGTGGCGGTCCGGCCGTCGTCGTCGACCACCACCACTCCGGTGAGTGCCACCCCCCGTCACCTCAGCGGCGCGCTCCTCGACGTCGTCGTCCGCGACGACGGCACCCTCACCCTCACGGCAGCGGACGGCACCGTCCTCGACGGCGTCGCCCGGCTGGTCGACGCGGGGGACCGGGGGGACTCCTACAACTACGGGCCCGTGGCGCAGGCGCCCGCCCTCGACGCGCCGAGCTCGGTCTACACCGAGGTCGTGGCGGCCGGGCCGCTCCGCGCGGCGGTCGAGGTCGTGCGGCGTTACGACCTGCCCGTGGGGGTCGACCCCGAGGACCGCGACCGGCGGCTGGACAAGACCGAGGAGCTCGTCGTGCGCATGCTCGTCGAGCTGCGCGCCGGTGAGCCGTTCGTCCGGCTGACGACACGGGTCGTCAACACCGTGCGTGACCACCGGCTGCGCCTGCACGTGCCCCTGGGCACGCAGGTGGAGGAGTCCGTCGGCGCCGGGCAGTTCGACGTCACCAGCCGGGGGCGGACCGCCGAGGGCGGCTGGGGCGAGTACCCGCTCCCGACCTTCCCCGCCACGGGCTTCGTCTCGGCCGGCGCCGCCCACGTGCTCCTGCGGAAGCTCACCGAGTACGAGGTCGTGCCCGGCACGGACGGCGACGAGCTCGCCCTCACCCTGCTGCGCGCCGTCGGGATGATGAGCGTCAACGTCCACCCGCTGCGGGACGAGCCCGCCGGGTCGGAGATCCCCGTGCCCGGGGCGCAGTACCTCGGCACCGAGGTGACGACGAGCCTGGCCGTGCTCCCGTACGCCGGCGGCTGGGAGGAGGCGGACGTCGCGCGGTGGGCGGAGTCGTTCCGCCACGACCCGCTGGTCCGTCGTGGTCTCGCGCCCGCGGGCGGGCAGCTGCGGGCGCCGGTGACCGGCCCCGAGCTCACCGGTCCGGCGGTGCTGAGCAGCCTGCGCCGCGTCGCGGGGGACCGGCTCGAGGCCCGGGTGGTGAGCATGAGCCGCACCGGGCAGCGCGTGGGCCTCGCGGCGCCCGCCGGCACCGAGTGGTCGGTCACCGACCTGCGGGGCGAGCCGCTGCGCGTGAGCCCGGACGACGAGCTGCGCAGCGGTGAGGTCCGCACGCTCCGCGCGCCGGCACCACCCGTCGCCACCCCCGAGGAGGGACAGCCGTGATCGCCCTGGCCAACGCCCCCGTCAGCTACGGAGTCTTCGAGCTCGGCGCGAGCGCCGGCGGCCGGCTCCCCGAGCCGGACGAGCTGCTCGGGCTCGTCGCCGCCGCCGGGTACACCGGCATCGACTCCGGCCCCATCGGCATGTTCGGCCGCGGGCAGCAGCTGCGCGACACCCTGCGCCGCCACGGGCTGTCCCTCGCCGGAGGCTGGGTCGACCTGCCCTTCGCCGACGACGACGCCTTCACCGCCGCCCTCCCCGGCTACCGCGACGCCCTGGCGTTCTTCGCCGAGGCCGCCCCGCTCAACCCCGAGCTGCCCCCGAGACCGACTCTCGCCTGCTCGGGGTCGCAGGAGCGCAAGGCCAACCCCGGCGGCGGACCCGGCCTCGGCCTGAGCCCCGACCAGTGGGACCGCTACGCCGCCAACGTGGAGCACGCGGTGGCGCTGGCGACCGAGCACGGGCTGGAGCCGACCTTCCACCACCACGCCTGCACCTACGTCGAGACCCCCGAGGAGATCGACGAGCTGCTCGCCCGCACGTCGGTCGGTCTCACGCTCGACACCGGCCACCTCATCCTCGGTGGCGGCGACCCGCTCACCGGCCTGTCCCGCTGGGGCGCGCGGGTCAACCACCTCCACCTCAAGGACGCGCGTCGCGACGTGCTCGACGGCGTCGTCCGGGGGAAGGGCGACCTGCGCACCGTGTGGGCCGGGAAGGCCTTCGTCCCGCTGGGGGAGGGGGACCTCGACGTCCCGGCCGTCATCGACGCCGTCCTGGCGATGGGCTACGCCGGGTGGCTGGAGGTCGAGCAGGACACCATCCCCGACCCCTCCGACCCCCCGGGCAGGGCGCAGGCCGACCAGGTCCACAACCGCGAGGTGCTGCGGAGGTGGTTCCCGTGAGCGGGCGGCTGCGGCTGGCCGTCGTCGGGCTGGGCGGGATCGCGCAGAGCGTCCACCTGCCGCTCGTCTCGCGGCGCTGGGACCTGGTCGAGCTCGCCGCCGTCGTCGACGTGTCCGCGGACCGCGTCGAGCGGCTCGGGCGGCGCTACGGGGTCCCGGCCGGACGACGGTTCCCCGACCTGGACGCCCTCCTGGGGGCGGTCGACGACGGGCTGGAGCTCGACGGCGTCGTCCTCGCCACGAGCGGCAGCCACGGCGCCGACCTCCTCCGCCTGGCGCGCGCGGGTCTGCCCGTGCTGTGCGAGAAGCCGGTCGCGCTGAGCACCGCCGAGGTCGACGCCGTCGAGCAGGAGCTCCGGCGGCGCGGACGCGACCCGCGCACCGCCGTCCTCGTCGGCTACATGAAGGAGCACGACCCCGCCGTCGTGCGCGCCAGGCAGGAGCTCGCCGGGACCGACCTGCGGGCCGTCACGGTGGAGGTGCTCCACCCCGCCGACGACGCACAGCTCGGGTTCGCACGGCTGCTGCCGCCCGCGCAGGACGTCGGCCCGGACGTCGCCGCCGCCCTGGAGCGCTCGACCGGTGAGGCCGTGGACCGTGCAGTGGGCGCCGGGACCCCGGCGCTGCTGCGCACGCTGTACACGAACGTCGTCCTCGGCTCGATCGTCCACGACATCTCGCTGCTGCGGCACCTCACCGGCGGGATCACGGCCGTCGACTCCGCCGCCCACTGGGGCGGGACGCCGGGGTCGCTCCAGCTCACCGGGGAGGTCGAGGGCGGGGCGCGGCTCCACCTCGGGTGGCACTTCATCGCCGACTACCCGGACTACCGGGAGACGGTGACGTTCCACCACGAGCGGGGCAGCGTCCAGCTCACCTTCGCGGTGCCCTACCTCCTCAACGTCGCCACCGAGCTCGTCGTCACGGTCCGCGCCGGCGACGACGGCGGGGAGGCGCGCACGACGTTCCGCTGGTCCCAGCAGGAGGCCTTCGAGACCGAGCTCGTCGCGTTCCACGCGATGGTCACCGAGGGCACTCCTCCAGCGTCCGGGCTGGCGGAGGGGCGGGCGGACCTGCGGACCGGGCAGCGGATCCTGGCCGCGCTCGCCCGCAGTCAGGGCACCGAGCTCGCGGGGGAGGCGGCGGCGCACTGAGGCTGCGGGGCCCGAGGAGGAACGCCGTGCCGCCGGTGAGCCGTCGCTGCCGGGCCGGGACCGGTGCGCGCCGCCGGCTAAGCGGTGGGGTGAGCGGAGCAGGGGCGGTAGCGTCTGGCCATGGCAGCGACGAAGAGCCCCGCCGTCGAGATCGACGTCGCCGGCAGACCGGTCCGGATCACGAGCTCGGACCGCATCATCTTTCCCGAGCCCGGGATCACCAAGCGGGAGGTCGTCGACTACTACCTCGCCGTCGGGGACGGGGTCCTGCGCGCGCTGCGCGAGCGGCCGGTGACGCTCGAGCGCTGGCCCAAGGGCGTGCGTGAGGGGATGAAGCGCGCCACCCGCAGCGACCCCCACGGCGACGCGTTCTACCAGAAGCGGGTCCCCGCCAAGGGCGTGCCCGACTGGATCGAGACCGTCGAGATCGCGTTCCCCAGCGGCCGCACCGCCGACGAGCTGTGCCCCACCGAGCTCGCCGCCGTGGCCTGGGCCGCCAACCTCGGCACCGTCACCTTCCACCCGTGGCCGGTGCGGCGTGACGACGTCGACCACCCCGACGAGCTGCGCATCGACCTCGACCCGCAGCCGGGGACCGACTTCGCCGACGCCGTCGAGGTCGCCGCCGTCGCCCGGGAGTACCTCGCCGAGCTCGGCTGGCGCGGCTTCCCCAAGACCTCGGGGAACCGCGGCGTCCACATCTACGTCCGCATCGAGCCGCAGTGGGACTTCACCCAGGTCCGCCACGCCGCGATCGCGTTCGGCCGGGAGCTCGAGCGGCGGATGCCGGGGAAGGTGACGACGAACTGGTGGAAGGAGGAGCGCGGGGAGACGATCTTCGTCGACTACAACCAGAACGCCCGCGACCGCACGATCGCCAGCGCCTACAGCATCCGGCCGCTCGCCCACGCCCCGGTCTCCGCACCGGTGACCTGGGACGAGCTGCCCGACGTCGACCCCCGCGACCTCACCGTGCGGACCATGCCGGCCCGCTTTGCCGAGCTCGGCGACCTCCACGCGGAGATCGACGACGTCGCGCACGACCTCACCCCGCTCCTCGAGCTCTTCGCCGAGCAGGAGAAGGCCGGTCTGGGCGACATGCCCTACCCGCCCGAGTACCCGAAGATGCCGGGTGAGCCCGCCCGGGTGCAGCCGTCGCGGGCGCGGAAGAGCGACTGACGGCGGTCACCGGCACCGACGTCCACGTCGTCCGGGACCAGTGCCGCTCCGCCACCTCGCTCCGCAGCGATATCCGCGACGGCGGCGGTGGTAGCAGATGAACGCAGAGCATCTTCACAGGGGACAGTCCGAGGCTTAGTCTGAACCACAGCCCGGCGACGGTGCCGGGCCGGTCCGAGGAGGCCTCGTGAAACTCCGTTCCACCGCACTGTCCCTGTCTCTCGTCGCGGTGGTCGCGTTGGCGTCCCCCGCCACCGCGCGCAACGTCTTCGACGACGCGACGACCACTGCTGACGGCTACCACACCTACGACTCCGACCAGATCGACATCGAGCACCTCACCCAGACCGGGGAAGGTGTCTACGTCGCCGTGCTCGACACCGGCCTGCTGCCCTACTGGTCCGAGTACTTCCCCGAGGAGCGCGTCGCCACCCACCTCGGCGCCGGCTTCTACCAGACCCTCACCTTCAAGCCGGGCGCGGCGGACGCCTGCGAGGCCGTGGAGTCCGCTCGTGGCCCGCTGCGGCAGACCAACTGGGTCAGCGCGCGCGGCAGCAGCCACGGTACCCACGTGGCCTCGACGATCCTGGGCTACAGCTACGACTCCAGCGCCGACGACGCCGAGGGCTACCCCCTGCCGCCCATCCAGGTGCGCGGCATCGCGCCGGACGTCACCGTGATCCCGGTCAAGGTCCTGGCCGACTACACCATCCCCAGGCTCAAGGGCTGTGACGACCCCTCCCAGCAGGTGGTCTTCGGCACGGACGAGATGGTGGCCGCCGGCATCGACTACGTCACCGACCTCAAGGAGAGCGGCGCCCTCGGCGACGCCCCGGTCGTCATCAACATGAGCCTCGGCGGCTCGGAGCTGGTCGGCGTGGAACAGGACGCCCTGGATCGCGCCATCGTTGCCGGCGTCATCATCGTCGCCTCCGCGGGCAACGAGGGCACCGAGGGCATGGGCTTCCCCGGCGCCTACGCGCCGGTCATCAGCGTCGGCGCCGCCGGCTGGACCGGAGAGTGGACCGAGGAGCCCGGCGAGGAGCCGGACAACGGCTTCCGGTACCGGCTGTGGTGGCTGAAGAACGAGAAGGGCACCCCGCCCGCGCCGGGCGACCTGCCGCTGCCGGCCGGCAGCGGAGAGGTCGCGGAGGGGCTCGGCGTGGTCGCCGAGACCTACGTCGCCGACTTCAGCAGCCGCGAGCTCGAGGGTCAGCAGCTCGACGTGCTGGCACCCGGGTCCTGGGTGCGCGGGCCGTTCCCGGGCACGCCGGGCTACAACCACCTGCCGTGGTGGTCCAGCGGTCAGGGCGGTCCGGGCAACTACTTCTACGTCGGCGGGACCTCCATGGCGGCCCCGCACGTGTCCGCCGTCGCCGCCCTGATGCTCGAGGACAACCCCGCCCTCACCCAGGCGCAGGTCGAGTCGGCGCTCAAGGACACCGCGGTGGACATTCCGGCCGGCTCGCGGCAGGTCTGGGACCCGTTCCAGGCCGTGCCGGGATGGAGCACCATCAGCTGGGCTGAGGACGCCACCGGTGAGGGTCTCGTCCAGGCCGACGAGGCGGTGGCCGCCGTCACGCCCTGACGCCTGGACGCAGCACGCGACACACCGTCGTACGGGTGCAGAGCAGTGCTCGTGCCCCTCGACCCGACGGACCGGCGTCCTCGTGGTCGAGGGGCAGTGGCCTCCTACCGGCCCACCTCGGACAACGTCAACCCGGTGTCGGCGTCGAAGAGGTGCGCACGGTCCAGGTCGACGGTGACGGACATGCGCTCACCCGGTGTGCCGGTGACGGTCGGCCGTGCCTTGACCTTGAGCATCTCCGTGCCCACCTTGACGTCGACGACGGTGCGGTCCCCGAGCGGTTCCAGCCCGTAGAGCTCCCCGGCGAGCGCCGTGTCACCGCGCGCCTCGACGGACAGGTCCTCGGCGCGCAGACCGAGCAGCAGCGGACGACCGTCCTCCGCGGTCGTCCACCGCGGCCGCGGGAGCGTCCAGCCCTCCGCACCGACCAGCCGGTCCCCCTGGGCGTGGCAGGCGAGCAGGCTGATCCGCGGGCTCCCGACGAAGGCGGCGACCCACTGGTTGGCCGGGCGTTCGTAGACCTCGGTCGGGGTCCCGACCTGCTGGACCGTGCCCTCGCGGAGCACCGCGACGTGGTCGGCCATGGACAGGGCCTCGACCTGGTCGTTGGTGACGTAGACGAAGGTCCCGCCGAGGCTGCGGTGGATCCGGGTGAGCTCGGTGCGCATCTCGACCCGGAGCTTGAGGTCGAGGTTCGTCAGCGGCTCGTCCATGAGGAACGCGCGTGGGTTGCGGACCAGTGCGCGAGCCAGTGCGACGCGCTGCATCTCACCGCCCGACAGCTGCCCCGGCTTGCGCGTGAGCAGCCGCTCGATGTGCAGCAGGCCGGCCACCTTCTCCACGGCTGCGGTGATCTCGTCGGACCCGGCGCTGCGGGCGCGGAGCGGCGAGGCGATGTTCTCGAAGACCGTCTTGCGCGGGTAGAGGGCGTAGCTCTGGAACACCATCGCCAGGTCGCGCGCGGCCGGGGTGTCACCGGTCGCGTCACGACCGTCGAGGTGCACCGAGCCGGCGTCCAGCTTCTCGAGCCCGGCGATCGCCCGCAGGGTCGTCGTCTTGCCCGCACCGGACGGCCCGAGCACGACGAAGAAGGAACCGTCCGGCACCTCCAGGGTCACCCCGTCGAGCGCCTGCACCTCACCGAAGGACTTGCGCAGCCCGTAGGCAGCCACCGTTCCCATCAGGCCACCAGCTCTTCCGTGCTCGAGTCGTAGACCGGCGGGGTCCCGCCGGTGTGCCGCAGACCCACCGGTGCCTCAGGTCCGAAGCGGACGGTCGGGGGCATCCGCACGCGGACGTCTCGCCCCCCGCTGTCGACGACGTAGATGATCTCGTCGCCCAGGACCTCGGCGGACACCACCCGTCCCGGGACCGTTCCGTCCGCCCCGGCCGAGGTGATCTCCAGCGCCTCGGGCCGCACGCCCGCGACGAGCGGGCGGTCGCGCCGCAGCCCCGGCGGTGGGCTGAGCGCGAGCCCACCGGGCGCACGCAGCGCACCGTCCGCCACCTCGACCTCGAACAGGTTCATCGGCGGCGAGCCGATGAAGGCCGCGCAGAACAGGCTCGCCGGGCGGTCGTAGACCTCCAGGGGCGTCCCGACCTGCTCCACCCGGCCCTTGTTGAGGATGGCGATGCGGTGCCCGAGCGACATCGCCTCGACCTGGTCGTGCGTGACGTAGACCATCGTCGTGCCGAGCTCGGCCTGCAGGTGCTTGATCTCGGTCCGCGTGTCCGCCCGCAGCTCGGCGTCGAGGTTGGTGAGCGGCTCGTCCATGAGGAAGGCGCGCGGACGCCGGACGAGGGCCCGGGCCAGCGCGACGCGCTGCTGCTCCCCGCCGGACAGCCGGTGCGGCTTGCGGTCCAGGAGCGGGCCGAGCCGCATCATCCGAGCGGCCTCCTCGACCCGTTCGCGGATCTCCGCCTTGGGCCGGCCCTCGGCACGTAGCGGGAAGGCCAGGTTGTCGCGGGTCTTCAGGTGCGGGTAGAGGGCGTAGAACTGGAACACCATGGCGATGTCCCGCTCGGCGGGCGGCAGGTCGTTGACCAGCGTCTCCCCGATGTGGATGTCGCCCGACGTCTGGCGCTCCAGACCGGCCATGGCGCGCAGCGTGGTGGTCTTCCCGCAGCCGGACGGGCCGAGCATGACGAAGAGCTCGCCGTCACCGATGGACAGGTCGACGTGCTCGACCGCGACCGTCCCGTCCGGGTATCGCTTGTGCAGGGAGGTGACCTCGATACCGGCCATCAGCGCCTCACCGCCCCGAGGGTCACGCCGGCCACGAGGTGCTTGCGTACCAGGTAGGCGAACACGAGCACCGGCAGCGCGAAGACCACGGCGGAGGCGGCGACCAGGCCCCAGTTCACCGTGGTGCCGCCGATGAGGCCGGCGATGGCCGGTGGGGCCGTCCGCACCTCCTGGCTGGACGTGAGGAAGATGGCATAGACGAACTCGTTCCAGGAGAAGATGAGGGCGAAGACCGCCGTCGCGGCGATGCCGGGGATGAGCAGGGGAAGGGTGAACTTCCAGAACGCCTGCAGGCGGGTGTAGCCGTCGAGCATCGCCGCGTCCTCGTACTCCGAGGGCACCTCGTCCACGAAGCCCTTCATCATCCAGATCGTGAAGGGGAGGTTGAACGCGGTGTAGACGAGGACGAGACCGAGCCTGGTGTCGATGAGCCCGAGCTCGCGGTACATGAGGAAGACCGGGATGACGACCACCACGGGCGGCATGAACCGGGTGGAGAGGATGAAGAACAGCTGGTCCTTCTTGCCCTTGAGCGTGAACCGCGAGTAGGCCCACGCTGCGGGTACCCCCAGCAGGGTGGCCAGCACGGTCGAGGACCCGGCGACCACGACGGAGTTGAGGAACGACTGGGACAGGTCCGAGCGCCCCCCGCCGGGGGCCACGAAGACGTCCCTGTAGTGCTGCAGCGTGACGTCGAACCCGAAGAACTTCGCCGGGACGGCGTAGATGTCCTGGCCGGTCTTGACGGACGTCTGGAGGATCCACATCACGGCGAAGAGCGAGCTGCCGAGGAGCACGGCCAGGAACGCGATCTCGACGGCGGACCGGGCCCTGCCGCGGCGAGCGCGGCGGGCGCGCGGTGGGTCTGCGGTGACGGGGCCGGGGACGGCGTCGTCGACGGAGATCGCCATCAGCCCTCCTTGAGCTTGTTGAGGTAGCGCAGGTAGAACTGCGCCAGGACGATGACGACGAGGACCATGAGGATCCCGTACGCCGAGGCGGCCCCGGTGCGGAAGCCGAGGAACGCGACCTTGTAGACGTGGAACGACAACGTCTCGGTGGACACCCCCGGTCCGCCGTTGGTGAGGACGTAGACGAGGTCGAACTGGCGGAAGGCCTCGATGGCCCGGAACATCACCGCGATGAGGAGCAGCGGCCACACCATCGGCAGGGTGATGTTGCGGAAGCGGAACCACTCCGAGGCCCGGTCGATCGACGCGGCCTCGTACAGGTACTTGGGCACCGCGGTGAGCCCGGCGAGCGCGATGAGCATGATGAACGGGGTCCACTGCCACGTGTCGACGAGGATGAGGGAGAACAGCGCCGTCCGCTGCTGCGTGAGCCACTCGACCGGCTCGAGCCCGAGGGAGGTGAGCATGCTGTTGACCACGCCGAACTGCGCGTCGAGCATGAAGCGCCAGAACAGCCCGACGACGACCGGCGAGAGCATCATCGGCACCAGGAACAGCGTGGTGAGCAGCCCGCGTCCGCGCGTCCGCCGCGAGATGAGGTAGGCGATGGAGAAGCCCAGCACGGTCTGCAGGATCACCGCACCGGCCACGAACAGCACCGTCGTCAGGGCTCGCGTGTGGACCTCCGACGACGTGAGGACGTCGGCGTAGTTCTCGAACCCGACGAACCTGCCGGGCACGTTGCTCGTCGCCGAGTAGTCCGTGAACGACAGGTACAGGGCCCACAGCAACGGGAAGACCGACATGCCGAGCAGCAGGAGCATCGCCGGCGAGATGAAGGCCACGGCGAGCCCGCGGTCACGCAGGCGGGGGGACCGCCCCGGTGCAGGAGGCAGGGGTGCTGCCTCCTGCACCGGGGCGTCGGTGGACGTCGTCATGCTCACCTCACAGCCCGCCGTCGCCGTCCAGCACCGACTGCTGCTCGCGGGCGATGTCGTCGAGCGCCGTCTCCGGGTCCTTGGCCCCGTTGAGGGCCGCGTTGACGTTGGTGTTCTCGATGTCGATGAGGCGGGCGTACTCGGGCACGTTCCACATGTCCCGCTGCCGCGACACGGAGTCGGCGTAGACCTGGTTGAAGGGTCCGGCGTCGAGGAACTCCGAGGACTCCAGGGCGTCCGTACGCGACGGCACCCCGCCGGCCGCGGCCCACTTCTTCTGGATGTCCTCCTGCTCGAACCACCGCATGAAGTTGAGCGCCTCGGCGACCCGCTCGTCGGGCGCGTAGGCCGAGATGTGCATCCCCATGCCGCCGAGCGGCACGAGGTCGGTCTCCTGCGTCGGCAGGGTGGCGAAGCCGAGCTTCTCGAGGATCTCCTCGCGCGTCTCGCCGAGCACCGTCTGCGCGGGGTCGAGCAGGCCACCGCTCGCCGCGATCCAGTTGAACGCGATGCACGCGTTGCCCTGCGCGACGGCCGCGTTGACCTCGTCGATGAACCAGTTGCCGGAGCCGGGTGCGGTCAGCGGCTTCATCTCGTTGACGAGGATGTCCATCGCCCGCTGCCCGGCCTCGTCGTTGATGACGCCCTCGATCTGGCCCTCCTCCCGGTTCCAGAGGTTGCCGCCGTAGAGGGCGTTCACGGTGTTGTAGGTGACCGCCGCGGCGTCGGAGCCGTTGGCCTGGTGGAAGGCCAGCCCGCTGACGCCCGGGTTGTCCTCCTGGCACTGCCTCGCGACCTCGATCATCTCGTCCCAGGTCTCGGGGGGCTCCTCGCCGATGAGGTCCTTGCGGTAGATCATCGTCCAGGTGTCGCCGAGCAGCGGCAGCCCGTACATGCTGGCGCTCTCGTCTCGCTGGCCCGTCTCGGCCTGGGGGTACTGGCCGTAGGCGGCCAGGAGGTACGGGTCGTACGCGTCGGTCTCGATGTTCTCGTTGATGAAGTCGGTGATGTCGAGGATGTTGCCGTTCGTCACGGCCTCGCCGATGTGCTGCGAGTCGAGGACGGCGATGTCGAAGTCGGTCTGGCGCGCGGCGAACTGGGTGAACATCGCGTCGTGCCAGTTCGCGTTCGGCACGGTGTTGACCGTGACGGTGACGTTCGGCCGCTCCTTGGTGTACTCCTCGTTCGCGAAGTCCTCGAGCAGCTGGGCGGGGGGCCACTCGAACCAGATGAAGCTGAGGTCCAGTGGCTCGTCGGTGAGCTCGGGGATCGTCGCGGGCGCGGCAGGGCCGCCGGCCGCGGCTGCTGCGTCGCCGCCGCCGTCGTTGCCGTCGTCACCGCCGCCGCCACAGGCCGCCAGCGCCAGGACGACCAGTGTGGTCGTCGCCGCCGCCCGCGTCCTGAGGCCGTGGCGAGAGCTCCGTCGGTCTCGCTGTGCGTTGCTCATCAGTTCTCCTGCTTCCTGCATCGGGGGGATGGTGCCGGATGTGTTGGGGGCGTGCGGCGGCGTCACCAGGACGTCGCGATGTACTGGGTCTCCATGAACTCGAGCAGGCCCTCGGTGCTCCCCTCGCGGCCCAAGCCGCTCTGCTTGGTGCCGCCGAAGGGCGCGGCCGGGTCCGAGACGAGCCCACGGTTGAGGCCGACCATGCCGCTCTCGATGCCTTCGGCGAGCCGCAGGCCGCGGCCGAGGTCACCCGTGTAGAGGTAGCTGACGAGTCCGTACTCGGTGTCGTTGACCATCGCCAGCATCTCCTCCTCGCGCTCGAAGCGGACCACCGGGGCCACCGGCCCGAAGATCTCCTCGTGCAGGAGGCGGGCGTCCGGCGGCACGTCGACCAGCACCGTCGGGGGGTAGAAGCAGCCGTCACCGGGCCGCTCGCCGCCCAGGACGGCACGGGCGCCCCGGTCGAGGGCGTCCCGGACGAGCTCGTCGACCTTGCGGACGGCGTCCTCGTTGATGAGCGGACCGCACTGGGTGCTCTCGTCGGAGCCCGGACCGACCCGCACCGCGGCCATCTGCGCGACGAGGCCCTCCACGAAGGTGTCGTGGACGGCGTGGTGCACGAAGAACCTGTTGGCGGCGGTGCACGCCTGGCCGCCGTTGCGCATCTTGGCGACCATCGCGCCCTCGACCGCGGCGTCGACGTCGGCGTCGGCGAGGACGACGAAGGGGGCGTTGCCGCCGAGCTCCATCCCGCACTTGATGACCTGGTCGGCTGCGGTGCGCAGCAGGCGCCGGCCGATCTGCGTCGACCCGGTGAACGAGAGCATGCGCGTCCGGGGGTCGGTGAGCATCGTCTCGACGACGGGACCGGGCCGGGTGGTGGTGACGACGTTGAGCACCCCGGGTGGCAGTCCCGCCTCCTGCAGCAGGGCAGCCACGGCGAGCGCCGTCAGCGGCGTCTCGGTGGCCGGCTTGAGGATCGCGGTGCACCCGGCGGCCAGGGCCGGTGCGATCTTGCGGGTGGCCATCGCCGCAGGGAAGTTCCACGGGGTGATGAGCACGCTGATGCCGACGGGCTGGTGCGTGACCACGAGCCGGTTGGCGCCGCTGGGGGAGCGGCCCACCTGTCCGCGCAGCCGGACACTCTCCTCGCCGTACCAGCGGAAGAACTCGGCGGCATAGGTCACCTCGGACCGCGCGTCCGCCAGCGACTTGCCGTTCTCGAGGCTGATGAGCAGGGCGAGCTCCTCGCTCCTCTCGTGCATCAGCGTGAAGGCACGCTGCAGCAGCTCGGCCCGGGCGCGGGGCGCCGTGGCCGCCCATCCGGCCGCCGCTGCGGCCGCCGCGTCCACCGCCGCCTGCGCGTCACGGACGCCCGCGTCGGCGACCGACGCCAGCACCGCACCGGACGCGGGATCGCGGACGTCGATCCGGTTCCCGTCGGAACCGCGGTGCCAGGCACCGGCGACCAGCAGGTCGGTGGGCACGTCGAGGCCGTCGAGGACCGGACGCATCAACTCGTGCATCGTGATGCTCATCGGGTACCTGCCGTCGTGGTGAGGTCCGGCGAGGCGGACCCGGGGAGGGTCTCTCGCAGGGCCGCTCGGTCGCCGGTGTACGCGGCGCGGACGATCTGCTCGAGCGCGTCGACGTCGAGCGGACGCGGGTTGTTCGCGATGAGCCGCGCGGCTCCCATCGCCTGCTCGGCCGTCCAGCGCAGCCTGTCGGCCGGCAGCACGAGATCCGCCAGCGTGGCGGGGATCCCCACCGAGGCGAGCAGGGCCGCGACCCGGTCGATCGCCTGGTCGGCCAGGTCCTCGTCGGACGCCTCGGCGGACGCACCCATCGCCAGCGCGACGGTGGCCAGCTCCCGGACCCGCACGGGCCGGTTGAACTCCATCACGTAGGGCAGCAGGACCCCGACCCCGATCCCGTGCGGGGTGTGGGTGAGGGCGCCGACCGGGTACTGGATCGCGTGCGCCGCCGCCGTGCCGGCGGTGCCGAGGGCGAAACCGCCGGCGGTGGCCCCGAGCATCATCGACTCCCGGGCACCCATGTCGCTCGGGTCCGACCAGGCACGCTGCAGGCTGCCGGCGATTAGCCGGACGGCCATGAGGGCGAAGGAGTCGGTCAGCTCGTTCTTGCCGACGAAGACGCGCTCGGTCACCAGCTCGGTCGTCACCGGGCGCCGGACCGCGGTGAAGGCCTCGATCCCGTGCGACAGCGCGTCAGCACCCGCGCTCGCCGTGAGGGCGGGCGGGCAGCCGACGGTGAGCTCCGGGTCGCACACGGCTGTGTGCGGGATGAGGTGCGGGCTGGAGATGCCCACCTTGCTCACGCGCTGCGGATCGGTGAGGACGGCCACGGGCGTGACCTCGGACCCGGTCCCAGCGGTGGTCGGCAGGGCCACGACCGGTATCACCGGTCCGGGGACCCGGGACTCGCCGTAGTAGTCCGCCGGCTCACCGCCGTGCGTGAGGATCACGGCCGCCGCCTTGGCGAGGTCCAGGCAGCTTCCTCCGCCCATGCCGATGACGACGTCCGGGGCGGCCGTCCTGGCGAGCTCTGCGCACCGGGTGACCTGGTGCACCGGGACGTCCGGCAGGACCTCGGCGAACACCGTCACGGCCACACCCGCGCGCTCGAGCAGCCCGACGAGCTCGGCGAACTCCTCGGTGGCCCCGAAGCGGGGGTCGGTGCAGACCAGGGCGCGGGAGCCGAGGGCCGCGGTCAGCGTGCCCAGGGCGTGCCGCTGCCCGGCGCCGAAGACGACTTGTCGAGGCCCGCGCAGGACACCGAGCTTGCTCATGGGGACTCCAGGGGGTCGGGGAGAGCCAGCGGGACGGGTACGCCACAATGCGATGAAGATGCTGACGCGCTGGTGTTTTCCGATACGATCCGATTTCGGGTGATCATGGAGCAACGGAGCGGCCGCTGTCAACCGTGAGCGCCGACGAGATGGAAAGAGGGCAGAGCCCCGTGGACGACGAAGCGATGACCGGGCGGGACCGTGGGAGCCACGGTGCGCAACCGAACGGACGACCCGGCAGACGGCTCGCCGACGAGGTGCACGACACGCTGCTCCGCCAGCTCATGTCATCGCGCTTCATGCCGGACTCGCGCGTCACGATCGACGCCCTGGCGCGCGAGCTGGGGGTCTCGCAGACGCCGATCCGGGACGCCCTGAACCGCATGGAGGCGGACGGGCTGGTGGTCCGGGTGCCGCACGCCGGTTACCGGATCCCGCCCTTGATCAGCCGTGAGCGGTTCGACGACATGCTCGAGATCCGTCTGCTGCTGGAACCTGCAGCAGCCCGCCACGCGGCGGAACGGGCCACGACGTCGCAGGTCAGCCATCTGCGGAGGCTGCTCGAGGAGATGGCCGGGCTGGAGGAGGGGGACGGGCCGACGGCCTACGGCGCCTTCGGTCTGCGTGACGCCGCCTTCCACGACCTCGTCGCGCAGAGCGCGGGGAACCAGCTGGTCCGCGAGGCGCTCGCCCGGCTGCACACGCATGTGCACCTGTTCCGACTGGTCTACGACACCCAGGTCACCTACCTCGCCATGGGCGAGCACGACGAGATCCTCGCCGGCATCGCGGCGCGTGACCCCGATCAGGCCGCCTATGCGATGCGCCAGCACATCCTGCTGTCGGGCGACCGGTTCCGGCGACTGTTCGACGACACCAGGCTCGGGGACGCCCGGTAGCCAGGGGCTTGACTGGCGAGGCCCCTACGCGTCATTCTTACTCGTCTGGACCGATCGGATCGGATCCGATCCCCGGTCCCGCTCGGCAGAGTGGGGCCCACACCCAACGTTGAGTGCGAGGAGAGATCACGTGCCCAGAGCGTTGCTCCTGACCGGCGATGCCGCCGAGGAGCTTGACACCATGTACCCCTACTACCGCGTGCAGGAGGGCGGCTGGGAGGTCGACGTCTCGTCGAGGACGATGCGCGACGTGCAGCTCGTCATCCACGAGTTCGACCCCAACTCCGACGCGTACGTCGAGAAGAACGGTCGCAAGCTGCCGGTCGACGTGCCGTGGGAGGACGTCGACGTCGAGCGTTACGACGCCCTCATCATCCCCGGGGGCCGCGCCCCCGAGTGGATCCGGGTGGACGACCATGTACGGCGCATCACCGAGCACTTCTTCGCTCGCAACCTGCCGATCGCCCTGGTGTGCCACGGCGCGCAGGTGCCGGCGGTGTACGGCCTGCTCCAGGGCCGCAGGACGGCCTGCTTCCCGCCCATCACCGGCGACATGGAGAACGCGGGCGCGACGGTGGTCGACGCCCCCGACGTCGTGGACGGCAACCTCGTCTCCTGCCGGGGATGGCCGGACATGCCGCAGTTCGGCCGGGCGATGATGGACCTGTTCGCGAGGTCCGTCGACACCGTCAGCGCCTGATGAGCACGACCGCTGTGGGCCGGTGACGGCGGAACGCACCGTCTCCGTCGACGGCTCGCCAGTCCGGGTGACCGAGGGCGGCACCGGACCGGCGGTGCTGCTCCTGCACGGCTCCGGGCCCGGGACCACCGGGTCCGGAGCCTGGGCCGCGACCATTCGTGCGCTCGCGGGGTCCTGGCACCTGGTGGCCCCCGACCAGGCGGGGTTCGGCGGGACGCCGCTCCCTCCGCGCTCCCGGGGCGGGCTAGGGGTGTGGACGGAGCAGGCCGCCGCGCTGATGGACGCCCTCGGGCACCCGTCGTACGCCGTCGTCGGCCACTCCATGGGCGGTGCCGTCGCCCTGGCGCTGGCGGCGGCGCGCCCCGAGCAGGTCACCCACGTCGTCCCGGTGTCGACCATGGGTGCCCCGGGGGCACCGCTGTCGGCCGAGCTCGACGCGGTGTGGGCCGCCCCCGCCCACGAGGACGGTGCGCGGGAGATGCTGGGCCGCCTGGTGCTGGACCAGTCACTCGTCACGGAGTCGGCGGTCGCGGCCCGGTCCGCAGCGATGCGTGCCGGCGAGGCCGCGTTCGCGACACTGTTCCCGCCGCCCCGGGCACGGTGGGCCGTGGACCTCACCCTGTCGGTGGAGACGCTGGCGGCGGTGCGCGCGCCCGTCCTGCTCGTCCACGGTGCTCAGGACCGCCTCACGCCGCTGCGTCCCGCGGTGCTGCCACTGCTCGACCTCCTCGCCGACGTCCGCCTGCACGTCCTCGGGCGGTGTGGGCACGCGCCGGCGGTCGAGCACCCGGACGACTTTCACCGCCTGCTGTCGGACTTCCTCAGTCAGGACTGACGGCGGCCCTGCGTCCACGAGCACCGTCCGTGAGCCGTGCCTGCCGACCGTCTCAGCGCAGCACGTCGGACAGGTCGAACCGCACCGGCTCCTCGAGCTGCTCGTACGTGCAGGACGCGGGCTCGCGGTCCGGGCGCCAGCGGCGGAACTGGGCGCTGTGGCGGAAGCGGGTGCCCTCCATGTGGTCGTAGGCGACCTCGATGACCCGCTCGGGTCGCAGCGGCACGAAGGAGAGGTCCTTCCCGGCGCTCCAGCGGCTCTGCGCGCCCGGGAGACGGTTCTTCTCGTGGGCGCCGGCGTTCTCCCAGTCGGCCCACGGGTGCTCCTCGCCCTCGACGACGCGCAGCGGCTCCAGCTCGGCGACGAGCTCCTCCCGCCTCCTTGCCGTGAAGGAGGAGGCGACACCGACGTGCTGGAGCCGCCCGGCGTCGTTGTACAGCCCGAGGAGCAGCGAGCCGACCACCGGGCCGCTCTTGTGCCACCGGAAGCCGGCGAGCACGCAGTCCGCGGTGCGCTCGTGCTTCGTCTTGAGCATCACCCGCTTGTTCGGCTGGTAGGGCAGGTCGAGCGGCTTGGAGACGACGCCGTCGAGCCCCGCCCCCTCGAAGAGGTCGAGCCACCGGGTGGCGAGGTCGGTGTCGCGGGTGGCCTGGGTGAGGTGCACCGGCCCCCGTGCGCCGTCGAGCACCTCCTCCAGCCGTGCGCGCCGCTCGGACATCGGCTTGCCCGTGAGGTCCTCGTCCCCGAGGGCGAGAAGGTCGAAGGCGACGAAGGACGCGGGGGTCTCCCCGGCGAGACGCCGGACCCGCGACTCGGCAGGGTGGATGCGTTGGAGGAGGGCCTCGAAGTCGAGGCGGTCCCCGGTCACGATGACGATCTCGCCGTCGACGACGCAGCGCTCGGGAAGCTGCTCGCGCAGGCTCTCGACCAGCTCGGGGAAGTAGCGCGTCATCGGCCGCTCGTTGCGGCTGCCGATCTCGACGTCGTCACCGTCGCGGAAGATGATCGCGCGGAAGCCGTCCCACTTGGGCTCGTAGAGGTAGTCACCCGCGGGGACCTGCTTGACGGACTTCGCGAGCATCGGTGCCACCGGCGGCAGGAGCGGGAGATCCATCCCGCCGACGCTAGCGCCCGCAGATCAGCCACGCGAGGGCATAGCCGTTCGACGCGGCCGCATGGTCGATCCAGTGGGGCACCGGGCAGCGCGGCACGGGCGGCGGGACGGGCTAGGGGCGGCGCCAGTCGTGGCTCGTGAGGTGGGAGCCGGCCTGCGGGCCCATCTGGAGCATCCCGCCGTCCACGGCCCAGGACGCACCGTTGACGTAGCCGGCCTCGGGGCCGCAGAGGAACGCGACCGTCGCGGCGACCTCGCGGGCGTCGCCGGGCCGGGCGACGGGGATGCCGAACCGCTCCTTGTCCTCCAAGACCGACTCGTCCTCCTGGCCGGTCATGGGAGTGGCGATCTCGCCCGGTGCGACGGCGTTGACGGTGATGCCGTGCTCGGCGAGCTCGAGGGCCGCGACCTTGACGAGCAGACCGAGCCCGCCCTTGGCCGCGCAGTAGGGGCCCGCGCCCACGCGTGGGGCGTGCTCGTGGACGCTGGTGATGGCCACGATCCGGCCACCCGTCCCGCCCGCGACCATGTGCCTCGCGGCGGCCTGCAGGCAGCAGAACGCACCGTCGAGGTCGACGGACACCACGTGCCGCCACTCGGTGTAGGCCATGTCGAGCAGCAGGGTCGAGCTGCCGGTGCCGGAGGACATGACGAGTGCGTCCACCCCGCCCATCGCCTCGGCGAGGTCGTCGACGACGGCGCCACCGGTCTGGGGGTCGGTGAGGTCGAGCCGGCGCACGTGCGCCGTCGCGCCCGCTGCCCGGACCTCCTCGGCGGTGCGCTCCACCCCGTCGCGGTCCTGGTGCCAGGTCAGCCCGACCTCCCGGCCCGGCGAGGCGAGCGCGACGGCGCTGGCCTTGCCGATGCCGGAGTCGGCGCCCGTGACGATGACCCGCCGTGGCTCGAACCCGAGCGGGCCGGGTCGTGCCGCGGTCACTGCCCCAGCCGGGCCACGAGGAGCTTCTTGGCGATCTCCGCGCCCTTCTGACTGTCGGCCTGGGCCTTGCGGAAGAGGTCGGCGACCTCGGCGTCGCCGTCCCGCTCGGCGTCGGCGATGAACTGCTCGAGCCGCAGCGCGTTGTCGAGGCACGCCTCGGTGTACCAGATGAGGTTGTAGTTCTTGTCCTTGGTACCGGTCACGTGCCCGGTCTCACCACTGATGTCGGTCATGACGTTTCCCTTCGGTGCGTGCGGATGGTTCAGCGGGAGACGAGCGTGAAGTGCTCCCTTCCCAGCCACGGACGTGGCCGCCTCTCGACGGTAGGTCCGGGTCCCGGTCGCTGCATCCGGAGAGGTGACCGGGGTCACACCGACGCGGGTGGGGCGGTCCGAGGGGCGCTCCGCGGGCTCGGATAGCCTCGCCCTGCCCAGATCCCCTGAGTTCGAAAGGCAGTGTCGTGAGCACCCCTCCGCCCGGTCCGTACCAGCCTCCGCAGCCGCCCTACGGTGAGCAGCCCTCCCAGGGTCAGCCGCAGATGCCTCCGCCCCCGCCCGCCTACCCGCAGGGCGGTCAGCAGTGGGGCTACGGCTCGACCGGCGTGCCCCAGGGCCCGGGCGGGGAGTCGCCGAAGAACTTCTTCGCGGCGCTGTTCGACTGGCGCTTCCACACGCTCATCACGCCCAAGATCGTCAGCTGGGTCTACCTGGCGACGATGATCCTCTCGGGCCTGTACTGGCTGTTCCTCGTCTTCGCCGGTTTCGCGAGCGAGCCTGTCATCGGGGTCCTGGCGCTGATCGTGGGCCCGATCGTGCTCGTCATCAGCCTCGCGTTCTTCCGCATGACCCTCGAGTTCTACTTCGCCGTGGTGCGCATGTCGGACGACATCCACCGCAGCAACCAGCGGGTCGGCAGCTGACCGAACGCCCGGACGGCAGCACCCTGCACCCGGTCGGGTGCAGGGTGCTGCCGTCTGAGGCCCGGGTGGATCGTGGGAGCCGCCCGGAGGAGGCAGCCGACCGGCCGGTCAGCTCAGCAGCTGGGCGAGCTCGCTCACCTCGTGGACGACGGCGTGGGCGCCGTCCTCCTCGCCGGGCCGGGCGTAGCCCCACCGGACGAGGATCGTCGGGAGTCCGTAGATGCCGGCGCCGTCGACGTCGTGGTGGCGGTCGCCGACCATGACCGCTCGCCCGAGGTCCACCCCGGCGTCGCTCAGCCCGGCGAGGGCGTCCGCGACGATGTCGGCCTTGACGGCCCGCGACTCGTCCTCGGAGGCGCCGCACATGACGGTGAAGTACTCCGCGAGCCCCGCGTCCCTGAGGATGACCACGGCCAGCGACTGGCGCTTGGACGTGGCCAGGGCCAGCGGGACCCCGCGGGCGTGGAGCTCGCGGACGAGGTCGGCCATCCCGGGGAAGACGGGCGCCTGGAGCATCCGGTCGTTGTACCGGTCGCGGTAGTCGGAGACGACGGCGTCGAGCTCGTCCTCGGGCACGCCCACGAACGTGCGGAACCCGTCCCGGATCGGCGGACCGACGAAGCGCAGCAGCTCCTCGGGCGTCTGCGCGGGGTAGCCGAAGTGCGCGAGGGTCTCGGCGATGGAGGCCGTGATGACCGGCCCCGAGTCGCTGATCGTGCCGTCGAGGTCGAGCAGCACGGCGGTCGGCCGCATCGGCTGCAGCGCGGTGGGGGCGGGGGTGGGGGCGTGCAGAGTCAATCGTCTTCCTGAGCTCGGGGGCGGGGGATCTGCTCCCAGGATCCCACGGAAGCGCCGGGAGGGACCCATCTGCGGCGAACCGCACACCTCTGGACGGGGCCAGGACGTGTCCGATTCTCGGGTACTGTGACCTGGACAACTCGATACGCCGCTCACCCGTGGCGGGAGAGCCCCGCCTCGAGCGGGCGCCGAAGGAGCAAGTCCTCCCGCAATCTCTCAGGCACCCCCACCGCCACGATCAGGCAACTCTGGAAAGCAGCGCGTCTGCGCTCACCGACGGTGCAAGCGAGCAACGCTCGCGAAATCTCTCAGGTCACCCCACAGAGCGGAGAGGACAGTCCCAGCACCGACCCTGGAGCCGTGTCCATGTCCTCGTCCCGCCCCGCGCCATCGCTCGAGTCCACGTTCGCCGACCGTCACATGGGTCCGCGCGCGTCGGACGCCGCCGCGATGCTCGAGTCCCTCGGTCACGCCGACTGGACCCCGCTGCTGGAGTCGGTACCGCCGAGCATCCGCCAGCGCCGCGTCCTCGACCTCCCCGCGCCCCGCACGGAGCCGGAGGTGCTCGCCCGTCTCCAGCAGCTCGCCGCGACGAACGTCCGGCGCGTCCAGATGATCGGCCAGGGGTACTACGGCACCCACACCCCGCAGGTCATCCAGCGCAACGTGCTGGAGTCCCCGGCCTGGTACACCGCCTACACGCCCTACCAGCCGGAGATCTCCCAGGGCCGGCTCGAGGGCCTGCTCAACTTCCAGACCGCCGTCGCGGACCTCACCGGCCTGCCGGTCGCCAACGCCTCGCTGCTCGACGAGGCCACCGCGGTCGCCGAGGCCGTCCTCCTCATGCAGCGCGCGCAGAAGAAGGACACCGCCGCGACGTTCGTCCTCGACGACGAGCTCCACCCCCAGACCATCGCCGTCACCCGTGCGCGCGCCGAGGCCGTCGGCCTCACCACCGTCGTCGCCGACCTCGACGACGGTCTGCCGGACCTCCCCGACGGCGTCACCGGTCTCGTCCTCCAGCAGCCCGGGACCTCCGGGCAGGTCCGCGACCACGCCGGGCTGATCGCTCAGGCCAAGGAGCGCGGCGCCCTCGTCACCGTCGCCGCCGACCTCCTCGCCCTCACGCTCATCACCCCGCCGGGGGAGCAGGGCGCCGACGTCGCCGTCGGCTCGGCCCAGCGCTTCGGTGTCCCGCTGTTCTTCGGCGGTCCGCACGCCGCCTTCATGGCGGTCCGCGAGGGTCTGGAGCGGCAGCTGCCCGGGCGGCTCGTCGGCGTGTCCAAGGACAGCGACGGCCGCCCCGCGCTCCGGCTGGCCCTGCAGCCCCGCGAGCAGCACATCCGCCGGGAGAAGGCGACGTCCAACATCTGCACGGCGCAGGCGCTGCTCGCCGTCGTCGCCGGCATGTACGCCGTCTACCACGGGCCCGAGGGGCTGCGGGAGATCGCCCGCCACGCGCACGGTGCGGCACGCACCCTTGCTCTGCGCCTCACCGCGGGTGGGGTCGAGGTGCTCCACGACGCGTTCTTCGACACCGTCACCGCCCGCGTCCCCGGGCGGGCGGCAGCCGTCGTCGAGGAGGCCGAGCGGCGGGGTGTCAACCTGCGGCTCGTCGACGAGGATCGTGTCGGGATCTCCTGCGACGAGACGACCACGCCGGACCACCTCACGGAGGTCCTTGCCGCCTTCGGCGTCGGGTCGGCCGAGCCGGGGAGCGGCTACGAGATCCCCGAGCAGCTGCGCAGGACGAGTGACTTCCTTACCCACCCGACCTTCCACGCCCACCGCTCCGAGACGCAGATGATGCGCTATCTGCGGCGGCTGGGGGACCGGGACCTGGCGCTGGACCGCACGATGATCCCGCTCGGCTCGTGCACGATGAAGCTCAACGCGGCCACCGAGATGCAGGCGATGCTCTGGCCGGGCTTCGCCTCGATCCACCCGCTCGCCCCGGACCACCAGACCGAGGGCTGGCGCGAGCTCATCGCCGAGCTGGAGGCCTGGCTCGCGGAGATCACCGGCTACGACCGCGTGTCCATCCAGCCGAACGCCGGCTCCCAGGGTGAGCTCGCCGGCTTGCTCGCGATCCGCGGCTACCACCGCTCCCGTGGCGAGGACGAGCGCACCGTGTGCCTCATCCCCTCCTCGGCGCACGGCACCAACGCGGCCTCGGCCGTGCTCGCCGGCATGCGCGTGGTGACCGTGCGGACCGCCGACGACGGCTCGATCGACGTCGCCGACCTCCGCGCGAAGATCGAGCAGCACGGGGTGCAGCTCGCGGCGATCATGCTCACCTACCCCTCGACCCACGGCGTCTTCGACCCGGAGGTGCGCGAGGTCTGCGAGGCGGTGCACGCCGCGGGCGGTCAGGTCTACATCGACGGCGCGAACCTCAACGCGATGATCGGGCTGGCGCAGCCGGGCGAGTTCGGCGGCGACGTCTCCCACCTCAACCTCCACAAGACCTTCTGCATCCCGCACGGCGGCGGCGGGCCGGGCGTCGGTCCGGTCGCGGTGCGCGAGCACCTCGTCCCCTTCCTCCCGGGGGACGCGGCGGCGGCCGACGACGACGGCGCGGTCCCGGTCTCCGCGACCCGGTACGGCTCGGCCGGGGTGCTGCCCATCTCCTGGGCCTACATCGCCCTCATGGGCGCCGAGGGGCTGGAGGCCGCGACCCGGACCGCACTCCTGTCGGCCAACTACGTCGCCAGGGCGCTGGACCCGTACTTCCCCGTGCTCTACACCGGGACCGACGGCCTCGTCGCCCACGAGTGCATCCTCGACCTGCGCGACCTCACCAAGCGCTCGAAGGTGACCGCCGAGGACGTGGCCAAGCGGCTCATCGACTTCGGCTTCCACGCACCCACGCTCTCCTTCCCGGTCGCGGGCACGCTCATGGTCGAGCCGACCGAGAGCGAGGACGTCGCCGAGCTCGACCGCTTCATCGAGGCGATGGTGACGATCCACGGCGAGATCCAGCAGGTGCTCGACGGCGAGATGGACGTCGCCCAGAGCCCGCTGCGCCGCGCCCCGCACCCGGCGGCGGACGTCGCCACGGACGCGTGGCACCGTGTCTACTCCCGCGACCAGGCCGTCTTCCCGGTGCCCGGGCTGAGGCAGGACAAGTACTTCCCGCCGGTGAGCCGCATCGACAACGCCTACGGGGACCGCAACCTCATGTGCAGCTGCCCGCCGGCCGAGGCCTTCGAGGAGGCGTGATGAGTGACCAGGTGACCGCCCTGCGCGCCGAGCACGAGAGGCTGGGCGCGCGGATGACGAGCTTCGCGGGCTGGCTCATGCCGCTGCAGTACGGCTCCCAGCTGGCCGAGCACCGGGCGGTGCGCGAGTCCGCCGGACTCTTCGACCTCAGCCACATGGGCACCGTGTGGGTGAGCGGGGAGGACGCCGGCGCCTTCCTCGACTTCGCCTTCGTCGGGAGCCTGTCCACGCTGGAGGTGGGCCAGGCGAAGTACACCCTGATGTGCACGCCCGAGGGCGGGATCATCGACGACCTCATCGTCTACCGGGTCGAGCCGGACCGGTACCTCACGGTGCCGAACGCGGCGAACACGGCCGGCGTCCTGGCGGAGCTGGCGGAGCGGTCGACGGGCTTCTCGGTCGAGATCACCGACTCGACCCAGGCGACGGCGCTGCTCGCCGTCCAGGGTCCGCGGGCGGCGGAGATCGTCGGTGGGCTCGCGGCCGAGCCGGTCGGGGACCTGCGCTACTACCGGGCACGCTGGACGACGCTGGCGGGTGTGCGCGTGCTGCTCGCCCGCACCGGGTACACCGGTGAGGACGGCTTCGAGGTCGTGCTGCGTGCCCCGGACGCCGTCGCGCTGTGGCACGAGCTCCTCGCGACCGGCGCCGACGCGGGCCTCGAGCCCGCCGGCCTGGCCGCCCGCGACTCCCTGCGGCTCGAGGCGGCGATGCCGCTGTACGGCAACGAGCTCACCCGGGAGGTGGACCCGTTCACGGTGGGGTTCGGCGGCGTCGTCGGCCTCAGGCGTAAGACCGCCGACTTCGTCGGCCGCCCGGCGCTGGAGCGGATCCGCGAGGCCCACGTCGCCCGCGAGCCGGGCCGGCGCGTGCTGGTCGGGCTCGCGGGCGAGGGGCGCCGCGCGGCCCGCGCCGGCAGCCCGGTGCTGCGCGACGGGCAGGAGATCGGGGTCGTGACGTCGGGGCTGCCCAGCCCCACCCTCGGCCACCCGATCGCGTTGGCCGTGGTCGACGTCGCAGCCGCGGAGGTCGGCACCGCCGTGGAGGCCGACGTGCGCGGCAGGTCCGAACCCCTCACCGTCGTCGAGCGCCCGTTCTACCGTCGTCCCTGACCCAACCCGAGGAGACCCCCATGGCAACCATCCGTCCCGACCTCAAGTACACCGCCGAGCACGAGTGGGTGGACGACTCCGTCTCGCCCGTGCGGGTGGGCATCACGACCGTGGCCACCGAGGCCCTCGGTGACATCGTCTACCTCGACCTGCCCGACGTCGGGGCGGAGATCACGGCGGGGGAGACCTGCGGCGAGGTGGAGTCGACGAAGTCCGTCTCCGACCTCTACGCGCCGATGACCGGCACCGTCGTCGAGGTCAACCAGGAGGCGATCGACGACCCGTCGCTCGTCAACCGCGAGCCCTTCGACGGCGGCTGGCTCTTCACCGTCGAGGTGGACGACGAGGGCGAAGTGCTGACGGCGGAGGAGTACGCCGAGACCGCAGGCGCCGAGATCGCCGACTGACGGGGGCGCCGGTGAAGCTCCCCGAAGCCCTCCAGTTCGTCCGCGACAACCCGCGCGGGGTCCTCGCCACGCGGCGGCGCAGCGGGGACGCGCAGCAGTCCCCGGTCCTCGCGGTGGTCGACGACGCGGGGCGCGTGCTCATCAGCACGCGGGAGACTGCCGTCAAGGTCCGTAACCTCCGGCGCACGCCGCGAGCCTCGCTCTGCCAGATCACCGACGAGTTCTTCGGCCGCTGGGCCCAGCTCACCGGGCCCGTCGAGATCGTGTCGCTGCCGGACGCGATGGACCTGCTCGTCGAGTACTACCGGCGCGCGGCGGGGGAGCACCCGAGCTGGGAGGAGTACCGGGCCGCGATGGAACGGGAGCGGCGGTGCGTCATCGTCCTCACCCCCGAGCAGGTCGGGCCGCGACTCAGCGGCTGAAGGTGAGGGTGTACCGGAAGTAGCAGCGACGGCGCAGCCGGGAGCCGGGGAGGAGCTCGGCCGCGGCCGCCCGGATCTCCGCGACCGACTCGACGGGGTCCGCCATCGCGACCCCGACGTCGCCACGTGCCCGGTGGAGGACGTCGAGCACGCGCACGGGCAGGACCTGCGCGCCGGACACGACCCAGTCGAGGGCCGAGCGGTTCGCCGCGAGCCCGACGACGATTAGCTGCCCTCCCGGGGCGACGAGCCCTCGCAGCCGCTCGAGCGCCGGGCGGAGCGGGAGGTGGTGCAGGGTCGCCACGCACGTGACGGTGTCGAAGCGGCCGAGCGCGGGCACGTCGTCGTCGAGGAGCCCCGCACGCACCACCCGGGCGCCGGCCACCCCGGCGAGGCGCTGCTGTGCCCGTCCGACGGCGTGCGCGTCCGGGTCGATGCCCACCACCTGGTCCGCGGCGGTCGACAGTCGTTCGAGGAGCAGTCCCTCACCGCAGCCCACGTCGAGCACCCTGCCTCCGCGGGCGCGCGCTGCCCTGGTGATCTCCGGGTGGTAGGCCGTGTTGTGGTTCCAGTACGCGGTCACCGCGCCATCATCCCAGCGCACCTCGGCCGCCCCGCGTCACGTCACCACCCGAGGTCGAGGACCTCCACGCCGGTCGCGTACGGCACGCCGAGGCGCTCGCCGGTCGCGCGGGCCGACTCCCGCAGGAAGCCGGCGACGTCCGTGTCCCAGCCCAGCCCGTCGAGGTAGGCGCGGTGGGCCTGGAGGGAGGCGACGCCGTCGTCCATGGTCGTGGTGACGTCGACGGCGTGCGCGGCCAGCGGCGATCCCGGGAGCCAGACCTGCCGGACGCCGTTCCACGGCTCGCGGCCGTCGCCGAGCTGCTCGGGGAAGACCCACCGGTTCCCGGCGTCCCGCACGGCGTCGAGGGTGGCGCGGCCCGTCGCGACGTGGTCCGCCTGGTTGAGCCCGCCGCCCTCCCAGGTGTCGCGGACGTTGTTGGTGATGACGATGTCCGGCCGGTGGCGGCGGACCTGCTCGCTGATCAGCCGCCGCAGGTGCAGGCCGTACTGGAGGACGCCGTCGGGCTGATGGAGGAACTCGACGTCGTGCACCCCGACGAGCCGGCAGGACTCGAGCTGCTCCGCCTCCCGCAGCGGGCCGGTCTCCGCAGGCGGGATGCCGTCGATGCCCGCCTCGCCGGAGGTGAGGAGGCAGTACACGACGTGCTTGCCCTGGCGGGTCCAGCGCGCGACGGCGGCCGCGGCCCCGAACTCCATGTCGTCCGGGTGCGCGACGACGGCGAGCGCCCGTTGCCAGTCCTCGGTCACGTGCTCAAGGTCGGCCATCGTGCCACGCTACCGGCGTGGCAGACACGGTCGAAGACCCCGGCGCGCTCGCGGCGGTGGCGCGCGAGCTCTACGCCCACGTGCCCGCCGAGTTCGTCACCGCCCGCAACGCCCGCGCCGCCGAGGCGCGCCGGGACGGCGACCGTGAGCTCGCCCGCCGGGTCAAGGCGCTGCCCAAGGCCTCGGTCGCGGCGTGGGCGGTGCTCGCCGTCGCCCGGCAGCACCCCGAGGAGCTCGACGCCCTCGGGGAGCTCGGCGCCGAGCTGCGGGTCGCCCAGGCACGCGCCGACCCGGCCGAGCTGCGCGCTCTGGGAAAGCGCCGCCGCCAGCTGACGTCGGCCACCACCCGGACCGCGGCCCGGCTCGCCGACGAGCGCGACGTCGGGCTCTCCGCCGCCGCGCGGGAGCAGGTCGAGGCGACGTGGCAGGCGGTCGTCATCGACCCGGGCGCGGAGCGCGCCGTCCGGAGCCTGCTGCTGGTCCGCACCCTGGACCCCGGAGACCCCGGGGCGCTCGCCGACGCGCTCGCGGTCCCCGGCGCGTTCCCGGCGGAGGAGGACGACGACGGCGCACCCGCGGCCCCGCCCGTCGACCTCGGGTCCCGACGACGGACGGCGCCGGCACCCCGGCGGGACCGGGAGGAGCCCGGGACGGCGGAGGCACCCGAGGAGGAGGTGCACGGGTCCGCCACGGCCGGGGAGCCGGACGAGGTGGTCTGGTCGAAGGGCGGCCTCACGCGCCGCCACCGTCGCGATGCCGCGGCTGCGTCCTCCTCCGGCGACGGCGCGGCCGCGTCCCCGCCCCGCGACGACGCGGTCGCGTCCCCGTCCCGCGACGGCGCGGCCGCGTCCCCGCCCCGCCGGCCCGATGCGGCTGCACGCCGTCCGTGTCGCGTGGAGCCCGAGCCGTCGGGACCGGGCAGGGCGGCGGCCGGCCGCGGCGAGGAGCGCGACGCGCCCGCACCCTCCGGTGACGTCGCCCGGGAGAGACGCCGCGTCGAGCGTCAGCTGCGGGCGCGGGAGCGGGCCGCCGAGCAGGCGCGGACGGACCTCGAGGAGGCGACGGAGGAGCTGGCGCGGGTCGAGGCGGAGGTGTTGCGGGTGGCGGCGCGGATCGAGGAGCTGCGGCGCGAGCTCGGTACGCGCGAGGACGAGCTCGCCGGGCTGGACGAGGACCGTGCCGCGGCTCGGGAGGAGCGGGAGGACGCGGAGGACCGAGCCGACGCGGCGGAGCGGGCCGTGGAGGAGACACGCACACGACTCGCCGAGCTCGCGGACTAAGCACTGGCCATCGGTGCACCCGGCGGGGCACGCTGGCCCGGACACATCCGGCCACGAGAACGGGGGCCACCATGGCTCAGCAGACGCCAGACGCAGCAGAGACGGCGAAGGAGAAGATGCGCGAGGCCCTGGAGCGCAAGAAGGAGCGCGAGCACCTGGCGAACGAGTCCCACCGGAACACCGGCTCGGTCCACGGCAGCCAGGTCAACGGGGCGGCGGGCAAGCGGACCTTCCGTCGCAAGTCGGGCTGACTCAGCCCTCGACGGCGCGGCGGAGGGCGGCGAAGCTCTCCGCCAGCGCCGTCGGCGTGAAATGCGCGTTGAGGCCGCTGGGGTTGGGCAGCACCCACACCCGGGTCGGTCCGAGCGTCGCCTCCTGCTCGCCAAAGGTGGCCGCGGGCCGGTCGAAGGCCGTGCGGTAGGCGGTGACGCCGAGGACGGCGAGCCACGCCGGCCGGTACTCGGCCACGTCCGCGACCAGTCGGCGGCCACCCTCCCTCAGCTCGGTGGGGGTGAGCTCGGCGGCCGCCGCCGACGCGCGCTCGACGACGTTCGTCACGCCCAGCCCCCAGTGGAGCAGCTCCTCCTGCTCGGCGGGCGCGAGCTGACGCGGTGTGAACCCGGAACGGTGCAGCGCAGGCCAGAAGCGGTTGCCCGGCCGCGCGAAGTGGTGGCCCGTCCACGCCGAGTACAGGCCGGGGTTGATGCCGCAGAAGAGCACCCGCAGGCCCGCCGCGACGACCGCCGGCAGCGTGCGGTCCGCCGCCGCGGCGAGGTCGGCACGGCTCGGGCGGCGCTCAGCTGGTGGCACGACCGCGCTCCGCGGTGACCACCGCGCCCTCGAGGGCGTCCAGGATGACACCCAGGCCGAACTCGAACTCCTCGCCGAAGTCGTAGCCCGGCTGCATGACGTGCTCGGTGGCGATCTCGACGAGGTGGGGGTACTGGTCCGGCGTGAACCGTGCCGCGATCGCGGCGGTGACCTCCTGGGCGCCGTCCCTGCCCACGAAGGGCAGCGCGGCCTCCTGGACCGCGAAGCCGTACACGTAGGCGTCGAGCAGCGCGTAGGCGTGGGCGGTCATCGCCACGGACAGCCCGGCGCCGCGCAGCGTCCCGAGCACGGCGTCGTGGTGGCGCAGGGTCGCCGGGCCCGGCGTCGAGCGGGACTCCAGCAACCCGATCGCCCAGGGGTGGCGCGCCAGAACCTCGCGGGCGGACCGGGCCCGTCGGGTGATCTCGGCCCGCCAGTCCTCGCCCGCTACGGGCAGCTCGATCTCGGCGAAGACGAGGTCGATGATCCCGTCGAGGATCTCGCCCTTGCTGGCCACGTGGTGGTACAGCGACATCGGCTTCACGCCGAGCGCCTGGGCCAGGGACCGCATCGTCAGCGTCGCCAGCCCCTCCGCGCGGCCCCGAGCCTCAGGAGCCCAGATGGCAGTTCGCGAGCAGGACACGACCCCGGCGCAGCACGACGCGACGGCGACCATGCGGGCGGCGGTGCGTGACGTCTACGGTGACGTCGGCGTCGTGCGGGTGGCCACCGTGCCGCGGCCCGTCGCCGGTGACGGCGAGGTGCTCGTCAAGGTGGGTGCCGCGGGTGTCGACCGGGGCGTCTGGCACCTGATGACGGGCCTGCCGTACGCCGGACGGCTCGCCTTCGGGCTGCGTCGCCCCCGGCAGCCCGTGCTCGGTCTCGACCTCGCCGGCACCGTCGTCGCCCTCGGCCCTGGCGTCACCGGCCTCGCCGTCGGCGACGAGGTGTTCGGCGCGGGGGCCGGCACGTTCGCCGAGTACGCGACCGCTCCCGTCCGTTCGCTCGCGCGCAGGCCGGCGGGCCTCAGCGCCGAGCAGGCGGCCGTGGTCCCGGTCTCGGCGGCCACGGCGCTGAAGGCGGTACGTGACATCGGGAAGGTGAGCCCGGGCCAGCGCGTCCTCGTCACCGGGGCCGCCGGGGGCGTGGGTTCGTACGCGGTCCAGCTCGCCGTCTCGGCCGGTGCCCACGTGACGGGCGTGGCGAGCGCCGCCAAGGCGGAGTTCGTCCGCGAGCTCGGGGCCGAGCGGGTGCTCGACTACCGGACCGAGGACTTCGCCGACGGAGCCGAGCGTTACGACGTCGTCATCGACATCGCCGGCAACCCCTCGATCTCCCGCCTGCGGCGGGCGCTGACCCCGACCGGCACGGCCGTCGTCACCGGCGGGGAGGGCGGCGGGCGGGTGCTCGGCATGGGGCGGCAGGTGCGGGCCGTCGCGGTGTCGCCCTTCGTGCGTCAGCGGCTGGCGACTTTCGTCGGCACCGTTCGCACCGCCGCGCTCGACGACCTCTCTGCTCTCATCGCGACCGGCGCGCTGCGGCCCACGCTCGAGCGGGCCTACCCGCTCGAGGAGGCGCCCGCGGCCATCGCGAGCCTCGTCGCGGGGGAGGTCCGGGGCAAGCTCGCCGTCGTCGTGTAGCGGCACGGTGCGGCACGAGGGCGACCCCGTGCCGCACCGCCGCCCACCTGACATGGTGCTGCCATGGAGCGGATCACCGACAAGCTGTACTCCTGGGCGTCGATCATCGACGACCACGCCCTGGCCCAGGCACGCCTCACCGCCGAGCTGCCGATCGTCGACCCGCACGTGGCCCTCATGCCGGACGCGCACGTGGGGATGGGTGCGACCGTCGGTTCGGTGATCCCCACCGTGGGTGCGGTCATCCCCGCCGCGGTCGGGGTCGACATCGGGTGTGGGATGGTCGCGGTCCGCACCCAGTACACGGTCGAGCAGCTGCGCTCCGCGGGACGGCGGCTGGCCGGGCTGCGCGAGCAGATCGAGCGCGCGGTCCCGCTCAGCCCGGGAAACTACAACCGCAAGGTCTGGGGACGTGCCCCGGAGGCGGTCGCCGAGCTCGAGCGGCTCGCCCGGGAGGAGGACGTCACACCCGAGTCCTTCGCCAAGAACTGGCGCCTCCAGCTCGGCTCCCTCGGCGGCGGGAACCACTTCATCGAGGTGACCGCCGACGAGGGCGGCTCCGTGTGGACCTTCCTCCACTCGGGCAGCAGGGGAGTGGGCAACCAGATCGCCCGTCGTTACATCGCGGCCGCGCAGGAGCGCACCGCGCGCCGGGGCGTCGAGCTGCCCGACCGGAACCTCGCCCACCTCACCGTCGACGACGCCGAGTACCACGCCTACCTCGCGCACCTGCACTGGGCCCAGGAGTTCGCGCGGCTCAACCGCGAGGTCATGATGGACCGCGTCGTCGACCAGCTCGGCCGGTTCATGGGTGGGGAGGTCCGGCGTGTGGAGGAGGTCAACTGCCACCACAACTACACCGCCGTCGAGCGGCACTTCGGCGCTGAGCGGCTCGTCTCCCGCAAGGGGGCCATCGCCGCGCACGAGGGCGTCCGCGGCCTCATCCCCGGCTCGATGGGTACGGCGTCCTACGTCGTCACCGGCAAGGGGCAGGAGATGTCGCTGTGCTCGGCGCCGCACGGCGCGGGACGCGCGTACTCACGCACCCAGGCCCGCAAGACCTTCACCCAGGCCGACCTGCGCCGTCGGATGAGGGGCATCGAGTACCGCGACCTGCCGGCGTTCATCGACGAGATCCCGGACGCATACAAGGACGTCGACGTCGTCATGGCCGACGCCGCGGACCTGGTCGCCGTCGACCACGTGCTGCGCCAGCTCGTCAACGTCAAGGGCCAGTAGCGGCGCCGCACCGCCGTGGGGGCACATTTCCGGGATATGCGCACGGCTAAAACGTGAGGCAGTCCACGGGCTGGATTTGGTGAGCATTTTGTGAGAAGGTGGTAAACGCTGGCTCGCGGAGGTCGGGCGCTTTCACCGGATGTGGCTGCGAATTCCTCCGTGTCCTCGTGCCGCTCGACGACCAGGCTTTCACCGTCAAGGGCTCGTTCGCGTGGCTGAGACAGTCGTCGGCGGGTTTCCGCGGACGCTGGGTGTGGCGCTCTGTCGCGGCGAAGGGTCACGCATTGAGTTTCTCCACTGGTCAGGTCGTCGTCCATCCGCACCACGGCCCGGCAACGGTCAAGAAGATTTTCACCCGAGTCATTCGAAACGAACGTAAGCGTTACCTGCGGCTCGCCGTGCACCACGACGAGCTTCTTTCCGTCGCGGTGCCGCTCGACGCCGCGGAGGAGATCGGGGTGCGGGCGACCGTCGACGTCGTGGAGGTCCGCGAGATCTTCGCCGAGCTCCTCGCGGAGAGCAGCCCGTACGAGAAGGTGTGGTCGCGCCGGATCAAGGCGGACACCGAGCGTCTGCGGTCGGGGCGGATCGGGACGATCGCCGGCCTGATCCGGGACCTCACCCGTCGCAACGAGGAGAAGCGGCTCGCCTTCGGCGAGATGAAGCTGCTCCGTGACGCCACCGGCCCCTTCGTCGCCGAGCTGGCCCTCGTGCTGGCCCTCACCGAGGAGAAGGTCGCCGCCATGGTCCACGCGGCCATCCTCGAGGGGACCAAGCCCGAGCTTCCGGACCACGAGCTCGCTGCCGCGAGCTGACGACAGGTCGACGACGGCGCGGCCTGCGCCGTCGTCGACCTACGCTTGGCAGCTATGAGACTTGCCGAGCTCGCCGCCGCCCTGAACCTCGAGCCTCCCGCCCAGGAGGACGCCACGATCGAGGTCCGCGGTGCGACGCACCAGGCGGACTGGGCCACGACCGGCGACGTGTTCGTCGCGATCCGGGGCGCGCGCGTCGACGGGCACACCTTCATCGCCGACGCGGTGGCACGGGGCGCCGTGGCGGTGCTGGGCGAGGGGCTGCCGGACGGCGCGACCTGCCCGGTCCCGTACCTGCGCGTCGCCGGTGCCCGCGCCGCCCTGGCCGACGCGGCCACGGTGCTCGCGGGCCGGCCCAGCCACGAGCTCACCGTGCTCGGCGTGACCGGGACCGACGGCAAGACGACGACGTCGGCGCTCGCCCGGCACCTGCTGCGCGCCGCCGGCCGTCCCACCGGTCTCCTCTCGACGATCGGCTACGAGCTGCCCGACGGCGTGCTTCGTCAGCCACCCACCCACTTCACGACGCCGGAGGCGCCGCAGGTCCAGCAGATCCTGCGGCAGATGGTCGACGCGGGCGCGAGCGACGCCGTCGTCGAGGCCTCGAGCCACGCGCTGGCGCTCGACCGCGTCCGCGGCGTGGACTTCGACGTCGCCATCTGGACAAACCTCACCGGGGAGCACCTCGACTTCCACGGGACGATGGAGCAGTACTTCGCCGACAAGGCGCTGCTCGTCCAGCGCGCCCGCCACGCCGTGCTGAACCTCGACGACCCGTGGACCGAGCGGCTCGTGCCCATGGCCGCCGAGCACGTGACCTACAGCGCCGACGGCGCACCGGCCGACTGGTGGGCGAGCGACGTCGTCGAGGGCACCGACGACCTCCGGTTCACGGTCCACGCCCCGGCGGGCGAGACCACGGCCGTGCTGCCGATGATCGGGCGCTTCAACGTCGCCAACGCGCTGGCCGCGATGGCCGGCGCGCACGCTGTCGGTGTGGGTCTGCCCGAGCTGGTCGCCGGCCTGGCGACGTTCGCCGGCGTCCCCGGCAGGATGGAGATGACCGAGCACGTGGCCGGCGACCCGCGCGTCATCGTCGACTTCGCCCACACCCCGCCGAGCCTGGAGAAGGCGCTGGAGACGGTGCGGGTGACCACCGAGGGACGGCTGTGGGTGGTCATGGGCTCCGCCGGTGGACCCCGCGACCCCTCGAAGCGCGCGCCCCTCGGCGAGGTCGCAACGCGCCTGGCGGACGTCGCCGTCTTCACCGAGGAGGACCACCGGGACACGCCGCTGGAGGAGATCCTGCAGGAGATGGAGCGCGGTGCCCGCGAGGCGGGACGCACGAACTTCCGCAGCATCGGTGACCGACGGGAGGCGATCCGGCACGCTGTCGCGGAGGCTGCCCCGCAGGACACGGTGGTGCTCGCCGGGAAGGGCCCGGAGACGACGCTCGAGCGTGACACCGAGACCATCGGCTGGGACGAGATGGCCGAGGCGCGCGAGGCGCTGAGCCGCCGCCGGCACCCGTAGTCGGCACGGTCAGCGGCCGGCGGCCGCCTCCAGCACCCGACGCGCCGCGACGACACGGTCCTCGTCGCCGGTGCCGCCGGCGGCGAAGTCGCCACGCAAGGCCTTGAGCGCCGTCCGCTCGACGTCGATCTCCCGCCGGGTGCGCACCCCGAGCCGGCGGATCACGGTCAGCGGCGGGCACCAGCCCTGGATCGCGTGCTGGAGGAGGAACGCCGGGACCACCGAGGACAGCACGAGCCACCGGCGTGAGTGGACCGCCGACAGGGCCAGCCCGAGCAGGGTGAGCGCGGAGGCGTTGGCCTCGAGGACTCGTTCGACGTCCCACTCGCGGTCCAGCTTCCTCAGGTGCTCGGCGATCTCGCCCGGTGCGGCGTCCACACATGAGGCGACCCGCTGCAGCCGCTCCTCGTCGAGCCGCTCGAGAACCTCCTGGGACGTGGAGGCGCGGACACGGTCGTGGTCGGTGCTCATCCCTGCTCCTTCGACTCGAGGTACCAGCACCGTAGCCACGACCGCGGGTACCCACCACGCGGGCTGAAGCCCCGACCATCCTCGTGACAGGGGCTCCCGAGGAAGGCGACAATGGACCCACGGCACGACGGCGAGGAGCACACGCGCGAAGGGTGTCGGTCGACGCCCTCTCGCGACCCACCTCGCCCCTGACTCGCAGAGGAGGCTGACCATGTCGGCAGCACCAGGAGACCGCGTCGTCGTCCACTCCACCAAGGTCGGTGGCCACACCCGGGACGGCGAGGTCGTCGCCGCGCGAGGCGAGGACGGCGGACCGCCGTACGTGGTCCGGTGGTCGGACACGGGGGTCGAGTCGCTGCTCTTCCCCGGCCCGGACACCGTCATACACCACGGCGGCACCGAGCACGCCACCACGCAGGACTGACCGCCCGGGCGGTCAGCCGAGCTGCCGCTACGCCGCGCGCCGGGAGCCGGTGCCCGCCGCCCGGGCCGATGGTCCCTTGCCCGGCCGGGGGGACGGGCACACGCTGGAGGGACACCGAAGAAGGTGATCCCCAGTGGCGACCGTCGCCGTGGCCCCCGTCCCCACCTACCCCGTCCACGTCGACGCCCGGCCGGAGCCTGACCGGACGTCGCGCTGGCTGTGGCTCGTCAAGTGGGTCCTGGTCATCCCGCACGTCCTCGTCCTGGCACTGCTGTGGGCGGCGTTCGTCGTGCTCAGCGTCGTGGCCCTGGTGGCGATCGTCGCCACCGGCCGCTACCCGCGCCCGATCTTCGACGTCAACGTCGGGGTGCTGCGCTGGAGCTGGCGGGTGGCCTACTACTCCTACGGTGCGCTCGGCACCGACCGGTACCCACCCTTCAGCCTGGCCGAGGACCCCGACTACCCGGCCCACCTCGAGGTGGACTACCCCGAGCGGCTCTCCCGCGGGCTCGTGCTCGTCAAGTGGTGGCTGCTCGTGCTGCCGCACTACCTCGTCCTCGTCCTGTTCATCGGCCTCGGTGCCCGCGCTGCCCGCGAGGTCGCGGGCATCCAGTGGGTGTGGGAGGGCGGGCTGATCTCTCTGCTCGCGCTCGTCGTGGGCTGCACGCTGCTCGTCACCGGCATGTACCCGCGGGGGTTGTACGACCTCCTGCTCGGTCTCAACCGGTGGGTGCTCCGCGTCGCGGCCTACGCCGGTCTGATGACCGACGCCTACCCGCCGTTCCGGCTGGACCAGGGCGGTGCCGAGCCGGTCGCGTTCACCACCGGGTCGCCGCCCCCGGCCGCACCGCCGACTGACGCCCGGCCCCGCGACGGCCACCGGACGGACGGGGGAGCGATGAGCACCGTCGTCGAACCGCGGCTCCGCCACGACGTCGCCGAGTGGTCGGGGCTGGTGCGCACGGGGGCGTGGGCGGCCCTGGCGAGCGTGGTGCTCATCGTCGTCCAGATCGGCATCTACCTCGTGTGGCCACCGCCGGAGACGACGGCCGGGTTCTTCGCCGTCCTCGTGGACGACCCGCTGCGCGGCACGCTCGCCCTCGACGCCCTGTACCCGCTGAGCAACGTGCTCGCCTACCTGCTCTACCTCGCCCTCGCCGTCACGCTGTGGCGGGTGAGCCGGTCCGCCGTCGTCCTCGCGCTCAGCTTCGGGATGCTCGGGATGGCCGCGTACCTGGCCTCGCCCCGGCCCGTCGAGATGCTCTCGCTCGCCCGGGCCTACGCCGACGCCGACGGCGCGGAGCGGGCGGCGCTGCTCGCAACGGGTGACGGCATGCTCGCCACCTGGATGGGGACGGCGTTCGACCTCTACTACCTCCTCAACCTCGGCGCGCTGCTCATCCTCACGGTCCTCATGTACCGCAGTACCGTCTTCAGTCGCGCGACCGCGGTGTGGGGCCTGGTGGCCGCCGGGCTCATGGCGGTGCCGTCGAACGTCGGGACACTCGGGCTCGTCCTCGCGCTCGCCTCCCTGCTCCCGTGGTCGGTGTTCGCGGTGCTGGTCGCGCGCCGACTGCTCGCCCTGTCCGCCGGCGGTCCCGAGCGCACGCCCTCCTGAGCCGGTCATGGACGCCGGCGGAGGCCCGAGGGACGCCGGCCGCGGACGCCCGGAGCCCGCGCCCGGTCGCCCCATCGGCCACGGCCGCCGGCGATGGCGCGCGCTGAACGCGGTCGGACTCGTCGTCCTCGGGGTGGCCCTCACGTCGGTGAGCCTCGGCGTGGGCCTGCCCCACCTCGCCGAGCCGGGCGTTCGTGCCGGTGACGTCGTCGGGCTCGTGTCACTCGTCGTGGGAGGCGGTGCGCTCCTCGCGGGCACGGTCGGTGTCGTGCGAGCCACCCCGGGCTGGTGGCGGCTGGTGGTCGCGCCCGCGCTGGTCGTCGCCGTGCTCGCCGGCGGCTACGTCCTCGCGGTGCCGCTGGCCGCGGCCGTCCCGGCACGCTCGCCCGTCCAGCGCAGCCCCGCCGTGGCCGCGGACGAGGTCATCGTCCCCACGGTGGACGGCGTGGAGCTGGCCGGGTGGTTCGCCTCGGCGCGGGGACGCGCCGCCGTCGTGCTGCTGCCCGGCGCCGGCTCCTCCCGCGACGCCGTCGTCGACCACCTGGCCGTGCTGCACGACGGCGGCTACCACGTCCTCGCCCTCGACCCGCGTGGCCACGGCGCCAGCACCGGGCGGGGCATGGACTGGGGCTGGTACGGGGAGGCCGACGTCACGGCCGCGGTGGACTACCTCACCGGGCGCGAGGACGTCGACGCTGACCGGATCGCCGTCGTCGGGCTGTCCATGGGCGGGGAGCAGGCGATCGGCGCGGCCGGCGCCGACGAGCGCATCCGCGGCGTCGTCGCCGAGGGCGTCACCGCCCGGACGGCGCGCGACCTCCACTGGCTGTCCGACGTCTACGGCTGGCGCGGGGCCGTGACGGAGGCGCTCGAGCACGCGAGGACGGCGGTCGCCGACCTCGTCAGTCCCGCGCACCAGCCACCGCCGCTGCGGCAGGCCGCGGCAGCGGCGGCACCCCGACCGGTCCTGCTCATCACGGCCGGGGCGGTACCCGACGAGCAGCATGCCGCGGCCGACATCCAGGCGGCCTCCCCGGACAACGTCACGGTGTGGACCGTGCCGGGTGCCGACCACGTGGCCGGGCTGCGCACCGACCCGCAAGCCTGGACCGCCCAGGTGCTGCACTACCTCGATGACGTCACCGGGTGAGTCCGGCCGGCGGTCGATGTGGGCCGATGGTCCCGGGGACGGCGGTGACACCCGTGGTACCACTGAGGGAGGAGGCGAGGACGATGAGATCCCAGACCTACGGCCCCACGGGCGCGATCGTCGTCGGTGTGGACGGGTCGCCGCTGTCCGACGCAGCCCTGCGGTGGGCCGCGGCCGAGGCCGAACGGACCCAGCTCCCGCTTCACGTCGTCCACGTCTTCGTCCACGTGGCCGTGATCGGTGGGTACGTGTCCTTCACGGCCGACCCGGAGGAGCTTGCGGGGCACGTGCGCGACGAGGCGGTGCGCACGGCCCGCAGTGAGCGCCCCGACCTCGAGGTGACGGCCGAGATCCGCGTGGGCGCGGCGGCCCCCGAGCTCATCGCCGCGTCGGAGGGCGCCGCGATGCTCGTCCTCGGCGCTCGCGGCCACGGCCGTGTCGCCGGCCTGGTCATCGGGTCGGTGTCCCAGCAGGTGGCGATGCACGCCGGGTGCCCGGTGGTCGTCGTCCGTGGGGTGGGCGTGGATCCGGCAGCGCCGGTGGTCGTGGGGATGGACGGCTCGGCCGAGTCCGTCGGGGCCCTTCGTTTCGCGGTGGGCCATGCCCGTGCGCTCGGTGCCCCCGTCCGGGTCGTGCGGTCGGAGTACGTCGAGTCCCCGCCGGGGGTCCCTCCCGGCGCGTGGTACGGGGAGCTGGTCGAGCAGACGCGGCAGGTGACCGCGGACGTCCGGTCCATGGTGGAGGAGCGCTACCCCGGCGTGGAGCTGCGGGTGGTCCGCGAGCACCCCGTCGCGGCGCTCGTGGAGGAGTCTGCCGACGCGAGCATGCTCGTCGTGGCGACTCGCGGGCTCGGCGGGTTCGCGGGGCTGCTGCTCGGATCGGTGAGCCAGGGCGTGCTCACGCGCGCGACGGTGCCCGTCGCCGTCGTCCCCCGGTCCGAGGCCGAGGAGGCTCCCGCCGATCCGGCGGGCTGACCGGACCCAGCGGTGCCGACCGTCAGTCCAGCAGGTGGCGGAGGTAGCGTCCCGGCGCCTCGAGGAAGCCCTGCCAGTGACGCACGATCTCCAGGTCCTCCCACGGGACCTGGGTGATGCCGGCGTCGTCGAGCTGGAGGATGCGTGCCCCGGGCAGGGCGGTGAGCAGCGGGGAGTGGGTGGCGCACAGCACGTGCTTGCCGGCGGCCGCCAGCTGCGCCAGCACGTCGGCCAGGGCGAGGGACGTCGTGAAGGACAGGGCCGACTCCGGCTCGTCGAGGAGGACGACGCTTGCCCGCCGCACCCAGGTGCCCGTGAGCATCTCGACGAAGGACTCGCCGTGGCTCACCTGGTGGAGAGGGTGGGACACCGGCGGGCCGTCGCCGGGGTCACCCGTCGCCGCGAGGTAGGAGACGAAGCGGTGCATGGTCTCCGCCCGCAGGAAGAAGCCCGCACGCCCGTACGCCGTCGTCGCCAGGGCCGAGTCCCGCACCGTGCGCAGGCGTCCGCCGAGGTCGGACTCGTCGCCGCTCGGCGGTCGGTCCGCGCCGCCGCGGTGGTCGCTCGACCCGCCGTCGGCGGGGATGTCGAGTGCCTCGGCCACCGCCTCGACGATCGTGGACTTGCCCGCCCCGTTCTCCCCGACGAGGAAGGTGACGCCCGCGGGCACCTCGAGCCCGTGCTCGAGCAGGTGGGCGACGGCGGGGACGGAGTCCGGCCAGCGCGACGGGTCCACCGCGGCGTCGGGGCGCCGCTCGACGCGGAGCACGGGAGCGCGGTCGGTCACGCCCCTACTGTGCCACCGACCGGTGCCCGGTCCGCGTGCGCGGCGCGTGCGGTGACGACGATCGTGGGGACGAGCACCACCAGCCAGGGCAGCGCCCAGCCCCACAGGCCCATGGCGAGCAGGCCGACCTTGAAGAGCGCGACGCCACCGAGCCCCACCAGCCGCCTGTGCGGGTCGTGGGAGAGCGCGAGCACGCCGACCGTCGCCTCGTAGCCGACCCCGACGACGGTGCCCCACACCCGCGGGTGCTCCGCGAACGTCAGGCGCCACAGCTCCTCGAGCGGCCCGAGGCTCCACGGGGACAGGTCGACGAACCACGTCCCGAGCTCGGCGTAGACCTCCGGGCGGGTGGTGACGAGGACCGTGTTGAGTGCGGCACCGCCGAGCATCATGCCGCCGACGACGATGCCCACCCGTCGGGGCCAGCGGGGTGGCGTGCCTCCGGGCGGTGCAGGTGCGGTGGTGGCCCGACGGCCACCTCGGGTGCGCACGGCACGCACTCCCGTGGCGAGGACGGTCGTCGGCATCCGGTGGACAGCCACCGGGCCACCTCCTCAGCAGCCGTGGCGGGATGGACCCGCCGTCCGCGATCGCGGCGTGCGCCGTGGCCGGTGCCGGGGAGGCCCCGGGGTCGCACGTCCATGGTCTCGCCGGACGCGTCGGCCGCGCCAGGGCCATAGGTCCTCCGGCCGGCGTCCCTCAGCCGGACCGCTCGAGCCCTGCCACTCCCGGCGCATATCCCTGGGCCAGCCCGTCGGTCAGGGCGGCGATCAGCGCGGGGACGTCGTCGGCGGCCACCCGGACGGTGCCGGTGCACACCTGGTCGCGCCACAGCGAGAGCACGACGACGCCGTCCTCGTGGTGCCACGAGGCGCGCAGCACCCGGCCTCCGCCTCGGGAGTCGGCGAAGACCTCACCACGCGCGGGTAGCGCGACGATGCGTCCCATGAACCCATGATCCTCCCTTGACCTCGATCTGACCAGGGCCCCTTCCCGCTGTCGCACCACCCGAGTAGCGTCGCGCCATGAAGTTCGGCGTGGTCGCCTCCTTCGCCTCACCCGACCAGGTGCTCGAGATGGCCGTCGCGGCGGAGGACGCCGGCTGGGACGGGTTCTTCACCTGGGACGGCATCAGCGTCGGTGACGTCGACACCTTCGACCCGTGGGCGCTGCTCGCCGCGGTCGCCGTCCGCACGTCACGCATCCGGCTCGGCGCCATGGTCTTCGCGCTCGCGCGTCGCCACCCGTGGAAGGTGGCACGGGAGGCCATCACCGTCGACCACCTCTCCGGCGGCCGGCTCGTCATGCCTGTCGGTCTCGGCGCCGTCGACGACGGCGGGTTCAGTCGCGTGTCCGGCGCCACCACCGACCGCCGCACCCGCGCCGAGCTCCTCGACGACGCGCTCGCCATCCTCGACCTCGCCTGGTGCGGGGAGCCGTTCAGCTACGTGGGCACCCACCACCGCGTGGAGGACCTCGTCTTCCGGCCGCGGCCCGTCCAGCGCCCGCGCATCCCGATCTGGGTCGTGGGCGCCTGGCCCGCCCCCCGCTCGATGACCCGGGCCGTGCGCTGGGACGGGGTGCTGCCCGCGCCGATGAGCGGGCCGGGGACCCCGGTGACCCCCGGGATGGTCGCCGAGATCCGCGCCTGGGTCGCCGAGCGGCGCGAGAACACGGGCTTCGACGTCGTCGTCGAGGGTGTGCTGCCCGAGGACGACGCGGCCGGGGCGGCCCGGGCGCTCGCCGACGCCGGGGCGACCTGGTGGGTCGAGTCGCGCTGGGAGGGCGCAGCTGCCCGGCCCGCGAACCTGCTCGCCCGGATCCGCCAGGGACCGCCGCGACTCTGAGGCCCCTATTCGAACGTCTGTACGAGTATGCTGGAGCCGTGTCCACCGGGCCCACCATCCTGCACGCCGACCTCGACGCGTTCTACGCCTCGGTCGAGCAGCTGCTCCAGCCCGCGCTCCGCGGCCGGCCCATCGCGGTCGGGGGGAGCGACCGCGGCGGCGTCGTGCTCGCCGCGTCCTACGAGGCCAAGGCGCACGGGGTGCAGGGCGGCATGGCGGGGTGGAAGGCCGCGCAGCTGTGCCCCGGCCTCACCTTCGTGCGCGGGTCCTTCCACCGGTACCAGGCGATCGCCGACGACGTCATGGGCATCCTCGGCGACGTCACACCGGTGGTGCAGCGGATCTCGATCGACGAGGCCTTCCTCGACGTGTCCGGCTCGACGCACCTCTTCGGCCCGCCGGCGGCGATCGCCACGCACCTACGCGACAGGGTGCGCCAGGAGGTCGGCCTGCCGATCTCCGTCGGCGCCGCCCGTACCAAGCACCTGGCGAAGATCGCCTCCCAGGTCGCCAAGCCGGACGGACTGGTCGTCGTCGAGCCCGACGACGAGCAGGCCTTCCTCGACCCGCTGCCCGTGGGCCTCATCTGGGGTGTCGGCCCGGTGACCGGGCGCCGCCTCGCCGACCGCGGGATCCACACGATCGGTGACCTCGCCCGGACGGAGCGGTCGGCGATGGAGCGGCTCCTCGGCCGCGCGACGGGTGGGACGCTGCACTCCCTGGCGCACAACGAGGACCCGCGGCGGGTGAGCACCCAGGCCCGCGCCAGGTCGGTCGCGGCGCAGTCGGCGATCGGGCGCCGGCCGGCGACGCCGGAGCTCGTCCGTGAGGTGCTCGGGCACCTCGCCGAACGGGTGGCCGGCCGGCTCCGCGCCAAGGACCGGGCGGGCAGGACGGTGACCGTCCGGGTGCGGTTCCTCGCCATGCGGTCGGTGACCCGGGCCCTCACGCTGCCCGGCCCGGTCTCCGCGACGCTCACGCTCACCGAGGTCGCGGAGCGGCTGGCATGGCAGGCGATCGGCGAGGAGCCGGGGGAGCGGTCGGAGATCACGCTGCTGGGCATCTCGGTGTCGAACCTCGCGCCCCAGGTGGCGATCCAGCTCGAGCTGCCGCTGCCGCCGCCGGACCCCTGGCGCGCGGGGTCGGAGACCGGCGCCGCGCGCTGGGCGCTGGACCGCTCGATGGATGCGGCCCGGGAGCGCTTCGGGCGCGCCGCCGTCGGCTACCTGCCGGCCACGATGGGCCACGCCACGAGCGTCCCGGAGGAGTTCCGCGAGCTCGCCGAGCACGACCTGTGACCGCGCAGGGCCCCGGCGAGCGGGCGGTCCTGCTCCGCCCGGTCACCCGACGGTGTTCACGCCGTCGAGCGCGGTGCGGGAGCCGAGCTTCTGCGCGGGGATGACGCTGAGCGAGCCGTCGCTCTCCAGGACGACGGCACCGATGTCGGCGAGGTCGCCGTTCCCGGTCGCGCGCACCGCCTGGCGCAGCTCACCGAGGGTCACGCGCTGCTCGCGCATGGCCCGCTCCAGCGGCTGCCCGTCCCGGAGCAGCAGGGTCGGCCGGGCGGTGATGACCGTCCGTGACCGCGGGGCCCGCGTGGACGTCCAGGTCACCACCAGCTGCAGCACCGCGAGCAGGGCGAGGGCTGTGACGCCCTCGGACCACGAGACGTCCGCGCTGAGCAGGATCGTCGCGAGCGTCGAGCCCAGGGCGACGGTGACGATGAGGTCGAAGGCGTTGAGCTTGGCAAGCGTGCGCTTGCCCGTCAGCCGCAGGACAACGACCAGCGTGACGTAGGCCGCGGCGCCGACGGCGAGGACTCGGACGATGTCGGACCAGGAGTCGAACCACATGGTTCAGGCCTAGCACGGCGGCCGGGGCCGGGCGAGCGGGCCGAGTGGCTCCCGGTGCGAGCGACCGACGGTGCAGCGACCGGCCTACCCGGCCGCGAGGGTGGTCTCGCTGGTGCGGGTACGCGTGAGGATCTCCTGCGCGCCGGCGGCGAACGCCTCCGGGCTGCTGTCCTCGAGGTAGGTCCGCACGGCGTGGCGGGCGTGCTGGAGCACCCCCCGGGCGGCGCCCTCGCGCAGCGCCTCGGGGAGCGTCTCGATGTCCGTCGTCTTCGCGGCACCGACGATCCGGCGCGACATCTTCGCGGCGGCGAACAGCCACATCTCCTGCTGCCAGCGCGTCAGCAGCTCCTCGAGGAAGGGCTCGCGCCACACCCGCGGGTCGAGCCGCTCGGGCCACCGGCGGCGGAACTCCTCCTCGAAGGCCTGCCACGTCTGCGCGGGGAGGGACAGCACCCACTCCGCACGCTCGTCCTCGCCGAGCGCGTAGGCCCGCGCCGCCGCGATGACGAAGTTCGCGCAGATCGCGCCGAGGTCGAAGGCGACCGGCCCGTAGAAAGCGAACTCCGAGTCGAACATCTTGACGCTGTCGGCCACGCCGTCCGCGCCACGCACCATGACCGAACCGGTGTGGAGGTCGCCGTGGATCAGCGCCTCGGCGTGCGTCATGAACAGCCACTTCGCCCGGCCCATCGCGGTGACGAACTCCTCGTCGGCCGCGAGCTCCGCGGCGTCGGGCTCGTTCGCCGGGATGGTGCTGTTGCGACCGGCGTCCACGCACGGCTCGGTGAAGACGAGGTCCTCGGTGATGGTGCACAGCTGCGGGTTGACCGAGTCGGCGAGCCGGCGGGCGAGGTCCTCGCGCTCGACGGCGAAGGTCGAGGTCCCGAAGGCCACTGCGGCGACGTAGCGACCGACGGCCGCCGCCGCGCCGTCGTGCCGGAGCCCGTCGTTGAGGGCGCCCCGCCACACGCGGTGGTCACTGAGGTCCTCGAGCCCGATGATGTAGCGCGTGCCGTCGTAGTCGTACACCTCGGGCGTCAGGCCGGGGGCCAGCGCGCCGTGGGCGCGCAGCGAGGTGACCTCGAACCGGGCCCGCTCCGGGGTCATCGGCCACCCCTCGCCGACCATGCGGACGTAAGGCAGCGCCTGCTTGAGGCACAGCCTGCGGTCGTCCGCGTCGCGCAGCAGGAAGACGAGGTTGAGGTTGCCGTCGCCGACCTCGTCGACGGAGACGAGCCGGTCGGCGTCGATCCGCTCGGCGAGGGCCGGCACGGACCGGATGTGGTCCGCGACGTTCTCGGCGGTGAGGAACTCGTACTCGGGCATGACGAACGACCACCTTTGGTCTCTAGGTCGCTGGTGTGTAGCGAGCCTTCTTGCGGGAGAGGGTGAAGGAGAAGAGGAGGGCCACGATGAGCACCGTGCCCTTGGCGGTGTCCTGGTGGTAGTACTGGAAGCCCTTCATCGTCAGGCCGGTGAGCACGATGGCGATGAGCACGGCGCCGAGCAGGGTGCCCCAGGCGTTGGGCTTGCCCTGGCCGAGCACCGACTGCCCGACGAGCGCCACCGCGACCGCCTCGAGCAGGCTGGAGGCGCCGGCGTTGACGTCTCCCTGCCCGATCCGGGAGACGAGGATGAGGCCGCCGACGGAGGCCAGCAGGCCCGACAGCACGTATGCCAGCGCCCGGTAGCGCCCCACCCGCACCCCGGTCAGCCGCGCGGCCTCGGGGTTGGCGCCGATCGCGTACATGATCCGCCCCCACGTCGTCCGGCTGAGGAAGAACCACGACGCGACGACGAGGAGGAGCATGATGACGACGGGCAGCGGGAAGGGGCCGACGAACCCGCGGTCGATGAGGAGGAAGTCCGGCGTGAAGCGCCCCGGGGCCACCGAGCCGTCGCGCAGCACCATCCCGCTCGTCACCGACTGGCCCGAGACCGGGATGAGCTTGACCCCCTGGATGACGAACATCATCCCGAGCGTCGCGAGGAGGTCGGGGATCTTGCAGACGACGATGAGGAAGGCGTTGACCAGGCCGACCACCGCGCCCGCGAGGAGCACGACGCCGATCGCGGTGGTGCCGGTGAGGTTGTAGAACACCATCGTCATCGCGGCCATCTGCACCGCGAGCCCGGCGGCCGAGCCGATGGACAGGTCGAGGCCCCCGACGACCATGGTGAAGGTGACCCCGAGCCCCAGGATCGCCGTCACCGACGCGAACTTGAGCATCGAGAACAGCGACCCCGACGTCGCGAAGGCCGGCTCGGTCAGCGCGAAGTAGACGAACAGGACGACGGTGACGGCGATGAAGCCGTACTTCACCGTCGCGTCCTGGACCTTGACGAGGGGAGTGGTGTGCTGGGCGAGCTGGGCCATCAGGCCACCTCCGACATGCTGCTGATGATTGCGCGGTTGTCGACCTCGGACGTGTACGCGTCGAGCCCGATGCTGCCCTCGACCATGACGATCACCCGGTCGGCGACCTCGCGGAGCTCCTCCACGTCGCTGACCAGGACGACGACGCAGGCGCCGCCGGCCGCCTGCTCGCGGGCCTTGTGCGCGATGTCGCGGCGGGCACCGAGGTCCACCCCGCGGAACGGTTCGTCCAGGAGCATGACCCGCGGCTCCTCGCGCAGCCAGCGCGCGACGACGACCTTCTGCTGGTTCCCGCCGGACAGGGAGTCCATGTCCTGCTCCGGACCGGTGGCGACCACGCCGTAGGAGTCGATGATGTCGGTGGCCACCTGACGCTGGCGGCGGCTCCGTACGAGACCACCGGGGCTGATCTTGCCGAGGAACGGCAGGGTCCCGGTGGCCGCCACGGTCCAGCCCGGAAGCATGGCCTCGGCCGCCCTGTCCTCGGGTGCGAGGTACACGCCGCGGCGGACGGCGTCGTGGGTGTGGCGGGGGGCGTAGGGCTTGCCGTCGAGCTCCATCGAGCCGCTGCGCAGCCGGTCGGCGCCGAAGACCGCGCGGGCCAGCTCGGTCTTGCCCGCGCCGATGAGGCCGATGACGCCGGTGACCTCGCCGTACCGGAGGTCGAGGTCCAGCGGGGCGGACCGGGTGAGCAGCTGGACGCCGCGCAGGCCGACCGCCACGCGGTCCCCGCGGTACTCCTCGTGGGAGCTCGCCTCGAAGCGGATGGTCTCGCCGAGCATCGAGGTGACGGCGGCCGACATGTCGAAGGGCGCCGTCTGCCGGTCGTGGATGCGGCCGTCGCGCAGGACGACGAGGTCGTCGGACAGCGCCCGGACCTCGCTCAGCCGGTGGGAAACGTAGAGGATCGCGACGCCGTCCTCCCGCAGCCGGTCGATGAGCGCGAACAGCCGCTGCGCCTCGCTCTCCGAGAGCGTCGACGTCGGCTCGTCGAGCACGAGCACCGTGGGCCGGTGGTTGAGCGCCCTGGCGAGCAGCAGCATCTGGCTGTCGGCGATGCCGAGCTCGAAGGAGTCCTTGAGCAGCGTCGCGTCCGACCAGCCGAGGTCGAGGGTCTCGGCGATCTCCCGGGCCCGGGGGAGCAGGCTGCGCAGCGAGGTCACGGGTCGCAGCCTGCCCTGGACGAGCTCCTCGAAGACGAGGTTCTCGGCCACGGTGAGACCGGGCACCATGCTCTCGTCGACCCGCTGGTGCACGGTCTGGATGCCGTGGTGGGCGGCGGACATGGGCGAGGAGATGTCCACCGGCTCTCCGGCGACGAGGATGCGGCCTCCGTCCGGGCGGTAGACGCCGGAGAGGATCTTGATGAGCGTCGACTTGCCCGCGCCGTTCGCCCCGAGCAGGGCGGTGACCCGGCCGGGGAACAGGTCGAGGGAGACGCCCTTGAGCACCCTGTTCGGCCCGAAGGACATCGTCATGTCCTCGAGCGTCAGGGCCGGCTCGGCCAGGGCGCCGTCGGCCGGGGTCCGGCTCGTGTCGCGCACCGTGTCGCCTCTCATGGTCTGCCTCAGGGGTCGGGCCGGGTGGCGGGGCCGAGAGCCCCGCCACCCGGGGCGGTCAGAAGGTCACCGAGGGGATCCAGTCCGCGGAGGACACGTCGGAGATGTTCAGCGCGGGCTCCGCCGCCCGCAGGTCCTCCATGTTGCGGACCTCGTTCTCCCGCAGGAAGTCCTGGGTGATGAGGATCGGCGGGAACTCCACCTTCATCTCCTCCAGCTCCCCGGCCATGTGGAGCGCGAGGGTGCGCACCACGGCGGCGCCGATCGCGTTGGGGTCGGTCGCACCGGTGGCCACCCAGGGGCTGCCGTCGGCGGTCATGAGCTCGATGTCGGCGGTCGAGATGTCGGCCCCGTAGACGAGGACCTCACCGAGGTCGGCGTTCTGCTCCATCGCGGAGAGCGTGCCCTTGGTCAGCTCGTCGTACGGAGCGTAGATCGCCGCGACGTCCGGGTTCGCCTTGAGCGCGTTGTCCACGAGCGGCGCGGTGTCGGTGGCGGTGGAGTTGGTGAACGTCCCGGTGAAGAACAGCTCGTTCCACCCGTTGTCCGCCTTGTACTCCTCCCAGACCGCGTGCCGCCGGTCCAGCGGCGCGATGCCGAGGACGTTGACGTAGCCGACGTTCTGGTCGCTGCCGATGTCCTCGACCATCTTCTCCAGGACGAGCCCGGCCATCTCGGCGTCGGACTGCTGGGTCTGGACCGCGTCGGGAGCGCACTGCTGGATCTCGACGTCGTAGATGATCACCGGGATGCCGGCCTCGATCGCCTGGTTGACCCCGGGGCACAACGTGTCGGGGAAGCCGTGCCGGACGATGATGCCGTCCGGCTGGGAGGCGATGGCCTGGTCGAGCTGGGAGGCCTGGGTGGCGTTGTCGCCCTGCGCGTCGTAGACGGAGAGCTCGGCGCCGAGCGCCTCGACCTGCTGGCGGGTGCCGTTGAGGTACTGCTGGAAGTAGTCGCCCTGTCCGCTCTGCTGGACGATGGCGATCTCCAGGCCCTCCTGGTCGAACGGTGCGGGGGCGTCGGCAGCGGGCGAGGCGACCTCACCCTCGTCGGTGGCGGCCGGAGCCGGCCCGGCGGCGCCGGTGCTGGCGTCGTCGCCGGTCGCGTCGCCCTGGCTGCACGCGGTCAGGAGGAGGGATGCGCCGGCGAGGCCGGCCAGGATGGTGCGTGTCCTCATGGTGGGTCCTTTCGAAGGGGCAGCCGGGGACGACGGCGTCAGCCGGCGATCTGGGACAGCAGGTCTGGTTGCGGGGTGAGGGCGGGCTCGACGACGCCGTGCTCGGTCACGATGGCGCTGATGAGGTCGTTCGGCGTGACGTCGAAGGCGGGGTTGAAGCCGCGGGCGCCCTCCGGGGCGGTCCGCACCCCGGCGAAGGCGACGACCTCGTCGGAGTCGCGCTCCTCGATGAAGATGTCCTCGCCGCGCTTGGTCCCGAGGTCGACGGTCGACGACGGCGCGGCGACGACGAAGGGGATCCCGGCCCTCGCGCAGGCGAGGGCGAGGCCGACGGAGCCGACCTTGTTGGCGGTGTCCCCGTTGGCGGTGATCCGGTCGGCGCCGATGATCGCGACGTCGACGAGGCCGCGCAGGATGGTGCTCGCTGCCGCGCCGTCGGCCTGGATGACGTGGTCGATGCCGTCCTTCATGAGCTCCCAGCTCGTCAGGCGGGCGCCCTGGAGGAGTGGCCGGGTCTCGTCGGCGTAGACGAGCCCCAGGCTCTCCCGCTGGTGGAGCTCGTGGATGATGCCGTAGGCGGTGCCCCAGGCACTGGTGGCCAGGGCACCGGTGTTGCAGTGCGTGACGACGCGCACCTGGTCGAGCCCGGTGCGCGCGAGGATCCAGTCCGCACCGAGGGCGGACAGTCGGCGGTTGGCGCTCTCGTCGTCCGCGACGACGCGACGCGCCCGGGTGAGGACCTCCGCCACCCCGTGGGGGACGGCGTCGCGGACCTGGTCCACGCCCCAGGCCAGGTTGACGGCGGTGGGGCGGGCGGTACGGATCCGCTCGATCTCCCGGTCCAGCCGGCCCGCGTCCCAGCCCTCGCGGGCCCCCTGCCCCATCGCGACGGCGACGCCGAGGGCTCCCGCCGCGCCGAGTGCGGGTGCCCCGCGGACGGCGAGTGTCTGGATGGCCTCGACGAGGACGTCGACGGTGGTGACGTCGATGTACCGCTCCTCGGCGGGCAACGCAGTCTGGTCGACGAGCCGGATCATCGGCTGGGGTTCGTCGAGCCACTCAACGGCGAGAACCATTGCACCTTCCCTTCGAACTGCGTTGTCCGACAACTGGTGTGCACAAGTTAGGGCGACGTTTGACGACTTGTCAACGGTTTCGCGCTCGCGGCGGTACAGTCGTCTCGCCGGCGCGACTCGGGGGTCGGCCGACGTGGACAGGAGGGCACTGATGGCGCGCACGGGAACCCTGGTCTCCCAGGTGTCGGAGAACCTCCGCAGCGCACTGGCGGCGGGCCAGTACGCGGCCGGCAGCAAGCTTCCGCCGGAGTCCGAGCTGAGCAGCAGCTTCGGGGTGTCGCGGCCCACCGTCCGGGCGGCGCTGCGCGAGCTGGAGACCCTCGGACTGGTCAAGACCGAGCACGGGGTGGGCACCTTCGTCGTGGAGCAGCCCGCCGTCCGCACGGGCCTCGAGCGCCTCGACTCGATCACCGAGTCGATCCGCGCCACCGGCAGAGAGCCCGGCATGGTCTACGCCAGCAGGCTCATCCGTCCGGTGCTGCCGGAGGAGGCCGCGAAGATGGAGGTCACCGGGGACACCGAGGTCCTCGAGCTGCGCCGCACCATCCTCGCGGACGGTGAGGTGCTCGCCTACTCCTACGACCTCATGCCCGTGCGGCTGCTTCCCAAGGACTTCCGCCTCGACGAGGTCGACGGCTCGATCTTCGGCTTCCTGCGGGAGCGGGTGGGCCGGCAGCCGGCGACGGCGGTGGCCGAGGTGCACGCGGTGGCCTCCAACCACGTCGGCTGGGGCAACGAGGCCGCCACCCACAACCTGTTCCTCCTGCTCAACCAGATCCACCACGACGCCACCGGCGAGCTGCTGCTCTACTCCCGCACCTACTTCATCGAGGGCCGGTACACGTTCTCGCTCGTCCGCGGCGTGTGAGGTCCCGGGCCCGCTGCCCGGCCGGTCTCAGGCCAGCGCGGCCCTGACGACCAGGTCGAGGGCCGGCCGGACGTCGGTGTCGTCGTCCCGCGCGATCCGGTGCAGGATGAGGCCCTCGCAGCAGGCCATGACGGCGCTGGCGGCGGTTCCGGGGTCGCGGGCGCCCAGATCGCGCAGCACCGGCTCGAGAGCGGTCGCGAACAGGGCTCGGCCACGCCAGAGGCTCTCGCGTAGCGCGGGATGGTGGCTGGCCTCCATGAACAGGACGAGCCGCGCGGTGGTCACGGTCCGCTGGTCGCGGGTGATGTGGTCGACGAGGGCGACCAGGGCCTCCAGGAACTCGTCGGTCGACGTGGGGGCGAACGCCGCGCCAGCGCCCGCCAGCTCGCGTTCGACGATGGTGTCCGCCGCGGCCGTGAGCAGGGCGTCGCGGGTCCGGAAGTAGTTCGACGTCGACCCGGGTGGCAGCTGGGCGTGCTGGTCGATCCGGCGGTGGGTCAGGGCCCGGAGGCCTCCGGTGCCCAGCAGGTCGATGGCCGCGTCGAGGGCACGGTCGCGTAGGGGACTCACGTAGCGCACTATAGACGTAGTGGCGGCGGGACTACGGGCGTAGTACAGTGGGGGCCTGGAGCACGATCGGTCAGTAAGGCGACGACTATGCCAACAGCACTGGTGACCGGGGCCGGACGAGGCATCGGACAGGCGATCACCCTCCGGCTGTCCCGCGCCGGCTGGACCGTGCTCGCCGGCGTCCGGGACGACGTCAGCGGCGAACGGCTCACCGCGGAGGACGGGCGCATCACACCCGTCCGGCTCGACATCACGAACGAGGCGCACGTCCTCGCCCTGGCCGACCGGCTGCCCGACCGCCTCGACGCCCTGGTCAACAATGCCGCCATCGGCGTGCTGGGCCCCATCGAGGCCGTGACGTCGGCGGACCTGCGACGCCAGTTCGACGTCAATGTCCTGGGCCAGGTCGCGGTCACGCAGGCCGTGCTCCCGCGGCTGCGAGCCGCCCGTGGCCGGATCGTGTTCATCTCCTCGACCGGCGGCCGGGTGGTGGTGCCCATGGAGGGCGCCTACTGCGCCTCGAAGTTCGCCCTGGAGGGACTGGCCGACGCACTGCGTGCGGAGCTACGGCCGTGGCACATCCGGGTGTCCGTCGTGGAGCCCGGTCCGACCGACACCGATCCGTGGCGGGAGATCCAGCGGATCATCGACGACATGGAGGAGCGCATGTCCCCGGAGCACCGGGACCTCTACGGCCGACACACCGCCGGACTGCGCAGCGTCGTCCGGCGCCTCGGGCCCCGCGCACTGCCGCCGGACGCCGTCGCTCGGGTCGTCGAACAGGCGCTCACGGCACGCCGGCCACGTGCCCGCTACCTGGCCGGGACCGCCGCGCACGTCATGGTCGCCATGAACCGGGTCCTGCCCACCCGGCTCGGCGACGCCGTCGGCGCCCGCATCGGTGGCATCGACTAGCGTCGCGCCCACGGGCGGCCCTACGCGGCAGACTCGACCGCCTCGCGCATCCGGGCGGCGTTCGTCGCCAGGTCTCCCCGGTGGAGCGCCCCGCCGACGAGGAGCGCGACGTCCCGCCCGTAGAGGTCGAGCAGCTCGGGAAGCCGCTCGACCGTCATCCCGCCGCCGGGCGCCGGAAGGGCGGGGGCGAGCCGTCCGCGCGGCGCGGCGCACTCGTCCCGGATCTCGGCGCACTGCTCCGGGGAGAACGCGAAGCGCCCGCCGTGGCTGGGGAAGACGCACAGGTCCGCCCCCGCCAGCCGGTTGACCAGACCGAGGAGCAGCCCGTGGGCGATCCCCTGGGAGGCGCTGACGATGTGGGAGCCGAGCATCGACGGGTGGCTCATGACGGGCAGCGCGAGCTCGTCGTCGTCCGCGAGCGCGCGCATCGCGTCGAAGCCGCTGATGCCGGGCAGCACGAGCAGCGCCCCGGCACCGAGCGCCTTGGCCTCGTGCGCCCGCTCCTGGACCTCCGGGGCGGGGACGTTGAGCGAGGGCATGTACAGCGCCCGCCCGCCCGTGCGCGAGTTCGCCTCCCGCACGGCCTCGGCGCAGCGTGCGACGCGCTCGCGCCACGGCGCCCACGGCTGGTCCCCGAGGGAGTGGTCGTCCTTGATGATGTCGAGGCCGGCGACGGCGAGGGTCCGGGCCACCTCGGCGAGCTCGGCCGCGCTCGACCCCATGGGTTTGAGCGCGGTGGCGAGCAGCGCGCGCCGCGGTGCGGCGAGGAGCTCACGCATCCCCGCGACGCCGAAGCGCGGTCCACGCAGCCCGAGCACGTCGTCGTCGGGAAGCCGCACGTCCACGACGCGCACCCCCTCGAAGATCGAGACGTTGCCCCACAGCACGTTGAGCAGCTGGGTCAGCCCTCCGGCGAGCACGCCGGGGGCGTAGGAGACGACGACGGAGTCGGTGTCGCGGTCCTCGACCCGGCCGACGATCTCCTCCTGGATCCACGGGGCGGCGAGGTCGGCGGGGAACTCGATCGTCTGCTCCACCCGGATCGCCTCGGCGACCTCGTCCGCGTCCCGCCCGGTGACGCGGTAGCGGACGTGGAGCCGGTCGGTCGCGTTCACAGGGCCTCCGCCTTCGCGGTCGAGTGCACGTCGGTGACCCGGACGTCGACGAGGTCGCCGTCCGCGATGTGGAGGTCGCGCCCGACCGCCTCCTCGACCGCGCGGACGAGCGCGGCGGCGTCCATCCCGTACTCGGCGAGGAGGTAGCGCTGCGAGGCCCCGTGCGCGTAGGTGTCGTCCAGCCCGAGCCGGGTGAGCGGGACGCCGACGCCCCGGTCGGCGAGCACCTCGGCGACCGCCGACCCGAGCCCACCGACGCGCAGGTGGTTCTCCATGGTGATGACGCGCTGGTGCGGCCCGCCGAGGGCCTCGATGACGACCGGGTCGTCGAAGGGCTTGAGCGTGGAGACGTGGAGGTGGCGCACCCGCACGCCCCGCTCGCGCACCACCGGCAGCGCCCGCAGCGCCTCCTCGGTGCAGATGCCCTCGGTGAGCACGAGGACGTCGGCCGGGCCGCCGTCGGGGCTCAGGTCGCGTGCCTTGCCGAGGACGAAGGGCTCGTCCCTGGGGAAGAGCCGGGGCATCTCCCCGCGGAGCATCCGCACGTACACCGGCCCCGGGGCGGCGTGGACGACGTCGAGGACGGTCTCCACCTCGGTCGCGTCCGCGGTGGACAGCACCGTCATGTTCGGGACGGCCCGCATGACGGCGACGTCCTCGATCGCCTGGTGGGTGACCCCGCCCGGGGTGGTGACGCCGGGCAGGAAGCCGATGAGCCGGACCGGGAGCGCCGGGTAGGCCACGGACATGAGGAGCTGGTCGAGCGGCCGGCGGTAGAGGAAGACGGCGAAGGTGTGCAGCCACGGCTCGAAGCCTTCGCGGGCCAGCCCGGCCGCGAAGCCGAGCATGTTCTGCTCCGCCATCCCCATCGAGAAGTAGCGGTCGGGGTAGGCGTCACGCCACGGGCCGACCTCGCAGGAGTTGGTGAGGTCGGCCGTGAGGACGAGCACCTCGGGCTTGTCCGCGCTCCACCGGATGAAGTTCTCCAGGTGCGGGCGGCGCACGATCTCGGTCATCAGCTGGTCCTCCCAGCGAGCTCGGTGTAGGCGTCGGCGTAGGCCTGCCGCTCCGCGTCGCTCGTGAAGCGCAGGTAGTGCAGGACGGGACGGCGCTCCTCCAGGAGCGGCAGCCCGCGCACGGGGTCGGTGTAGGCGAGGACGACGTGCGGCTTGCCGGTCTCGCGCCGCATCGCCGCGAGCAGGGCCGGCAGGTCGTGGCCGTCGACGGCGTCGACGCTCGCCCCGAAGGCGCGGAGCCGCTCGGCGACCGGCTCGATGGTCATCACCCGGTCCATCGGACCGTCGCACTGGGCCGCGTTGACGTCGACGACGACCCGCACGGTGTCCAGGCGGTGGAAGGCGAGGGCCGCGAACGCCTCCCAGGTCTGCCCCTCCTGGAGCTCGCCGTCGCTCATGAACACCCAGGTGCGGCCCGTCTCTCCCTTGAGCCGGCGGCCGAGCGCGATGCCGCCCGCCTGGGAGAGCGCCTGGGAGAGGGACCCGGTGGTCGTTTCGAACCCGGGGGAGTGCTCGGCGCCGATCATCTCGACGGTCGAGCCGTCCGCGTTGAACTGGTCGAGCGCGTCCGGGGAGAGCCTGCCGACCTCGATGAGGGCGGCGTAGACGACGAGGGCGTAGTGGGCGGGCGAGACGATGAGCCGGTCGCCGTCCGGGGACGGGGCCCCGTGGACGACGGCGCCGGTCCGCGGTGCCTGCCCCGGTCGCGGGACCGCGGTGAACGGGGGCGGCGCGTACGGCTCGTCGACGTCACCGAGCGCCAGTGCCCCGCCGTAGCAGGCGGCCAGGAGCTCGGCCGCGGAGCACGCCTGGCTCATGTAGCCGCCGTTGTTCTTCAGGGTGTGCTCCAGCACGCGACGGCGGATGCCGTGGGCGATGGCGGTCAGTCGTTGTGGATCGACGTCGATCACGTTCGGCTCCCCGATGTCAGACAACTGTGGGGCGTACCCTACCCGACTCGTCGCGGCTGTCCTTCTGTTCGGCGGTGGGCAGTTTTCCTTGCGCCCCGCGGTGTGCCGCGCCGGAACCCGTTGACCTGCCGCTGTGAGCAGCGTTACAGTCCACGCGACTGGTCGAGGTTGTCAGTCAACTGCCGAGTCGACGGTGCGGTCGAGGTCGGACGCACCGCTCCCGAAGCGCACACCCCGCGGTCCCTCCTGGGCCGCCCACAGCGGAGGAGTACACAGTGGCGACAAGGAAGTGGGGCCTGAGGGCCACGGCTCTGGGGCTCGCCCTGGGTCTGACCGCGTGCGGTGGGGGAGGGACGGACGAACCGGACGCCGGGAACGGCACCGGCGGCGGTGAGGGCCCGAGCTTCGTCTACATCACGAACACCCCGATCGGGATCAACCAGTTCCTCGAGCTCGGCAAGATCGGCATCGACGCCGCCGCCGAGGAGTACGACGGGACGGCGAAGACCTACGAGAGCACCGACGACCAGAGCCGGCGCTCCAACCTCGAGGCGGCGATCGCCGAGCAGCCCGACGTCATCGTGCTCATCACCTTCGACTTCGAGGACCTCGCCAAGGAGTACGCCGAACAGAACCCGGAGCAGAAGTTCCTGCTCATCGACGCCTGCCCGGCGGACGCCCCGGAGAACCTGCACTGCGCGGTCTTCCGTGAGCAGGAGGCCTCGTACCTCGTGGGCCTCGAGGCAGGCATGCTCAGCGAGACCGGCAAGGTCGGGTCGGTGATGGCGGTCGACATCCCGTTCCTCCACCGCTACACCGACTCCTTCGCGCTCGGTGCGCAGAGCGTGGACCCCTCGATCACCGACAGCCAGCTCGCCATCGGCGGCAGCAACCCGTTCGCCGACCCGGCGCGCGCCAAGGAGCAGGCGCTGGCGATGGCGGCCACCGGCGTGGACCACGTCTTCGCCGTCGGTGCCGGCAGCAACGGCGGGATCTTCGAGGCCGCCGCCGAGCAGGACTTCTACGCCTACGGCGTCGACGTGAACCAGTGTCCGATGGCGCCGGGCCACGGCGTGGACAACACGATGAAGGCCGTCGACGTGCTCGTGGTCTCCGGCATCGGTGACATCCTCGACGGGACCGCCGAGCCGGTCCGCTCCTACGGCCTGGCCGAGGGCGGGATGGACCTCACCAGCCTCATGGAGGGCGCGGACGAGTCCGAGTGCATCGTCATGGACCATCCCGAGGTCCTCGCGGCAGTCGAGGAGGCCAAGCAGGGCATCATCGACGGCACCATCGAGGTGCCCGACCCGGCCGCCCCGTGAGCCGGCCCGGCGGGTGGCGCCGTGGCTGAGCTGGAGCTGCGGGGCATCACCAAGCGCTTCCCCGGCGTGCTGGCCAACGACCGGATCGACCTCACGGTCGCCAAGGGCGAGATCCATGCGCTCATGGGCGAGAACGGGGCGGGGAAGTCGACGCTCATGTCCATCCTCTACGGCCTGCACCGGCCCGACGAGGGCGAGATCTGGTTGCGCGGTGAGCGGCGTGAGTTCGGCTCCCCGATCGACGCCATCGACGCGGGTCTGGGAATGGTGTTCCAGGCGTTCAAGCTGTTCCCGTCCCTCACGGTCGCGGAGAACGTCGTCTACCGGGCCGAGGTCACCCGGCGCGGCCTCCTCGACCGGCAGGCGGCCAACCGGCGTGTCGCCGAGATCGCCGACCGCTACGGACTCGCCGTCGACCCGGCGGCACGGGTGGACCAGGTGCCGGTGGGTGTCCTGCAGCGGGTGGAGATCGTCAAGGCGCTGTACCGGGACGCGCAGGTGCTCATCCTCGACGAGCCGACGGCGGTGCTCACCCCGCAGGAGGCGGACAAGCTCTTCGGGGTGCTGCGCGCCCTGGCCGACGACGGCCGCACGATCATCTTCATCACCCACAAGCTCAAGGAGGTCCTGGCGATCTCCGACCGGGTGACCGTCCTGCGTGACGGGCGGGCGGTGGCCACGCTCACCACCGGGGAGACCGACGCCGCCGAGATCGCCCGCCACATGACCGGCCGGGACGTGGAGCTGCAGGTGTGGCCGCCCGCCCGGGAGCCCGGTGCGCCGGTGCTCGAGTGCGAGGGGCTGCACGCCGAGGGCGCCGACGGCCGCGTGGCCCTCGACGACGTCAGCCTCACGGTGCGCGCCGGCGAGGTCGTCGGGATCGCCGGTGTCGCGGGGAACGGCCAGGCGGAGCTCGCCGAGGTGGTCGCCGGGCTGCGACCCGTCACCGCGGGCTCGATCCGGATCTCGGGCGCCGACGTCACCGCGGCCCCGGTGGCCGTCCGGCGCTCGGCCGGCCTGGCCTACATCCCGGAGGACCGGCACGACGTCGGCACGGCGCCGGCGGCGGACACGACCGACAACCTCTCCCTCGGCCACCACCGCCGCCCTCCGCTCGTCCGGCGCGGTCTGCTGCAACGTGGGCGCATGGTGGAGCGGGCCCGCCGGCTCATCACGAACTTCCAGATCAAGGTGTCCGGACCGGACACCCTCGTGGGCACCCTGTCCGGCGGCAACCTGCAGAAGATCGTCGTCGCCCGGGAGCTCGACCACGGCTCGCCGCTGCTCATCGCGGAGCAGCCGACACGCGGCGTGGACATCGGCGCGATCCAGTTCATGCACGGCCAGATCGCGCAGTACCGCGACAGGGGTGGAGCGGTGCTGCTCATCTCCGCCGAGCTGTCCGAGATCCTCACCCTCTCCGGGCGGATCCTCGTGATGTTCGAGGGCCGCGTGGTCGCCGAGCTCGACGCCGCGACCGCCACCGAGGCCCAGCTCGGTCTGCTCATGGCCGGTGGCGGCACCGACCCCACGGCCGCAGCCGCGGGGGCTCCCGAGCGGACGGGGCACAGCGATGGGCGTTGACACGGCTCCGGTCCTCACCCCGCAGCCGGGGAGCTCCCCGGAGGTGTCGGGCGGACGGTTCCGGCGGGCGGGCGCGGCGCTCGGCTCGGCCGCCACGGGCCCGGTCGTCGTCTCGGTCGTCGTCGCCCTCGTCATCGGTGCCGGGATCCTCGCCGTGGCAGGGGCCGACCCGGTCGCGGCCTACCGGGTGATGGTGCGCGGCTCGCTCACGGGCCCCGGGCTGGTCAACACCTTCGAGCGGGCGGTGCCGCTCGTCGGGATGGCGCTCGCCCTGTCCGTCGCGTTCCGCGCCGGGGTGTTCAACCTCGGCGGGGAAGGACAGCTCGTGCTCGGCGGCCTCGCCGGGACGGTCGTCGCGCTCTTCGTCCCCGGCCCCGGCGCCCTCGTCATGGTGCTCGCCCTCGTGGCCGCCGTCGTCGCCGGCGGGCTGTGGGGTGTGCTGGCCGCACTCCTCCAGACGAGCCTGGGCGTGCCGATCCTCATCAGCAGCCTGCTGCTGAGCTACCCGGCCCGCTACCTCAGCTCCTACCTCGTGCGTTTCCCGCTCAAGGAGAGGGACTCGAGCATGGTGGCCACCGAGCCGGTGCCGCCCGGCACCCGGCTGCCGGCGCTCGTCTCCGGCGACTCCGGGCTGGGCCAGTGGCTGTCCTCGACCCTCGGCGACTCGGTCCTCGTCCGGCTGACCAGCCGGCTCGACTGGAGCCTCGTCGTCATCGTCGCGCTCGTCGTCGGGGTGGCACTGGTCAACCGCCGCACGCCGGCGGGCTTCGAGGCCGGCCTCACCGGGCTCAACGCCGGCTTCGCCCGCTACGCCGGCGTCCGCACCGACCGGCTCACCGTCGTCACCATGTTCGCCAGCGGCGGCATCGCGGGTCTCGTCGGGGTGATGCTCGTCCTGGGCAGCCAGATCAGGCTGATCGACGGTGCGCTCGTCCAGACGAACTACGCGTGGACCGGCCTGCTGGTCGCCCTGCTGGCCGCGAGCCGGCCCGTCGGGGTGGCCGTGGCGGGCGCGTTCTTCGCCGCGATCGTCGTGGGCGGTGAGGCCATGCAGCGTGAGGCCGGCGTCTCGGCGCAGATCTCCCAGGTCATCCTCGCCGTCGTCATCGTGCTCTTCGCCGTCCGGCTCCAGATCACCTGGCGACGGCGCCGGACGGCCGCCGTCCGCTCAGCCACCGACGACCCGGGGAGGGTGTGATGGTCCTCGGTGACCTCGTGGACGGCGCGCTGCTCGCCTCGGTCCTGCGCGCCCTGCTGCCGATCCTGCTGGCCGCCCTGGCCGGCCTCATCTGCGAGCGGGTCGGCGTCTTCAACATCGCGCTCGAGGGGCTCATGCTCGCCGGTGCGTTCGCGGCCGTCGCTGGCTCCTTCTACACCGGCAACGCCTACGTCGGTGTGCTCTGCGGTGTGGCGGCCGGCGTCCTCGTCGCGGCCGTGCTCGCCTACGGCGCGGTCACCCGCAAGGGTGACCCGATCGTGCTCGCCATCGCGCTCAACCTCCTCGTCGTCGGGCTCACGAGCTTTCTCATCACCGCCCTGTGGGGGGTGCGCGGGGTGTTCCAGGATCCCGGGATCGTGGGGCTGCAGCGCCTCCCCGTCCCACTCCTCAGCGACCTCCCGTGGATCGGTCCCGCGCTGTTCCGGCTCACGCTCGTGGGCTACCTCGCGCTGGTCCTCGTCCCGGTCGTCCAGGTGGTGCTCTTCCGCACGCCGCTGGGCCTACGGCTGCGGGGCGTCGGGGAGCGGCCGCTGGCCGCCTCCAGCCTCGGTGTCCAGCCCGCCCGCTACCAGGTCGGGGCGGTGCTCGTCTCCGGCGCGCTGTGCGGCCTCGGCGGTGCCCAGCTCTCCCTGGGCAACGTCGTCCAGTTCGCCGAGAACATGACCGCGGGGCGCGGCTGGATCGCCGTCGTGGCCGTCATGCTCGCCCGGGCGCACCCGGTCGGGGTGCTCGCCGCGGCGCTGCTGTTCGGCTTCGCCGAGGCGATCGGCTTCCGCCTCCAGGGCCAGGGCCTGCCCTCCCAGATCACCGAGGCCGCGCCGTACGTCGTCACGCTCGTCGCCCTGCTGTTCGCCCGCAAGCAGTTCGCCCGGGTGCGCACCAGGGTCGCCACCTGACGTGGAAGGAGTGCCATGTCCGACCTGACCGCCCGGGAGGTCGTCGAGATCCTCGGGCTCGAGCCGCTGCCCGAGGAGGGCGGCATGTACCGCCAGACCTACCGTGACGAGCTGGTGAGCCCGATCTACTTCCTCACGGCCGGGGACGACTTCTCCGCGATGCACGCCCTCGACGCCGTCGAGGTCTGGCACTGGTACGCGGGGGCGCCGCTGCGGATGCTGCTGCTGCATCCCGACGGGTCCGTGACGGAGCCGGTGCTCGGCGCCGACCTGCGCGCGGGGCAGCGTCCCCAGGTCGTCGTGACGTCGGGGACGTGGATGGGTGCGTCCTCGGCCGGGGAGTGGACGCTCGTCGGGACGCAGGTCACCCCGCTGTTCGACTGGGACCGCTTCCGGCTGGGCCGACGGGAGGAGCTCACGGCGGACTACCCCGCGGCCGCGGACCGGATCGCCGACCTCACGCGCGGCTGACGGCCGCCGGGGCGTCAGCCGACCAGGGCCTCGAGCGCACAGCGCAGTGCGCCGTCCACGGCCCGGTGCACGATCTCGCGGAAGGGCTGGTAGTCGGACATGCCCTCGTCCTCCTGCGCCAGCGGGTTGCCGTCGACGGCGAGCACCGCCCCCGCCGGCACGGCGTGCAGCGCGGCCGTGACCAGGAGCGCGGCGACCTCCATCTCCACCGCGACACAGCCCGCCTGCTGCCACAGCCGGTGGTCGGAGCCCAGCACGGGGTGGGGGTAGAAGGCGTCGGAGGTCAACACGACGCCCCGGTGCCGCTCGAGTCCGGTGCGCCCCGCGGCCTCCCACAGCGCGAGCGCGAGCTCGGCGTCCGCGACCGCGGGGAACTCCGGTGGGACCAGCTGGACGGAGAGGCCGTCCCGCCGCACCGCGCCGGTGGCGACGACGACCGCACCGTCACGCACCCCTGGCTGCATCCCACCCGCGGTGCCGGAACGGATGATGCGCTGCGCCCCACCCCGGCAGAGCTCCTCGAACGCGACCGCTGCGCCGGCCGCCCCGACGCCGTGGGACATGACGCTGACCTCGGTGCCGCGGTAGGTCCCGGTGAAGGTGAGGTACTCGCGGTTCTGCCCGACCTGGCGCGCGTCGTCGAGCAGCTCGGCCGCGACCTTGCGCGCCCGTTCCGGGTCGCCGACGACGAGGACCCGGCGCGCCAGGTCACGCACGGGCACCCGGGTCAGGGTGAGCGTGTCGTCGGGGCCGAGGCGGACGGGTGGGACGGGCGTGGTCATCGGGTCTCCTTCTCAGACGTCGTCGAGTGCCTGGCGGCACGGACAGGTGCGCTCGGCGGGGATCGCGTCGAGGAGGGCGGTGAGCGCGGTGCGGATGCGGACCTGGTTCTGCGCCATCCGCCGCCACACCTGGCCACCGGTCACGGGGTCGTCGTCGGCCTGCACGCCGGCGTCGTGGTCGGAGACGAAGGAGAGGTTGACGCAGCACATGGCGAGCTCACGCGCCAGGGCGGTCTCGGGGTGCTGGGTCATGCTCAGCACGTGCCAGCCCATCTGCTGGAACCACCGTGACTCGGCGCGGGTGGAGAAGCGTGGGCCCTGGATGACCACGGCCGTACCGGTGGGGTGGTAGCGCTCGCCCAGCCCGTCGAGCACGGAGCGGGCGACCTGGCGCAGGTGTGGGCAGTACGGGTCGGCGACCGAGACGTGCACGACGTCCGGGCCGTCGTGGAAGGTGTCGGCGCGCCCCCAGGTGCGGTCCACGAACTGGTCGCACAGGACGAACTCGCCGGGCCTCATCTCCGGGCGAAGACTGCCCACCGCCGAGGACGTGAGGACCGTGCGCGCACCGAGCCGGTGCAGGGCCCAGAGGTTCGCGCGGTAGTTGATGGTGTGCGGCGCCAGCTCGTGCTCACGCCCGTGGCGGGTGAGGAACGCGACGTCCGTGCCGCCCTCGGTGCGCCCGAGCGACACGCTGCTGCTCGGGGGGCCGTACGGCGTCTCGACCCGTTCCTCCCGCGGGTGGTCCAGCAGCTCGTAGAGACCGGACCCGCCGATGACGCCGATGAGCTCACCCATCGGCGCTCCCGGCAAGCTCCTGGCGGATGCGGGTGGCGGTGCGGTTGACCTCGGCACGGACCTCGGCCTCGTCGAGCACCGTCACCCGGCCGTCGTGGACCAGCAACCGGCCGCCGACGACGACGTGGCGCACGTCCTGGCCCTGGGCGGAGAAGGCGAGGAAGGACTCGACGTCGTGCAGCGGGGTGCCGCGCGGGGTGTCGGTGCGCACGACGACGAGGTCGGCCCACGATCCTGGCGCCAGCTGCCCGGTCTCGGGGAAACCGGCGGCGCGGGCTCCGTCCCGGGTCGCCATGGCCAGGACGTCGGCCGCGGCGAGTGCGTCGACCTGCCCGCGGTGCCCGCGCTGGACGATCGTCGCGGTCTTGATCTCCTCGAACATGTCGAGGGTGTTGTTGCTCGCCACGCCGTCGGTGCCCAGGCCCACGGTGAGCCCCGCGGCGAGCATCTCGGGGACGGGCGCGACCCCGGAGCCGAGCTTGAGGTTCGACACCGGGTTGTGCGCGACGGAGGCCCCGGCTGCCACGAGCAGGTCGATGTCCTCGGGGGTGGCGGTGACCGCGTGGGCGGCGAGCACCGGCACGTCGAGGAGGCCGAGTGAGGCCACGTGCCCGATCGGCGTCCGTCCCGTCGTGGCGAGGCTGCGCTCGAGCTCCGCGGCGTCCTCCGAGAGGTGGATCTGCACGCCGGTCCCGGCGCCGGCGGCCCGGCGCGCGACCTCCCGGATGAGCTCGGGCGGGCAGGTGTAGGGCGCGTGCGGGCCGAAGGTGATGCGAACGTGGCGGTCGCCGGCGAACTCGGCGGCCAGCCGCTCGGTGAGGTCGAGGGCGCCGCGCCCGTCCTCCGCGCTGGCGGCGGGGAAGGGCACGGCGTCGGCCGTGAAGAGGGCCGGTGCGGCGAGCACCCGCATCCCGGCGCCGACGACCTCTCCGAGCAGGCCCGCGTCCCAGCGGAACATGTCGGCGAACGTCGTCGTCCCGGACCGCAGCATCTCCACGAGCGCGAGCCGCAGGCCCCACGTGAGGTCGGCGGTGGTCAGCCGGACCTCGAAGCGGCGCATGTCCTGGAGCCAGGCGCTGAGGGCCTTGGAGTCGGAGTAGCCGCGCAGCGGGGTCATGGCGGAGTGCGCGTGGGCGTTGACCAGGCCCGGGATGACGACGTCGCCCGACACGTCCAGGTCCCCGCCCGGTCCGCGACGGGGACCGACGTAGGTGATGGTGCCGGCGCCGTCGCAGGCGACCTCACCGTCCACGTGCACCGTGCGCGCGTCGTCCATCGTCACGACCGTGCCACCGACGATCCTGGTCTCGGCCACTGCCACCTCCCGTTGTCGCGGTCAGTACGGCGTGTCGCCGCCGTCCACGCTGATCGACTGGCCCCGGATGATCGCGGCGTCCTCGCTCAGCAGGAAGGCTATGACGCGCCCGACCTCGACGGGGTCGATCCGCCGCCCGCCGAGCTGCTCCACGCCCATCCCGGCGAGGATCTCGTCGGCCGGCAGGTCGATGCGTGGGGAGAGCCACCGGGCGACCTCCCCGAGCATGGGGGTGTCCACGGCGCCGGGGCAGACCGCGTTGACGTTGATCCCGGCGTCCGCCCACTCCATGGCGAGCGAGCGGGTCAGCCCGATGACGGCCGACTTGCTCGCGTTGTAGGCGGCCATGTTGCGGTACCCCGCCTTACCGCAGTTGGAGGACACGTTGACGACGGCGCCACCGCCCGCGTCGCGGAAGACCTCGGCCACCGCCCGCGAGCACACGAAGGTCCCGACGACGTTGACCTCGAGGTGCCGGCGCCAGTGGTCGGCGTCCTCCTCCCAGGAGGTCGCCATCGTGATGACGCCCGCGTTGTTGACCAGCCCGTCGAGCCGCCCGAAGCGGGCGGTCGTGGCCTCGACCGCAGCGGCCACTGCCGCGGCGTCGGTGACGTCGGCGGCCAGCGCGAGCACGCGTGAGCCCTCCGGGTCGAGACGGTCGGCGACCTGCTGGGTGCGCTCCCGGGACAGGTCCCACAGCGCGACGAGCGCCCCCTCGTCCAGGAGCGCGCGGGTCACCCCCTCACCGATGCCACCGGCCGCGCCGGTGACCACGACCACCCTGTCCTGCACGCGTCCGCTCACTGCTGCTCCCTCCGTGCTCGACACCGCACCGCTCACCACGTGGGACGTGCGAGCATGCCGCCGTCCACCCGCAGGTCCTGGCCGGTGATGAAGGCCGCCATGGTGGAGGCGAGGAACACGCACGCGTCGCCGACGTCGGAGCTGCGGCCGAGGCGGCCCAGCGGCGCGGCCTCGAGCCAGCGCCCCACACCGTCGGGCCACGCGTCCTCCAGGCCGTCCCGGTGGATGAGGCCGGGGGACACGGTGTTGACCCGCACGCCGAGCGGGCCGTACTCGATCGCCGCCGTGCGGGCGTGCATGATGACCGCGGCCTTCGACGCGCAGTAGTGGGCGTGGTCGTACGCGGGCTGCGAGCCCTCGATCGAGGCGATGTGCGTGACCGACCCGCCGCCACCGTCCCGCATGACCTCGACGGCGGCCTGGGTGGCCAGGAAGGTCCCGGTGACGTTCGTGTCCACCACGAAGCGCCACTGCTCGACGCACATGTCCGCGAGCGGCTCGTTGGGCTGCACGCCGGAGTTGTTGACGAGGGCGTCCAGCCGTCCGAAGTGGTCGACGGCGGTCCGCACGAGGGCGCGGCACTGCTCGGGATCGGTGACGTCGGCCTGTGCGGTGACGGTGCGCCCGCCTGCCGCGTTGAGCTCCTCGGACAGCGCGGCGGCCTCGTCGGCGGAGCTGAGGTAGTGCAGGACGACGGCCGCGCCGGCGGCCGCGAACTGCCGTGCGATGCCGGAACCGATCCCACCCCCTGCTCCGGTGACGAGGGCGACGGTGCCACTGAGGTCGGGCAGGCGCTGGGTCGACGACGTCACGATGGAACCTCCCTTGGTTGTCGGACAACGTACCGCAGGCGATGCCCGTGTCAACGGCTTTTGCGGGTTGATTCGCTTGGAACGCCGCGGGCCGGGTGCTAGGTTGTCAAACGACATTCGCCCGAGGAGGTGGGGATGGGGACGACCGTGGTACCGGACGCCGTGCTCGACGCGCTCGACGAGCTCGTCGCGGGATCGCGTGAGCTGGGAGTGGACGCGGGCCTCGTCCTGCACGGAGGCGGGAACACCTCGCTCAAGGTCGCCTGGCCCGACGTCACGGGCCGTAGCGTGCCGGTGCTCCTCATGAAGGGCAGCGGGCACGACCTCGCCACCATCGACCGCTCCGGGTTCACGCCGCTGCGCCTCGACCGGCTGCGCGAGCTGCTCCCGCCCACCCGGCTCACCGACCGGCAGATGCGCAACGAGCTGCGGTGCGCCCGACTGGACGCGGAGGGCCCCGACCCGTCCGTCGAGACGTTCGTCCACGCCCTGCTCCCGCACGACGCGGTCTTCCACTCCCACGCCGACGTCCTCCTCGCGCTGACGAACACCGACGACGGTGAGCGGATCGTCCGCGAGCTCTACGGCGACCTCGTCGTCGTCGTGCCCTACGCGATGCCCGGCCCGGACCTCGCCGCCGCCTGTGCCCGCGCGTGGGACGAGGAGTCACATGCGGGGACGCGGGGCCTCGTCGTCCTGCGGCACGGACTGTTCACGGTCGGTGACAGCTCCGGTGAGGCGCTCGCGCGCCACCACGAGCTCGTGGCACTCGCCGAGGAGCGCGTCGCCGCAGCCGGCGCGGCCCGGCTCGACGACCCGCGCGGCGCTGCCGGGACCACGGCACCCTCGTCGGCCACCGAGCTCGCCCGTCTCCGGGCCGAGCTCAGCCGGGTGGCCGGGTTCCCGATGGTCGTGCGGCACCACGACGACGCCCAGGTCCGCCGCTTCCTCACCGACGGCGGTCTCCGGGCGGCGACCCAGCAGGGGCCGCTGACACCGGACCACGTGCTGTGGACCAAGCGGGTGCCCCTCGTGGGGACCGACGTCGACGGCTACGCGGCCGAGTACGGGGAGTACGTCGCCCGGAACGAGCACCGCCGTGGTGAGCCGATCACCCTGCTCGACCCTGCTCCGCGCGTCGTCCTCGACGACGCCCTGGGCATGCTCACCGCCGGCCGCACCGCGTCCGAGGCCCGTGCCGCCGCCGACGTCTACCGGCACACGATGACGACGATCGAGCAGGCCGAGCGACTGGGCGGCTACCGGGCACCTGACGAGGGCCACATCTTCGACCTCGAGTACTGGTCGCTCCAGCAGGAGAAGCTGCGCCGCGCGGGTCCCCGGCCACCGCTGGAGGGACGGGTGGCCGTCGTCACCGGAGCGGCGTCGGGGATCGGCCGCGCGTGTGCCGCGGAGCTGCTGGCGGCGGGTGCCGCCGTCGTGGGCTGGGACCTCTCCCCGGACGTCGCGTCGACCTTCACGGGACCCGACTGGCTCGGCCTGACCGTCGACGTCACCGACGAGCACCAGGTCACCGCGGCCCTGCAGCGGACCGTCGAGGAGCTCGGCGGCCTCGACGTGCTCGTCGTGGCGGCGGGCATCTTCCCGCGCAGCCAGCCGCTCGCCGAGCTCGAGGCCGAGACGTGGCGCCGGACGATGGGCGTCAACGTCGACTCGGCCGCCCTGCTGTTCAGCCGGGCCCACCCCCTGCTGGCCTGCGCCCCTGACGGGGGGCGCGTCGTCGTCGTCGCGTCGAAGAACGTGGCCGCTCCCGGCAAGGGGGCCGCCGCGTACTCCGCCTCCAAGGCCGCGCTCACCCAGCTCGCGCGGGTGGCCGCCCTGGAGTGGGCGGAGGACGGCATCCGGGTCAACCTCGTCCACCCGGACGCCGTCTTCGACACCGGCCTGTGGACCGCCGAGCTGCTCGCCACCCGGGCCGCCCACTACGGGCTGTCGGTCGAGGAGTACAAGCGCCGCAACCTCCTCGGCACCGAGGTGACGAGCACAGCCGTCGGACGCCTCGTCCGGGCGATGGCGGACCAGACCTTCGCCTGCACCACCGGCGCCCAGGTGCCCGTGGACGGCGGCAACGAGCGCGTGATCTGAGAGAGGAACCGCCATGGACGTCGCCTCACTGGGGGAGCCGGAGTACCGGCACGGGGACTGGGGGCCGGCCTACCTCATCCAGGGGCCGACCTCGGACATCGGTGTGCTGCTCATGCGCCCCGGTGACTCCATGCCCAACCACCTCCACCGGCACTGCGACGAGTCCTTCGTCGTGCTCGAGGGGCGCGCCACCCTGTGGGTCGACGCGGCCGAGCGCCACGACATGACGCCCGACACCGCCTTCCGGTGCAGCCCGGGGGAGATGCACTACCTGGTCAACGACTCCGACGCACCCTTCCGGTGCGTGTTCATCAAGTCGCCGGCAAGTCCTGGCGACACCGTCACCATCCCCTGGACGCCCGGTGAGCCGGTGCCGTCGATCCCCAAGGAGACACCCCATGGCTGACCTCGAAGGCAACGCCGACGCCAAGGACTACGGCCTCGACCGGCCCCAGGAGTCGCGCGGCTTCCACGTCAAGGGCGCCGGACAGCTCGACTTCGGCATGCAGCACCGCCTCGCCCGCATCTTCGACCCGGCCGACGGACGCACCGTCATGCTCGCGTTCGACCACGGCTACTTCCAGGGGCCGACGCGTGGGCTCGAGCGCGTCGACCTCGGCATCGTGCCGCTCGCGCCGTACGCCGACGCCCTCATGGGCACCCGCGGGATCTTCCGCTCGGTGGTGCCGGCGGCGTCGGACAACGCGCTCGTCCTGCGGGCGTCGGGCGGTCCCTCGATCCTCAAGGACCTCTCCGACGAGCGCATCGCCATGGACATGACCGACGCCGTGCGCATCGACGCCGCGGCCGTCGCCGTCCAGGTGTTCATCGGCGGGGAGCACGAGACCCAGTCCGTGCACAACATGACCCGGCTCGTCGACCAGGGGCTCGCCTGCGGCATGCCGGTCCTCGGGGTGACGGCGGTGGGCCGTGAGCTCACCCGCGACGCCCGCTACCTCGGTCTGGCCACGCGCATCATCGCCGAGCTCGGCGCGCAGATGGTCAAGACGTACTTCTGCGAGGAGGACTTCGAGCAGGTGACGGCGGCGTGCCCGGTGCCGGTGATCATGGCCGGGGGCAAGAAACTGCCGGTCCTCGAGGCGCTGACGATGGCGCGCCGGGCGATCGACCAGGGCGCCTCCGGCGTGGACATGGGGCGCAACATCTTCCAGCGGCAGCGCCCGGAGGCGATGATCCAGGCGGTGCGCGCCGTCGTCCACGACGGTCTGAGCGCCCAGGATGCCGCCGCGATGTACGCGGACCTGTCCGGCGGGACCGCGGACTGAGCTCGGCGGGCTCGGCCCCGGGAGCGGCGGTGCGCCCGCCCGGGGCCGGTCGTAGGGTGGTGGGGTGCCTTCCACGCGGCCGCGCGTGACCGTGGTCCAGAACTTCGCCGGGGCGCCGCTCAACCGCTTCGCCGGCTGGCTGAGCGACGTCGAGGTCCGCACCGTGCGCGCCTTCGCCGGCGAGGTGCTCCCGGCTGCTGCGGGCGAGGGACTGCTCGTCCTCGGCGGCCGGATGAACGCCTACGCCGACGACGTCGCACCCTGGCTCCCGGCCACGCGGCGGCTCATCGCGGACTCGGTCGCGGCGGACGTCCCGGTGCTCGGCATCTGCCTCGGCCACCAGCTGCTCGCGGTGGCCACCGGCGGGGAGGTCACGGTCGGGACGCCGGAGGACCGTGAGGCGGGGCTGGTGGACGTCACCTGGAACCCCGCGGCCGCCGCCGACCCGGTGCTCGGGGGCGTCGCGGGCGGCAGCACGTCGAGCTACCAGTACGCCATGCACACCGACGGCGTCACGCGCCTCCCGCCGGACGCGGTGCACCTCGCCGGCTCCGCGCGGTACCCGGTCCAGGCGCTCCGCGTCGGCTCGGCCGTCGGTGTCCAGTTCCACCCCGAGGCCTCACCGGCCGTGGTCGAGCGCTGGGCCGAGGGCAACGGGTCGCGTGGCATGCCGTCCGTCGAGGCGGCCGTCCGCGCCGAGCACGACGACGACGTCGCCCGCGTCGGCCGGACCATCGCCGGGAACTTCGCCGCCGCCGTCCGCGACGCCGCGTAGTCACGGCCGCCCCCACGCCGGGGGAGAGTATCTACGCGATCGAGCCCGTCCCCGTCGAGGACGCGGTCGACGACGGCGACCGACCGGCGGTCGCCCGCTGGAAGTGCTCCCCCCACGCGTCCATCGCGGCGACGACCGGGGCGAGACTCCGGCCGAGCTCCGTCAGCGCGTACTCGACCCTGGGCGGCACCTGGGCGTGGACCGTGCGCGTGACGATGCCGTCCTCCTCGAGCTCTCTCAGCTGGCGGGTGAGGGTCTTGCGGTTGGCCAGCGGCACGAGCCGACCGAGCTCGCCGAAGCGCCGCTCACCCTCGCCGAGGTGCTTGACCAGCGTGAGCTTCCAGGTCCCGCCGAGCACGGAGACGGCCACCTCGACGGGGCACACCTCGATGGCGCGCTGCACGGGGAGTCGCACACCGTTCACCTCCTTCCAGGGACAGAAATGTCCGTACTGTTCAGTGTGCCCCTAAGGCCTCAGACTGGCGAGATGGAACGGACACGGACGGTGCTCTGGGTCAGCGCCCATCCCGAACCCGCCTCCCTGAGCGGGAGCCTGCGCCGCGACGGGATCACCGCGCTGCGCGGGTCCGGCCACGAGGTGGTCGAGTCCGACCTCTACGCCATGGACTGGGACCCGGTCGTCCGGCCCGACAACCTCGACCGTCGCGGGATCACCGGCCGGGTCGACGTCACCCGCCACGGCCGACGCGCGGTGCTCGAGGACGCGGTCCCCGACGACGTCGCCGGCGAGCAGGCCAAGCTCGCCCGGGCCGACGTCGTCGTCGTCCAGTTCCCGCTGTGGTGGTACGGGATGCCGGCCATCCTCAAGGGCTGGTTCGACCGGGTGCTCGTCAGCGGCTTCGCCTTCGGCAAGGACCCGGTCACCGGGAGGCGGCTGCGCTTCGAGCAGGGGCCCTTCCGTGGCACCCGCGCGCTCGCGGTCCTCACGCTGGGGGACCGGGCGGCGTCGATCGGTCCGCGCGGCAAGGGTGGGGAGCTCACCGAGCTGCTCTTCGGGCTGCTCCACGGCACCTTCGCCTACACGGGCATGGACGTGCTGCGGCCCTGGGCGCTGCCGAGCGCGGACTTCACCGACGCCGACGGCTACCTCGCCGCCCGCGCCTCGCTCACGTCCCGTCTCGAGTCGCTCTTCGCCGAGCAGCCGATCCCGTACCGCGAGCAGTTCACCGGGGACTACACCGACCAGTGGGAGCTGCAGCCGCACGTCGTGCCCGGGGAGACAGGCCTGTCGGTCCACGTCCGTCGCTGAGGACGGTCGGCCGGGTCCCGGGTCACTGCCCGTCCGGACCCGCACCCGCGCGGGCGCGCTGCTCGGCGGCCCGCTTGAGGCCGTCCGCCTCCAGGGCGACGTACCGGCGGGTCCGGGAGCCGAAGAGGAGGTGGGCGAGCCAGGCGAGGGGGCCCTCGTGCCGCAGCCGGAGTCGCAGCTCGGTGCGGTCGGGGCCGACCGGGACGAGGACGTGTTCGCCGGTGGTCGTCACGCCCGGTGACGTGGACGTCCAGGTGAAGCGCGAGCCCTCGTCGTAGTCGGTGACCGTCCACACCGCCGGCCGCAGCCGCGGCTGGACGACACGCACCCGCGCGCCGGGGCCGAACCGGCCGTCGAGCAGCTCGACCTCGTCCATCGAGGCGGTCCACGTCGGCCACCGGTCCGGGGCGGTCAGCACCGCCCAGACCTCGCCGACCGGCGCCTCGACCTCCGTCGTCGTCATCGCTTCGGTGTCCATGACCACCGACCTCCTCGTCCGAGACAGTCGCCCGCGTGTTCCACATGGTACACACGGGTGTACCATGTGGTCCATGACCGTGACCGAGAGACCGACCGGACGTCAGCAGCTGCTCGACGCGGTCATCGAGCACCTTGCCGAGCACAGCGTGGACAGTCAGAGCCTGCGGGGCATCGCCACCGCGATCGGCACCAGCCACCGGATGCTCATCTACCACTTCGGCTCCCGTGAGGGGCTGCTCGCCGAGGTCGTGGCCGCGGTCGAGCAGCTGCAGCGGGAGGCCTTCGCCGTCGTGGCCGACGACGACGACGCCGCCCCCGGTAGGCACGTGGCGGAGCAGTTCTGGGAGCGGGTCGTCGGCCCCACGCTGAGGTACGGACCGCTGTTCTTCGAGCTCTCGGCCCACGCCATGCAGGGCCGGCCCCACGCCGAGCGGCTCGTGGGCAGCCTGGTGGAGCCGTGGCTCGAGATCCTCACCGACACGCTGGTGGCGGGCGGCATGGATCCCGGGCGGGCGCGCACCCAGGCCCGGCTCGGCCTGGCGACCGTGCGTGGCCTCCTCTTCGACCTGCTCATCACCCGTGACCGCAGCGGCGTGGACGACGCCTACCGGCTGCTCCTCGACGTCATCGCCGCCACCTCGGACGACCGCCCGGGCCCGGGGGCCCCGCCCGCACCGGGCGAGCGTGGCGCCCCGCTGGGAGGACGGCGATGACCCGCAGGATCACCACGGCAGTGGTCGTGCTCGGTGCGGCGGCGTTCCTCGTGCCCGGCGTGTGGGCCTTCCTGTGGCCCCAGTCCTTCCACGAGCACGTCGCCATGTTCGACCCGTTCAACCTGCACCTCTTCCACGACGTCGGGGCGTTCCAGCTCGGCGTGGGCGTCGCTCTGGTCGGGGCGCTCGTGTGGCACGACGCCCTCTCGGTCGCCCTGCTCGGTGCGACCGCGGGGGCACTCGCCCACGCCGTCTCGCACATCGTCGACCGTGACCTCGGCGGGCGGTGGAGCGACCCCTGGACGCTCAGCCTCCTCGCCGTGCTGCTCGGCTCGGCCCTCGTCCTGCACCGCCGTACCCGCATCCCCCACGACGAGCAAGGAGCGCCATGACCTCCCGACCGACGACGTCGGACTCACCCGCCGAAGCCGCACCACGTCCCGGGCGGTGGGCGCGCGCCACCCTCGTGGCGCCCTCGTCCCACGGCTTCGTCCTGCTCGCCGCGGACACCGGGACGTGGCGGCTGCCGCTCGCCCTGCCCAGCCGCCGCCGTCGGGCCCTGGTGGACCAGCTCCGCACCACCGCACGCGTGCTGCGCCGGGACGACCGCGTCCGGCGCGCCGACGTCTTCACCGCGCTCGTCCGTCCTCCCGGTGGTCCGGGCCGCAGCCGAGCCGGCGGCAGCCCCGCCCGCTACGACGTCGTCATGCTCGTGGAGACCACGTCCCCAGTCGAGGCCGAGCATCTCACGGACGGCAGCGCCATGGCCGTCCTCACCCGACTCCTCCGCTCGCAGGGGCACGGCGTGCTGTCCTTCGCGGGCAGCAACGCCCGTCGGATCGCCCCCGTCGACCACGAGCGCCCGGGGGTCTTCCTGTTCAACTACTTCTCGGCCCCCGACGTCGCCACCAACCTCGCCGTCTGGGAGCACACCGCCGGCTGGTTCGAACGGGAGACCGGCCTGGACAACTCCACCGTCCTGGAGCCGCTCACCGACGTGCCCTACGCCGTCGTCAACCACTGCCGGTGGGACCGCGTCCGTGACGTCATGCCGTCGCTGGTCCTCAAGCCGAGCTTCCGCGGCTTCGTGCTCCGGGCGTTCGCCGACCGGGACGTCGTGCCCGAGCCGCTGCTGTACCGACAGGTGGGGGAGGAGCGATGAGAGTCCTGGTCACCGGCGCCTCGGGCACCCTCGGCCGTGACGTGCTGCCCGTGCTGCTCGCAGCCGGCCTCGACGTGCGCGCACTCAGCCGCTCACCCAGGACGGGTCCGCCCGGGGTGACGTGGGTGCGCGCGGACCTCGCCACCGGGGACGGTCTGGAGGAGGCCGTGCGTGACGTCGACACCGTGCTCCACCTCGCCTCGGCGCCCTACCGGCGCGGCTACACCCGGGAGGTCGACGTGGACGGCACGCGGCGGCTCGTCGCCGCGGCTCGCGCCGCCGACGCCCGGCACCTGGTCTACGTCTCGATCGTCGGCGTCGACGAGGTGCCGTGGGGCTACTTCCGGATCAAGGTGCAGGCCGAGCGGATCGTCCGTTCCGCGGGACTCGGCTGGACGATCCTGCGCGTCACGCACTTCTTCCCGTTCATCGAGGCGGCGCTCCGGGCGGCGGCGCGGCTGCCCGTCATCCCGCACGACCCCGGCATCCGGTCCCAGCCCGTGCACACGGCTGATGTCGCCCACCGGCTGCTCGCGACCGTGACCGCGGGCCCGACCGACGACGTCGAGGAGTTCGGTGGGCCGGAGGTCCTCACCCTGCGGGAGGCCGAGCGGCAGTGGCTCGAGCTCACCGGCACCCGCCGCGCCCTGGTCCCCGTGCGCCTGCCCGGTCGTCTCGGCGCGGCCTTCCGCGCCGGACACTTCACCACGGCCGCCGAGCCGGTGGGGACGGTCACCTGGCGGGACTACCTCACCCGCACGCCGGCGGTGACCATGAAACCCGGTCAGTAGCCGCGCCCGACGTCGACGACGTGCCGTGGTGGCCGTCCGGCCGACAGCGCCTGGTACGCCTCGACGATCGCGTCCACGACGTCGTCGGGCTCGGTCCGGCCGGACACGTGCGGCGTGACGGTCACGCGCGGGTGCGACCAGCGCCAGTCGTCCGCCGGCAGCGGCTCCGTCTCGAGGACGTCGAGCACGGCGCGGCGCACGTGCCCGGTCTCGAGCGCGGCGTGCAGGTCGCGGGCCGCCATGGTCGCGCCACGCCCCACGTTGACGACGACGGCGCCGTCCAGCTGCGTCAGCACCGTCGCGTCGACCAGGCTCCGGGTGGCGTCCGTGAGCGGGAGGGCGTTGACGAGCGCCGTGCACGACGCGAGGTGCGGCCCGGCGTCGGCGAGGGCGGCGACGTCGTCGACGTCCGCGGCCTGCCGGCCTCCGGTATTGAGGCCGACCACGCGGTACCCGGCCGACCGCAGCACCCGGCTGACGCCGGTGCCGATCTCGCCGGTGCCGAGGACGACGACGGTGGTCCCGTGGACCCGTGCCGAACCCAGCGGACGCCACTCGGCGCGCGCCTGCTGCTCGGCGTACTCCCGCAGGTGCCACGCGTCGGCCAGGAGGTGGGCGAGCACGTACGTGCCGATCGAGCGCGGCATCGCGCCGACCGTCCGGGTGAGCACGACGTCGCTGCCGGCCAGCGACTCGACGACACGGTCGACGCCCGCCATCGGCAGGTGCACCCACCGGACGCCGGAACCGGCGAGGTTCTCCGGGACCGTGAAGCCGGTGTAGCTGTCCGCCCAGGCGGCGTCGTCGGCCGGGAGCGGCCCGTGCGGGACGGAGCGGGTGGCGAGGTCGGGCAGGACGGCGGCGAGGGCGGCGGCCAGCCGCGAGCCGTGCCGGCCGGCGAGGAGCATCCGGCGGGGGGTGAACGCGTGCATGGGCCGACGCTAACCCGCCGGCCCGACGGGGCCCGAGGTCAGTCCACGCCGGCGACGTCCAGGATCGCCGCCGCCGCGGTGGGGACGTCGAGACGGTGGTCGCCGCCGGCGATGGCACGCAGCTCGGCGTTCGGCAGGGCCGCGGCGAGCGCGGCGGCGGACGCCGCGAGCAGCGGCCAGGTGCCCTCGCCGTGGAGCACGAGCGCGGGAGTGAGGAGAGAAGAGAACGCCTCGGCGCGGGGGTAGCGGCGGGTGAGGGCGGCGTCGTACACCGTGCTCGGGGCGAGGGGCATCATCGCGGGCCACTCCTCGCTCTGCCTCATCCCCGCGACCATCTCGGCAGGGAGGCCGACCGCCCGCGTGAGGAAGAGCTCGACGGCGTCCCCGTCTCGCCCCTGCGTGACGAGCGCGGCGAGCTGCTCGGGCATGTCCGGGGGAGCGACCGGCGGGAACTGCTCGGTCGCGAACGGCGGCTCGAAGAGCACCAGCCGGTCCACGGGCAGGTCGTGCGCGGCGGCGGCGAGGCACAGCACCGCCCCCGACGACGCCCCGACGAGCGTCGCGCGCCCGCCCACCGCCTCGACGAGGGCGGCGAGGTCCTCGACCTCCCGCTCGACCGTGCCGGCGATGCCCGGCGTCCGGTCCCCGCTCTCGCCGCGCGCGCGCCGGTCGACGACGACGGCGGTGAGGTGCGGCGACAGCGCCTCGGCGAGCGGCAGGCCGCCGGTGTGGTCGCTCATCGCGCCCCCGACGATGACGACCGGCGGTCCCTCACCGAGCCGCTGGTAGGCGATCTGCGTCCCGTCGCGCGAGGTCACGTGCTCCATGCCGGACGAGCATGGCACCCGGCCGGCCACGAGAAAAGGCCAATTCGCCTCAGGCGCCGCCTACGGCCGTCTCTGCGGACCGCTCGGGAATGGCGCACGCGCCACGAGTGTTCGGACGGATACCCCGGGGGGTATAGTTTCCCACGACAACAGAAGGACAGCCACATGACCGAGGTCTCCATCGACCAGTTCGCCGCCGCGAAGGTGGACGGCGCGTTCGTCGTCGACGTCCGCGAGCCGGGTGAGTACGTGCAGGGCCACGTGCCCGGCGCTCGGCTCATCCCGTTGAGCGAGGTCCCCGCGCGGACCGCCGCCCTGCCGACGGACCAGCCCGTCTACGTCGTCTGCGCCAGCGGCAACCGCAGCCTGCGCGCCACCGAGTACCTCCGCGCGGCCGGGCTCGACGCCTACTCCGTCGACGGCGGGACCACCGGCTGGATCCGCGCCGGCAAGCCCGTCGTCACCGGGCCGAAGGCCGAGGCCTGAGCACCTGCCCACCCCGCAGCGTCCCAACCAACCGGAAGGACCAGCTCCCATGAGCACCACGATCATCTCCATCGAGACCCCCTCGCTGGGGGACCGCAGCTACCTGGCCCACGACGGTGAGGTCGCCTTCGTCGTCGACCCCCAGCGGGACATCGACCGCGTCCTCGACGCGGCCGCCAAGGCCGGTGTCCGGATCACCCACGTGTTCGAGACCCACATCCACAACGACTACGTCACCGGCGGCTACGCCCTCGCCCAGGAGACCGGGGCGGCGTACTTCGTCAACGCGGAGGACGAGGTCTCCTTCGAGCGGACCGGCATCCGCGACGGCGACGTGGTCGAGGTGAGCCCGCAGATGCGCGTCCGCGCCATGCACACCCCCGGGCACACCTTCACCCACCTGTCCTACGTGCTCGAGGGCCCGGACCCCGCGGTGTTCTCCGGCGGCTCGCTGCTCTTCGGCTCCACCGGCCGGCCGGACCTGCTCGGTGAGGACCACACCCACGCGCTCGCCCGCCACCAGTACAGCTCGGCGCGCAGGCTCGCCACCGAGCTGAGCGACGACACCAAGGTCATGCCGACCCACGGGTTCGGCAGCTTCTGCGCCGCCACCTCCGCCGGGGGTGACACCACCGCCTCGACGATCGGGCGGGAGCGGATGATCAACCCGGTGATGTCCCAGGACGAGGAGGACTTCGTCGCCGACACGCTCGCCGGGCTGGACGCCTACCCCGCGTACTACGTCCACATGGACCCGGCCAACGCGTCCGGGCCGAGCGCCTCCGACCTCTCCGAGCCGGAGCGGGCCGACAAGGACCAGCTCCGCCGTCGCCTCGAGGCGGGGGAGTGGCTGGTGGACCTGCGCACCCGGACAGCCTTCGCGAAGGGGCACGTGCCCGGCACGTTCAACTTCGGGCTGGACGGCCAGTTCGCCACCTACCTCGGCTGGCTCATCCCCTGGGGCACCCCGGTCACGCTGCTCGGCGAGAGCCGGGACGAGGTCGCCGAGGCCCAGCGCGAGCTGAGCCGGATCGGTATCGACCGGCCCGCCGCCGCGGCCACCGGCCGCCCGGAGGACTGGACCAACTCCCCGCTCGCCGAGCTCCCGAGCGCGGACTTCGCGGACCTCGCGCAGGTCCGGCACCACCGCCCCGTCACCGTGCTGGACGTCCGCCGTGTGAGCGAGTGGCGCGACGGTCACATCGACGGCGCCGTGCACCTTCCCATCCACGACGTCGTCACGCGCATGGACGAGGTGCCGGAGGGTGAGGTCTGGGTGCACTGCGCGTCCGGCTACCGCGCCTCCATCGCCGCGTCGCTCGTCGCGGCCACCGGCCGCCGCGTCGTCGTGGTGGACGACAGCTTCGACGGCTCGGCCGAGGCAGCCGGCCTGCCGATCGTCACCGACCAGGCCGCCGCCTCGGCGTGAGCGAGATCGTCCTCGCCGTCCCGCTCGGGGTCGTCGTCGGGATCGCCCTGGGCGCCCTGGGCGGGGGCGGGTCGATCCTGGCCGTCCCCGCCCTCGTCTACCTGCTCGGTCTCGGCGCCCGGGCCGCGACGACCGGATCGCTCGTCATCGTCGGCATCACGACCCTCATCGGGATGCTGCCGCACCTGCGCGCCGGCCGGGTGCGGCTGGGGCAGGGCGTGGTCTTCGGGCTCCTCGGCGTCGGCGGGGCCTTCGTCGGCTCGCTGCTGTCGACGACGGTGCCGCAGAAGGTCCTGCTCGTCTCCTTCGCCGGACTGATGCTCGTCGTCGCCGTCGTGATGACCCGGCGACGGCGTGCCTCGGCCCGCGCACAGTCCGCGGGCCAGGGCGAGGTCGAGGGCCGGAGCACCCCGATGCTCTCGCTGCGCCCGTTCCGCTGCGACTGCCGCGCCGTGGCGGTGCTGCTCCTGACCGCGACTGCCGTCGGGCTGCTGACCGGGTTCTTCGGGGTCGGCGGAGGGTTCGCCGTCGTGCCCGCCCTCGTGCTGGCCCTGCGGCTGCCCATGCCCGTGGCCGTCGGTACCTCCCTCGTGGTCATCACCGTCAACAGCGCCAGCTCGCTCGTCTCCCGGCTCGGCCAGGACGTCACCCTCGACTGGGCGCTCATCGGTGCCTTCACCGCCGCCTCGGTGGTCGGCGGCCTCGTCGGCGCGCGGATCACCGCCAGGGTGAGCCCGGCCCGGCTCAACCTCGCCTTCACCGTCATGCTCGTGGTCGTGGCGCTCTACACCGCGGCCCGCAGCGTCCCGCAGCTCTTCTGACACCGGAGGATCGCCCGATGTCCCTCACCGCACCCGTCACACGCACGTCCCGGTCCCGCCGGTGGAGCGGCACCGAGCGGCGCTCGGTGGCCGGCATGGTGGCGGTGGTGCTGCTGCTCAACGTCGTCGGCTGGGGAGTCCTGCTCCTCGCCGTCGCCCCGCAGCGGCTCACCGTCGGCAGTGCCGGCGTGTTCGGCGTCGGGCTGGGTGTCACCGCGTTCCTGCTCGGGGTGCGGCACGCCTTCGACGCCGACCACATCGCCGCGATCGACAACACCACCCGCAAGCTCGTCGGCGAGGACCGCCCGGCGCTGAGCGCGGGGTTCTGGTTCTCCCTCGGCCACTCGAGCGTCGTCTTCGGCCTCTCCCTGCTGCTCGCCGTCGGCCTGCGGGCCGTCGCCGGTCCGGTTGCCGACTCGGGCTCGGCGCTGCAGCAGACCCTCGGCACGGTCGGCTCGGTCGTCGCAGGCACCTTCCTCATCCTCATCGGCCTGCTCAACCTCGGCTCCGTGCGCGGGATCGTGCGGGTGTTCCGGGAGATGCGTGGGGCTGCCCTGGACGAGCGCGAGCTCGAGCGACTGCTGAACAACCGCGGCGTGATGGCGCGGCTGCTCGGCCGGTTCACGCGCCGTGTGACGAAGCCCTGGCACATGTACCCGGTGGGGCTGCTCATGGGGCTGGGGTTCGACACCGCCACCCAGGTCGCCCTGCTCGTCCTCGCCGGAGGCACCGCCGCGCTCACGCTGCCCTGGTACGCCATCCTCGTGCTGCCGGTGCTCTTCGCTGCGGGGATGAGCCTGTTCGACGCCGCCGACGGCGTCCTCATGGCCCGCGCCTACCAGTGGGCCTTCCTCGCCCCGGTCCGCAAGGTGTACTACAACCTCACCGTCACGGTGCTGTCGGTCATCGCGGCGCTCGGCATCGGTGCGACCGTGCTCCTCCAGCTCCTCGCCGAGCACCGCGAGCCCACGGGCGGGTTCCTCGGCTGGGCGGCCGGCCTCGACATGGGCACCGTGGGCTACACCCTTGTCGCCCTGTTCGTCGTCGCGTGGCTCGTCAGCCTGGTGGTCTGGCGGGTGTGGCGCATCGAGGACCGGTGGACGGCGGCGGACGGAACCTGACCTGGGAGCGAAGGAGGCGCCGCGCTGGGTGCGCGGCGCCTCCGGGGCCAGGTGCCGAAGCGGCGGCTGGTGTCCGTCAGTCCGTGGAGCTGCTGAGCTGCGCGATCGCGTCGGCCGGGTCCAGGGACGCCCCGCGGTTGTAGGGCAGCTTCGACAGCGCCGCCCCCATCGCGCAGGTGTTGGTCAGCGAGGCCACCGTGAGCCCTCCACCGAGGGCCGCGGCGAGCCACTTCGCGCCCGGTACGCGCACGCTGGCCACGATGCTGCCGAGCACCACCGTGCCCGCCACGAGGCGGACCTGGCGCTCGAGGTCCCACGTCTGCCTCCCGCGCCGGACCTCGCCGCCGGAGGCCTGCCAGGCCTGCATGCCGCCGTCGAGCAGGTGCACGTTCGGCAGCCCGGCCGCGGCCAGGGCCTCCTTCGCCCGGCCGGAGGGCGCGGCAAGGGCCGCGCGCGTTCGCCGCGTTACCTCGGCGCGGTTAGGCTTGGCCCCCGGTGAGCCGGGAAGTCTGGTCGGCAGTTCTCGTCGTCGACCCCCCACATGGGAGCCACTGTGAATCAGCCACCCCCACGCACGCCCATCCGGTCCCTCATCGGGTACGGGAGCTTCGGTGAGTCGCTCCGGATCGGGGAGATCCTCCGCAAGGAGACGGTCGGCGGCATCGTGCTCGTCGTCGCCGCCGCGATCGCGATCGTCTGGGCGAACTCGCCCTTCGCCGACTCCTACTTCGCCCTCCGGGACATCCGGGTCGGGTACGAGCCCTGGCACCTCGACCTCACGCTCGGCACGTGGGCGGCCGACGGGCTGCTGGCGATCTTCTTCTTCCTCGTCGGGCTCGAGCTCAAGCGGGAGTTCGTCGCCGGCGACCTGCGCGACCCGCGGCGCGCCGTCGTCCCGATCGCGGCGGCGGTCGGTGGCGTCGCCGTCCCCGCCCTCATCTACGTGGGCGTCAACGCCTCGACCCCGGAGAACACCGTCGGCTGGGCGATCCCGACGGCGACGGACATCGCGTTCGCGGTGGCCGTGCTCGCCATCGTCGGGTCGCACCTGCCCAGTGCGCTGCGGATCTTCCTGCTCACCCTCGCGGTGATCGACGACCTCATCGCCATCACGATCATCGCGGTGTTCTACACCGACAGCCTGGAGCTCGGGCCGCTGCTGTGGGCCCTGCTGCCCCTCACCCTTTACACCGTCCTCGCGCAGCGCTTCCGCCGGTTCTTCGGGCTCCGGTCCTCGGGCGCCTGGTTCATCCTGCTGCCGCTCGGCTTCGCCACGTGGGCACTGGTCCACGCCTCCGGCATCCACGCGACCATCGCCGGCGTGCTCCTCGGCTTCGCCATCCCGGTGATCCGCAGCCAGGCCAGCGGCGGCCCGAAGGCGGGCCCGGGCCTCTCGGAGATCTTCGAGCACCGCTTCCGTCCCCTCTCCGCGGGCTTCGCGGTGCCCGTGTTCGCGTTCTTCTCCGCCGGGGTCGCCGTCGGTGGTCTGGAGGGGCTGGCCTCGGCGGCCACCGACCCGCTGACGATCGGCATCGTCCTCGGCCTGGTGGTCGGCAAGCCCATCGGGATCGTCGGGGTGACGTGGCTGCTCGAGAAGTTCACCCCCGTCACGCTGGACAAGACGCTCCGGTGGGTCGACCTCATCGGGCTCGCCCTGCTGGCAGGCATCGGGTTCACCGTCTCGCTGCTCATCGCCGACCTCAGCTTCGCCGTCGGCGAGCCGCCCAACGACCACGCCAAGGTCGGGATCCTCGGGGCCTCGGTGATCGCGGCGATCCTCGCGTCGATCCTCCTCAAGACGCGTGACCGCCGCTACCGCGCGCTGGCCGAGGAGGAGGCCGTCGACGCCGACGCCGACGGCATCCCCGACGTCTACGAGCACGACGACGCACCGGTCGGCGAGCGGGACCCGCAGCCCGGCGACGCGGACGGCGCAGGCCGCTCGCGCTGATGGCCCCGGTCCGCCCGGGGTCACCGTCGTCCGTCGTGGCGTCGGCCGGCACTTGCGGGAGGGTGGGCTGAGGCGTGGGATGGGGGCATGGACCTCACCGGCTCACTCCCCGTCCTGCGGTCACGGATCGTCGTCGACGCCTCGGCCTGCGAGCTGGACGACCTCGCGCCGTGCGGCGGAGTGGGCGTGACCGTCGGCGGTGACGTCGACTGGGGTGAGCTCGTCGAGCAGGCGGTGAGCTCCGGCTGGCCGGGGATCGAGCGCCTCGGCGGTGTGGGGGGCACCGTCGCGGACGCGGTCCGCGCGAACGCGGAGGCCGACGGGCAGGCCGTGGCCGGTGCCGTCGCCTCCGTCAGCACGTGGGACCGCGGTGCGGAGCGGAGGCGGACCTTCGCGCTCGTGGAGTGCGAGTTCGGCCCGTCGACCTCGCGGTTCCAGGAACGACTGCCGGACGGGCAGCTCCGGTACGACATCATCGAGGTCGAGTTCCTCTTCGAGCAGGGCGACCGCACCGCGCCGATCCGCGACGTGGAGCTCGCCGCCCGGCTGGGGATCGCGCCGGGTGAGCGGGTGCCGCTCGCCGAGTACGCCGCGCGCAGGGGCGGCCGCGACGGCTGACGCGCGGGTCGGTCCCGCGGGCCGGACTGCCGGCTCAGACCAGCCCGTGCGTGAAGGCGAACGCGGTGGCGGCGGTGCGGGAGCCGACGTCGAGCTTGGTGAAGATGTTGGACAGGTGGCGGGCGACGGTCTTCTCGCTGAGCACGAGGTCGGTGGCGATCTGGGCGTTGCTGCGGCCCGTGGCGACCAGCCTGAGCACCTCGACCTCCCTCGCCGTGAGGCCGGCCGGGAGGTCCTCCGGCGCAAGCAGGACGGCGATCTCCTCCACCGCGGGGCGGGCCCCGAGGCGGCGGAAGGTGGAACGGGCGGCCTCGAGCTCACGCCGGGAGGACTGCGCGTCCCCGACGGCGGCCAGCGCCCGGCCCATGAGCGCCTGGACCCGGGCGCACTCGTAGGGTGACCCGGCCCGTGTCCACAGCTGGTGCGCCTTGCGGAGGTAGGGCAGAGCGCCGAGCGCGTCCCCGGCGGCCAGCTCGACCGTGCCGGACGCCTGGGCGGCCGCCGCCTCCAGGGGGAGGCAGCCGAAGGCCGTGGCCAGCGAGTCGAGCTCCCCGGCCGCCTCCTGGGCGCGTTCGACGTCCCCGGCGGCGACGAGGACCTCGATGGCCGCGGGCAGCAGCCGGCAGCGCTGGACCGGGCCACCGCCCTGGGCCATCAGCCGGTCGATCACGCCGCGCGCCGCGTCCGGCTGGTCGCGTGCGGACCACAGCAGCGCTAGACCGGGCTGCGGGTCGAAGCCGTGGTCCGCGGCGACCTGGTAGGCCGCGTCGGCCCGCTCCCAGTCACCTGTGAGCCGGTGCACCTCACCGGCCTCGTAGGCGGCCAGCCCGACGGCGTCGGACGCGGAGACCTGCCGGTAGCGTTCCGCCGCCAGCTCGAACTCCTCCAGCGCCGCGGCCCACTGCCCGCGCACCCGCATGAGCTGACCCCGGTGTACGGCGCACTGGCCGGTGAAGGCGAGGAGGCCCGGCTGTGCGGCGCACCAGCGCTCGAGCGCTGAGGTCCACTCCGCCACCCGCGCGAGGTCGCTGATCTCCTGGCAGCCCTCGATGGCCGTGCAGTACACCTCACCGGCGATGACCGGGGACAGTTCCCCCGTGAGGACGCGGACCATGGCCTCGTCCAGCAGCGCGAGGCCCTCGGTGACCCGGCCGGCGTAGAGGGCAAGTCGGCCCCGCGCGCACTGGGCGAAGGCGATGACGTCCGCGTCGTGGTGGCGGTGGCCGATCTCGGCTGCCTCGTCGGCGGCCGTGGCCGCGCCGGCGTAGTCGCCACTGCCGAGGGCGCGGAACATGCGCAGGAGCGCGACCCAGGCACGCTCGGGGCCGTCGCCGTCGGCCTCCGCGACCAGCTGCTCGGCGCGGGACGTCCAACCGGCGGACATGGACGGCTCGCCGTGGGAGGCGGCGGTCATCGCCAGCCGGAACGCACACGTCACCGACCGTGCCGGGTCCTCCTCCTGCTGCCGGCGCAGGAAGGCGCTCTGCAGCGCGCGCACCGTCTCGTCGTGGCGGCCGAGCAGCTCCGCGGTGGTGGCGAGGTCCTCGAGGTCGGCGGCCGTGAGCGCCCCGGTGTCCGCGGCGGACCAGTTCTCGAACGCGACGTCCCACTCGCCCCGGTCGAATGCGGCGCGTGCCTGCTCGAGCTCGACGTCGGCCATGACGTACCCTCCACGGCCGAGTCTACGGCGGATCAGGTGGGGACCGGGAGTGCCTGCAGCCGCTTCTGACGGGCCTCGATCCGGTCGACGACGTACTCCGCGTCGCGACCGGCGCCCGTGATGAGCATCGAGCTGAAGGAGTACTGGTAGCTCAGGCCGCAGAAGAACAGTCCCGGCGCGTCGTCCACCACGCCCCGCGTCTCGCGTGGGTACCCGTCGTCCCCGATGATCGGCAGCCGGACCCAGTCGAAGGCCTGGCGGAAGCCGGTGGCCCACACCACGTTGGCCACCTCGCGGGGTGTGCCGTCGACGACGGGCAGACCGTCGCGCACCTCCTCGATCCGCGAGGTGACCCGCTCGACGCCGCGGGCCGCGAGGTCCGACCGCTTGACCCGCAGCGACGGCCCCCCGTGGAAGCGGACGTGCGGCATCCCCTTGCGGCCGAGCGGGGTGCGCCGGGTGAGGACGTGCCCGCCACAGCACGAGCAGCACCGGGAACAGCATGTGCATCGCGCGCGAGTCCAGGCGCGGTGGGATCTGCCCGCAGTCGCGCCCGGCGAGGATCGTCGGGTGGGCGGCCGCCGCCTCGTAGGCGATGTCGGTGCCGGAGTGGCTTGCGCCCACGACGAGCACCGGGCCCTCGCGCAGCTGTCCGGGCCGGCGGTACTCGCTGGAGTGGAGCTGCAGGATGTCCGGGTCGAGCTGGCCCGCGACGTCGGGGACGTGGGGTGTGCGCCCGAACGTCCCGGTGGCGACGACGACGTTCGTGCAGTGGTAGCGCCCCCGGTCGGTCGTCACGACGTAGCCCTCGCCCAGTTGCTCGAGTGTCTGCACCCGGGTGCCGAGCGTGACGGGCAGCTCGAAGTGTCGCGCGTAGTCCTCGAGGTAGTCACCGACCTCGTCCTTGCCGGGGAACGTCCACCTCCCGGCCGGGAACGCCAGCCCGGGCAGGCTGTCGTACTGGGCGGGGGAGTAGAGCCGGAGCGTGTCCCACTGCCGGCGCCAGTTGTCGCCGACCCGGGATGCGGCGTCGAGGATGACGAACGGGCGGCCGCGCCGCTTCAGGTGGTAGCCGGCGGCCAGGCCCGCCTGTCCGGCGCCGATGATGACGGTCTCGATCTCGTTGGTGTCCATGTGGACGACGCTAGGAGCCGGTAGGGGAGCGCCGCGTCGGGCGTCGTGCGCATCTGTTGTCCCGTCGCGCATGGGTGGGATTACCCATGGAGCGTCGGTTGATCACGGGTGCAGACTGGGCCCATGGCTGGGTGTTGTGACCCGCGCGGGTGTGACCAGATGTTCGGGGCCGGTTTCGCGCGCCACGTGGCGAGGCGGTTCCGGCGGCGTGGCCTGGACGCGACGGCGAGCGAGATGGTCGACTTCCTCGCCGCTGACGGCCTGGATGGTGCCACCGTGCTCGACATCGGTGGCGGGGTCGGGGAGATCGGCATCGAGCTCCTCCGGCGTGGGGCGGCGAAGGCGACGACCCTCGAGCTGTCGCCGGCGTACGACGACGAGGCACGGCGGCTGGCGCAGGAGGCGGGCGTCGCCGACCGGGCGCACCGGGTGGTCGCCGACATCGCGACCGCGCCACAGGACGTGGAGCCGGCCGACCTGGTGGTGCTGCACCGGGTGGTCTGCTGCTACCCCGACTTCGAGCGGCTGCTTGGCGCCGCCGCCAGCCACTGCCTGAGTCGGTTGGCGTTCAGCCACCCACCGCGCAACGTCGTCACCCGCGGCTTCTCCGCTGCGCAGAACGCGGCGTTCCATGCCGTGGGGCGCAGGTACCGGTCCTTCGTGCACCCCCCTGCCGCGATGGTCGACACCGTCGTCGCTCATGGGCTGCGGCCCGTGCTGGCGGGGCACGGCATGATCTGGCGGGTCCAGGGCCTGGCGGTCAGTACGGCGGGTCTTCCCCGTCGGTGAAGCTGGGCCCCACCTCCGGCACGCCGCTGCCCGGTGCGGGTGCCCAGCGTCCTCCGGCGTCGCTGCCGCCGCCGACCTGGGCGAGGACCGTGTCGACGACCGAGCGGTCGAGGTCCCGGTGGTCCCGCTTGGCTGCCAGCGCCGCCGCCCGGAGGGACTCGGCGGTGCGGCGGGGGAGGGTGACGACGGTGGCGTCGGTGCGGCGCAGGTAGCCGTGGCCGGTGGGGGTGGTCCAGGCGTAGCTGCCGTCGGAGGCGCGGGCGACGACGAAGGCGCCGATGGTCTTGACCCGGTGGTCGTGCTTGCACAGCGGGTCGAGGCTGTCCACGGACGTCACCCCGCCGTCCTGCCACTCGTGGCGGTGGTCGAGGTCGCAGGTCCCTGCGGGGGCGGAGCAGGAGGGCCGGACGCAGGTGCCGTTGCGTTCGCGGACGTGGTCGGCAATCGCGGCCGTCGGTTGGTAGCGGGTGCGGCCCACGTCGAGGACCTCGTGACCGAGCGGGTCGGTGACCAGCCGCCGCCAGGTGCCACCCGCGGCGAGTGCCCGGGCGACCTCGGGTGGGACGGGACCGTAGCCCTCGAGCTCTGCGACGGGGACGGGCTCGCGCTCCAGGGCAGTGAGGTCGCTCGACCCGCTCGGACCGGGCAGCATGACGCTGAGCGGAACGGTGATGCGGATGTCGGCACGTCCGCCGCCGAGGAGCCCGAGGCGGATCGTGGGCAGACAGCACCCGGGCACGCGCTGGCCGGGATGTGGTGGCCCGGTACCGACCGCGCCGGAGGACGGAGGCGGACCTGTGCCCGAGAGCGATGTGGGCGGCGGCGGGTCGTGAGAGACGGTGCCGATGCCGGTGGGCGTGCCCGTGCCGCCATCGTCGTCCGCGCGAGCACCGCCGTCGTCGCCCGAGCCACCGACGCGACCGGGGTCGGGTCCACCGCCCGTGCCCACCTCGGAGCCGGGGTCGGTCGAACACCCGCAGGAGCACGCGTCGTGGGCGTGGGGGCCGATGTGGCCGAGCTGCAGGGCGGTGTGAGCCATGAGCGCGAGGGAGTCGGCGCGCAGCTGGTCCAGGGTTCGCTGGTCGCCGGTGTTCTTCGCGGCGCGGGCAGCGGCCTCGAGAGAGATGTCCAGGGCGACGGCATCCACGGCGGGCAGGACGGCCGAGACACTGGCCATGCCGTCGGGCAGCGCGCGGGGCCGGTTCACCCGGCGTTGCCGGCGGGCGGCGCGGTGCCGGGCGTCGGCGCCGTCGGGGTCGACCGCGATGACGGCCTTGGCCAGGTCCTGCTGCAGCTGTCGCAGCGTTCGACCTGGCGCGTTGTCCAGGACGTCGAGCTGGGCGGCCATGGCGACGTCGGAGGGCAGGTCCTGCAGGGTCGAGACGATCGCCTGGGCGCGAGGGAAGTCGATGAGCCCGCGCTCGAGCAGCTCGGCGGTGGGCTGGAACATGGCGTTGAACGCCCGCCCGCAGGCCACCATGCGCACGGCGGTCAGGCGACTGAGGCGCAGCCGCACGGCCAGCTCGTCCCCGGCCACGCACTCGCCACGGGTGCGCCCGGGCAGGCTGCCGGGCCAGGTGGGGTTCATGACCTCACGCTCGGCCAGCTCCGCGGCCGCCGCGGCCGCCTGCGCGGCCGACCACGCCTCCATGCGCTTGTGCGCCGCGACGACCTCCACGAGGGAGAAGTCGTCCACCTCGGTGACGTCGATCGCCGCGAGCAGCCTGGCCAGGCGCAGCCCCGGCGGAAGGTGCTCGAGGTAGTCCCCCAGCGCGCCCTTGTGCGTCGGCAGCCCGGCAAGGATCTGCTCGGGCCAGTCCGGCGGGTCCTCCGTGGCGTAGTGGGGGAGCCCGAAGACCGCGTACTCCAGCTCCACGGCGACCTCGGGGATGGGCAACAACGGGACAAGGCCCCTCGACGGACCGGCCGGCAGCATCCCCGACAGCGCCGCCTCCATGGCGGAGTCGCCCACGCCGGCACGCTCAGCGACGGCCACTGCGCCGCTGCCTGCGTCTGCCTCGATGCCCACCGGGTCTCCCCTTTCCGCTGTCCCTATCCCATCACCGACCACTGACATCGGACCGAGAACCGCCACGCGTCGCCGGATCGCCTACCGTGGCTGCATGACCACCCCCACCGCGCTCCAGCCCGTCCTGCCCCCGCACGAGGTCCAGCTGGGCCTGGACACCTTCGGCGACATGACGGTCGACGAGGACGGCCGCCCACGGACCTTCGGCCAGGTGCTCCGTGAGGTCGTCGAGCAGGGAGTGCTCGCCGACGAGGTCGGCGTGGACGCCATCGGCCTCGGCGAGCACCACCGCGACGACTTCGCCATCTCGTCACCGGAGATCGTCCTCGCCGCGATCGCCTCCCGCACGCAGCGCATCCTGCTCGGCACCGCGGTCACGGTCCTCAGCTCGGACGACCCGGTCCGGGTCTACGAGAAGATGGCCACGCTCGACGGCGTGTCGAACGGACGCGCGGAGGTCACCCTGGGACGGGGCTCCTTCACCGAGTCCTTCCCGCTGTTCGGGCTGAACCTGGCCGACTACGAGCGTCTCTTCGCCGAGAAGCTCGACCTCTTCGCGCACCTGCGCTCGGAGGAGCCGGTCACGTGGGAGGGCACGGTCCGCGGTCCGCTCCGCGACGCCCAGGTCTACCCGCGCACCGACGCCGGCGCGCTGCGGACGTGGATCGGCGTGGGCGGCTCACCGGAGTCGGTCGTGCGGGCCGCGCGGTACGGCATCCCGATGCTGCTCGCGATCATCGGTGGTTCGCCCGAGCGCTTCGTGCCGTTCGCCGACCTCTACCGCCGTGCCCTGGAGGAGCTGGGACAGCCGGAGCTGCCCGTCGGTGTCCACGCGCCGGGCTTCGTCGCCGGCACCGACGACGAGGCCCGCGAGCTGATGTTCCCGCACTTCAAGGCGAACCGGGACCGCATCGGTGCCGAGCGCGGCTGGGGTCCGACCACGCGCGCCCAGTTCGACGCGGAGGTCGACCACGGGGCAGTCTTCGCCGGCTCACCCGAGACGGTGGCCCGCAAGATCGCCGACACCGTGCGCCAGCTCGGACTGAGCCGGTTCGACCTGAAGTACAGCAACGGCCCGATGCCTCACCGCCACAGCATGGAGGCCATCCGCCTCTACGGCACGGAGGTCGTCCCGCGGGTGCGGGAGCTGCTGGCCTGACCGCCGTCGTACCCCCGCCTCGTCGAGGACGACGACGGCGCCTCCGTGGTCCTCGTCGGCCTCACCATCCGCGCACTCGGGCCCACGACGACGGCGCGCCCCGACCCGCCGTCGTCGTCAGCCGTGCTCGGCCCGGGTGACGTCGCACGAGTCCGTGATGAGGAAGCGGAGGACGTCCTCGTCGACGTCGTCGAGCTTCTTGAGGTACAGGCAGGCGTTCCCCGGTCTGTACGGTCCGAGCGCGGCGAGCTGCTCCGGGTACCGCTCCTCGTACCCACCCACGAGGTAGACGACGAGGTTCGCCTTGCGCGGGCTGAAGGCGGCCAGCGGGGCGTCGCCCTCGCGTCCCGACTCGTAGACGTAGTGGTAGCTGCCGAAGCCGATGATGCTCGGGCCCCACATGACCGGCTCCTCGCCGGTGACGTCCCGCATGATGTCGACCAGCCGCTGCGCGTCCGCCCTGCGCGTGGCGTTCTGCACGCCGGCGATGAACTCGTGCGGGTCGACTGCCGTGGGCTGCATGGTGTGCTCCGACTCGGCCAGAGGGACGTGCCTTCTCCCGGCGTGCGGCTGCGCCGGCCGGCGAGCCGCAGCGCTCGGGCACAGCCTACGGCGTGAGGTGAGGCCGCGACATGGTGCTGGTGACGCCGGCCCTGGCAGGCGTACTCTGGCGCTCCCTGGCGCCCGCCCGGTCTCAAAGACGGGGCCGTGTGTGCGACGGGCGCCGTAGCTCCGGGGGGAGTGGTGGAAGTGCGTACGATTCACCGTGGAGGCCTGCGGATCGCGGGCGCGACACTGGCCCTGGTCCTGGCGGGCGGCGCCGGCGCCGTAGTGCAGGACTGGGACGACGACGGTCGCGGCCGCGGTCACGAGGCGCGTGACGACTGGCGGAACGGGCGTGACCGGCAGCGTGCGAAGAACGTCATCTTCATCGTCGGCGACGGCATGGGCATCGCCCACCGGGAGGCGATCCGGCTGGCGACGGTCGGCCGCGAGGGTGACCTGGAGATGAACCAGCTGCTGTACCAGGGCTGGACGCAGACCGACCCGGCCGACCCGGAGGAGGTCGTCACGGACTCGGCAGCGGGTGCGACCGCGTTCGCCACGGGCGTGCGGTCCTACAACGGTGCGATCGCCGTCGACCTCGACGGCAACCCGGTGCGGACGCTGCTCGAGCACGCCGAACGGGCCGGGAAGTCCACCGGTCTGGTGACGACGTCGCAGGTCACCGACGCCACACCTGCGGCGTTCGGGGCGCACGTCCTGGACAGGGGCAACCAGAGCGAGATCGCCCGACAGTACCTGGAGGTGACGAAGCCCGAGGTCATCCTCGGCGGCGGCGAGGACTGGTGGTACCCGGCCGGCACCGAGGGGCAGTGGCCCGACAACCCGCCCACGGACCCGACCGAGGCCAGCAAGGGCACCGCAGGGAACCTCGTCGAGCGCGCGGAGGAGCTCGGCTACGAGTACGTCACCAACGCCGACGAGCTGGCCGACGCCGACGGCCGCAGGCTCCTCGGGCTGTTCGCGAACGAGGAGATGTTCGAGCACGTCGGCCCGGCGGCGCCGCTCTACGAACCGTCCGTGCCGCTGCCGGTCATGGCGGCGAAGGCGCTGGACGTGCTGTCGCAGGACCGGGACGGCTTCTTCCTCGTCGTCGAGGAGGAGGGCATCGACGAGATGGCCCACCACGGTCACGCCCGGGAGATGATCGACGCCGGCAGCCAGCTCGACGAGACGGTCGCCCTTGCCCGCGAGTTCGCCGCGGAGCACCGCGACACGCTCATCGTGGTCGTCGGCGACCACGAGACCGGCGGCATGGCGATCGAGCTCGTCGACGACGAGGACGAGTCGGGCGAGGGCGAGCAGGCCGAGGAGGGGCCGTTCACCGTGGCCGGCACGGACCTCACCTTCACGGTCGACTGGACGACGGGCGGGCACACCGGGGCCGCGACCCCGGCCAGCGCCGAGGGACCCGTCGCCTCCGCGATGGTCGGGGTGCGGGACAACACCCAGATCCACGACCTCGTGCTCTACGCGCTGCGCGGTCGTCTCTGACCCGGGCCTCGCGCGTCAGACCGCGCCGCGGGTGACCGCGGTGGTCGGCTCGGGATCACGTCGACGTGGCGACAGCCGCACGTGGACGTGACCACCGGGCCGGCCACCCGCGCCCGGGGAAGCACGGCCCGGACGGTCTCACTCCGGTCCGGTCGCAACCGGCCGGCTCGGGTCGGTGATCCAGTGCGACCAGGAGCCGGGGTAGAGCGCGGCCTCGACGCCTGCCTCGTGGGCGGCGAGGACGAGCTGCGCCGCCGTCACGCCCGACCCGCAGTACGCGGCGACGGGCTGCGTGCCGTCGGCCCCGACCGAGCCGAGGAGCTCCCGCAGCACAGGGGCGGGCAGGTAGCGACCGTCCGGGTCGAGCAGCCGGGCGGTCGGCAGCGACCGCGCGCCGGGGATGTGTCCCGCCACCGGGTCGACCGGCTCGGCCTCGCCCCGGAAACGCTCCGGCGCCCGCGCGTCGAGCAGCACGCCGCTCGAGTCTGCGGTGAGCTCGTCCGCGTCGACGGTCGGCATCCCCGGGGGCGGTGGGTCGTCGTCGCTGGACGACGACGGCGCGAGCGCGGCTTCGGGCACGACCTCGCCGTCCGCGAGGTCCCCTCCCGCCGCCACCCAGGCCGGGAGGCCGCCGTCGAGGACTCGGACGTCGTCGTGGCCGATCCAGCGCAGGCACCACCAGGCGCGCGCGGCAGCGGCTGCCACCCCGCCGTCGTAGACGACGACGCTCGTCCCAGGCCCGACGCCGAGGCGCCGGAACGACTCGGTGAGCGAGGTTGGGTCGGGCAGCGGATGACGGCCGCCCGCACCGGGCGGCCCGGCGAGGTCGGCGTCGAGGTCGCAGAAGACGGCGCCGGGGAGGTGTCCGGCCAGGTAGCCCGCGCGGTCCGGTCCGGCGAGCGTCCAGCGGACGTCGAGGAGGAGCGGGGCGTCCCGCTCCAGCTCGGACCGCAGGTGGTCCGCGGTGACGAGTGCGCTCATGGCTCCACTGTGGCACGGGCCGCCGTCGGCGTCGGCAGGGGGGCTCGCACGCGCATTCTCGAGAAAGGGTCGGTGATTCCGGAATAGAACCTGGCGCGATCGGCTTGAGGCGGTCACACTGATACCCCATGGGGGTATGCGTCACCGGAGGGAAGACCTGAGATGAATGCTCGAGCGGGACACGACCACAGCCGCGGAGACGGGCCATCGGGAGGCGCGGGTGTACGCGGCGGCACTCGCCAGGACCTGCCGTCCGGCGGGGTGCCGGAGGACGAGACCACCCACGGGCAGGCCATCCCGGCCGAAGGGGGTGAGGTCACCGACCCGTTGACGGCCGCGGGCCACGACGCGCACGACGGCCAGGGCTCTCACGGCGAGCACGCCGACCACGCCGGCCACGGCTCTCACGGCTCTCACGGCGAGCACGGCGACCACGCCAACCACGGGGCTCACGCCGACCACGGCGGCCACGGCGCTGAGAGCGGCCACGGCGGCCACGGCTCTCGCGGCGAGCACGTCGACCACGGCGGCCACGGGGCTCACGCCGACCACGGCGCTGAGAGCGCCCACGGCGGCCACGACGCTCACGATGCCCACGGCGGCCACGATGCCCACGGCGGCCACGATGCCCACGGCGGCCACGATGCCCACGGCGGCCACGATGCCCACGGCGGCCACGCCGGCCACGGCTCTCACGGCGACCACGTCGCGATGTTCCGCCGGCTGTTCTGGATCATGCTGGCGCTCGCGGTCCCCACCGTGCTGCTCAACGGCATGTTCGCCGACCTCCTCGGCTACTCGCTGCCGGACGTCGCGGGCATCGACTGGGTCTCCCCGGTCCTGGGCACGGTCATCTTCCTGTGGGGCGGACGCCCCTTCCTCACCGGAGGCGTCGGGGAGCTGCGCACCCGCAAGCCGGGCATGATGCTGCTCATCGGCATGGCGATCACGGTCGCGTTCGTCGCCTCGCTCGGCTCCAGCCTCGGCCTCTTCTCCCACGAGCTCGACTTCTGGTGGGAGCTCGCGCTGCTCGTCGTCATCATGCTGCTCGGGCACTGGCTGGAGATGCGCTCCCTCGCGCAGACCACCTCCGCGCTCGACTCCCTCGCCGCGCTCCTTCCCGACGAGGCCGAGCGGGTCGAGGGCGACCAGCTCGTCCGGGTCACGCCCGCTGACCTGCGCCTCGGCGACGTCGTCGTCGTGCGCCCGGGTGGGCGGGTCCCCGCCGACGGCGAGGTCGTCGACGGCGGCGCCGACATCGACGAGTCCATGATCACCGGTGAGTCCCGGCCCGTGCTCCGCTCGGTCGGCGACCACGTCGTGGCGGGCACCGTCGCCACCGACAACGCGCTCCGCGTGCGGGTGTCCGCCGTCGGCGACGACACCGCGCTCGCCGGCATCCAGCGGCTCGTCGCGGAGGCCCAGGCCTCCACCAGCCGCGCCCAGCTCCTCGCCGACAAGGCCGCGGGCTGGCTGTTCTGGTACGCGCTCGGCGCCGCCGCCGTCACCACCGCCGTGTGGCTTGCCGTCGGCGTCCCGGAGAGCGCGCTCGTCCGCGCCATCACGGTGCTGGTCATCGCCTGCCCCCACGCCCTGGGCCTGGCGATCCCGCTCGTCGTCTCCATCTCCACCGAGCGCGCCGCCCGCGGCGGGGTGCTCGTCAAGGACCGTGGCGCCCTCGAGCGCATGCGCGTCGTCAACACCGTGCTCTTCGACAAGACCGGCACCCTGACCAAGGGCGAGCCCGCGCTCAGCGAGGTCACCAGCACCGGCCGGTTCGACACCGATGAGCTGCTGCGCCTGGCCGCCGCCGCCGAGGCCGAGAGCGAGCACCCGCTCGCCCGGGCCGTCGTCGCCGCCGCCGAGCACCTGGAGGTTCCCCCCGCGACGGGCTTCCGTGCAGCGACCGCGGTCGGCGTGCGCGCCACCGTCGAGGGCCACGAGGTGCAGGTCGGTGGCCCCGCGCTCCTCGCCGACCACGGCGCGGACCCGCTGCCCGCCACCGCGCCCTGGGCCGAGGCGGGCGCCACCGTGCTCCACGTCCTCGTCGACGGCGAGGTGGCGGGTGCCCTCGCGCTGGCCGACGAGGTCCGTGAGGAGTCCCGGCAGGCGGTCGCCGCGCTGCACGAGCTCGGGGTCCGCGTCGTCATGGTCACCGGTGACGCCGAGCCGGTGGCCCGCGCCGTGGCTGCCGAGCTGGACATCGACCAGGTCTTCGCCCAGGTCCGCCCGGAGGACAAGAGCTCCACGGTCCTCGAGCTCCAGCGCGAGGGCAGGGTCGTGGCCATGGTCGGCGACGGCGTCAACGACGCCCCCGCCCTGGCCCAGGCGGACGTCGGCATCGCCATCGGCGCCGGCACGGACGTCGCGATCGCCTCCGCCGGAGTCATCCTCGCCTCGGACGACCCGCGCTCGGTGCTCTCGGTCATCCAGCTCTCCCGCGCCGGCTACCGGAAGATGAAGCAGAACCTGTGGTGGGCCGCCGGCTACAACATCCTCGCCGTGCCCCTCGCCGCGGGCGTCCTCGCCCCGGCCGGGTTCGTCCTCCCGATGTCGGTGGGCGCGATCCTCATGTCCCTGTCCACCGTCGTCGTCGCCCTCAACGCCCAGCTGCTGCGCCGCCTGGACCTCAGCCCCGAGGCCAGCACCGCGGCTGCGCACGGAGCCCCCGAGGTGCCGTCGGCCGAGAGGCGCGAGGAGCAGCCGGTCCCGGCCGTGCGCTGACCGGGCCGGTCCGGTCGGTCTGCACATCACGACGGCGGAGGCGCCCCTGCGTGGGCGGCCTCCGCCGGCAAATGGGCTGCGACACCCGGTTCGGTTCTGCAGGATGGGCGGCAGCCACCGGATGCAGGGACGAACCGCGCCATGACCACAGCAGACGCCACACCCGATCCCACGATGGAGGCGATCACCGCAGCCGTCGCCCTCGGGCACCGCGGCGAGGTCGAGTCGGCCCGCCGCGACCTCCTCACCCTCTGGCACCGGATCGGCGCGACAGGCGACGCGCTCCACCGCTGCACGCTCGCGCACCACCTGGCCGACCTCTGCGACCATCCCGCCGAGTCCCTCCTGTGGGACGTCCGCGCCCTCGACGCCGCCGACGCCCTGTCCGACGAGCGCGCCGAGCAGCACCACGCCGGGCTCCGGGTGGCGGGCTTCTACCCGAGCCTCCACCTCAACCTCGCCGACGACCTCCGTCGTCTCGGTGCCCTCGGGGCGGCGGCCGAGCACGTCGGCGAGGCCGAGCACCACGCCTCGGCGCTCCCCGACGGTCCCTACGGGGACACCGTCCGCACCGCCATCGCCGAGGTGAGCCGGGCCGTCGCCGACGGCGACACCTCGCCGCGCGCGTCCGCGCCCGCACCCCGTTCACGTCCCGTCAGCGCCCCTCACACAGGCCGGTGAGGTCAGCCTTTCCTTGCTATACAGCGGGAAGGAAGAGGCGTATCACTGAACCATGAGGAGATTCTTCACGGGACTTCTCCACTACCCGGTGGTCATCGCCACCCTCATCACCGGGACCGTCGGCGGGGTCCTCGAGCTCGGTGGGCAGCCCACTGCCGCCCGCTGGGTGATCTCCGCCTTCGCCGTCGTCGTCGCGCTGTGGCAGGTGCGCGGGATGGTCGAGGACCTGCGGTCCGGCAGCTACGGGATCGACCTGCTGGCGGTCACCGCCATCGGCTCCACCGTCGCGGTGGGGGAGTACTGGGCGGCCCTGGTCGTGTGCCTCATGCTCTCGGGGGGCGAGGCACTGGAGGACTACGCCGCCGGTCGCGCCACCCGCGAGCTCACCGGCCTGCTCGCGAACGCCCCGCGCACCGCCCACCGGGTCGACGACGACGGCGCCCCCACCGACGTCCCGGTCGAGGACATCGCCGCCGGCGACCGGCTCCTCGTGCGGCCCTTCGAGGTCGTGCCCGTCGACGGCGTCCTGGAGTCCGAGGCCGCCACCCTGGACGAGTCGTCCCTGACCGGGGAGTCCCTGCCCGTGGACCGCCGTCGGGGTCAGGAGCTGCTGTCCGGCGCCGTCAACGGCGGCGAGGCGATCGAGGTCCGGGCCACCGCCCCCGCGGCGGAGTCCCAGTACCAGCGCATCATCGAGCTCGTCCGCCAGGCGCAGGAGTCCAAGGCGCCCTTCGTGCGGCTGGCCGACCGCGTGGCCGTGCCCTTCACCCTCGGCGCCCTCGCGCTCGCGGTCGGTGCCTGGACCGTGTCCGGCGACCCCAGCCGGATGGCCGAGGTGCTCGTCGTCGCCACCCCCTGCCCGCTCATCATCGCCGCACCCGTGGCCTTCATGGGCGGGATGTCACGCTCGGCCCGCAACGGCGTCATCGTCAAGAGCAGCGGCGCCCTCGAGCAGCTGGCCCGCGTGCGCACCGCCGCCTTCGACAAGACCGGCACCCTGACCTACGGCGAGCCGCACGTCGTCGACGTCCACACCGACGGCAGCGACGCCGAGGAGCTGCTCGCGCTCGCCGCCGCGGTCGAGCAGTACTCGGGCCACCCGCTGGCGGTCGCCGTCGTCGACCACGCCCGCAGCGCGGGCCACGACGTGCCCTCCGCGCAGGACGTCACCGAGGTGCCCGCCCACGGCGTCCGCGGGACCGTGCAGGGGCGCGCCGTCGCCGTCGGCAGCGCCCGCTTCATCCAGGGGGAGACCGGTGAGCCCTCCCTCCCGCGGCCCGACGGCGCCACCGCGGTCCACGTGGCCGTCGACGGGCGCTACGCCGGCCACCTCGCCCTCGCCGACGAGCTGCGCAGCGAGACCCGCGCGACCATGGCTGCCCTCCACCGCGCCGGGGTGAGCACGACGATGATGCTCACCGGCGACGGTGAGCAGGTCGCCCAGCACATCGCCGAGCAGGCCGGTATCGACGACGTCCGCGCCGAGCTGCTCCCGCAGGACAAGGTCGACGCCGTGCGCGCCGCCCGCCCGCGGCCGGTGATGATGGTCGGCGACGGCGTCAACGACGCCCCCGTGCTCGCGGTGGCGGACGTGGGCGTCGCCATGGGCGCACGCGGCTCCAGCGCCGCCAGCGAGTCCGCGGACGTCGTCATCACCGTCGACGACCTCGCCCGCGCCGCCCGCGCCGTGCTCATCGGCCGGCGCACCATGCGCGTGGCCTGGCAGGCGATCGGCATCGGGGTCGCCATGTCCGTGGCACTCATGGTCGTCGCCGCCGCGGGGCTGCTCCCCGCGATCGTCGGCGCGTGGATGCAGGAGGTCGTCGACCTCGCCACCATCCTGTGGGCCCTGCTGGCGATGCGGCCCAGCCGGGCGGAACGGACCGCGCTGGGCCGCCTCACGGCCGACCTCGCCGGCGCCGACCGCACCCGTGAGCGGGAGCTGGTCCCCGCCTGAGCAGGGCCGACGGCCAGATCGTTATCGTTCTGTAACGGATTTTCGCGGCTCCTCGGCGTGTGCGCCGCGCCGTCTGCTTACGGTGCTTCCGGGGGGCACCACACGAGTCCCCTCGTCTCACAACCGAAGGGGATCCCGTGACACGACCAACCCGTATGCCACGCGGCGCGCAACGGTGCGTGCGCGTCGGCATCAGCGTGGGGACGGCAGGTGCGCTCATCGTCGCGCTCGCCGCCCCCATGGCCACGGCCGACACCGACTCCGGCCCTGAGTTCCTCGGCACGGCGGCGGACCTCGGCGTCGACACGCCGACCGCCAGCCCGGAGCTCACCAGCGAGTTCGCCTCCTCGCCCACCGGGGCGTGGTTCGTCGAGCTCGAGCCGCGGCCCACCACCCGTGGCGGCTCCACCGCGTCGATCCAGCGCGCCCAGCGCGACTTCGTCGCCGAGGCGGAGTCCGCGGGCGCCGAGCTCGACGTGCGCCAGACCTTCAGCAGCCTGTGGAGCGGCCTGTCCGCGGACATGGACGACGACGCCGTCGAGATCGTCAGCGAGCTGCCCCAGGTCCGCGCCGTCTACCCGGTCCTGCCCGTCCAGGTGCCGACGACACCCACGTCGGAGCCCGACCTCGTCAGCGCGCTGACGATGACCGGCGCGGACATCGCCCAGAGCGAGCTCGGCTTCGACGGCACCGGCATCAGGGTCGGGATCATCGACACGGGCGTCGACTACGACCACCCGGACCTCGGCGGGTCGGGCACCGACGGCGAGACCGGCTTCCCGACCGCCAAGGTCGTCGCCGGCTACGACTTCGTCGGCGACGACTACAACGCCGACCCGGAGAGCGAGGACTACCAGCCGGTCCCCATGCCGGACCCGGACCCCGACGACTGCAACGGCCACGGCACCCATGTGGCCGGCATCGCCGGAGCCCAGGGTGACGTCACCGCGGGCGGCGTCCGCGGCGTCGCACCGGGCGTCGAGCTCGGCGCCTACCGCGTCTTCGGCTGCGACGGCTCCACCGAGTCCGACATCATGGTCGCGGCGATGGAGCGCGCCCTGGCCGACGGCATGGACGTCGTCAACCAGAGCATCGGCTCGGCCTTCTCCACCTGGCCGCAGTACCCGACGGCGGTGGCGAGCGACAACCTCGTCGACGCGGGCGTCGTCATGGTCGCCTCCATCGGCAACAGCGGCGCCTCGGGCACCTGGTCCGCCGGCGCACCCGGCGTGGGGGAGGACGTCATCGGCGTCGCCTCCTACGACAACATCCAGGTGACGGCCTCGATCCTGGAGATCGACGGCGAGGACGTCCCCTACATCCCGGCCAGCGCGGCCCCCGAGCCGCCGACCGAGGGCTCGCTCCCACTCACGCGCCTCGGCGCACCGGGAACGGCCGAGGCGCGCGTCTGCGCCCCGATCACGGCGGACCTCACCGGCCAGGCCGTGCTCGTCGAGCGCGGCGCGCACGAGAGCAACGCCGCGTGCGACGCCAGCTTCTACGCCAAGGCACTCGCCGCGCAGAAGGCGGGCGCCTCCGCCGTGCTCATCTACAACAACGTGCCCGGCCTGTTCAGCGCGACGGTCGCGGGTGCGGAGCAGATCACCATCCCCGTCGTCGGCATCTCCCAGGCGTCCGGGATCGCCGCCGACGCCGCCGTCGTCGACGGCGGGGCGACGCTCACCTGGACCGACGAGGTCGGCTCCGCGGTGAATCCGACCGGTGGCCTCATGTCCAGCTTCAGCTCCTACGGTCTGGGGGCCGACCTCAGCCTCAAGCCGGACCTCGGCGCACCGGGCGGGAACATCTACTCGACCTACCCGCTGGAGGAGGGCGAGTACGCCACCGTCTCGGGCACCTCGATGTCCGCCCCGCACGTCGCGGGCGCGGTCGCGCTGCTGCTGGAGGCCCGTCCGGGGACCGACGCGCACGACGTGCGTGACCTGCTCCAGAACAGCGCCGACCCGGCCACCTGGTCGCTCGTCGCGAACCAGGGGTACACCGAGCCGGTCCTGCGTCAGGGCGCGGGCATGCTCGACATCGACGACGCGATCCTCTCGACCACCACGGTCACGCCGGGCAAGCTCTCGCTGGGCGAGTCCGAGGGCGGCCCGGTCACCCGTGAGCTCACGGTGACCAACGACGGCGACGCGGACGTGACGTACGAGCTGTCCTCGACCGACACCGTCGCGACGGCCGGGAACCCGGACAACCCGAGCTTCTTCGCGGCGGAGGCGGACGTCGACATGCCCGACCTCGTGGTCGTCCCGGCGGGGGAGAGCGCGACCTTCAGCGTCACCGTCTCCCCGGGCGACCTCGAGCTGGCCCAGTACGGCGGCTACATCGTCCTGACTCCCATCGACGACGACGGCGAGCCGCTGAGCGTGCCGTTCGCGGGGTTCGCGGGCGACTACCAGGCGCTCCCGCTGCTCGAGGACCTCTCGGACCTCGACCTGCCGGCGCTGGCCCAGCTGACCTCCTGCGACCGGCTCATCGGGGTCGACTGCGCGTGGGGTGCCGAGTGGGACCTCGCGGGACAGAACGCGGCCTTCACGATGGCCGACGGCGACGTCCCCACGCTGATCGTGCACCTGGAGCACCCGGCACAGTCGCTGACGTTCACCATCTTCGAGGCCCGGGCCGCGGGGACCGGGACGGACGCCGTCGCGGAGAACCAGGCGGTGGCGCGGTACGAGCAGTACGTCGGCCGCGACTCCGGGACCTTCACCGCGTGGACGTGGGACGGGATGAGCAGCAACGTCGGCGGGACCCGCGCCGCGGTGCCCGACGGCCGCTACATCCTCGAGGTCCGCGCGCTGAGCGCACTGGGCGACCCGGACAACCCCGCGCACACCGAGACGTGGTCCACCCAGGTCTTCACCATCGACCGCGACGGCGACGGCGAGATCCCGCCGCTCGAGCCGGAGGAGCCGGCGGAGCCGGGTGAGCCGCTGCAGTACGGCTTCTTCCTCAACGACGGGTGGGACGGCCAGGCCGAGCACGTGTTCCAGTACGGCCGCTACACCGACGAGGTGCTCATCGGTGACTGGGACGGTGACGGGACCGACTCGATCACGGTGCGCCGCGGGTCGCAGTTCTTCGTGAACAACGCCCCGAGGGGCGGGCTCGCGAGCAGCGTGTTCAGCTACGGGCGTCCCGGTGACGTCGTCCTCGTGGGCGACTGGGACGGCGACGGCACCGACACCCTGGCCGTGCGCCGCGGGTCGGAGTACCACGTGAAGAACACCCTGGCCGGCGGCAAGGCCGACCACGTCATCGCCTACGGCCGCGCAGGCGACGACGTCATGGTGGGCGACTGGGACGGCGACGACACCGACACCTTCGCCGTTCGGCGCGGGTCGACGTACTACGTGAAGAACTCCATCAGCGGCGGCGACGCCGACGAGGTGTTCTCCTACGGCCGCGCGGCCGACGTCACCCTGGCCGGCGACTGGGACGGCGACAAGCTGGACACCTTCGCCGTCCGCCGCGGGAACGTGTACTTCGTGAAGGACTCGCTCGCCGGCGGCCCGGCGGACTTCTCCGTGGTCTACGGCCGCACCGGCGACGAGGTCTACGTCGGTGACTGGAACGGCGACGGCACCGACACGCTCGGGGTGCGCAGGACGCCGTGACGGCGACCTGACCCGCTCCGCGTGAGCTGAGGGACGGGGCCCCGCACCGTGACGGTGCGGGGCCCCGTTCGTCGTGACCGGGCGCAGTTCTTCGGCGGCGCGGGGGAGTCAGTCGTGGTGGATCGTGCCCCGTGTCTGCCCGAGCGCGAGCCCGCTGCCTCCCCACCGCACGGCGACGATCTCGGCCATGATCGACACGGCGGTCTCCTCCGGCGTCCGGCCGCCGAGGTCGAGGCCGACAGGGCCGTGCAGGCGGGCCACCTCGGTCTCGCTCAGCCCCGCCCTGCGCAGCTCCTCCACGCGGGTGGCGAGGACCTGGCGGGACCCGAGTGCGCCGACGAAGCCGACCTCGAGGCGCAGCGCCCGTTCCAGGAGCGGCAGGTCGAACCTCCGGTCGTGGCTCAGGCTGCAGATCGCGGTCCGCGAGTCGAGTCGTCCGGCAGCCGCCTCCCGCTCCAGGTAGTCGTGCGGCCAGTCGACGACGCGTTCGACGTCGGGGAAGCGCGCCGGGGTGAGGAACACCGGGCGTGCGTCGCAGACCGTCACGCGATAGCCGAGGAACGTGCCGAGGTGCGCGAGTGCGACGGCGAAGTCGGTCGCGCCGAAGACGAGCAGACGCGGGCGCGTCGTGAAGGCGGAGACGAGCACCCGCATCCCCTCACCGCGTCGCTCGGCGTCGGGCCCGTACGTGAGGGTGGCCGTCCGCCCGCCGTCGAGGAGACCCAGCCCGTCGACCGCCACCGCGTCGTCGGCACGGCGCCAGCCGAGGGAGCCGGTGACGGCCCGGTCGGGACGCAGGAGCAGCCGACGGCCGACGAGGTCCGGGACGACGTGCTCGACCGTGGTCGCCACGGCCGCCCTGCGGCCCGCGTCCAGCTCCCGCCGCAGAGCCTCCAGCTCCGCAGCCGCCTCCGGCCCGAGGATCTCCAGGAACACCTCGATGGTGCCCCCGCACGTGAGCCCGACCGCCCCGGCCTCGTCGTCGCTCACGCCGTAGCGCTGGACGTAGGGGGTGCCACCGGTGGACCGGAGCTCCTCGAGCCGGTGGATCACGTCGGCCTCGACGCACCCGCCGGACACGGAGCCGCGGACCTCACCGCCGGCCGTCACCGTCATCGCCGTGCCCGCGGGCAGGGGAGCCGAGCTCCAGGTCGCCACCACCGTGGCGAGCCCCACGGACTCGCCGCGCGCCCAGCGCTCGCCGAGCTCGGGCAGGAGGTCACGCACGGTGGCCCCCCGGCTCCATGGGACGGAACCACCCGTCGGGGTCGACGGCGGCGAGCATTCCGGGGAGTCGGGCCCGGTCGACCGTGCCGAAGCAGTCGAGCGGGGACACGAGCCCGAGGTCGGCCTCACCGATGAAGTGTCCTGCGGTCGGCAGTGCCCGGATCGTCGCCCGGCACCACGTGCGACCGGTCGGGTGCGGCGTGTGGGCGTAGGCGGCGACGCTCACGGGCGCGGGCACCGTGTAGACCGAGTCGAGGTCGCCGGTTCGCACCGGTGCGCGGGCGACGAGGACGCTCGTCACGGCGGAGGGAGGCGCCCGCAGCGCATCGACGAGGAGCGGGAGGGTGGTGGCGTACGGGGCGTGCGTCCAGGTCTGGTGGAAGGCGGCCGGGGGGACCGGGCCGCTGGACAGGGTCGCCAGCAGGGCGCCGAGCGACGAGAAGCTGCTCACTGCCGTGGGCTCGCCCGGCGTGGTCAGCGTCCCCAGCAGGGACAGCTGCTCCTCGGCGTCGGTCGCGTCGAAGGCCGTCGCCGCGAGCGTGACGCGGGGTCCGTCCGCCTCCCCGGGCCGGAGGAAGACCGTGAGCTCGAGGCCCGGTGGGCAGGCCGGCGCGAGCTGGTCGAGCTCCTCACCGAGCGCCGCGGCCGCGTCCGCGGGAAAGGTGATGCCCTGGCGTGCGATGCGCACCGGATCGGCGAGGGCGAGACGAAAACGGGTGACGACTCCGGGGAAGAGCGGGCCAGCGCCACGCACGAGCGTCATGAGGCCCGGGTCGGAGCCGTCGTCGACCACGCGCAGCTCGCCGTCGGGCGTGACGACCTCCACGGCCACCACGCGGTCACCGGCCGCGCCCCAGGCGCCGCCGTTCCACCCGTTCCCGCCGGAGAGGAGGTATCCACCGACCCCGACCTCCGGTGCGTGGCCCAGCGGGAAGCCCGAGTCCCCGAGCAGGCTCGCCGCCGCAGCGCTCGACAGTCCGGGTCCCACCCAGGCCGTCGCCCCCTCCCGCGTGACGTCACGCAGCTCGCGCAGGTCGATGGAGACCGGCTCGTCACGCAGCGGACCGAGGCCCAGGTGCCAGCCGCCACTGCGCACGAGGACGGGACGCCGGTCACGCCGCGCGGCTCGCACGGCGGCCTGCACCTCGGCGGCCGTCCGGCGGTGCTGGGTGGTCATGCCGGCTCCGGCGTCGACGCCACCTCGCTCGCCCGGTTCACCACTCCGGAGCCCGGGTCCGAGCGGCGCGCAACGGCGAGGTCGACGGCGTGCGGGGCGTAGACGAGGTCGACGAGCCGGCGCGCCAGGCCCGTCGTGGTGCCGCGGTCCCCGAGCCGGGCGCCGGTGACCTGGAGCCGCTGGACGGCACGGTCGACGACGTCGGCGTGCACCTGCTCGTCGATCTGCTCGACGACGGCGCGCAGGCGTCCGAGCGACCCGCCGACGACGAGCACGTCGGGGTTGATGGCCGTGATGATCGAGGCGAGGACGCGGCTCAGGCGCGAGACGGCCTCCCGGAGTGCCTCCCGCACCTCGGGGTCACCGGACTGGGCGCGGTCCACGACGTCGCCCAGGTTCTGCACCCCGGCGTGGGCGAGCGTCCGGACGAGCGCGTCACCGGAGGCGTACGCGGCGAGGCAGCCGCGGCGGCCGCAGGTGCACGGTGGTCCGTCACTGTGCAGCCGGATGTGGCCGATGTCCCCGGCCGCGCCGTCGGACCCGACGAGCACGCGGCCGTCGACGACGATGCCGGCGCCGATCCCGGTCGAGTACTTGACGGCCAGCACCGACGTCCCGAGCGCCTCGACCGACGCCTCACCGATCGCCAGGGCTCGGGCGTCGTTCTCGATGACGACCGGTGCCTGCCAGTGCTCGCGGATGGCCTCCATGACAGGGAAGGACTGCCACAGCGGCATGGTCGTCGACCGCCCGAGCACGCCCGTTGCCGAGTCGACCGGGCCGGGGATCCCGAGCGCCACCCCGACGAGGGACTCCCCGGTGCGCCCGTCCACGAGCTGGTGCGCGTGCTCGAAGACGGTGTCGAAGTACGCGGCGGGCGCGGTGTTGATCGCGAGGCGGTGCTCGCTCATCCGCAGGATCTGACCGTGCACGTCGACGACGCAGACCCGTGCGCTGGTCTGCCCGAGGTCGAGGACGAGCACGATCTTGCCCCGGTCGTCGAAGCGGAGGAGCTCGGACCTCCGGCCCCGCGCGCCGGCGCCACCCGGGGGTGGCACCGACCCGGCCGAGTAGATGAGCCCCGCCTGGAAGAGGGTGTCGAGCCGGTCGTAGAGGGTCGTGCGCGAGACGCCGGTGACCTCGAGCAGCTGCTGTCGGGTCCAGCCCGGCCGGGTGCGGAACAGGTTGAGCAGGTACCCGTGGGACGCGGCAGAGGGGGTGGCCGAGGCCGGCGCCAGGAGGTCGGGCGCGGACGTCGCGTCCTTGGACATGCCACCTCCGTGGTGCTGCGCCGCGGCCCCGGTGCTGCGGTTCGTTGGCGCCATCATGGCAAACGTTGACACGCGGAGTCCAGTGCTTTACGTTCACCAACTGTACGTAAAGGCGCGAACAGTTCGCGCCGGGCGTGGGACGTCGACGACGACGAGAGGACCCCAGCGTGAGTGGAGTGGTCGACCGGGTCGCGGCTCGTGCCGCGGACGTGCTGCGGGAGAACGACCGCGGCGGAACGACCCTTGCTGCGCCGCGCCTGTACCCGCACCAGTGGAGCTGGGACGCCGCGTTCATCTCGATCGGGCTGACGCGCCTCAGTGTGCCGCGCGCACTCACCGAGCTGGCGAACCTCCTGCGCGGGCAGTGGGGAACGGGCATGATCCCGCAGATCGTCTTCTCCGGCCGGGACGGGTACTTCCCGGGTCCTGACCGGTGGCGGACCGCCGGCGCGGCCGCGAGCCCCGCTGCCGTGCAGACGTCTGGTATCTGTCAGCCGCCTGTACACAGTGTGGCGCTGTACCTCATCTGCGACCAGGCCCGCCGCAACGGCGGCGACGACGCCCGTGCGGCCACCGAGTTCGTGCGGAGCACCTTCGACGACTGGTTCCGCTGGCACAGCTGGCTCTCCGACGTCCGCGACCCGGCCGGCCGCGGCCTGGTGGAGATCCACCACGGCTGGGAGTCGGGGATGGACAACTCACCCCGCTGGGACGCGGCGTACTCGCGGATCAGGGTGGGGCCGATGCCGCCCTTCGTGCGGGAGGACACCAAGCACGTCGGCGACGTCGCGCAGCGTCCCTCGGACGAGGACTACCGGCGCTACCTCTGGCTCGTCGAGCAGCTCGCCTCGGTGGGGTACGACGACGAGCGGACCCGGGAGGTCATCGACTTCAGGGTCGCCGACGTCTTCTTCTCCGCGGTGCTCGCCCTGGCCTCGGACCTGCTGGCCGACCTCGGCGAGGAGCTCGGGCGGGTGGAGCAGGTGCGGTCCCTGCGGGAGATGGCGAGGCGGGGGCGGGCCGGGGTCACCGCGGCGGTCTCCCCGACGACCGGTCTCGCCATGGACTACGACGTCCGGACCGGCGAGTGGGTGGCGACGCAAACCCTCGGTGGCTTCGCCCCGCTCGTCTGCGGGGCCGACCCGCAGACCTACACGGCTCAGGTCGACCTCCTCCTCGGGGAGCGGTGGTGCGGCCACCCGGCGCTCCGCCTCCCGCTGCCGCCCACCACCTCGCCGATGAGCGGGGCCTTCACACCGAACAACTACTGGCGCGGGCCGCAGTGGCCGGTGACGTCCTGGCTGCTGTCGTGGGCGCTGGAGCACCACGGCCACGCCGACGCCGCGGCGACCATCCGCGCGGCCGGGCTCGAGCAGCTGAGCGACCTCAGCTTCGCCGAGTACTACGACGCCACCGACGGCACGGCCCTCGGCAGCCGGCACCAGTCCTGGACGGCCGCCGCGGCGCTGGCCTGGGCGGGGGAGGCGACGCGATGACCGTCGTCCGCACCCGGCGGCCGGTGCCGCTAGCGCATCTCGTGCTCCAGCTGCTCCCCGAGCAGGGCGCGTCGGACGTTCGCCCCGACGAGCGCGCGGACACGCATCCGTGCCTGCTCGGTGCTCGCGGCGACGTGCGGGGTCAGGTAGACCTGGGGCAGCTCGAGCAGCGGGCTGGTGGCCGGCAGCGGCTCCTCGGCGAAGACGTCGAGCGCAGCCGCCGCGGGCCGGCCGGCCTGCAGGGCCGCGACCAGCGCGTCCTCGTCGACCAGGGCCCCGCGGGCCGAGTTGACGAGCACGCTGCCCTCGCGCATGCGGGCCAGCCGCTGCGCCCCGAGCAGGTGATGGGTCTCGGGGGTGTGCGGGACGTGAAGGCTGACGACGTCGCTGCGCCCGAGGAGCTCGTCGAGCTCCACCTGCGTGGCACCGCCGTCCCGGGCGGTCCCGCGAGCCGAGACGAGCACGTCGGACCCGAAGCCGCGCAGCCGGTCGTGCACGGCGCGCGCGACGGCGCCGTAGCCCACCAGCCCCACCGTGAGCTCGCCCAGCTCGCGACCGAGCGGGGCGGTACACCAGCCGTCGCTGCGCAGCGCATTCGCGGCACCCAGACCGTGGCGCAGGACCACGAGCATCGCCATCACCGTCCAGTCGGCGACAGCGGCCGCGTTGTAGCCGGGAGCGTTCGCCACCCGGATGCCGAGCCGGTGGGCCGCCTCGACGTCGATGACCCCGTCCACACCGACGGAGGGCTGCACGACCGCCGAGCAGCGGTCGAGGCGTTCCAGTGCTGCGGCATCGAGGCGGAAGTGACGCGACGCGTCGCCGATGACGACGTCCGCGGTGGTGAGGTCGAGGTCCGCCAGGCCGGCGCGGCGCGGTGCCACGGTGACGCGGCAGTCGAGTCCCACCACCCATCCCTCGACGAGCTCGCGCGGGTAGTCGGACAGGCAGAGCAGGTGCTTCACGGGCGTGGCTCCCACGGCTCAGAGGATCAGCGGACGGCGGTCGAGCACCCGGGACGGGTCGACCGCCATGCCCAGGCCGGGGGTCGTGGGCGCGGGCACGGCGCCGTCGACGGGGACGATCGGATCCGCGAGGAAGAGCTGGTACCAGGCCATGAGCCGGCCGAGGTACTCCATCTGCGGGACGAAGCTGGGCGGCGCGGCGAAGGTCAGCGCGGCGTTGGCCTGGAGCGACTGACCGTGCGGGACGACCTGCCCACCGGCGGCGCTGACGACACCCATGATCTTCATGGTCTCGGAGATGCCCCCGGCCCAGTGCGGGTCGGGCTGGTACAGGTCGAGGACGTCGGCCGCGACGAGGTCGGCCACGCCCCACCGCGTGTACTCGTGCTCACCACCGACGATCTCGGTGAGACCCGCGAGCCGGGAGCGCAGCGTGCGGTACCCGCCGAGGTGGTCGGCCGGGAGCGGCTCCTCGATCCACCGCAGCCCGAGGTCGGCGGTGGCCCGTGCCACGGCCACCGTGAACGGCACATCCCAGGAGCTCCAGGCGTCGAGCATGACGTCCAGGTGCGGTCCGCCGGCGTCGCGCACGGTCCCGACCAGCTCGACGATCCTGTCCACACCGCGCGTCCCGTCCTCGGGTCCCCAGCGCGGGAACCACTTGACACCGGTGAAGCCCTGGTCGCGGACCTCGCGGGTGCGGGCCGCGACGTCGTCGAGCTCCATGGACTCCCCGAGCATCGACATGTACGCCGGTGCCTGCTCGCGCGTGGGGCCGCCGAGGAGCACGTGCGCAGGGACGCCGAAGTGCTGGCCCCTGATGTCCCACAGCGCGCAGTCGACGGCGGACAGGGCGAGCATCCCGGTGCCCTTGCGGCCGTGGATGGCCGAGCGGTAGGCGACGTCCCACAGCTTCTCGGTGGCGAGCGGGTCGGCGCCGATGAGCAGCGGCCGCAGCACGGTGAGGATGGTGTGGGCCTGCTCCGCGGAGAGCTGGTTGGTGCTCCCCACGAGCCCCGTGTCGGTGTGGACGTGCAGGTACGTCGAGGTGACCTCGAAGCGTCCCGGCTCCCGCTCGGGGAAGCGCTGCGGACCGCGCGAGCGGAACTCGGGGTACAGGTCGACTGGGCGGCGCAACCGGTCGAGAAATACCCCGCCCGAAATCTCCAGCAGCCCGGTGTACTGCACGCACTCGACCTCGGTGACAATCACGCGGGAGCGCCTTTCTCGGGGAATTCTCGGACGGGGGGCAAAGTATCATGACGGTAAACACGACGACGGGCGCGGACTACCCGGGACGGACCCCTTTCGTCGGGCAGTCGAAACCTGCCCTGGAAGCACCGGAAATCGTCACCGGCGCGCTGCGGTACGTGACCGACCTGCGCGAGACCGGCATGCTCCACGGTGCCGTCCTGCGCTCGCCGCTGCCCCACGCCCGGATCGATCGCCTCGACACCGCTCGGGCGGCGGCGCTGCCCGGCGTCGTGTGCGTGGTCACGGGACACGACGTCCCGTGCAACGCCCTGGGGCCGCGGGACGTCGACGGGCCCGCCCTGGCCACCGACGTCGTGCGGCAGGTCGGCGAGGCGATCGTGCTCGTCGCCGCCGAGACCCCGGAGCAGGCACGGGCAGCGGTCGCCGCCGTCGACCTCGTGCTCGACCCGCTGCCCGTCGTCGGCAGCGCCGAGGCCGCGCTGGCGGAGGACGCCCCGCAGCTGTGGCCGGCGGGGAACGTCGCCGCCACCTCCCGGTTCTCCGCCGGTGACGTCGACGCTGCCCTCGCGGGAGCCGACCTGGTCATCAGCCGCACCGTCCGCACCCCCGGGCAGGAGCACGTCGCCATCGACACCCCGGGCGGGGTAGCCAGCGTCGCCGACGGCGCGGTCACCATCTGGTGCGGCTCCCAGAACCCCGGACTGCACCAGCGCAAAGTCGCGCGCGCCCTGGCGCTGGAGCCGGACGCCGTCCGGATGGTGGCCAACCCGGTCGGCGGAGCATTCGGTGCCCGCAACGACGACCCGGTCCCCGTGCACCTCGCGCTGCTCGCGTGGGCGAGCGGGCGCCCGGTCCGGCTCCACCTCACCCGCGAGGACGTCATGGCTGCGGGCGCCAAGCGCCACCCCTTCCGCACCGAGATCACCATGGGGTTCGACTCCACGGGGCGGATCCTCGGCTCGCGGATGACGGCGCTGGCGGACACCGGACCCGTCGTGACGTCCGGGCCCAACGTGCTCAAGACCTCGGCGGAGATGTCCACCGGGCCCTACGGGTTCGAGCACGCGGCCTTCGACGGGACGGTCGTCTACACCAACAACGCGAACGCGGGGGCGTTCCGGGGCTACGGCGTCCCGCAGGTCGCGTTCGCCGTCGAGCTCGTCCTCACCGAGGCCGCCGACCGGCTCGGTCTGGACCCCGGGGAGATCCGCCGGCGCAACGTCCTCGCCGGCGGCGCGCGGCACAGCCTCTACCGGCACGAGGTCACGGAAGGGCTGGCTGCCCGGGAGGCGCTCGAGACGGCCCTCGCCCACCCGCTGTGGACCGGTCGCGCGTCCTGGAAGGCCGCCGCCGGCCCGGTGTGGCGGCGGGGGACCGGCATCGCGATGGCGATGAAGGGCGTGGGGATGGGCAGCGGGACCGGGGACGCCGCCCGGGCCCGCCTGCGGGTCGACGACGACGGCGAGGTGACGATCTGGGCGGGCCCCAACCACACCGGCCAGTCGATCCACACCACCTACACGCAGGTGGCAGCCGACGTCCTGGGGCTGCCCTTCGAGTCGGTGCACGTCGTGGTCGGGGACACCGCCGTCGTGCCGGAGTCCGGGCCGACGGCGGCGTCGCGCTCCACCTACGCGGGTGGCGGCGCGGTCCGTGCGGTGTGCGACGCCCTGCTGGAGGAGTGCGCACGCCTCGGTCTCCCGTGGAGCACCGACCCCGCCGGGGTGGGGGAGAAGCTGCTCCGCCTGGGCCTGGCGGAGCACGAGGCGACCTTCCGCCTTCCCGACACCGCGGACCGCGGCCTGGTCCCCGAGGCGGACCTCGCCCGATACTCCCCGCACCGTGTCTACGGGTCGTGCGTGCAGGTGGTCCGCGTCGAGGTCAACCGCCACACCGGCGAGCTGCGGGTGCCCGACGTCCTGTGCGTCGTCGACTGCGGCACCCCGATCAACCCGGGAGGCGTCGTCGGGCAGGCCGAGGGCGGCCTCCTCCAGGGCCTGGGGATGGCCGTCATGGAGGAGCACCTGCTTCGTGAGGGGCGGGTGCTGACGACCAGCCTGGAGAACTACCTCATTCCCACCATTGTCGACACCCCCCGGATGGAGACCATTCTCGTTCCGGGTTCGGAACCCACCGGACCATATGGCGCAAAAGGCATGTCGGAGGTGGTCGTCGTCCCCGTCGGACCCGCTCTCGCGGGAGCCGTCCACGACGCCGTCGGGGTGTTTCCGACGCAATTGCCCGTGACCCCGGAAAGAATGCTCGACCTCATCGCGACGGAGGGAATGTGAGAGTCAACGGAACGGCCGTGCCACGAGAGCTGGCCGAGGCCTCCACCGGGCGCCGGCTGCTCGACTTCCTGCGCGAGGACCGCGGGCTCACCGGGGCGAAGGAGGGCTGCGGCATGGGCGAGTGCGGCAGCTGCACCGTGCTCGTCGACGGCCGCAGCGTGTGCTCCTGCCTCGTGCTCGTCGGGCAGGTGCTCGACCGGGACGTCCAGACCGTGGAAGGGCTGGCCGAGCACGGCGCGGACCTCCAGCGGGCCTTCGTCGACCACCAGGCCGTGCAGTGCGGCTACTGCATCCCCGGTGTGCTCATGTCCTGCCACGCGCTGCTCTCCCGCCGTGAGCAACCCAGCGAGGAGGAGGTCGCCGGCGCGCTGAGCGGCAACCTGTGCCGCTGCACGGGCTACCGCCGCTTCGTCGACGCCGTCGACGCCACGGCCCGCGGGCGCCGGGACACCACCGCTGCGGGAGGACCGGCATGAGCGTGCACCTGCTGCGGCCCGAGCGGACCGCCGCCGTCAGTGCGGCACTCCTCGAGGGCCGGGCGCTGGCCGGGGGCACCGACCTGCTCGTCCAGCTCCGCGCCGGCGCGGTCGCCGGCGTCATGGTCGACGTCACCAACCTCGCCGACGCCCCCGCCCCGGTGACGAGCACCGAGCTGGACGGCGCCGCGGCGGTCGTGCTCTCGGCCGTGACGCCGCTGACCGACATCGCCGGTGCGCTCGGTGACCGCTTCGGGGCGCTGCGGCAGGCCGTCGACGTCTTCGCCTCCGAGCAGATCCGCAACCGCGCCACCTTGGGCGGCAACCTCGTCACCGGCTCACCCGCTGCCGACACCGTGCCCGCCCTCGTGGCGGCCGGCGCCCTCGTCGACCTCACGAGCCAGGACGGGGACCGCACGGTGCCGATCGGGGACTTCCTGCTCGGTCCCCGTCGCGTCGACCTGCGCCCGGCGGAGTGGGTGCGCACCGTCACCGTGCCGCTGCCCCCCGGAAGCAGCGGCTTCCGCAAGGTCGGTGGCCGGCGCGCCCTGGCGATCTCCTACCTCAACCTCGCGTGGCAGTGGCGGCGCGACGAGGCGGGGCGGCTGCGGGACGTGCGGCTGGCCATGGGCTCCGTCGCCCCCACGGTGGTGCGCCTGCACCACGCGGAGGCGGCCCTCGAGGGCCGAGCACCCGTTGTCGACGCCATCGCCGACGCCGCCGCGGCGACCGCCGAGGACATCTCGCCCATCGACGACCTGCGCGCGAGCCAGACCTACCGCCGGCGCGCCGCCGCCGGCCTGCTGACCGAGGTGCTCCACAGCACCGCCACCACCTCCCAGGAAGAGGACCGATGAGAGTAAGCGTCACCGTCCGGCTCGACCAGCCCATCACCGAGGCGGCCGACCGGGCAGCCCGGATCGAGGACCTCGGGTTCTCCGGTGTGTGGCTGGCCGACCACTACTTCCACCGCGACGCCGCGGCGGCGCTCGCCCTCATGGCTGCCCGCACCGAGCGGCTGGTCCTCGGCACCGCCGTCGTCTCACCGTTCCTGCGTCACCCGGCGCTGCTGGCGAGCATGGCGGCCACGCTCCAGGAGATCGCCCCCGGGCGCTTCATCCTCGGCATGGGTGCCGGTGGCTACGAGTTCTCCAGCGAGCTCGGGATCGCGATGAAGCGGCCGCTGCGACTGACCGCCGAGGCCGTCGACATCGTCCGCGCCCTGGCGACCGGACGCTCCGAGGTGGTCGGTGAGACCTTCAGCGCCAACGGCTCCCAGCTGCGCTGGACCGCGCCACCGAGCCCGCTGTACCTCGCGGCGCGCGGCCCCAAGATGCTCCAGCTCGCCGGCCGGGTGGCCGACGGCGTCATCACCCACGGCCTGGCACCCAGCCACCTGCAGTTCGTCAAGGACAACCTCGCCCTGGGCGCGGCGGAGCGCACCCAGGGCCGCAGCGAGGTGTGCCTCATGCTCGACGCCGAGATCCACCCCGACCGCTCGACGGCACTCGCGGCGCTGCGCCCCCGCTGCGTGACGATGGCCGCCGGCTCCTACGCCGAGGAGCTCATCGGGGTCTACGGCCTCGACGCCGCCGAGGTCCAGCCCGTGCGCGCCACGCTGCGCACCGGTGACCGGGCCGCGGCCGCCGCGCAGATGACCGACACGATGGCGGAGGCCTTCGGCCTCGCCGGGCCGGCCGAGCACGTCGCCGACGGGCTGCAGGCCCTCGCCGACCAGGGCGTCGACGAGGTGATCGTCAGCCTCGGCGGCACCGACGCCTCCGAGGTCGACTCCCAGCTCACCCAGCTCGCGAAGGCGGTGCTCCGATGACCACCCTGCCCGCCTCCGCCGTCGTCCTCGGGTCCGGGGCCGGTGCGCTGAGCAGCGCCATGGAGCTCTCCGAGCGCGGCGTCGACGTCACCGTCGCCGACTTCGAGCGCTTCCGCGCCAACGTCGACGCGATCATCGAGACCGGCGTCATCCGCCTCAAGTCACCCTGGCACCAGGTCACCGAGGCACCCGCCCGCGGCTCCCTCGACCCGGCCGCCGCCGTCCGGGACGCGCCGCTCGTCGTCGTCTCGGTCCCCGCCTTCGGGCACGACACCTTCGCCGAGCTGCTCGCGCACAACCTCAGCGACGGCCAGCTCGTCGTGTTCGCCGGAGAGGGCGGGGGCAGCCTCGCGCTCGTCGCCGCGATGCGGCGTGCGGGTGTGCGTCCCCGCGTCGAGATCGCCGAGCTCAACAGCCTCCCGTACGGGGCACGTGTCCGCAAGCCGGGTCTCATCACGGCCTCCCGCAAGGTCGGCGGCACCCTCGTCGCCGGCCTGCCCGCCGGCAACCGCGCACAGGACGTCGCGTGCGAGCTGTGGCAGTCGGTGAGCAAGGCGGAGAGCGTGTGGGAGACCGTGCTGCTCAACTTCAACGCCATCGACCACGTGCCCCCGATCCTCGGCAACCTCGGGACCATCGACGGCGGCCCGGGCAAGTTCCTGCTCTGGGGCCAGGGCGCGAGCCCCGCCGTGTGCCTCGTCATCGCCGCGGTCGACGCCGAGCTCGTCGAGATCCGCCGCGCGCTCGGCTTCACCAACCTCAAGGGCTACGAGGAGTACCTCGTCGAGCAGGGCTTCGCACCCGAGTACCTCGGGGACCTGTACCGGACGCTCCAATCCAGCGCCTTCGCCGACTCGACCTTCGCCACCGGGCCCCGCGCCCTCGAGAGCCGGTACATCACCGAGGACGTGCCCTACGCCCTCAACCTCATGGCGTCCATCGGCCGCGAGGTGGGCACCCCGACCCCGACGATCGACGCCCTCATCCACCTCGCCGGGGTGGCCACCGGCACCGACTACGCCCGCGAGGGACGCACCCTGGCCGCCTTCGGCCTCGAGGGAGCGGGCCGGGACGGCCTGCTCGCGGCCTCGACGACGGGGTGGTGGTGAGCATGGTCCTGGCGCTGAGCGGGTGGGCGGTGGAGGACACCGCCTGCGATCCGGTGCACGCCACCGCGCACCTGGACGGGGGACGGGTCCGGCTCGAGCCGAGCCCGGCGCCCGCCGGCCCGCCGCGCAGCCTCCTCGTCCCCGGGCTCGTCAACCTCCACGAGCACCTGCGCGCCATGATGCCCACCGGCCGGCGCTCCGAGGGCGCACCGCTGCGCGAGGTCATCACCGCGGCGTCCCGGGTCCAGGAGGTCGCCACCGCGCAGGACTACGAGGTCCTCACCGCGCTCGGCAGCGCCCGGCAGGTCAGGGCGGGGGTGACCTCCGTCGTCGACCACGTGTACCCGCTCCACCGGCCCGACCTCCTGGCCGGTGCGGTCCGCGGCCACCAGCGCGTGGGGCTGCGCGCGTCCGTGGCGCTCGGCGTCATCACCGAGGGGTACGAACCAATCCGCGCCGGGCTCGAGGAGGTCGTCGCCCTGGCGGCCCGCGCCGCCGACGACCTCCTGCCCCGCGAGCAGCTCTTCCTCGCCCCCGTCTCACTGCGGCAGACCTCGGTGGAGGCGTACTCCGGTGCCGCCGTCGCCGCGGACCGGGAGGGTCTGCGGCTGTACACCCACATCGCGGAGACGGCCGAGGAGGTCGACCGGTGCGTCGCCGAGCACGGCGTGCGGCCGGTGGAGCTCCTCCACCGGGTCGGGTTCCTCCGGCCGGGGACCGTCCTCGTCCACTGCCTCCACCTCACCGACGCGGAGATCGAGCTCCTCGCCGCCACCGGCACCCAGGTGGCGTACTGCCCCACCAACCACCTGCGCTTCGCCAAGGGCTTCGCCCGCGTCGTCGACCTCCTCGAGGCAGGCGTGCTCGTGGGGCTCGGGGTCGACGGCATGGAGAGCGTCCTGCACGAGATGCGCCAGGCGGTCTACGCGCAGGGACAGGCCCAGCAGGACACCGCGGCCCTCGGCTCCGACGCCGCCTTCGCCATGGCCACGACCCAGGGCGCGCGCGCCCTGGACGTCCCGGGGGTGAGCGGACGGATCTCCGACGCCCCCGACCTGGTTCGCCTCGACACCTCACGAAGCGCGACCCAGCCCCTGGTCGACCCGGTGTGGACGCTCGTCCACCGCGCGGGCCCCCAGGACGTCACGGACGTCGTCATCGACGGCCGGACCGTCGTCCGCGACCGCACCCTGGTCACCATCGACGAGGACGCGCTCGTCGACCAGGCCACCCTCCACACCCGCCGGCTCGCCGAGCGAGCCGGCTCCCTGGTGACCGACGACTGGAAGCTCCACCCGACCGCCCTGGCACCCGCCGGGCACGACTGAAAGGGACATGCAATGACGCACCCACTACCGCGCAGTCTCCGCGCCACCCCCACCCGCCGGCGTGCCGTGCGCTCGGGCATCGCCGTCCTCGCCGCGACGACCCTCGTCGCCTGCTCCGGCGGCAGCGCCGAGGAGGGGGAGGAACCGGGAGAGGAGCCCGCCGAGAGCCAGACCCTCACCCTGTGGGCGAACACCGCCATCGCCGGTGACTCCGACTCCCCGCTCCAGGAGGCCGCCCGTGCCTTCGGCGAGGCGAACGACGTCACCGTCGAGATCCAGGGGATCGCCACCACCGAGCTCGTGCCGAACCTCACCACGGCCGTCACCGGCGGCGGGGGGCCCGACGTCGCGATCGTCGACTCCTCCTCCATCCCGCAGCTTGCGGCGTCGGAGGTGCTCACCGACATCAGCTCGCAGGCCGAGGCGGTCTCCGGGGACTTCCACGAGGGCGCCTGGCAGTACTCCCAGTACGACGGCAAGCAGTACGGCGTGCCCTTCGACTCCTCGAACACGGCGCTCTTCTACAACGTCGCCATGCTCGAGGACGCCGGGGTCGAGGTGCCGACGACGTGGGAGGAGCTGCGCGAGGCCGCGCTCGAGCTCACGGACGGCGAGGTGTACGGCTACATGCTCGGCGCGGCCGGGTACGGCTCGTTCTCCTTCTGGCCGTGGCTGTGGCAGAACGGCGGGCAGATCGCCAGCGAGGACGTCAGCTCGATCGAGTTCAACAGCCCCGAGGGCCACGAGGCCTTCGAGTTCTACGCCAACCTCTACCTCGAGGACGAGGTCGTCCCGCCGGACTTCCTCACCGTGACCTCCAGCTGGGACGAGTACATCGCCCCCTTCGTCCAGGAGCGGGTCGCGATGATGGCGGTCGGTCCGTGGGTCATCGAGTCGATCCGCGAGGGCAACCCCGAGCTCGACTTCGCCGTCGCGCCGCTGCCGGAGGGCGAGGAGGCCGCGACGATCCTCGGCGGGGCAAGCCTCGGTGTGGCCGCCAGCGCGGAGAACCCCGAGCTCGCCTGGGAGTTCATCGAGTGGTTCACCGCGGCCGACCAGATGCACTACACCCAGGACATGGGCCGCATCCCCGGCCGGGTCGACGTCATCGAGTCCGACTGGGCCCAGGAGGACCCGATCCGTCAGGTCTTCATCGAGCAGATGCCCGACGCGCGGGCCCGCCCGGCGCACCCCCTGTGGGGTGACGTCGAGTGGGGCATCTTCGCCACCGCGTGGGACTCGGTGATCCAGGGACAGAAGACGCCCGCCGAGGCGCTCGACGACGCTGCCGAAGAGGCCGAAGCAACCCTCACCGAGAACTAGCTGGTTCGTGGTCCTGGCCGCCCTCCCCGGGCGGCCAGGACCGCGATCGAGAGCAAGGACGTCAATGCCAACTCTGACCGCGGACCCGTTACGCACCGTCTCGCCGGACGCGGACCGGCAACGCAGCCGCCGCCGGCGACGCAAGGCCGTCGAGCCGCTCCTCTACCTGGCGCCGGCCTTCATCGTGCTGGCACTCATCATCGGCTACCCCCTGCTCGACGTGGTGCGGACGAGCTTCATGAGCTCCTCCCTCATCCGCCCGGGGCAGGACCGGTTCACCGGGCTCGACAACTTCGCCACCCTCTTCAGCGACCCCACGTTCTGGACGGTGACCGCACGCACCGCGGTCTGGGCGGTCTCGGCGTGGCTGCTCCAGATCACCCTCGGGCTCGGGATCGCCCACGTCCTGGCGAAGAAAATCTTTGCCCGCGGCTTCGTCCGCACGACGATGATCCTGCCCTGGGTGGTGCCCGGCGTCCTCGCCGCCCTCATCTGGCGTTTCATGCTCGACCCGGTCCAGGGGCCGGTCAACGAGCTGCTCAAGGCCACCGGGCTGCTCGACAACCCGCCCCTGTGGCTGGCGAACACCTCCACGGTGCTGCCGGTGCTCATCCTCATCGGGGCGTGGAAGTGGACACCCTTCACGGTCGTCATCCTCCTCGCCGGCCTGCAGCAGATCCCGCACGAGCAGCACGAGGCGGCGATGATGGACGGCGCCAGCCCGTGGCAGCGGCTGTGGCACGTGACGATCCCGGGGCTGCGCACGTCCCTCGCGCTGTGCTCGCTCACCGCGATCTCCGGTGCGATCAACAACTTCAACGGCATCTGGCTCTTCACCCAGGGCGGGCCCGCCGGGGCGTCGGAGATCCTCACGACCTACGCCTACCGGACGGCGTTCGTCGGCTTCGACTTCGGTGCCGCGGGTGCCATCTCCATGGTGATCTTCGCCGTCATGATGGTGCTGGCGACCGTGTACTTCTACGTCGTCGAGGGGCGGAAGCGATGAGGAAGAGCAAGACGTACGCGAGCGGCAAGGCCCATGTCATGGCCGCCTTCCTCATGGTGGTCACGGTGCTGCCCATCGTGTGGATGGTCCTGTCCTCCTTCAAGACGACGCCGGAGCTCACCGGGGTCGACCAGCGCCTGCTCCCCTCGGGGCTGTACCTCGGGCACTACGAGAAGGTCGCGGAGACGAACTTCCTCACCTACTTCCTCAACTCGGTCATGGTGGCGGCGGGGACGACAACGATCGCGCTCGTCGTCGCCGTCCTGGCCGGCTACGGGTTCTCGCGCTTCACCTTCGTCGGCAACCGCGGGATGCTCCTCATCGTCATCGCGTGCCAGATGTTTCCCGCGGTGCTGCTCGCCATGCCGCTGTACAAGACCGTGCGCACCCTCGGTCTGCTCGACTCCCTCATCGGGCTGACGCTCGTCTACGTCTCCTTCACCCTGCCGCTGTGCATCTGGCTCATGCGCAACTACTTCATGGGGATCCCGGTGGAGATGGAGGAGGCCGCCATGATCGACGGCTGCAGCCGGTTCACCGCCCTGTGGCGGGTGCTGCTGCCGCCCGCCCTGCCGGGCGTCATGGCCGCGGCGGTGTTCTGCCTCATCCAGGTGTGGGAGGAGTTCCTCTACGCGAACACCTTCATCGACTCGGACCGCAAGCGCACCCTGTCGGTGGGCCTGCACTCCCTCATGGGGGAGTTCACCACGGACTGGGGGCAGCTCCTCGCCGCGGGCGTGCTCATGCTCATCCCGATCGTCCTCGTCTTCGCCTACCTGCAGCGCTACGTCACCCACATCGCGTCGGGCGGGGTGAAGGGCTGAATGGGTCTCACGGTCCTGCGCCGCGCCCGGCTGGTCGACGGCGCCGCCCTGGTCGACGTCCACGTCTCGGACGGCGTCGTGACAGCGGTCGAGCCGGCGGCCGAGGGGTCGGGTCTCGACCTGGAGGGCCGGCTGCTGCTGCCGGCACTCGTCGAGCCGCACGCCCACCTCGACAAGGTGTTCACCCTCGACCGGGCCGCGAACCCGGAGGGGACGCTGGCCGGCGCGATGACCGGCTACGCCGACGTCGTCCGTCACTTCACGGTCGAGGACATCGCCGCCCGGGCCCACCGGGCGCTGCGGGTGCTCGTCTCCCGCGGCGTGACGGCGGTCCGGACGCACGTCGGCTGCGGCCGGCTGCTCGGGACCCGGGGGGTCGAGGCACTCGTGCAGGTGCGCGCGGAGCTCGACGGTCTGCTGGACCTCCAGGTGGTCGCGCACGTGGGCGGGCCGGAGGAGGGGGTGCGGTGGGCGGAGCACGTGGGGATCCTGCGTCGCGCGCTCGAGCTCGGTGCCGACGCCGTCGGCGGGAGCCCGGCGGCCGAGCAGGACCCCGTCGCCGCGCTGGACGCGTGCTTCGCCGTGGCGGCCGAGGCCGGGGTGCCGGTCGACTTCCACGTCGACGAGACCACCGACCCCCGCGTGCGCACCCTGGAGCACCTCGTCCGCCTCGCCGAGACGGCCGCGATCCCGGTGGTGGCCAGCCACTGCGTCTCCCTCGGCGCGATGAGCCCGCCGGAGGCGGCCGACCTCGCGGCCCGCGCCGCCGCGGCCGGCGTCGCCGTGGTCACCCTGCCGGCGACGAACCTCTACCTCCAGGGCCGGGGGAGCCACCCCGTCGCCCGGGGGATCACGGCCCTGGACGCGCTCACCGACGCGGGCGTGGCCGTGGCCGCCGGTGGGGACAACGTCTGCGACCCGTTCAACCCGGTGGGCAGGCTCGACCCGCTCGAGACCGCGGCGCTCGCCGTCGTCGCGGGCCACCGCACCCCTGAGGAGGCTCGCGAGATGGTGACGACGACGGCGCGTGGCGTCCTCGGGCTCCCACCCGCCGGCCCGTGGGTGGGGGCGCGCGCGGACCTCGTCGCGGTGCGGGCGGACAGCTGGGGCGAGGCCCTCGCGCTCGCCCCCGAGGAGCGCCTCGTCCTGCGCGGGGGCACGGTCGTGAGCGAGACGACGGTCAGCCGGTCCGGGCCGGTCCACGAGGGGCGGCCGGGCGAGTGACGACGACGGCGCGGCCCGGCTCGCTGTGGCGGGTCCCCGGCATCCGGGCGATGTTCCTCGCCAACATCGCGGGGTTCCTCAGCTTCTTCCTCACCCTCGGGGCGCTTCCGGCGTGGGCGGCGGCCAACGGGCACCCGCGCACGGTGGTCGGCACCGTCTCGACCGCCATGCTGCTCGCCACCCTCGCCACCCAGGCGAGCGCACCGGCACTCATGCGTGCCGTGCGGACCCGGACGCTCGTCATCGCCGGGCTGCTCCTCCTCGGCGTTCCCTCGCCGCTCTACCTGGTGGCCACCGAGCTCTGGTCGCTCTACGGGCTGTCGGTCGTCCGCGGGGTCGGCTTCGGGCTGCTCACCGTCATCGGTGCGGTGGTGATCCCGCAGGCCGCCCCGCGCGAACGGCAGGGTGAGGCCATCGGCATCTACGGCCTGGCCGCCGCGGTGCCGAACATGTTCGCGGTGTCGCTCGGGGCGGCGCTGACCCTGTCGGGCAGCTTCGTCTGGGTGGCAGGGCTCGCGGCCGTGCCGGTCCTCGCCCTCCTCGGGTGCGGCGGTGTGACGGCAGGGCGGCAGCAGACCGAGCCCGGGCTGCTCCGCCGGCTGCCGGGGGTGGTGCGGCGGCTGCTGCTGCCGTCGACGCTGCTCTTCCTCGTCACGCTGTCCGGCGGCGGCCTCGTCACCGTGCTGCCGCTCGAGCTGCCCGAGGGGAGCGTCGCCGCGCTGACCCTGCTGCTCTTCGGGGCGACCGGGACGGTCGCGCGCTGGAGGGTGGGCAGGGTGACGGACCGGATCGGACACCGTGTGGTGGAACCCGTGCTCACGACCCTCGGTGTCCTCGGCCTCGGCCTCCTGGCGGTCGGTCTCCACACGGGCAGCACGGCAGCTCTCATGGTGGGGGCCGCCCTGTTCGGCGTCGCGTTCGGGGCGCTGCAGAGCGTCACCCTCGACGTGTCGATGCGGCGCGCACCGGGGGACCCCGCCACGGTGAGCGCCGTGTGGAACGCGGCCTTCGACGGTGGGACGGCGGTGGGCGCGGCCGTCATCGGCTACCTCGCAGGGACGGCCCTCGGGGCGGCCTGGGCGATGGGTCTGGGTGCGCTCGGGCTCGCCGTCGTGCTTGCCGTGGTGATCAGCCGGCTCCGTGCGCGTGGTGAGGATGCGCCGTCCGCTCTCGCCCGGCGCACGACGTGACGTCCGGGGTGCTCCTCGCCGCGGGGGCGGGACGACGCTACGGGCTGCCGAAAATCCTCGTCCCCGGCTGGCTCGTGGGCGCCGTGACGACGCTCCGTGACGGTGGCTGTGACGACGTCGTCGTGGTCACCGGGGCTGCCCGGCCCGCCCTGCCGACCGGCTGCCGGGAGGTCCACTGCCCGACGTGGGAACTCGGTATGGGTGCGTCACTCCGGGCTGGCCTGGAGGCGACCGCGACCGCGGACCGGGTGGTCATTCACCTCGTCGACCTCCCGGACGTCGGCGCCGACGTCGTCCGGCGGGTGCTCGGGCGGTCCACAGAGGGTCCGGCGCGGGCGGTCTACGGAGGTCGTCCCGGACATCCCGTCGCGCTGCCACACCACCACGTGGCGCTCCTGCTCGCGGAGCTCGAGCCCGCGACCGGGGCGGCCGGCTTCCTCCGGAGGCAGGACGTGGTGGAGGTCGAGTGCGGGGATCTCGTCACGGGGGAGGACGTGGACAGCCGCCCGGACGGGGGACCCGTCGGACACGGGCGGTAGGTGTCACCCGCGAGGGGGACGATCCCCCCGCGGTCAGGGTGCCGACCGTGACCGGCACGAGGACGATGAGCGCGCCGCCGAGCTGGGAGGAGGGGCGGCACCCTGACAGGTACGGTGGCGGGAGCTCAGGACCCGTCACCTGTCGATCGGACAACAGATGCCCGCCCCGTCGTCTGCCATCGCGCCCGTACTCGGCCACGTCGGGCTCTGGCGCGCCGGACGGCTCCTCACGCCGGAGCTGGCGGCCGCCGCGGAGCGGCTCGGGTTCGGGGCGGTCTGGATCGGCGGCTCGCCTCCCGCCGACCTCGCGATCGCGGAGCAGCTCCTCGACGCGACCGAGGGCATCACGATCGCGACCGGCATCGTCAACATCTGGACGGCGCCGGCGGCCGAGGTCGCCGCGTCGTTCCACCGACTCGAGCAGACCCATCCCGGCCGGTTCGTGCTCGGTGTCGGGATCGGTCACCCGGAGGCGATCGGTGAGCAGTACCGCAGGCCGTACTCGGCGCTGGTCTCCTACCTCGACACCCTGGACGCCGAGGGCGTACCGGCGCACTGCCGGGTGATCTCGGCGCTCGGCCCGCGCACCCTCAAGCTCGCGACCGAGCGCGCGGCCGGTACCCACCCGTACCTCACCACGCCCCAGCACACGCGCTTCGCCCGCGACGTCGTCGGCCCCGGAACGCTCATCGCACCCGAGCAGCGTCTCGTGCCGACCACCGACACCGCGGCCGCCCGGGAGGCGGGCCGTGAGTTCCTCGAGGGCTACCTGCGACTCTCGAACTACCGCCGCACGCTCGAGACCCACGGCTTCACCGCCGCCGACCTCGACGACGGCGCCACCGACGCCGCCGTCGACGCGCTCACTCCCCACGGCACCCCCGCCGAGCTGGCCGCCGTCGTGCGAGGGCACCTCGACGCCGGAGCCGACCACGTCTGTGTCCAGGTGCTGCCCGGCCGGCAGGACCCGCTGCCCGCGCTGGAGTCGCTCGCGGCTCAACTCGGGCTGCGCTGACCCAGCTACGGCCGGCTGAGCGCCTCCGCGATCGGCGTGTCGCCGTCGGCGAACTCGATCATCCGCCTGACGGTCGCGGGCTCGTCGAGGGCGGCCGCGACGACGCGGGCGACGTTCGCGCGCGAGGTCTCGTGCGCGCCGTCGTCGCCGGGCGTGACGAGGTCGATCGCGCCGCTGGGCTCCTCCAGGGTGAGGGTGCCCGGCGCGACGATCGTCCAGTCGAGACCGGAGGCGCGCAGGTGGTCGTCCGCGTCGGCCTTCGCCTGGGCGTAGGGGTAGAAGGAGTGGTCCTCGGGCACGCCGTGGTCCTGCCCGGCGCCGACGTAGGACACCATGACGAAGCGGCGGACCCCCGCCTGCTCGGCGGCGTCGATGGTCCGGACGGCCGCGTCACGGTCCACGGCCCACGTCCGCTCCGGGCTCCCGCCGCCCGCACCGGCGCTCCAGACGACCACGTCGCTGCCACCGACCAGCTCGGCGAGCTCGTCGACCGACATCGTCTCGACGTCGGCGACGACGGTGCCCGCGCCCGTCTGCGCGACCTCGTCGGTGTGGTCGGGGTTGCGGAACACGCTGGTCACGGTGTCCCCGCGCTCGACGAGGAGAGGCGCCAGCAGGAGCGCGACCTTGCCGTGGCCGCCGATGATGGTCACGTTCGACATGTGCTTCTCCCGTCGTAGGGGTGGATGGTCCGCCCTCGACGCTAGGTGCCGGCCCCCGGCCGCGCACACCGGCGCGGTCGGCCGAGAGCGTGGCGGTGCGGGACGGGCGTGGTGGTGCCCCACGCGGCGACGTGCCCGGTGCTTTGAGGTCCACGACTCCTCCGGGAGGTCGAGAGGCGCGGCGAAGTCCGGAAGGGACGCGGCGGACGGGTGGTGCCTCCGCGGTGCCGCCCCGGTGTTCGTCCCGCTACCGGCGTCAGCTCAGCGGCGTGAGCTCGGAGAAGAGGTCCCCAGCCTCCGCGAGCTCGCCGACGGCACGCGATGACGAGTCGACCGGTGCTCGTGCCCACGAGGTCATCGTTCTCGTGGACGCCGCCAGTGTCCAGGGCGCCCGCGGACGTCGTCGGCGGAGGTGCGGGCCCTCAGGCGTCGCCGAGCACGTCGGGTGACAGCAGCGACGCCCCGACCACGCCGCTCATGAGCATCGGGTCGATGCGCTCGCCGCGCCGCAGCACGCTGACCGCGCCGGTCGGCTCGAAGATCACGGCCGCGACCTCGCCCGGGTGGCGGATCCCCGCCATCCGCAGGCGTGACTGGAGCTCGCCCGGCTGCACGTGGCAGCGCCGCATGTGCTGCTCGATGACCTGGCTGCCGGCCATGAGCAGGACCGGGTGGCTGGCCACTGCGAGCGCACCCCAGCGCAGCCGTCGCACCACCCCGACGACACCCTGCAGCGCGAGCAGCGTGGCCAGCGCGACGACGCCGGCCGCCAGCCGGGGCGTCTCGCCGAGGGCGGCACGGCCGATGACCGAACCGAACGCGATGACAGCGACGAGGTCGAAGCTCGACATCCCCGACAGCACCCGCGGCCCCAGGACACGGACGAAGATGAGCATCGCCAGGTACATGCCGATCGTGGCCAGCACGACGGCAAGGGCTTCGGTCGGGGAGATCCACAGGAGCTCGCGCATGACACCCGTCTACCACAGCGGAGGAGGCGGCGAGTGGTGCGGAAGCAGGGCGGGTGGGATGCAGGCGCACCGTCCCCCGCATAGGTTCGAGAACCGGGCGCAGCGTCAGCCGAACGCGGGCCGCGGCACCCCGTCACCGTCACGACCAGGACTGAGGCACATGACCACCATCCCCACGGCCACCCGCCAGATCGTCCTCGCCTCCCGGCCGCACGGCGCGCCGACGGCCGAGAACTTCCGCATCGAGACCGTCGAGCTGCCCGCGCCGGCAGCGGGGCAGGTCCTCGTGCGGAACACGGTCATGTCCGTCGACCCGTACATGCGGGGGCGGATGAACGACACGAAGTCCTATGTCGCCCCCTTCCAGATCGACGCCCCGCTCGACGGCGGTGCCGTGGGTGCGGTCGTCGCCTCCCGGTCCGACGCGGTCCCGGTGGGCGCGCACGTGCTGCACGGCCTGGGGTGGCGTGAGCACGCCGTCCTGCCCGCCGAGAACGTCACCGTCATCGACACCGACGCGGCCCCCGCCTCGGCCTACCTCGGCGTGCTGGGCATGACGGGCCTGACGGCCTACGTCGGGCTGACCGCGGTGGCCGAGCTGCGCGCGGGGGAGACCGTCTTCGTCTCCGGTGCGGCCGGCGCCGTCGGTCAGGTGGTGGGGCAGGTGGCCAAGGCGCTCGGTGCTGGGCGCGTCGTCGGCTCGGCCGGCTCCGCGGCGAAGGTCGAGCGCCTGCGCGAGCTCGGGTACGACGGTGCCTTCAACTACAGGGAGACGTCCGTGCGTAAGGGCCTGAGCGAGCTGGTGCCGGACGGTATCGACGTGTACTTCGACAACGTCGGTGGGGACCACCTGGAGGCCGCGATCGGCCACCTCAACCGCTTCGGTCGCGTGGCGATGTGCGGCGCCGTCTCGCAGTACAACAAGACCGAGCCGACGCCCGGCCCGCGCAACCTCGCCCTGGCCATCGGCAAGGGACTGACCCTGCGCGGCTTCCTCGTCGGGCACTTCCCCGACCTGGCCGAGGAGTACCGGACGAGGGCCACGGCCTGGCTCGCCGACGGCCGGCTGCAGGGCGACGAGACCTTCCGGGAGGGGCTCGACGGCGCACCGCAGGCCTTCATCGACCTCCTCGAGGGCGCCAACACCGGCAAGATGCTCGTCCGGCTCTGACGCAGACCGTCTGTGCGTGCCACGACCGGAGGAGGGGTGGCGGATGAGCTGGGTGGCCCGACGAGCGTGCCGTCGGCCCAGGACGTCACGGCAGCGCCGCGATGGGACCATTCGTCGATGACCACATCTGAGCCGGACCGTTCCCCTCGTCGCGTCGTCCTCATCGGCAGCGGCGACCTCGGCATCCGCGTCGGCACCGCACTCGCCGGCGCCGGGGACGACGTCACCGGTGTCCGGCGCACCATCGCTGCGCTGCCCGAGCAGATCAGGGGCGTGGGCGTCGACCTTGCCGTCGACGACGTCCCGGACCTACCGGCCGACCTGCTCGTCATCGCCCTGGCACCCGACCAGCGCGACGAGGAGGGCTACCGGCGGACCTACCTGGAGGCGATGCGCCGCGGGGTCGACGCCGTCCTGCGGAGCAGTACCCCCGGCCGATCGGTCCTCGTCTCGTCGACGGGCGTCTACGGCGACCTGCAGGGCGACCTCGACGAGGAGACCGTGCCCGAGCCGGACAGCACCCGTGCGGAGATCCTCCTCGAGGCCGAGCGACGCTTCCACGACGCGCTGCCCTCGGGGGTGGTGCTGCGGCTCAGCGGCCTCTACGGCCCCCCCGGGGGCCGGCTGGTCGACCAGGTCCGTCGCGGGGAGAACCCAGACCCCGGCCGATGGACCAACCGGATGCACCGCGACGACGCCGCGGCGGCCATCGTGCACCTCCTCACCCGGCCCGCCGCACCCGAGCGGCTGTACATCGGCACCGACGACGAGCCGAGCCCAGCGGGTGCGGTGCGCGACTTCGTCGCCGACGAGCTGGGTCTGGAACGACCTGCGCCGACCGGCACGACCGAGCCGAGCGGGCGACGGATGCTCAACGCGCGCCTGCGGGGGAGCGGCTTCCAGCTGCGGTATCCCACGTTCCGTGAGGGCTACCGCGCGCTCCTTCGCGAGGAGCCGCGCCGGCGCTGACGGAGCGGACGCTCTGCCTCCTCGACTTCCCCGTACGATGTGCTCACCACGACCCACCACAAGGCGGGGCGTGGCGCGATGAGCGACGGGATCGCGAGATGCGGCCAGCAGACGACGACGCGGCCACCGCCTCGAGCTCCAGCAGGTTTCTCCCGCTGGCAAAGGCGGCGCTGTTCGCCGCGGCCAAGGGCGGGGTCGAGGTCGCGCTGTCGGCCGTGCTGCCGGGTGTCGGGACCGTCATCGCCAAGGCGCTGGAGCCGGTGTTCGCGCGGCTCGAGGCAAGACTGGGCTTCGACCCGACGGCGTCCGAGGCGAACGCGCAGCAGGCGGCCCGCGTCCTCGAGCAGGACGGTGCGCTGCAGGTGCTGGTCGAGCAGAGCCTGGCCCCCGCCCTTGCACCGTTGCTCGACGGGCAGGCGCAGCTGAGCGAGGGTGTCCAACGGATCCTGCTGGTCCTCCAGGGCAACGACGACGCCGTCGCGGCGCTCGCCGCTGAGTTGCAGGTGACCACCGAGACGCTCACCCGTGGGGTGGACCTGTCCGAGCGGAGCCACGAGCGACTGGCCGGTGACATCGCCACCCGTGTCATCGTCGAGCTCGACCGGCGCGGTGAGGCCGACGCCGCGCGCAGGCAGGAGCGCAACCGCCGTTTCCGGGAGCACGTCTCGCGGACCCAGGCGCGCGCCGTCGAGCTGCTCACCGAGCAGCGGTTCGACCGTGCCTCGGACGAGTTGCGCGCGGGCCTGGAGCTGCTGGAGGCGCTCATCGAGGAGGACCCCGGCGACACGCAGCTGACCGTCCAGCTCGGGTACTTCTTCAAGTCCTTGGCCCAGGACTTCATCCGGCAGGGCGACCCCGCGACGGGCGAGGAGTACAACGACCGGGCGCTGGAGATCTTCGGGTTCGTCGCCTACCAGCTTCCCCACGAGGCGAAAAGCGTGCGGGAGTACACGGACGCGGTCAACGGTCTCGGCAACATCCACTATGCGCGGGGCCGGTACCGCGTCGCCGCCGACTACCACCGCCTGGCGACGACGATCGACCCGTTCTACACCTATGCCTGGCACGACCTGTTCGCCGCGCTGTACGAGCAGGCGCGATCCGGTGAGGAGGTCGACGCCGCCGGCATGCGGCACGCCCTGGACATGACCCGGCGCACCGGCGCAGGGCAACCGGGGCTGAGCTCCTCGTACCTGGACGACCTTGCCCGGCGGGTGGACGTGCTCGTCGGGCCCGTGGCGCCGCGAGCACGACCACCGACCGACGCCGCCGACGAGAGCGGGGACGAGGGACCGGACGTCGTGCTCCTGAGTGCCCGTCGTGCCGTCGAACGCTCCCCGGACGACGCCGACACGCGCCTGCGTGCCGCCCGGGTTCTCCTCGAGCGCGGACGCGCGGAGGAGGCGCTGGAGTCCTACGAAGCGGCGGCGCAGCTGAGGCCCGAGTCGTTCGAGGCGGCGGCCGGCCGCGGTGCCACATTGGTGGGACTGGGCCGGGCCACCGAGGGGCTCGCCGAGCTCGACCGGGCACTGATGCTACGGCCACGCGATGCGGAGGCGCTCTACAACCGCGCCTGCGCCAGGTCAGTGCTGGGTGACCTCGCCGGTGCGTTGCGGGATCTGGCGGAGGCGGTGATCGGTGCTCGGGGGTTCGCGGCGGTCGCGGTCACTGACCCCGATCTCGCGGCCCTCCGGGAGCACCCGGACTTCCGCCGCCGTTTCCGTGAGGTGACCGACCATCCCGGCTGACGGTCGCGGCGTGGGATGGGGAGACGGCGTCGGAGAGGCTCGCCATCGGTCGGCCGCACCTCCTCGCGCCGCATTAGCTTCCCCCTGGTCTTCCGGGAGGGCTCGACGGACACGGAAAGTCGGACCAGGACCACCGCCAGGCGGTGCAGAGCTTCTCTCGACGGCCCGTCAGAAGGGTGGGTCGGAGTCCCAGAGTGGTGGGGCGGTGGCGTAGGTGGATGGACGGATCGGGAGGGATTCTCGGCGGGTGGCCACGGTGGGTGCGGGCAGTTTCGACGGTGGCGGTGGCCGCTGGATGTTCCATGGTGCGGGTGGTGGCTGGGGCAGCGGTTCCTGGGTGCAGGGTCCGGTCTCCGGCTCGACGTCCGATCGGGCGTCGAGCCCGTCGCCGGGGGTCTCGGGTGTCGGTTGCGGTGGCCCGGCCGGTCCTGCTGGGAGTTGCGGGAGTGCCGGCGGGTGTGGGAGCCGGGTGTGGGTGGGGTGGCGCGTCGGGTGGTGCCGATGTGGGTGCCGTCGGGCAGGTGGAAGTCGAAGCCGTCGGGGAGCACGGTGATCTGCACGTTGTGTTCGTGGATGAGGTGGTGGTGGAAGGTGCAGTCGGTGATTCCTTCGTCGATGGAGGTGACCCCGCCGCGGGAGAACCAGGTGATGTGGTGGATTTCGCACCAGGAGGCGCGCAGTGTGCAGCCGGGCCACTGGCAGTGGCGGTCGCGGGTGGTGATGGCCCGGCGCAGCTCCTTGGTGTAGGTGCGCTGGGTGCGTCCGACGTCGAGTGGGACGCCGTCGGCGCTCATCACCATTCGGGTGACCTCGCTGTCGCACATGATCCGCTCGAGCTCCCGGAGCGGCACGAGGGTGCCGTCCTCGAGCTCGGCGGGTGGTACGTCCGGCAGTGGTGGGCGGTCGGTGGGGCAGGACTCGTAGCGCCGCCGCCAGGCCAGCACACCGGTCCAGGTCTCCTCGGTGACCAGGAGGGCAAGGTGGGGGCGGACCTGGGCTCCGTTGAGGTCCGAGCCGACCTGCAGGGTGCGCCCGGCCATGGTGGACAGGGCGTCGGCCATGCGTTGCTCGCGGGTGCGGTCGTCCGCGGCCGCGGGCCGGCCGGTGATGGCGTCGAGCGCGGTGCGCAGCTCCTGTCCGGCGACGGGGTCGAGGAAGAACTCACCCTTGACGCCGCCGGCGTGGTTGCGCATGGACAGCGACCGGCGTCGCCTCACGGCGTCGAACCCTTCCTGCGCGGCCTGGGCGTCGAACTGAGCGGCCCAGGCCCGGGCCTGCTTGCCCAGCTCGGGGGCGGTGAGCTTGTCGCGTGCCGCGTGCTTGACCAGCTCGTCCAGGGCACCGGCGTCGATGGCGCCCTGCACCTGCGGTGAGGCGCCGCGGCGCACCCGGTCCAGGGTCTTGGCGTGCTCGAGGTTGAGCTCGCCGCTGTCCACGGCCTGCGCGACGGCGGGCATCTGTGCCAGCCCCTCAGCCAGCTGCAGCTCGCCCAGGGCCGGGCCGCGACCGGCCCCGGTCTCCCGGGAGCGGTAGTCGGCGAAGTCGCGGTCGCGCACCGAGCCCCAGTGCCCGTCGGCGCGCTGGGCCAGCAGCACCTGGCCGCGGTAGACGGTCAGCTCATGGATGACCGCGTCCAGCCCGGCGACCACCTCCTCGCGCACCTCACGCGCCCACCCGCCGGCACCGGTCCCGGGCGTGGACTCCCTCAGCGCCAGCACGCTGCGGCGGACCTCACCGAGGAGACTGCTCGCGCGGGAGGGGGACTGCGGTGTCATGACCCCTCCCTCCTGGTCGAACGCTTGTACTAAGCGTAGCGAACGGGACCGACATCCCGCGGGGCCCTGTGGACAGCTACCCCGGCAAGGCCCCCGACACCGACTCCAGCACAGCAGGCAGCACCGTCAGCAGCACCGGCGACGCCGTGAAGACGTCACCGTCGCGTTCCACGATCCCCACGTCCTCCAGGACGAGGAGGTCGGCCCGGACGTTCTGTCGCAGCGGCTCGAACTCGTCCGGCTCCGCCACCGTCTCGGGCAGGTGCAGGCCACCGGGGCCGCAGACCGTCATCAGCGCGATGGCGGTGAAGGGTGGGGCCAGTGCGGTGGACCCCTCGTCGGTCTCCTCGAGGAATGCACCGAGCGTCGTCGCGTGGAGGACGCGGCCCGCGCTGGTGCGCTCCTCCGGTGGTGCGTCCGGCCACGCCCACGGGGCCACCATCGCTGCCGGGCGGATCTCCCCTCCCGAGACCTCGAGGTAGCCGCCTCCCGCCAGCCCCGCCACCAGGACGCTGACGGGCATGGCATCCCACGTCGTCGCGATGTCGTCGGTCGCGTGCCCGAACTGCTCCATCAGGGACACGGTGGCCTCGCCGCCCAGCCCTTCGTCCTCGGTGAACGGGTGCGCCTCGCCGATGTGCCGGAGCACGCGGTCCGCTCGCTGCATGAGCGTCGCGTCGACGAAGTAGGCGTGCTCGTCCACCGTGGCCAGGTGCGCCTCGAGTGCGTCGTCGTCGGCGGGGGTGCCGAGGAAAGCGGGGAAGGCCCCCTCGAGCTCGTCGTCGTCGATCCAGTCCTCGTCGGCCCACTCCTCGTCGTCGAGGTCGTCGCGCCACTCGCCGTCGCTGATCTCCACCCGCACGTCATGGGGCAGGTTGTTGTAGAACGTCATGAAGGCGTCGAGCGCGGCGGGGTCGGTGACGTCCACGCCCTGACTCACGGCGTAGCCGATGATGTTGTCACTCATCGACGGCTCTCCGGTCGCCCTCGCGCGCGGCGCCCGCTGGCGATGGTTCACCGGCTTACGCGGACGGCGCTTCTTCTTCGGCATGGTCATCCTCCCTGCGTCTCAGTTTTGCAGTGCACCAGGACGCGCCGGGTGGCGTATCCACAGGCACGCCGAGCCGAGTCGGAACACTCAGTGGCCTGCGAGGAACGCCGCCACCCGGTCCTTCGGGCGACCGATGATCGCGCGGTCGCCGCGCACGAGGACGGGACGCTGCATGAGCCGCGGGTGCGCGACGAGCAGGTCGGCCACCTGCTCCGGCGTCGTGTAGTCCGTGGCGGACAGGCCCTGCTCGGTGAAGAACGCGTCCTTACGAACGAGCGCGGCGGGCGGGTCCTCGAGCTTGGCGATGAGGTCGAGCAGCTGCGTGCGCTCCAGCGGCGTCCTGAGGTACTGCACGACCTCCGCGTCGACACCAGCTTCCGTGACGACGTCGACGGCGTGACGAGACGTCGAGCACCGCGGGTTGTGGAGGACGGTCAGCTCGGCCATGGCACCGAGACTACGCACCGACGATCAACGGAGTCAGCACCAGCTCACTGGGGACCGCCTGAACGCTGCACAGCAGAAGCCCTTGTGGACTCTTGCGGCCCGTCTGCCCGGCGAGGATGCTCATTGACGTGAGACCCATCGAGTTCGAGATCGAGCGCACGATACGGGCGCCGATCGAGCGGGTGTTCGCCCGCCTGGTCGACATCGAGGGGCACAACGACTGGCTGGCCGGCACGGGAAGCATGCTGAAGCGCACCCGGCAGACCACTCCCGGCGAGCCCCGGGTCGGGACGACGTTCGTCGACGAGACGAGCCAGGGCACCGTGCTGGGCGAGATCGTGGAGATGGAGGCGCCGCACACCGTCGTCTTCCACTGGTGGGACAAGTCGAGGTCGGGCCGGCTCAAGTTCGAGGGCTGGCCGAGCTACCGCCTCGAGCCCATCGGGGACGACGAGACGCTGGTCCGCCATCGCGGCAAGCTGGAGTCCTACGGCGTGTGGCGCCTGGGCACACCCGTCTGGCGGCGGTTCGCCGTCAAGGAACGCACCACCACGGTCGACGCTCTCAAGGCCTCCTTCGAGCAGGCTCCCCACCCCTAGTCGTGAGCTCCTCGTCGGCCGGCGGGCAGGACGCCGTCGGCATGGCCTCTCGTGCCGACGTCACCGGTGCTGTGGGAAGGTCGGGGCCATGACGCACAGGATCGTGGTGGTCGGCGCCGACGCTGCCGGGATGTCGGCGGCGCACCAGGCACTGCGGGCAGCGCGGCGGGCCGGCCGGGACGTGTCGGTGGTGGCCTTCGAGGCGACGTCGCACACCTCGTACAGCGCGTGCGGGCTGCCCTACTGGGCGGCCGGGCACGTGGACTCGCAGGACGCCCTCGTCGCACGGACTCCCGAGCAACACCGTGCAGCCGGCATCGACCTGCGGATGGGGACCCGGGTGACCGCCGTCGACCTCGATGCGCGGACCGTGACGGCGGAGGGCCCCGACGGCGTCGAGGAGCTCGGCTACGACGACCTCGTCATCGCCACGGGCGCTGCACCGGTCGTGCCGGAGTGGGCCCGGGGACAGGACGGCACCCCGCTGCCGGGGACCGGGCCGGTGTCCACGCTCGACGACGGGTGCAGGTGGGTGGACCGCTTGGCGACGGGCGCTGACGTGGTCGTGGCCGGCGGCGGCTACATCGGCCTGGAGATGGTCGAGGCGGCGCTGGCGCGCGGGCACCGGTGCACGCTCCTGACCCGGGGCCGGTTCATGCACACGCTCGACCCCGAGATGGCGCAGCGGATCGTCGATGCCATGCGCGCGGCAGGGGTCGACGTCCGTGAGGGAGCCGAGGTCGTCGGACTGGACGTCGAGGCCGGACGTGTCACCGGAGCGCGGACCGCCGACGGGCGGCACGTGTCGGGTGACCTGGTGGTGCTCGCGTTGGGCCTCTCGCCCCGTACCGAGCTGGTCTCCGGGCAGCTGGCACTGGGCCGGCACCGTGGTTTGCTGCCGGACGCCCGCGGCCGGGTCGATGCCGCGCGTGGTGTGTGGGCCGCCGGCGACTGCTGCGAGGTGCACCACCGCCTGCTGGACGAGCCGCGCTTCCTGCCGCTCGGCACGCACGCCAACAAGCTCGGTCGCGCGCTGGGGGACAACCTCGGCGACCCGGACAGCCGGCTCACCTTCGACGGCGCCCTCGGCACCGCGATCACCCGCTTCGTCGGGGGTGACCAGTACCTCGAGATCGCGATGACCGGCCTCACCGAGGAGGTCGCGGTCGAGGCGGGGCTGGACGTGCTCGCCGCCACCCTCGAGGGCACCACGGCCTCGGGCTACATGCCCGAGGCCGAGCCGGTCGCCATCAAGGTCGTCGCCGAACGCGGCACACGGCGCTTGCTCGGCGTGCAGATCGTGGGAGGCCACGGTGCGGGCAAGCGCATCGACGCGGCCGCCGCCACGCTCTGGTTCGGTGGGACCGTCGACGACCTCGCGTGGATGGACCTCGCCTACGCGCCCCCGTTCGCCACCGCGTGGGAGGTCCTCTCGGTCGCCGCCCGGCGCGTCGCCGAGCGCCGGTGAGACGCTGGGCTCGACCGGCAGTGGTCGCGGCAGCCGGGAGTCGGAGTCACAGGGGCAGCTGTCGCCCCAGGGCGACGACGACCTCCTCGTCGGTGAACCCCAGGCCCCGGGCGCGGGCGACGAACTCCTCCGCCATGCCCGCGAGCAGCTGACGCCGGTCCGTGGCCGGTGTGCGTCCGCTCGCGGCCACGCGGGTCCCTCCGCCGCGTCGGGAGGTGAGCAGCCCGTCCTGCTCGAGCTCGCGGTACGTGCGCGCGACCGTCCCGACGGCGACCCCCAGGTCACCGGCGAGCTGGCGCAGGGGAGGGAGGCGGTCGCCCGGGCCGAGCCGGCCCGCCGCGATGAGGTCCGCCAGCTGGCGCCGCAGCTGCGCGTACGGCGGGGTGGGGTCGTCCGGGTCGAGGGCGAGGACAAGGGTCACCGTGACCCCGCCGGCAGCGCGGGTGAGGAGGCCCGGAGCGCTCCGGGGGCGACGACGCGCCCCAGGAACCAGCCGAGCAGGACGAGGGCAACGGGCACGGTCGCCACGAGCGCCCAGCCGACGGGGTCCATCCAGGGGCGTTGGCAGTCCATCCGGAGCAACGCCGTACCGGCGAAGAAGGCGATGCCCAGGTGGCTGGCGGCCACTGCTGCGCCGGCCGCGGCCAGGATGCGCGTCGATGACCGGCGGCGAAGGACGTCGTCCCCCACGTCGTCGGGGGCGAAACCGCGGGGCCGACGGGCGACGGCCACGAGTGCCGCCACGGTGGCCAGCCCGATGACCAGGAGCAGCAGCGTGAGTGGGACGGAGTAGAAGCTGCCCGGGTACGGGCCGGCGCCGCTGCTGGTGTCGCCACAGTGCGCGGCGATCTGCCGGCCGGTGCGTCCCATGTCGTCGGGGGAGGCTGTCGCCGTGGTCAGCCCCAGGGTGGCGAGGTGCACCACCGCGATCACGGCGACGGCGGTGGTCAGGGTGCGCGGCAGGTAGTCGGCCACCCGCCGGGGTGCGAGCGAGGCTGTCCGGGCGCCGGTCGGCCGCTGCGGTCGCACCACGGTCTCGGCGAGTCCCACCCCCGCGACGACGAACAGACCGAGCACCGCGGGCACCAGCATCGTGCCCCGGCCGAGGTCGAGACCGGCGTCGACCAGCCACGCCGCCACGACGCCGACGACGAGGGCCGCACCCCACGTCACGCGCACCCACCACCACTCGTGGCGCGTGTCGACGCGCCCGCGGGTGAAGGACTGTGCGGCGAGCGCCACCACCGTGAGCAGCAGCGGTCCACCGACCAGGACGAGAAGGACGGGCAGCGCCATGGGGACCCCACATCGTTTGTGTCACACAGTTGTGACAAGACGAGGGTGGCCCATGTCGTCTCTTGTGTCAAGTACATGGTACAAGCGGCATCCGGTGGCGACCGGGCGGCCCCTCGATCGGTCCGTCACCGGGAGAGCGTCCTTGATCGCTCCCGCGTCACTGTCGAGGAGCGACCGCTCGCGCTCCGACGTGTCGGGCACGGTGGCCGACCGAGGAACAGCGCGCTCGGGCGTGCCGGACCCGGCGACGAACCCGGTGGTTTCACCGGCGCGATCGAGGGCGGTCGCGGAGGAGTCTCGGTGGCGTACCAACCACCCAGGGAGAGCGACCCACCGATGATGCGCGACACGCCCCGCACGTTCGTCGGGACCACCAGCTTCCGGGTGGGCGGGATGACCGGCCAGGACTCCGCCGACGCGATGGCCGCCGTCATCGCCGGCCTGCCCGGAATCGCCGGCGTCTCCTTCGACCCGGGCGCCGGGAGCGTCGTCATCACCACCGACCGTCCCCTCGAGCGAGGCGACGTCGCCGCCGCACTCGAGGGAGCCGGCCTCACCCTGCACGACTAGCACCGAGGACACCGCCATGTACACCTGGCTCGACCTGCACCACCAGGACGCCCGCGAGCTCATGGAGCGCGCCGGGACCGACCGCGCCCGCCGGGTTGCCGCCCGTCGCCCCCGCACCTCGTCCATCTACCGCCCGACCCGCCGAGAGGAACACCGATGAGCACCCTGACAAGGCCCGACGTCGTCCGCACAGCCGTGGCCGTCGAGGCCCGCGCCGTCGTCAAGACCTACGGGCACGGCGCGACCGAGGTCCGCGCCCTCGACGCCGCTGACGTCACCATCCCCGCAGGCCGGTTCACCGCCGTCATGGGACCGTCCGGTTCCGGAAAGTCCACCCTGATGCACGCTCTCGCCGGGCTCGACACCATCGACTCCGGCCAGGTCCTCCTCGGCGGCACCGACCTCACCACGCTCAGCGAGGAGCAGCGCACCGTGCTGCGTCGGGAGCGGATCGGCTTCGTGTTCCAGGCCTTCAACCTGGTCCCGTCCCTGACCGCCGCGGAGAACATCGCCCTGCCCCTCACGCTCGCCGGCCGGAAGCCGGACCCGGAGTGGATGGCCAAGCTGGTCGACGTCGTCGGGCTCGCCGACCGCCTCACCCACCGGCCCGCCGAGCTCTCCGGCGGGCAGCAGCAGCGCGTCGCCGTCGCCCGGGCGCTGATCGCCAGGCCGGACATCGTCTTCGCGGACGAGCCCACCGGTAACCTCGACTCGAGGGCAGGCGAGGCGGTGCTCGGCTTCCTGGGCTACGCCGCCCGGGACCTCAGGCAGACGGTCGTCATGGTCACCCACGACCCCTCCGCCGCCGCCCACGCCGACCGCGTCGTCTTCCTCGCCGACGGCCGCATCGTCGAGGAGCTCAGCGAGCCGACCACCGCCGCCGTCCTCGCCACGATGGCGCGCCTGACCACCGGGGAGGTCTGACCGACATGTGGCACCTGACCCTTGCCCAGATCCGCGCCCACCGCTCCCGGTTCGCGCTCACGCTCATCGCCGTCGTCCTCGGCGTCACCTTCGTCGCCGGCAGCCTCGTGCTGACCGACACCTCCCAGAAGCTCTTCGAGGACCAGTTCCGCACCGCCTCGGCGGGTGTCGACCTCACCGTCCGGGACGCCGCAGCCTTCGACTCCGCGATGGGCGTCGAGGTCGAGCGCGACCCGCTGCCGGGCGACCTGGTCGAGCGCGTCCGTGCTGTCGACGGGGTGGCCGAGGCCGCTGCCTCCGCTGCCGGGAGGGGCCTGCTGGAGCTCGACGGTGAGCCGCTCGTCCCGGCCGGGTCCTCGCTCCTGTCCTCCTGGTCACCGGCGCCGTTCGGTGCCTTCGAGATTCGCGACGGTCGCGAGCCGACGGCGGACGGAGAGGTCGTCCTCGATGTCGCCACCGCCGAGACCTATGGCATCGGCATCGGCGACGAGGTCACCGTCAAGGCCGACACCACCGGGACCTTCACCGTGGTCGGCCTCGCGGGGTTCGGCAGCGAGGACGGGCTGGCCGACACCACCATGGCGCTCGTCCCCCTGCCCACCGCCCAGCGGCTGCTGGACCTGGGCGACCAGGTCACCCAGGTCCAGGCCGTCGCGGCCGACGGGGTGACGCCCACCGAGCTGCAGAGCGTGGTGGGGGAGGAGCTCGGAGCCGAGTACGACGTCGCCACGTCCCAGGACACGGTGGCCGCCGGCGCAGCGGCCGCCGCGTCGAAGCTGTCGATGATCCGCGTGATGCTCCTGTCGATGGCGGGGGCTGCGCTGCTGGTCGGCGGTTTCCTCATCGCCAACACCTTCGCGATCGTCATCTCCCAGCGCTCGCGCGAGCTGGCCCTGCTGCGGGCCGCCGGCGCCACCGCCCGGCAGCTGCGCCGCTCCGTCCTGGGGGAGGCAGCCGTGGTCGGTGCCGTCGGTGCTCTGCTCGGCACCGGGGTCGGGGTCATCGCCGGGTACGGCCTGCGCGGCGTGGCCCGGACCTTCGGGGTCGCCCTGCCCGACGGCGGCCTGGTCGTCTCGCCACGGACCCTGCTGGTCTCCCTCGGTATCGGCGTGGTCGTGACCGTGCTGTCCGCGGCCGGGCCGGCCCGCAAGGCCGCCCGGGTCGCTCCGGTGGAGGCCATGCGGGAGATCGGCGCCGTCCCGCCGTCCCGCCGCCGCACCGTGCTGGGCTGGCTCGCGGCCGTGGTCGCCGTCGGCGCCGTCGGGTCCGCCGTCGTCGGTGCGGATGTGCTGGTCGTGGCGACCGGTGCGGTGGCCGCGCTCGTCGCGCTGACGCTCCTGGGGCCGGTGCTGGCGCCCCGGCTGGTCCGGCTGCTCGGTCGCCCGCTCGACGCGGCCGGCATGACCGGCCGCCTGGCCCGGGAGTCCGCCGCCCGTGCCCCGCGCCGCACCGCGGCGACGATGACGGCGCTGGCGATCGGGCTGACGCTCATCACTTTCATGACGATCCTCGGCCAGTCCGTGAAGGCCATGACGGCCACCAGCTACCAGGAGGTCATCACCGCCGACCTCGTGGTCGAGAGCGCTCGCGCCGAGATGCTGGGCGGGCTGTCGCACGACGTCCACCACGCCGTCGAGGACGTGCCGGAGGTCGCCGTCGTCTCCCGGGTGCGGTACGGCCACTGGAAGGACGCCGGCGCCACGAGCGCCCTGACGGCCATCGACCCGGCCACCATCGGGCAGGTCGCCGACCTTGACATGGTCACTGGGTCGCTCGACGCCCTCACCGACGGCGGCATCGTCGTCGGTGCGGAGAAGGCCGCCGAGCGCGGGATCGGTGTCGGTGACACCCTCACCGCGACCTTCTCCCGGACCGGCGACCAGGACCTCGAGGTCGTCGGGCTGGTCGATGACGGGGACGTCCAGGCGTTGGCCACCGGGTACCTCATCTCGATGGACACCTACGCCGAGCACTTCACCGAGGACGTCGACGCCTCCCTCCTCGTCGGGCTGGCGGAGGGCGTGGACGCCGCGACCGGTGAGGCGGCCGTGGCGGAGGCGGTCGCGGAGTTCCAGACCGCTGCCGTGCGCGACCTGTCCGCCGCCGTCGCGGCCCGGGCGGGCGCGGTCGACCAGGTCCTCGGGATGGTCACGGTCCTGCTGCTGCTCGCCGTCGCGATCGCGCTCCTCGGCATCACCAACACCCTGGCGCTCTCGATCGTCGAGCGGACCCGGGAGATCGGGCTGCTGCGCGCGGTCGGCATGACCCGCGCGCAGGTGCGCTGGATGGTCCGCTGGGAGGCCGCGCTCGTGGCGGCACTGGCCGTCCTCGTCGGCGTCGGGCTCGGCGCGGGCCTCGGGGCCGCGACAGTCCGAGCGCTGTCCGGGGCCGAGCCGGTGCCGGTGGAGCTGCCGGTGGACCGGCTGCTGCTGATGGTCGCGCTGACCACGGTGGCCGGGCTGCTCGCGGGGATGCTGCCCGCGCGACGGGCCGCGCGGCTCGACGTGCTGCAGGCGGTGGCGGCCCGGTAGGGCAGTGCGGACGGCCGGGCGCCCAGCACGGCGCCCGGCCGTCCGCGCGCGTCCGCCACTCGTTCTTGCCGGGGTCGTACCCGGTGGTTTCACCGGCGCAAACGCGCGAGCGGCCGCGGCACGCTGCGTTCCACCAACCAGACAAGGAGCCCGTCATGACCAGCACCCCTGCTCGACCCGACACCCCGCCGGCAGCGGTCCGCCAGAGCCCGGTGGCGCCCACCCGGCGGACCGCTCCCGGCGGTGCCCGGCGCCGCCGCGCCGCCCTCGCCCTCCTCGTGTCGGCGCAGTTCGTCGTCATGCTCGACACCTCGATCGTCAACGTCGCCCTCCCCTCGATCCAGGACGAGCTCGGCCTGAGCCCGGCCGGCCTGTCCTGGGTGGTCAACGCATACGTCCTGGCGTTCGGGAGTCTGCTGCTGCTCGCCGGGCGGGCGGCCGACGTCGTCGGACGGCGCCGGATGTTCGTCGTCGGGGCGGCCGTCTTCACACTCGGCACCCTCCTGGCCGGCACCGCCGGGAACGAGGGTGTGCTCGTCACGGCGCGCGTGGTCCAGGGAGCTGGAGCCGCTGCCCTCAGCCCCGCCGCCATGTCCCTCCTGCTGGCCATGTCCCCGGGGCCCGCACGCGCCCGGGCGATGAGCGCCTGGGGTGCCGCGTCCACTCTCGGTGGCGCCACCGGCGTGCTGGCCGGCGGGCTGCTGACCGGGACGCTGGGCTGGACGTGGGTGTTCTTCGCGACCGTGCCGGTCTCCCTCGCCATGATCGGCGGGGCCCGTCGTCTGCTCGACGACGCGGGTGCCCGCCACCGCCGGCGCTTCGACGCGCTCGGCGCGGCCACGATCACCGCGGCCGTGCTCGTCCTCATCCACGCCGCGCTGGCCGTCCCGGAGCACGGGTGGGCCTCACCGTCCGTGCTCGGCGGCGCGGCCCTCGCCGGGCTGCTCCTCATCGCGTTCACCCGGGTGGAGCGCCGGGTCGCCGACCCGCTGGTCCCGCTGGACCTGTTCCGGGCCCGACGGGTCGGTGCGGGCGTCGCCCTGGCCGTGCTGGGCGGCGCGGCGCGTGCCTCCACGTTCGTGCTCATCGCGCTCTACCTCCAGCAGGCCCTGCACATGGCGCCGCAGACGGCCGGGTTGGCGATGGTGCCCACGTCGCTCGCCGGGTTCGTCGCCTCGGTGAGTCTCCTTCCGCGCGTGCTGCGGAGGTTCGGGCCGGAGCGCAGCATGGTGATCGGTCTGGTGGTCCTCGCGACGGGCCACCTGTGGATCGCCCGCGGCCCGTCCTCCGCGCTGTACCTTCTCGACGTCCTGCCCGGCCTGCTGCTCGTCGCCGTGGGCGTGGCGCTGAGCTTCACCCCCACGACCATGGTCGTCGTCGGCGCCATCCCGGCAGAACGGGCGGGACTGGCGTCGGGGTTGGCGAGCTCGAGCACGCAGGTCGGCGCTGCCGTCGGCGTTGCGGCGTTCACCGCCGTCGCCGCAGCCGTGAGCGGGGGCGCGGGCCACGTGGTGTCACACGACGGGTTCGCGGCAGCGTTCGTCGCGGCCGCCGTCGTCGCGGTCGCCACGGCTGCCCTGGGCGCGTGGACCCTCGTGCGACAGGGGTAAGAGGCACGACGCCGCCCGGGTGGTCACCACCGGGCCGGGCCTGGCGACGGCTGCGCAGCGAACGACCCCTGGTGAGGGCACCGGCGCCGTAGAGTACCGCCGTGATCGTCGCCCGGGACGCCGAGCGGGCCGCACTGCGAGCGGTGCTCGAGGCAGCGTGCCGCGGGGACGGCGGTGCCCTGGTGCTGACCGGTGAGCCGGGCGCCGGGAAGTCGGTGTTGCTCGCCGACGCCGTGGCGGCAGCTCCGCCCATGCGAGTGCTCCGCGTGCGGGGCGTCGAGTCCGAGTCACCGCTGGCGTTCGCCGCCCTCCACCGCCTGCTCCGCCCGCTGACGAGCCAGATCGAGACACTGCCGGCCCGGCAGGCGGCAGCACTGCGGGCGGCCCTCGGGCACGCCGACGACGCCGACGGCGGGGTGGACAGGTACCTCGTCTACCTCGCCGTCCTCACGCTGATCTCCGACGCCGCGGCCGCGTCCCCGACCGTCGTCGCGGTCGACGACGCACACTGGCTCGACGACGCCTCGCGGGAGGCCCTGCTGTTCGTCGCCCGGCGCACCGAGGGCGAGCACCTCGCCGTCGTGCTCGCGGTCCGCGACGACTCACCCGTCGACCCCGACCTGCCCACCCTGCCGGTCGGTGACCTGGACCCGGTCGGGACGCGCCTGCTGCTGACCGAGGCTGTCGGAGGGGACGTGCCGAGCGTTGTTGCGGCGGCACTGCACGCCCGAACGGGAGGCAACCCCCTCGCGCTTGCGGAGCTGGCCGGCGTCCTGCACCGCGACGTCCTGCTCGGCAGCATGCCGCTGCCGTCCGTGCTGCCGCTGACCGGAGGCGTCGAGGCGGCCTTCCTCGATCGCTACCGCAACCTGGGCGCGGCGGCACAGACCGTCGTGCTCGTCGCCGCGGCTGACGACACCGGGGAGCTGACGGTCGTGGAGACCGCCGCCCGCCGGCTCGGTTCCGGTGACCAGGCACTCGACGAGGCCGAGCGCTCCGGCCTGCTCGCCCGGCACGGCGGGCACGTGGAGCTGCGCCACCCGCTGGTCCGCTCCGCCGTCTACGGCGGAGCGACGACACCGCAGCGCCGGCAGGTGCACGCCGCACTGGCGCAGGCGTTGCTCGGGACGGCCTCCGTCGACCGTCGGGCGTGGCACCTGGCCGCAGCGGCCGACCAGCCCGACGAGACGATCGTCGGCGAGCTGGAAGCAGCGGCGCAGCGCTCGGCAGCCGTGGGCGGCCATGAGGCCGCGGCGGCGGCGTGGGAGCGGGCCGCGGAGCTCACGGTCGACGCGGACCACCGGGCCCGGTGCCTGCACAGCGCGGCAGCGGCGGCGTGGACTGCCGGCCGACCGGACCGGGCGGCCACTCTCGCGGACGCGGCACTCCTGTCCGCGGTCGACCCGGTCGTGCGCGCCGACGCCGCGTTGCTCCGCGCACGTGTCGAGTGGAACGCCGGTTCGGCGCAGCTCGCGCACCGGCGGCTGCTGCAGGAGGCCACCGCCGTATCGCCCCACGACCAGTCTAGGGCGAGGGAGATGGCGATGTTCGCCGCCTCCCTCGCCGCCACCGTGCCCGTCGAGGCGAACACCGACCCACTCTCGCTCGTCGGGACGCCGAGCACCGACCGGGAGCACTGCGTCGCAGACGTCCTTCGCGCGTTCGTCCACATCGCCCGGCACGAGTGGGCGGAGGCAGTGGTCGCGGTCCGGAGCGCGGAGTCGCACACCGACGACGCCGATCCGGGCCTGGACGGTCTGCAGGCGAACCTCGCGCTGGCGGCCATGCACGTCGGTCTCGACGACGTCGCCCTGCGCCTGCACGAACGGCTGCTCGGCAACGCGCGGGACGCGGGGTCTCTCGTCCTCGTCCTGTACGCGCTCACCCGCCGTGGCGGGCTCGACACCGTCCTGGGACGCTGGGACCAGCTCGCCGCAGGCGCGCAGGAGGCCCTCGGCCTCGCGGAGACCACGGGGCGACCCGACCTGACCGCGATGCCGCGTGCCTGGCTGGTGCTCGTCGCGGCGATGCGTGGGGAGCAGGACGCACCGGTGCACCTGGCGACGCTGGAGCGCACCGTCGCCGCGGGCCTCACGGGGACGACGTCGGCGTCGGTCGAGGACCAGCTCCGGTGGTCCCGCGCCCTCCTCGCAGACTCACCTGCCGATGCCCTGCACCACTACGAGGAGATGTCGCACGGGTTCGCCGAGCGGATGATCGCGGTCGACCGCATCGAGGTCGCCGTCCTCGCGGGTCGCCGCGACCTCGCCGAGCGCTGGCTGGACGAGATCGCCCACTTCGCCGAGGGCACCGGCTCCGCGTGGGCAGCGGCGGTCGCCGAGCACGGAACCGCGGTGCTCGCCGAAGGAGAGGACGTCGGCGTGCACCTGAGGCGGGCGCTCGAGCTGCACGTAGGCTCCGCGCGACGGGTCGACGAAGCGCGTACCCAGCTGGCCTACGGGGAGTGGCTGCGGCGCGAACGCCGCAGGGTGCACGCGCGCCCTCACCTGCGCACCGCGTTGAGGATCTTCGAGGACATCGGTGCCCGCCGATGGGCAGAGCGCGCGGCCCAGGAGCTGCGGGCCTCCGGTGAGCGGGCCAGGCGCCGGGACCCGGCACCGTCGGCGGCGCCATCGCTGACGCCCACGGAGAGCCAGGTGGCGGATCTCGTCGCTCGCGGCCTCGCGACACGGGAGGTCGCGGCGCAGCTCTACGTCAGCCCCCGCACGGTCGACTTCCACCTGCGCAACATCTTCGCCAAGCTCGGCGTGACCTCGCGGGCCGAGCTGGCGCACGTGCGGCTGGGATGAGAGCCGGGGACGCCCTCCATGCCCGGACGCAGCGGCGGGTCTCAGGAGCGCATCTCGGCCGGCGGCAGCCCCACCCGCACCGGCCCCGGCGTGGTGAGCGCGTCGACGGGCACGCCCTGCTGCGTCACCACGAGGATCCCCTCGTCGGCCAGCGCGCTCGCCACCGCACGGGCCACGGGCGTCAGCGCCTGACGCCGTTCCGGATCGACCGCTCCGGCCGCCTCGGATGGGCACAGCGTCTTGTCCGGCCCGCGCTCCTCGGCGATCCGCAGCAGCTCGGCGCGGAGCCGGTCCTGCAGCTCCTCGGTCGCCCCGAACGTCGCGACGGCGTCGTCCAGGCGCCGCAGGAAGCGGGCGAACCCGCGCCCGGCGCGGCCGTGCCGCCGGGAGGAGGTGATGACCCGGGTGCGGTCGGTGCTGGTCCACGGCAGCCCCGCCACGTCCCGCACGGCGTGCGCGAGCTGCACGTCCTCTCCGTCGTCGAGGTCGGCGAAGCCACCGGCGTCGTCGTAGGCGCTCAGCCGTACCCCGAGGTTGGCGCCGTGAATGCCCAGGTGCCCCTCGGCGAGGTGGTGCTGGGCGTGCCAGAGCCGGGCGGACTCGGAGCCGTCGTCGCGCGGCTCGACGGTGCCGAGCACCAGGTCCAGACCGCGGTCGGCGAGCGCCCGCTGCCCGGTGAGCCAGGTGGACGGCACGCGGGAGTCCGCGTCGGTGCTCCCCAGCCAGACGGTCGCGGGGGACAGGCCGCCTAGGACGTGGTGGGCGCGACCGGCGTCGACGCCGTCGCCACGTGCGCCGCCCAGGCTGTCGGCGTCGCTGTCCACGGTGACCCAGTGGACGCCCGGGTGGTTCCGGACAACCTCCGCCACCTCCTCGGCGGTGCGGTCCGTGCACCGGTGCAGGACGACCGCCACGACCACCGGGATGCCGATCTCACCGGCCGCGGCGCCGATGCTGCTCAGGCAGCCGGCGATCTCGTGCTCCTCGTCCCTCGCGGGCGCGACGACGAGAAGGCCCGAGAGGGCGGGGCGGTCCTCGGTCACGTCGCGGGGGAGCACGACGGCATCCTCACACCGCACCACGTGGTGAGCACGACGTCGTCCTCGACCAGGTGGCTGTGTCGCCGCAGACCCGCCGCGCTCAGCACCTCCTCGAGCACGCCGTGCACGTCGTCGCCGAGCAACGGCCAGCCGACGATCTCGTGGCGCCAGTGGCAGGCGAGCACGGTCGCTCGCGGCGCGCCGGAGACCAGCTCCGCGACCCGCCCGGCCAGGGCCCGCAGCCGGGCGGGGGAGAGGAAGTAGCCGACCTCGGAGAGCACGACGAGGTCCACGTCGCCGGGCATGTGCTCCTCGAGCAGCGCCCACTCCTCCGGCAGCGAGGCCCGCACCGTGCGCAGCCCGTCGGAGCCGTTGACGCGAGCCAGCGCGGCACTCGACTCGTCCACCGCCACGACCGTCCCGCACCGCGTGAGCAGGTCCTCGGCCAGCGCACCGACGGAGCAGCCGACCTCCACGCCGACGGCGTACCGCTCGTGGGGCAGCGCCGCCAGGGTGAGGGCGCGCTTGCGGTGTTCGTACCAGCTGGTGCGCACCTGCCACGGGTCCGCCTGGTCGGTGTGCAGCGGGTCGAAGGGGCTGGCCTCACCGGGCTCGGCGACCAGCAGCGTCTCCCACGGGCGGGCGAAGTGCGCCAGGACCTCGGCCGGCAGCAGCACCTCGTCCCCGGGCAGGTCGGAGAGCGGCGCGACCTGGGAGTGGTGGACTGCGAGGGCGCGTGCCTTGCGGTCGCGCTCCTCGGGGCCGAGATCCGCCCGTCGCACCGAGGCCCACGGCAGGACGTCGGGACCCTGCCAGTGCCACAGCCACACCGGGTACTCGAGCAGCCGGGTGTCGGTGCGCCACGCGGCGGCCGCCGCGGCCCGGGCGGCGGCCTCGTGGTCGGGGTGCTTGTCGTGGCGGTACGGCGCGACCAGCACGCTCTCGCCGGGCCGCACGAGCCGGACCAGCGCGGCGGTGAGCTCGTCCTGCTCGCCGGTGAGACCGCCGTCGGGCAGGCCGAGCAGGTGGAGGCGAGCGTGCGGGGCGAGCAGGCCGACGGCGTGCTCGGCCTCGCGTCGACGTGTCCGTGCGAGGTCGGCCGGGGTGTGGGTGGGGGAGTCCGGGTGGGAGGCGTCGCCGTCGGTGGCCACGACGATGTCGACGGCGACGTCGGTGGGCAAGCCGGCGAGCAGCCCGCCGAGGCCGAGGGTCTCGTCGTCGGGGTGCGCGGCGACCACGACGAGGTGGGCGATCTCGGTGAGGTCGAACGGCGCCGTGTCCTGCCACCGCGGGTCCTCGGCCCACCTGCTCTCGTCGGTCACCGGCTCGCCGAAGGGCGTCAGCTCCACGGCACCGGCATTCCGTCGACGAGGGCCTGCCCGACGACGGCGGCGTCCCGCTCGGCCTTGTGCTGCCGCAGGTAGAGCTGCAGGTCCGCCACCCGTGCGGCGTGCTGCTCCTCGCCCGCCAGTGGCCCGGGGCCGAGGGCGTGGGCGGCCAGCGCGAGCACGGCCTCGCAGGCGTCGTGGACGACGTGCCGGACGCGGACGCACCGCGCCCAGGCGTGCTCACCCTGCACGAGGCCGGCGTCGACGGCGGTGGCCGCGTCGGTGAGCACGGCGGCGGCAGCGGTGAGGTGCGTGTCGGCCTGGCCGAGGAGTGAGAGGGCGATCTGGTCGGGCGGCCGCTCGGTTGCGGCCTGCCGCATCCGGCGGGCCAGGCCGACTGCCCCGCCGAGCCAGCACGCGGCCACCCCGAGCCCGCCCCAGGCGAACCCGGGCCGCGAGAGGTACCACCCCGGCTCGCCGATGGGCACGGCCGGCACCTCGGTGAGCTGCAGCCCGGTGGACCGGACCGCGGAGAGGCCACGGGCGACCCACGGCTCGTCGACGAGCTCGACGCCGGGGTGGGACAGGTCGATCGCGGCCAGGATGCGACGGTCGTCGTCGACCCAGGCGGTGACCAGCGCGGAGTCGACGTGCTCGGCGAGGGAGCACCACGGCTTGCGCCCGGTGAGGAGCAGTCGGCCGGGTGCGGCTACCCGAGCCTCCAGCCGGGCGCCCGGCCCCTCGGCCGCGTAGACGCCCCAGGTACTGGCGGTGGGCGGCGTCGCGTGCCTCGCCTCGGCGGCCTGGGCGAGGATCGCGACGGCGTCCAGGTGCGGCTCGAGGGAGCGGGCGACGGTGATGTCGACCGCGGCCAGCTCGGCCAGGCCGCGCCAGAGCTCGGCGGTGCGCCCGCTGCCGGGGAGCGGGAGGACGACGGCTGCCTGGTCGGCGAGCGCGAGGGCGGCGACAGGGTCACCCCCGGCGGCGCGGGCGTCGTCGAGCAGTTGGGCGAGCCGGGGGTCGTGCGGTGACTGTGGGGTCCAGGGGGAGAGGCCGATCACCGCCCCATCGTGCCGTCTGCGCCGGGATGGTGCTGGGTGAGGCGCCCGGGACCGGCGGTGCGGGCGAGTGGTCGGCCCGGTGCTGCAGCCGACGAACGAGGACGTAGATCTGGCAACCCGGGCACCATCCGGTGGTCGCCCTGATCACGGCCCCTACTCCGGCGAGCGCGGTCATGGCGTAGCCCACGACGTCCACGTCGACGATCAACGCGACCAGCGCCACGGCGGTGAGCACGAAGCCGATGAACTGAGCGAAGCGCGCCGGGCGAGCATCCTCCAACGCGGTTACGGGCCCGATCCTTGGCCAGATGACACGGGCGAAGAGCTGCGCCCACACGGACCAGTGCATGCTCACGAACGCGGTGAACCCGTACATCGCGACCTGGGAGGCGAGCAGGCCCAGCGCCAGAGGTCGGACGGCGTCGATGGTGAGCAGCACGACGGCGAGAACGGCGGCCGTCGCTGCGGCGGTGAATCGCAGGGCGCGCGGATCGACCTGTCCGCGCAGTGGGCACGAGGTGATGCCGAGGCCGGCCACGATGACGCTCCTGACGGTGCGGACCGCTGGCGACTGGTGGCCCCCGCTCGGCGAGATGCCAGCGTCGCATCGCCGAGCACGCCTACGTCCATGGCTGCGTGATGTCTCAATCTAGCACCGGCGCCGCTCGCCGATCGGAGGTCGTCGACCTGCCTCCGCGATGGCAGGACGACGACGCGTGGGCGCCACCGTCGTCGTCCTCTGCCAGGAGGGTATGGCGGCACGGAAGGGCCAGACTGGAGGCCATGACGCACACGTGGGTGCCGCCGTCGTCGGGCCAAGGAACGACATGAAGCTGTCCGTCGAGGAGGCGCGCACCCGGCTGGCCGCGTACGACCACGGCGTCCTCGGGTCGGTCCACCCCGATCGGGGTGTGGACGCCGTGCCGGTTGCCTTCGCGGTCGACGAGGACGGCTTCGTCGGCGTGCCGGTCGACACCGTGAAAGCGAAGGTCGCGTTCCGGCTGCAGCGCGAACGCAACCTGGAGGCGGACCCGCGCGCTGTCCTGCTGGTCCACCACTGGGACCGCGACGACTGGTCGCAGCTCTGGTGGGTCCGGGCCGAGCTGACCTGGGAGCGAGACGCAACCCCGGGCCGGCAAGCGGCGCTCGCAGCACGCCTTGCTGGGCGCTACCCGCAGTACCGGGACCACCCCTTCGCCCGGGTGCTCGTGCTGCGGATCGTCGGGGTGACGGGGTGGGTGGCGGGGGAGTGAGCCTGCCGGAAAGGCCGTTGGGCGGCCGCCCCGGCCGAGTTGGCGGGTCCTGAGAGCCGGAGCAAGCAGGCGGGTCTTGACTTCGCGGGCACCGGCAGTGCAGGCTGTGCCCAAACGTTTAGCCCGAACGTTTTGGCACCGACCTCGAGCGACACTCAAAGGAGACCCGGCGATGATGCCAAGGCAGCGAAAGAACCCCTACCTCGCACTCCCTGCGGCAGGCGTCGCCCTGGCGCTCGGCCTGAGCGCGTGCGGTGCCGGCGACGCCTCGGCGCCCGCCGGTGAGGGCCTGACCGTGCTGGTGGAAGGCGGTGGGCGAGCGGTCCTCACCCCCATCGCGGAGGCGTTCGAGGCGGAGACCGGCACGTCGGTCACCTTCGTCGAGCTTCCCTACGAGTCCCTCTTCGATCGGCTGAACACCGAGCTCTCCGCAGGAAACGTCAGCTTCGACGTGGCAGCGCTCGACGCCATCTGGCTCAGCGCCTTCGGTCCTGGGATGGAACCGCTCGACGACATGTTCACGGACTCGGTGCAGGGCGACCTGTTCCCCGCTCTGATCGAGGAGGCACAGGTCGGCGGGCACTTCGTCGGCATGCCCGCGTGGACGAACGCCCAGATCCTCTACTACCGCACGGATCTCTTCTCCGATCCCGAGCAGCAGGAGGCCTTCAGCGCCGAGTACGGCCGCGAGCTCGCTCCGCCCACCACGTGGGAGGAGTACATGGAGGTTGCCGAGTTCTTCACCCAGGACACGGACGGTGACGGAACCACCGACCTGTACGGCGCCGACGTCAAGGGTGCGGTGGAGACCGAGTGGCTCTCCCTGGTGCTCCAGGCGGGCGCGGAGAACATGGTCCTCGACGCCGACGGGAACGTCATCGTCAACGACGCCGACCACAAGGCCGCGCTCGACGCCTACATCGCCCCGGTCGAGGCCGACATCGCGCCGGCGGGTGCCTCTCAGGTCGACTGGGCCACGGCACAGAACTCCTTCAACCAGGGCCAGCTCGCCATGACCCGGTTCTGGGCGCACGCGTACGCGCAGATCCCGGAGGACTCGCCCGTGCACGGCAACGTCGGGGTGACCACCATGCCGGCCGGACCCGGGGGTGAAGCGGCGGTCCCCGGTGCCTGGTATCTCTCGGTGCCGGAGGCAACGGCGAACCAGGAGCAGGCCAAGGAGTTCGTCCAGTTCGTGTTCGATCATAACGAGCTCGGTCTGGACACCGATCTCGGGCTTGCCGCCACGGTGTCCGCTCTCGAGTCCGGTGACGCATCCGAGCGGCCGAACCTGGCCGCGCTGATCGCCGCCCTCGACGCGCCTGGCACCACCCCTCGACCCGCCACGGAGCGCTGGCAGGAGATCGTCGACGCCGTCCTCATCCCGATGCTCCAGGAGGCGACGACGGGCGGCGCCGACACGCAGGCGCTGCTCGACCGCGCGGCGGAGCAGATCGAGGCCATCGTCAACTGACGGGTCGCCTGCTGGAGTCCCGGGGCCTCACGCCCCGTGCCTTCAGCAGGCACCGGAATCCGACGATCACTCACGGAAAGGACCCCTGTGCGAGCATCGGATCGTCGCTTTGCGTTGGCGCTCATCGCGCCCGCGACTCTCTTCCTCGTCGTCTTCGTCGCATGGCCGCTCGCCCGGCTGGTGTACGACAGCTTCTTCCAGATCTCCCCGATCGCGGGTGGGGCACGCGAGTTCATCGGCCTGGACAACTACGCGCAGATCTTCGCGAGCCCCACGTTCCAGGGTGCGGCCGGGCGAACCGTGGCGTACACGGCCATCGTCATCACCTTCGAGTTCGTGCTGGGGTTCGCGGTCGCCCTGCTCTTCACGGCGCTCGGGAGGAAGTCGGCGATCTTCCGCACGATCTTCCTCTACCCGCTGATGATCGCGCCCGTGGTCGCCGGTCTGCTCTGGCGGTTCCTGCTCATCGACAATCTCGGCATCGTCAACCACGTCCTGCACCGCGTGGGACTGCTCGACTCGCCGGGAGACATCGGGTGGCTGTCCGACCCGAGCATCGTGCTGTGGGCCGTGGCGATCCCGGACATCTGGCTGACCACGTCCTTCATGACCCTCATCATCTTCGCCGGGCTGCAGAACATCCCCGGCGACGTGCTCGAGGCGGCGCGCCTCGACGGTGCAGCGTTCCCCACCGTGCTCGTCCGGATCATCATCCCGCTGCTGCGGCCCGTCATCGCCGTCGCACTGATCGTGCGTGGGATCGACGCCGCCAAGGCGTTCGACATCATCCTCATCCAGACCGGAGGCGGCCCGCAGAACGCCTCCCAGACGCTGTCCCTCCTCATCCACCAGACGATGGTCCGATTCGGCGACCCTGGGCAGGCATCTGCGATGGGAACCGTGTACCTCCTGGCGATGATGATCGTCGCCGGGCTGGCCGTCTGGTTCATCTGGCGACCCGGAGCTAAGTCATGAACGGCCTGACCGTCCGCCGTCCCGCGACCAAGACCCTACTGTGGGTCCTGCTGGTTGTCGCCGTCGTGCTGTACGCGGCGCCGTTCCTCTACCTGTTGCTGACCAGCTTCAAGACGCCCTTCGAGACACTGGCAGTCCCGCCGCGGGTCCTGCCGTCCCGGTGGACGGCCGAGAACTACGTGACGGCGTTGGAGCGCACAGGCGTCATCGCGTCCTTCGTCAACAGCACGACGACGGCGATCATCTCCACCCTGATGTCGCTCGTGCTTGCGACGCCCGCCGCCTACGCCATCACCCGGTTCCGGACCCGCAGCGGCCAGCTGCTGACGATGACGGCGCTGATCACCCGGATGGTGCCACCCGTGGCCGTCGGCGTGCCGATGATGTCGATCGTCGCGTCGATGCGCTTGACCGACACTCCGACGGGGCTGGCGATCGCCCACACGACGATCTCGCTGCCGCTGTCCATCCTGCTCATGGCGAGCTTCTTCGAAGCCGTTCCCGTCGAGATCGAGGAGGCCGCGAAGATGGACGGCTGCGGTCGGCTGCGTGCCCTGTGGTCGGTGGTCATGCCGGTCGTCTCGGGTGGGGTGGCGGTCACCGCGATCTTTGCGTTCCTCGCCTCGTGGAACGAGTTCCTCTTCGCCACCCTGCTCACGTCGGTGCGGGCGCAGACCACGCCCATCATGATCGCGAACTTCCAGACCCAGTTCGGGCTCGACTGGGGCCCGATGACAGCGCTGGCGACCCTCTACTCGGTGCCCGTCATCGTGCTCACCATGATCCTGCAGCGTCACATCGTGGCCGGTCTGACCCTCGGCGCCGTCAAGGGTTGAGAACGCCTAGAAAAGGGAAGGAGAACCATGCCGAGCGACAACCACTACGACGTGACGACGTGGCCCGTCGGGGACCCGCACGAGGACATCGGCGAGGTCATCAACGCCATCATCGCCGACATCAAGGACCGGCAGGCTGCCACCGACGTGAACGAGGGTGGAAAGCCCGGTGCGGTCATCTACATCCCACCGGGTGACTATCGCCTCCGGACCCAGGTCGTCATCGACATCAGCTACCTCAGGATCCAGGGTTCGGGACACGGCTTCACGTCCTCGAGCATCCGGTTCAACGTTCCCGAGGAGGAGTGGCCGGACCTGCACGAGCTGTGGCCCGGAGGCAGTCGCGTCCTCGTCGACATTCCCCTCGCGGACGGGGACGGGGAGTCCGCGGGGGCCGCTTTCCACGTCGAGCGGAGCGGGAGCCCGCGCCTGAGCTCGGTGGAGTTCGTCGATTTCTGCATCGACGGTCTGCATTTCGCCGCGGATGGCTCCGGCCTGCACCCGGAGAACACCTACGTCAACGGCAAGACGGGTATCCACGTCGCAAGTGCCAACGACTCGTTCCGTGTCACGGGCATGGGCTTCGTCTATCTCGAGCACGCCCTGACGATCTACCACGCGGACGCCCTGTCCGTGCACGGCAATTTCATCGCTGAGTGCGGGAGCTGCGTGGAGCTGCGTGGGTGGGGGCAGGCGTCAAAGGTCACCGACAACTTGATCGGTGCGGGATTCAAGGGGCACTCGATCTACGCCGAGAACCATGGCGGCCTCCTCATCACCGCGAACAACGTCTTTCCGCGCGGTGCGAGCAGCGTGCACCTCGACGGCGTCACGCGTTCGAGTGTCACCAACAACCGCTTGCACTCGTTCTATCCTGGAATGATGGTTCTCTCGTCGAATAGTTCCGAGAACCTCATCGCGACGAATCACTTCTTGCGTGATCACGAGCCGTGGACTCCGTTCCTCGAAGTCGACAACGGGCTGGACGATCTCCACGGGCTTCTCCATGTGAGCGGCAGCAATAACTCGGTCATCGGCAACCACTTCTCCGAGGTCATCGACTCCCACCGCATCCGGCCGACAGGGGCGACCCCGGTCGTCGTCCGCCTGGCAGCGGGCGGCGGCAACTACATCTCGAGCAATCACGTGGTGGCGATGGACGTTGACACCACGTCGAGTGACTCCTGCTTCTCGGCTCAGGTGGATGCGCTCCTGACGACCGAGGCCTCGGACGCCCTTACGGTGACAACCGTCGTGGTCGGCCCGGAGTCGTCGCGGAACACCATCCTCGACTCTGGGACCGACGATCAGGTTGTCGCGGACAGGACCGTCAATGCGGTCAGGCCGACGCCCGCGGTCGGCATGTAGCGGCGCATGACTCCGCCGGCCCGGCATCCCGCTCCGGCCGGCGGTCCGGGATCGCGACTCATCGAGGACGACGCCGCACACAGGCGAAGAGAGCTGGAGAATGAAGAAGCAACGAGTGACGATACGACAGGTCGCAGCAGAGGCTGGGGTGTCGATCACGACCGTCTCCCACGTCCTCAACGACGTGCCCGGAGTGCGGGTCAACCCAGCGACGCGCCAGCGCATCAAGGAGACATCGGCCCGGCTGGGGTACGTCCCGAACCAGCTCGCGCAGTCGTTGCGCACCCAGCGGTCGAACACCATCGGGCTGATCGGCGACGAGATCGTCACGACGCCGTTCGCCGGAAAGCTCATCCTCGGCGCCCAGGAGGTGGCGCTGTCGCGCGACGCGGTGGTGTTCGTCGTGTCGACGGGATACCAGCGTGACGTCGAGGACCGCGAGATCGAGGAGCTCCTCCGTCGTCAGGTCGACGGAGTGCTCTACGCCTCGATGTTCCACCGCGAGGTCCAGCTGCCCCCGCAGCTCGCGTCGGTCCCCACGGTGCTGCTGAACGCGGAGAGTGCCACTGCGGGCGTGCCCTGGGTAGCGCCGGACGAGGTGGCCGGCGGGCACGACGCCGCAGAAGTCCTCCTGAGCGCCGGCCACCGGCGCCTAGGGTTCATCAACAACGTCGATGACATTCCCGCCTCCTCGGGCCGCCTCGAGGGGTTCCGGGCGCGCGTCGCGGAGTACGGCATGGCCGCTGACGACGTGGCCGTCGTGGCCGCTGAGACCGATCCCGCCGGGGGGTATCAGGCGGCCAAGGAGCTCCTCACCCGTGAACAGCCGCCCACGGCCATCTTCTGCTTCAACGACCGCCTCGCGATGGGCGCCTACCGGGCCGCCGCCGAGCTGGGGCTGCGCATCCCGCAGGACGTCTCTGTCGTCGGGTTCGACAACCAGGAGTTCGTCGCCGACGGCGTCTTCCCCGGCCTGACCACCGTCGAGCTCCCGCACTACGACATGGGCGTATGGGCCGCCGAACAGCTCTTCAGGCAGATCGACGGCGCAACCGGCGACGCGCCGACGGCGCGTCTACGCGGCCCCGTCATCCACCGCGAGTCCGTCGCGGCACCCGTCGACGCGCCGCCGCTCCCTCTCTAGCACCGACCCGAAAGGCCGCAATTTCATGTCGAACGTCCTGTCCGATGCCTGGACCTGGGACATGTGGTTCGCCGATGACGGCGAGCAGTACCACGCCTTCTACTTGAAGGCATCCCGCGCGTTGGGGAACCCCGATCGCCGCCACTTCTACGTCACCGTCGGCCACGCGGTCTCCGACGACCTGCACACCTGGCACGAGGTGGCCGATGCGCTGATCGCGTCGGACCAGCCCGCCTTCGACGACTACACCACGTGGACCGGGTCCATCGTCAGGGACACGGACGGCACCTGGCGCATGTTCTACACCGGGACCACGCGGGCCGAGAACGCGACCGTCCAGCGCGTGGGTGTCGCGACGTCACCAGACCTCTACACCTGGACCAAGCAAGGCAGCGACGCCCTGTGCGAGGCGGACGCACGGTGGTACGAGAAGTTCGACGGGCTGAGCTGGCCCGACGAGGCGTGGCGCGATCCGTGGGTGTTCGCCCACGGGGGGCAGTGGCACATGCTTATCACCGCCCGCTCCAACGGCGGCGCCCTCGACGATCGCGGCGTGATCGGCCACGCGACGTCGCCCGATCTCCACACGTGGACGGTGCAGCCGCCACGCTCGCAACCGGGCGCCGGGTTCGGCCACCTCGAGGTGCCGCAGGTTGCGACGGTCGACGGGCGTCACGTCCTCATCTTCTCCTCCCTGCACGGGGAGCTGACCGCTGCCCGGCGCGACGCCGGTGAACGCGGCGGCGTGTGGTCGGTCCCGATCGATTCCCCGGTCGGCCCCTACGACATCGCCGGAGCCACGCGGCTGACGGACGAGTCGCTCTACGCCGGCCGACTGCTCCGCGACCGCGACGGCTCCTGGTGGCTCTTCGCGTTCAACCATGTCGACGACGCGGGGGAGTTCATCGGCTCGCTGTCCGACCCGCTGCCCGTGGGCTGGGACCGCACCGGGCGGCTGCGGGTCACCGACGGCCGTTTCGGCGATCTCCGGTAGGGGAGGGCAGCCGTGGGAAGGCTCCTCATGATCGGTGAGGCACTGGTTGACATCGTCGAGAGCCCGGACGGTACGCGCACGCAGCACCCGGGTGGCAGCCCGGCCAACGTCGCCCTGACGGCGGCACGCCTCGGCAGTCGGGCAGAGCTGCTCACGTGGCTCGGCGACGACGAGCTGGGTCGAACCGTCACCGACCACCTGGCCGGGTCCGGCGTCGTCGTGCTCCCGCAGTCCTTGGGCGCGGCACGTACCCCGACCGCTCGTGCTCGGATCGATCACGACGGCGCAGCCACCTACGAGTTCGACCTAGCCTGGCAGCTCGCCCCCGTCGACATCGAGGACTCCTTCGCGGTCGTCCACACAGGATCCATCGCTGCCGTCGCGGCGACGGACCCTCCCGGCGCGCTCGGGACCCTGCTCGCTGAGGCCCGCGAGGTAGCGACGATCACCTACGACCCGAACCTCCGGCCCACGGTCATGGGACCCGCCGGGGCGGTCCGCGCCGACGTCGAGGCGCTCGTCGCTGCATCCGACGTCGTCAAGGTCTCCGACGAGGACCTCGCGTGGCTCCACCCCGGTGAGGACCCCGCGGAGGTCGTCGCTGACTGGGTCGCCGAGCACGGCCTCGCGCTGGGGATCGTCACGCGCGGCGCGGCCGGTCCACTCGCGCTGCTGCCCGGAGGGCAGCGTGTCGAGGTGGCAGCGCCGCGCGTCGCCGTCGTCGACACGGTCGGAGCCGGTGACTCCTTCATGGGCGCGCTCATTCACGATCTCGACGTTCGCGGACTCACTGGAGCGCGCAACCGCAGGCGGCTGCACGCAGTCTCAGTGCACGAGGCCACGGAGATCCTCGCCTTTGCGGCACAGGTCGCCGCCGTCACGGTGAGCCGGGCCGGCGCCAACCCGCCCAGCTCGGCGGAGGTGCGCGGCTCCCTCACCTGAGGCCCATAGTCAACACTGCGAGCGAGGCTCGCACCGCGGGTACTGCGGCGGTGATCTTTGCGGAACGACGGCTGGGTCTCCTCATCTTTTCCGTCCCTCAGGCGCCCGTCGTCCGAAACATGCTCCGGCAAGACGTCACCCGGCGATGCCGGTTCGCCTCCTTCTTCCCTGCTGATTCGCTCAAAAAGACGACAGGCCGCGCCGTAGAATTGAGTGCTCCGCGCTCACCGTCGTGCGCCGGAGCAACGACGCTTCCAGCCCCGAAGGGATCTTCGATGTCCGACGATGAGACGCGCACCGCTCAGATTGCCGACGAGAGTGTGCACGACAACGAGGTGGCGGCAGCCGAGGACGAGGTCTTGGAACTCGACTCTGAGGAGTCGAATATCGATCGCAATGCGGTACGGCGCGAACTAGCGCGAGTGAAGGACTTCGTGCAGCAACTCTCGCTCGAAGATATCCGTGACGGAGAGTGGTTTGCGCGGCTCCTGACCTTCTCGCTCGGGAAGTACGTGCGGGAGGTCGACGCCGCGTACTTCCGCGCGAAATATCCGGACTTGCCTCCTGACGCCGTGGTTGAGGCCCGGATCCGAATGGCGGCGCGCTACTCCAGCATCGAGGGAAGTCTCAGCGCAGCCGCGTACACCGGAGCGGTCGCCGCAACGATCGGCAGCGGCGGCGGGGCCTCACCGCTCACTCTGCCAGCCGGTGGCGCCAGCTTTGTTGCGGACCTGGTCTTCACCACCCAGATTCAATTGAGGCTGGCTTACGACATCTCGGTCCTCTACGGCGTGCAGCTCGACATGGACGATCCCGAGGACCTGTGGAAGCTCATCAGAGTCGCTTTCGTAGTTAAGGCGGGCGAAGCCGGCCGAGGCGCCTTCGCAAAGGGCGTCCCGGTGTTCGTTCGCCCCGTTCTGAAGAAGATCTTCCGTGGCGGTACTCTTTCGGCCGTCAAGAGCCTTCCGGTGGTGGGGAAGTACTTGCTTCAGCGAAACATTATAAAGTTCGGGATTCCAGCGGTCGGTGTGCCCGTATCTGCTGGAGTGAACTACTGGTCCACCAAGGTCGCCGGTGCGCACGCCAGGGCGGTTTTCCGCGAAGAGGCGCGTATCGCCGAGGCAGCACGCCGCATGACTGAACGCACGGCACACCACACCGAACTGCTGTGGACGATGTGGCTGGTGATCGTGGCAGATGGCGTGATTCACGAGAGCGAGAGCCTGCTGCTTGCCCACGTCACAAAGATGGTGGGCGAACGGGGCAGTGCTCTGCCGGCACTTGCCGAGCTGAGAGCAACCATCGACATCGATGAGGAGGAGGTCTGGTCGCTGCTCGCTACGGCTCCGCATAGTCTCCGCGAAATCTACGACGCCGGCGTCGTGACGGCGGCGATTGACGGCAAGATCCACGGTAGTGAGCTCGCGATACTGAAGAAGCTGGCCGAACACTGCTCGGCAGACTTCCACGAGGAATCGATTCGAGCGGCCGCGCGCTCTTAGCACTAACCGAAAGGCAAGGCATTCCCCCCCCTGCGTTGAGCTGACTTCCGGACGAATTCTGCATCCGTGCAATCCCGAGCCCGGTGAAGACGTTGTATCGGTAGTCGCCGTGACTGGCGTGCGATGCTGGCCGTTGAGCGGGGCCAGGCGAGTGCGGTCTCAACGGCGGGGCAGTGTGGCCGCTCTTCCCGCCCAGTGAAGCAAACCCCCGCAGAGGGTCGTCGAACTGCCGAAGTCACGGCTGACCGAGAAGAACTCGATAATCGTGTTCTGGTCTCCTTACGCCGTCGCGACCGCCGCGGTTCGGAAGACATCCATCGGCAACGGCCGGTGCAGGTGCCAGGTGATGGCAATGGGGCGCTCGCCGGTGTGGCTGACGTAGTCAGCGGCGCCCAAGAAGAGGTAGGGCGCGGTGCCCAGGGCGTCCTTCTTGTGCTCGCGGGTGAAGAGCAGCACGTGGCTGCCGCGCTCGCGGTGGTGGAGGTAGCGCTGGCCGGTCGGTGAGGCGACCGTGGTGCGCGACTGGGACTCCCAGTGGAACAGCTCGGGGCTGATCGCGTAGTCATTGTACATGGTGGTGGGGGAGTAGTCGCGCTCGGACTTGCGCAGGGTCACGAGGAAGACGTCGGCCTGCCACGGCTCGGAGAAGAGGACGCCCTCCCGGACGCTGTCTGCTCGCCGATCCGGCCCGGCGTGGTCGAGCGCGGCCACGATCTCATCGCGGCTGTAGCGCGCGTGGCTCTTGAGCCCCAGCTCTGCGAGCGGGCCGGCTACCTCCCCGGGCAGGTGCCGGATGCCGGCGCGGCCGAGCTCGACGATCTCGCTGAGCTCACGTCGCGCCGCCGGTTCGCCGTGCAGTGCACTGAGGCCGGCGGTGTAGAGGGTGTCCGGTGCTGCGGGGTCGGCCGGGAAGTCGCCGCGGTCGGGCCAGATGCTGAAGAAGAGCATCCGTGCGTACCGTCGGTCGCGCTCACTCAGGTCCGTGTACGACGGCGGATCATCGCTGAGGAGGCGCAGATAGGTGTCGGCTCGGTCAGGGTCGTCGACGTGGGCAAGGGCGGCGGCGCGGCGCACCACCGCCTCGTGCCGCGGACCGCGCGCTGGCACGGCGAGGCCGGCGTCCCGACGCAGCTGGATCCAGCCCTTGCCGGGCTTGAGGACGTCGGCGAGCTCGACGCCGCTCTCGTGGAGGAACGTGGCCAACGAGACGTCGTCGCCCGTCGTTCCCGCTAGGGCCTTGAGCTCATTGACCAGCGTCCGCCAGCGGTGCTGTGTCTGGGACTTGATGTTCTCGAGGATGGTCTCGCGGCTCTGGCGGTCCAGCACGATCTGGCAGCCGGAGGGGAGGAACGGGAAGCCGTGCTCGATCTGGTCGCGCAGCCCGCGGCGGGTGGTGCCGGTCAGCGCCCGGAAGCGGCGATCGAAGCGGAACTCCTTGCGCTGATGGCCCACGAAGTCGAGCGCGGTGAGCACGGCCTTGTCCGGTGCGGCACGCAGCCCCCGGCCCAGCTGCTGCAGGAAAATGGTGGCGCTCTCGGTGGGCCGCAGGAAGAGCACGGTGTCCACCTCGGGCAGGTCGATCCCCTCGTTGTAGAGGTCGGCGGTGAACAGGACGTTGACTCCGCGTGCCCGGAGGTCGCGCAGTGCCCGGGCGCGGTCCTCGGCCGAGCTGTCACCCCAGATGGCGCGCGCCGGGATCCCGGCGGCGGTGAACTTCTCCGCCATGTACCGGGCGTGACGAACGCCCACGCAGAAACCGAGGGCACGCATTGCCGACAGGTCGGTGACCTTGCCCTTCAGCTCCTTGAGGATGATGAGGGTCCGGGCATCGTTGCCGGTGTAGACGTTCTCCAGCTCGGCGTGGTCGTAGCCGCCGCGCCGCCAGCTGACCGAGCTGAGGTCCACGTTGTCCGCGATCCCGAAGTAGTGGAACGGGCTCAGTAGCTCGGCCTCCAGGGCGTCCCACAGGCGGATCTCGGCCGCGGTGTGCCCGTCGAAGAACTCCTCGGCCACGTCGATGCCGTCGGCGCGCTCGGGGGTGGCGGTGAGGCCGACCAGCTCGCGGGGCGTGAAGTGGGACAGGAGCCGGCGGTAGGTGGCGGAGTGGGCGTGGTGGAACTCGTCGACGACGACGACGTCGAAGGCCTCGGGCGGCAGGTCGCCAGTGGAGCGGGTGAATGACTGGATGGTCGCGAAGACGTGCTGCCAGTGCTCTGGTCGGTAGCCCTGTCCCCACAGCTCCCCGAACGAGCCGTCTCCGAGGACCTCGCGGTAGGTGCGCAGCGCCTGCTGCAGGATCTCGATCCGGTGGGCGATGAACAGCAGCCTCGGCCGGTGACCGTCGGCCGCCAGGTTGCGGTAGTCGAGGGCCGCCACCACCGTCTTGCCAGTACCCGTGGCCGCGACGACGAGGTTGCGGTGGCGGTCATGGACGGTGCGCTCCACCTCCAGCTGCTCAAGGATCTCCTGCTGGTGCGGGTAGGGCCGCACCTGCAGACCGGAGAGGTTGAGCGATGTCCCGTGGGTTGTGCGACCGCTGGCTTCGGCGAGCGCGGCATCGAGCCGCTCGGCGTCCTGCGCGGGCCGGTAGTCGACGTAGGAGGGGTCGTTCCAGTAGGTCTCGAAGGTCGCGTCGAACTTGTGCAGCAGCGAGGGGGTGGCGACGGCCGACAGGCGCACGTTCCACTCCACGCCGTCGAGCAGCGCCGCCGTCGAGAGGTTCGACGAGCCCACGTAGGCGGTGTCGAACCCGGTGGCGCGACGAAACAGCCACGACTTCGCGTGGAGGCGGGTGCGGTTGAGCTCGTACTGCACCTTGACGTGCGCGCCGATCTCGTCGACCAGCCAGTCCAGTGCCTTCCGTTCGGTGGCGCCGACGTAGGTGGTGGTGATGACCCGCAGCCGGCCGCCGCGCTCGGTGAATGCCCGCAGCGGCTCCTCGAGGATCCGTAGGCCGGTCCACCGGACGAAGGCGCACAGCAGATCGACGTGCTCGGCCGAGCCAAACTCGGAGCGGAGCTCGGCGCCCAGGCTCGGGTCACCCTTGGCGTTGGTGAGCAGCGCGGCATCCGCCAGCGGTGTGCGGGGACGGTCGACGTTGCGAGCAGGAGTCGGCCCGCCGTGGATTGCGTACAGCTGTCGCGCCGGAGGAAGGACCGTGGCTGCGGCGGACTCGATCTGGGTGAGGAGGCCGTTGACGAGCGCCAGCCGCCGCTCGGGGTCCTTCGTCGCGGACAGCACCCGCTGCAGCTCGCTCGCAAGGTGGCGGGACAGCACCTCCGGTGCGTCGGCGGTGTCGACGTGCTGCTCCAGGACCTGCTGCTGCGGCGTGAGCCCGGTCAGGTGCTCGGCGAGCGCCTGAGTAACGAGCGTTTCGTAGAGACCTTCGTGCACCGTGATCCTGCGTCCGTGGAGGCGGGCGGGAAGTCGCGCCCTCGGGTCAGCTTACGGAGGGTGAGGCTCGACGAGAGGGCTTTTGAGATGTTGCCCCCCTCCTAAATCGAGGCGCTCGGATGATGCTTGGTATTCACCGTGAGAGCGCCGGCAGGCCCAACGAGAGACGTGGTCGATGTCCGAGCCGCGACCCCCAACGGGTACAGCGTGGAAAACGCACCCCGCAGATCGAGCGTGGCGAGTACTTGGGCACGGCCACTTCGCCGTCCGCGCCAATGCGCCATGCTCACTTCTCTGTCTCTACTCCGGCGAAACCGAGCTAGAAAGTGCCGCAAGCTACCCTGCTTCTTGCGCTCTGCGAGTGCGCGCCATCGGAAAGCAATACCTTGTGGGGTGATACTGATGTCCCGTCACAACGGCTTCCGTACCGGGCGAGGTTCTTGAGCGTCTAATGCCGCCAACCATGTACTGAGGGGGGCGAGTGCCGGCGGGGATGGCGCGAGAGGCGGCCGATACGGCGCGAGGACCGGGGATACGTGCAGGAGTCGTCGGGTATGGGGCGGGCGCAGCCGGATAGGCCAGCGCGGCCGGATATGGCGTGAGATGAACTGGCTGGGGAGTGGACACTCTCGGACTGCTCGACCTGGTGATCGGTGATTGCCGACTTGAGCAACGGCTTACTCGCCACTCATCGGAGTATCGGTCCGTCGTAACGTCGAGGCACCCGAGTGACGTTCCGACGAGCATCTCGGCGTTCACGGTCATGCCCGTCTCGAGTCGTCGTCGGCGGAGCCCTCCGACCTCGAGCTCGACGTAGGCGCCTCCTCGGGCTCCCCGCGTGGGGGTGGTAAGGGTTCCATGGGATGTGTGGTCGCAATTATGGCTGGAACTGCGCGGTTGCGTTCCCGCGCGCGCCGCGACCTCGTTAGAAGATCGTTGCCCAACTGTTGGAAGTACTGGAACGGTACGCCGGTGCCAAGATTCTCGCCGTCCCACGCCCTGACGTGCTCGAGGTATTTCCTTACCTCGAGAGAGCCGTGTGCGCGCAAGATGGCATATCCGAGGGTAGTGCCGTGGATATCTTCGATTGTCAGGACTTTTCGAGCGTAATTGTGGCCGATGCTGTTGAAAAGATCCAGCATGCGCACTAATGTCGCTTCGCCGATTGTGCCAAGCCACTGGTCGTTCACTTTAGGAAACTCGAATCGTTCGTAGTCGAGATCCATGAATAGTTTCACGACTCGTTCGTCTGAATAGAAGTCAGCCGTGTAGGCGCGGACGAGTTCCGCCCGCCGTATGGACTTCTCTCGTCGTGCAGTCGTGACGTAGGTAACCAGTGCTACGAGCAGTGCCAGTGCGGTGGCGGCGCCTCCGACGCTCTCCCAGTCAATTGGCTCGAGAATCTCGCCGATGTTCACGGGGATTCCCTGCCAAATGTTGGGTGCATCGGTGGCTCGCGCAAAGTTGTCGTCCGCTCTCGTATATTCGCTCGCGTTTACCTTCTGCAGTTCTTCATGTGCCGATGTTTGCAAGGGCAGTCCCAGATTCCATCTGTCGCCAGAGTTTGCACGTCATGCCCTCGCGGTCAAAGTACAGCAACCGCTCTGTCGTGACTAGAGGAAGCTCGCCTCCGTGGACCGACCTTTAACGATGAATAAGCTCCCTACGGGCGTGTCCTGCGATCCAACTGAGTGGCGGGTGGCCTGCCTAGACATCGGCACCTCACCCAGGCATTACTCACACGTCATCCGCCGCTGTACAGCAACGCCTGTACGTCGGGCGCTTGAGAGAATTGGCCTGCAGTGCGTGAGGCTCCGTAGATACCGTGACGCGATGAGTGCCTACCAGCGCTACCCGCACATCCACGGCGACCTCGTGACCTTCATTGCCGACGACGACGTCTGGCTCGCCCCGACAGCCGGTGGCCGTGCGTGGCGGCTCACCACCGACCGCGCTCCCGCGACGCAGCCCCGGTTCTCGCCGGACGGCGCCCACCTTGCGTACGTCTCGAACCGGGACGGACACCCCGAGGTGTCCGTCGTGGACCTCGACACCGGCGACGCGCGGCGCCTCACCTGGTGGGGCGCCTTCCGCACGCTCGTGCTCGGCTGGACGGCCGACGGCCGCGTGCTCGCGGCCACCCATGCCGGGGAGGCGAACCTGCGTCACCTGGTCGTCAAGGCGGTCGCCCTCGACGGCGCGGTCGAGCGGCTCGACCTCGGCCCGGCCTCGGGCGTCGCCATCACGGACGGCGGCAGGGTTGCACTGAGCACCCCGGGTAGCCGCCCGCCCGCGCAGTGGAAGCGCTACCGAGGCGGCACCGCGTCCCGACTGTGGCTGCGCCTCGACGGCGCCTGGCAGCAGCTCCTCGAGGACGAGCCCGCCGGTCTGGTCGACCCGATGTGGCTGGGGGACCGGCTCGCGTTCGTCTCCGACCGCGCGGCCCGCTTTCCCGACCGCGCCGACGAGCAGGCCAACCTGTGGCTGTGGGACACCCCCGGCAGTGGCGAGCCGCGCCAGCTCACCCACCAAGGCCCGGCCGAGGGCTACGTCCGTGACGCGACGACTGATGGCATCCGCGTCGTCTGGCACAGCAAGGGACGGCTGTGGCTGCTCGAGGACGTCGAGTCCGAGGCCCGCCCGCTGGAGGTCACGGTGCCGGTGGGTGCGCCGTCGTCGTTCGCTGCGAAGCCCACCGAGAACCTCGAGCGCATCCTCCCCGACCACGGCGGCGACGCCAGCCTCGTGAGCTGGCGGGGCAACGCGTTCTGGCTCAGCCACCGTGAAGGGCCGGCGCGGGCGCTGGTCGCCGACTCCGGCGTCCGCGTCCGCGAGCCCGCCCTCCTCGGACGGACCGGCCAGGCGGTCCTGGTGACCGACGCGGATGGGGAGGACGCCCTTGAGATCCACTCCCTCACCTCGGCATCCGAACTGCGCCGACTGGCATCCGGCGCACTCGGCCGCGTGCTCCACCTCGCGAGCGACCCCGCCGGGACGCGCGTCGCGACGATCTCGCACGACGGCGCCATCCGGCTCGTCGACGTCGAGAGCGGGCAGGTCACCGTCCTCGGCACGTCGACCGACGGGGAGGCCAAGCACCCGAGCTTCTCCCCGGACGGCCGCTACCTCCTGTGGTCCCAGCCCACCGGGCTCGAGGGCGACCTGCACCAGCTGCGCATCGCGGACCTCGCCGGCGACGCCGCACCGGTCGCGCTCACCTCCGGCAAGTACCACGACCACTCGCCGGCGTTCAGTGCCGACGGCAAGTTCGTCGTCTTCCTCTCCGACCGGACCTTCGACCCGAGCTACGACACCCACGAGTTCGGGCTGTCCTTCAGCGGCTCCACCCGGCCGTGGCTCATCCCGCTCTCCGCCCGCGAGCCGGCCCCGTTCGGCCCGAGCGCCGACGGCTGGCGGATCAGCAAGGCCCCCGAGGAGCCGAAGCCGGGCAGCGAGCCGGCCCTCGTGACGTGCCCCGACCTCGATGCCGAGGGCGCCGAGGAGCGGATCGTGCCGTTCGGCGTGCCGTCGGGGGACTACCGCGACCTGCGCGCCGCCAAGAGCGGGGTGCTGTGGGTGAAGAAGGCGGGGGAGACCGGCGAGCTCGGCAGCCGCCGGGCGGGGGTGCTCGGCGAGCCCGCCACTGACTCCCTGGAGTACTGGTCCTTCGCCGAGCGCAAGGCGAGCACCGTGGCGGACAAGGTGGACAGCTACGCGGTCTCGGGTGACGGCGAGCGTGTGGTGCTGCGGCACAAGGACACCGTCACCGTCCAGGCGGCAGACAAGAAGCCGCCGGAGGACGACGACGCCGCCGTGGTCACCGTCGACCTCGCCCGGCTCCGGTTCGACGTGGACCCGGGCGCCGAGTGGCGGCAGATGTTCGAGGAGAACGCCCGCCTCATGCGCGACCACTTCTGGCGCGAGGACATGGACGGCGTGGACTGGGCCGCCGTGACCGAGCGGTGGCGCCCCGTGCTCCGCAGCCTGCGGACCCACGACGACCTCATCGACCTGCTCTGGGAGGTGAACGGGGAGCTCAACACCTCCCACGCCTACGCCATCCCAGCGACGCCGCCCGGTGACCAGGAGCGGCGCCTGGGTCTGCTCGGTGCCGATCTCGTGCGCGCCGCGGACGGTTGGCGTATCGAGCGGATCCTGCCGGGGGAGTCCTCGGACCCCGACGCCCGCTCACCGCTGCGGGCGGCGGGGGTGGACGCGCAGGTGGGTGACGTCGTCGTCGCCGTCGACGGCGTTGCGCTCGACGGCGGGTCCGGGCCCGGTCCGCACCTGGTCGGGGCGGCGGACAAGCCCGTGGAGCTCACACTCCGGCGGGGCGGCGAGGACCGGCGGGTGGTCGTCGTGCCGCTCGCCTCGGAGGAGACGCTGCGCTACCAGGACTGGGTGCGTTCGCGCCGGGAGTACGTGCGCGAGCACAGCGGTGGACGGCTGGGCTACGTGCACGTGCCGGACATGGTGGCCAGTGGATGGGCGCAGCTGCACCGCGACCTTCGGCACGCCTCCCGGGCCGAGGGGCTGATCGTGGACGTGCGGTACAACCGCGGCGGGCACACCTCTCAGCTGGTACTGGCCCGGCTGGTGGCGAAGGTGCTCGGGTGGGACAAGGGCCGGCACTACGCCTCGCCGATCCCGTACCCGACGCAGGCGCCGCGCGGCCCGGTGGTGCTCGTCGCCAACGAGAACAGCGGCTCGGACGGCGACATCATCGCCGCCGCCGCGCAGGAGGTGGGCCTGGGGCCGGTCGTGGGGACGCGGACCTGGGGCGGTGTCGTGGGGATCGACGGGCGGTTCGCGCTGGTGGACGGGACCGAGGTCACCCAGCCGCGGTACGCGTTCGCGTTCAACGGCAAGGGGTGGGGCGTGGAGAACCACGGCGTGGACCCGGACATCGAGGTGGTCCACTCCCCGGCGGACTTCTTCGCCGCGGAGGACAAGCAGCTCGACCGGGCGATCGCGGAGGCGTTCGGTGCGCTGGACGGACGGCCTGCGGCTGAGGCGCCGGGGCTGCCTGCACCCAAGGTATGGGGAGCGATGTAGTTCAGACTATGGCCCGGATGGGCGATGAGGACGCTCTGACACCCGGCCGAGCCAAGACCGTTGCCACGCGCAAGCCTCCGGCTGCTTCGAGCGCCCTTCCCGCGGGCGCGTCACTGGCCGAGGTCTGCTTCGTGCGCTGCTCCTGCCCGCACCAGCTGCGCGCGGTGGTCGCCGCGGAGTGAACCGACCTCGTCGGCGAGGCCGTCCTACTCGAGCTGGATCGGGCACGCATGAAGTCGGCGGGGCACCAGTGCGCGATGAGCCCGACAATCCGAACGCCCCGACTCGGAGCCGTTCCGGCACACGCGGGCCCGATGCCAATCTCCGCGTTCAGCCGCGTGCTCCCGGGGCGGATCGACCGAGGGCGCCTGATGGTAGACGGCTCTCCCAGAGCCGGTGCCCCGGACCGGTGACCGCGGGGGAGACCGGGCCCGTGCCTCGCTGGTTGTCCATGCCCGACTTCGCCCCGCGGACGATAGTGCCGGGCACTTCGGACCGCCGACTACGCCCAAGCTGGGACCAGTTGCCTGCTCATCCGGAACCCGGAGGCGATCGGTGAGCATTACCACACGCAGAACTCCGCGCCGGTCCTGGGGCGCCTCGACACGGGAGCCCGACCTGTCCGTGTCCAGGTGCTGCCCGGCTCTAAGCACCGCTGCCGGCACTGGAAGCACTCGCGGCCGAACCCGGGGTGGGCTGACGCTATTGCTACAGGCGCAGAGTCTCCAATCGCCGCGCCATCCGTGAGACGAGTAGATACACCTGGTAGAACCCACAAAACCGGCGCCACCCTCGACTATGCTCGGTCAGACCCAGCTAGATCGGGTTTCACCGACCGGAGGGCCACGTCCCCATGTCCGAACCATGGTTGTCAGCCGACGACGTCGCCGCCCACTTGGGCGTCACGAAGGACACGGTATATACGTGGATCTCCGACAAGGCGATGCCCGCTCACAAAGTCGGCCGCCTCTGGAAGTTCCAGGCCAGCGAAGTAGACGCATGGGTGCGCACCGGTGGGGCGACGGTCCCAGACGAGTCGAGTCCGGCCGAGTGACCCTGCAGTTGAGTAGTGCTGTCGGACGGCCCAGATACCTTGATCGACTTTGGTCATGACGAGATGGAGGTGCACATGATCGTGGACTCGTCAAGCGACTCACGGTACGCGCTGTCGTTCAGCACGGGTGCCCTCCTCGCGCGGGAGGCTGCGTTGCTCGCACCCATCTTCGTCGAGTGCCTGAATTGGGAGAAGGTCCGTGACCGAGCGGTGGAAGACAACCTTCTACAAGCGCGAACCCACCGCACGGGTGTACGTCTTGTCCGCGAAACGGTAAAGCGGCTCTCTGTGCTCACACGTCGCGAGGTCGAGCTGCTGAACGAGCTGACGGCCCCTGAGCGTGGCCACCTCATGTGGGTTGCCGCTTGTCGGCGTTACGGCCTCATCGGAGAGTTCGCCGAGGACGTCGTCCGCGAGCGGTTTCTCGTCCTCTCCGCGACGCTGCAATACGAGGACTTCGACAGTTTCGTCCGGAGCAAGGCCCTCTGGCATGACGAGTTGACCACGATCAAGGACTCGACGATGCAAAAGCTTCGCTCGAACGTATTCAAAATGCTGGTGGAGGCGGAGTTGTTGTCTGCGAGCGGCCACATCATCCCCGCCGTCCTGTCAGAGCGACTCATTGCCTTGCTCAGCGAGCGTGCCCCCAGCGACGTGCGCTTCTTCCCAACGAGGAGTGCTGCCTGATGCAGACAGCCGATTTGAACAAGCAGGAGGCACATCTGCTCGCCGTCCTCAGCGGCAAGCGTTTCCTCCGGATGGAGGGCCTCAGCAACGAGGTCCCGTTCTTCATTTACCCATACCCACCCGAGGCATCCCTCGCGGTGGCGCAGGCGAAGAAGCGCATCAAGAGCAAGCTCGCGACCAAGCACGGCATCACCGTGCGCGAGGTCAACCTCTACGACCTGGCCGTCGAGATCCTCAAGGAGCGTGGCGTCTGGGAGCGGGTCCTCCAGGCCGAACCAGACCAGGACAAGGACGACTTTCGCGAGATGCTCCAAGGGATGCTGGACCCGCAGCTCCACATCGCGCCGGCGATCCGCGCCAAGATCGAGGACGGCGAGTTCGACATCTTCTTCCTCACTGGTATCGGTGAGATCTTCCCGTACATCCGGTCCCACAACGTGCTCAACAACCTTCAGAGCGTCGTGACCGGCAAGCCCATGCTCATGTTCTTCCCCGGCCGCTACGAGCAGTCCGACACCCTCGGATCGTCACTCGTGCTCTTCGGGCGCTTGAAGGACGACCAGTACTACCGAGCCAAGAACATCTTGGAACAGGAAGCGTGACCCGATGCAGCTGAACGAAATCTTCGCCAAGGACGTCCAGCGCCCAATCGAGGGCGTCATCAAGGCGGACGACGTCGCACACCTGGGCACCGAGGTTGAGGAGTACGTTCTCACCAACGAGGCCGCCAAGGGCCTCGAGCTTCTTCTCGAGGCCTATACGAACTACACCAACGCCAACGGTGTCTGGATCTCGGGCTTCTTCGGCTCCGGTAAGTCGCACCTGCTCAAGATGCTCGCGCATCTCCTCGGGGACGTCGAGGGTCAGGAGTTCGACCGTGCACAGGTCTCCGAGAGCTTCCGGTCCAAGGCGACGGGTGCATTCCTCCCCGCCCTGCTGACCAAGGCTGAGCGCATCCCAGCCAAGAGCCTCCTGTTTAACATCGACCAGAAGGCAACGCTCATCACCAAGGACCAGACCGATGCCCTGCTCAAGGTCTTCGTGAAGGTCTTCGACGAGAGCCGGGGGTACTACGGCAACCAGGGCCATGTCGCGCGCTTTGAGCGGGACCTCGATACGAGGGGTCAGTACGACGCGTTCAAGGTGGCGTTTGAGCGCATCGCCGGTATCCCGTGGTCGCAGGGTCGGGAGCAGAGTGCCCTCGAGGGGGCGAACATCGACGCCGCGTTCGCTGAGGTCAACGGTGAGGCGACCACTGGCATTATCAAGCAGTACCAGGCGTCGTATGCCGTCTCGATCGAAGACTTCGCGGACGAGGTCAAAGCATGGCTCGACAAGCAGCCCGACGGCTACCGCCTCAACTTCTATGTCGATGAGGTCGGCCAGTTCATTGGTTCCAACACGCATCTGATGCTCAACCTCCAGACCATTGCTGAGAGCCTCAACACCAAGTGCGGCGGGCGCGCCTGGGTGATGGTCACTTCGCAGGAGGACATGGACAAGGTCGTCGGCGACCGCACCAGGCAGCAAGGGAACGACTTCTCCAAGATTCAGGCGCGCTTCAAGACCCGCGTGAAGCTCACCAGCGCGGATGTCGAGGAAGTCATCCGCAAGCGCCTGCTGGAGAAGAGTGGCACCGGCGAGACTGCACTCCAGGCGATCTACGGCGTCGAGTCGGCCAACTTCAAGACGCTCTTCGACTTCGTCGACGGCGCGAAGACCTACCGCAACTACACCGACGAGGCACACTTCGTCGGCACCTACCCGTTCGTCAGCTACCAGTTCCCGCTGTTTCAGGCGGCGATCGAGGGCATCTCTGACCACAACGTCTTCGAGGGACGCAACAGCTCGGTCGGCGAGCGGTCGATGCTCGGCGTCGTCCAGCAGGTTGCAAAGGACATCGGCGACGTCGAGGTCGGCACGTTGGCCAGCTTCGACCACATGTTCGCCGGCATCCGCGCCTCCCTGAAGTCCGCCGCGCAGCGTTCCATCGACGTCGCCGAGCGCAACCTGGACAACCAGCTAGCCATCCGGCTCCTCAAGGCACTGTTCCTCGTGAAGTACGTCGACAGCTTCCAGGCCACCCCGCGCAACCTGACCGTGCTCGTCTACGACCGCTTCGGCCTCGACTTGCCCGCACTCGCCGAGGACGTCAAAGAGGCGCTTGCCGAGCTCGAGCGGCAGACCTACATCCAGCGCAACGGCAACGTCTACGAATACCTGACCAACGAAGAGCAAGTGATCGAGGAGGAGATCAAGAACGTCGACATCGACGCCTCCGAGGTCAGCGCCCAGCTCTTCAAGATCCTGTCCGGCGACGTGATCAAGACGAACAGGATCAGGTACGCCAAGAACGGCCAGGACTTCCCGTTCGGCTTCAAGCTCGATGACCAGGTCCACGGCCCGCAGAAGGAACTCTCGGTCCACTTCATCACACCGGAGTACCCGTACGAGCCGGAGCAGATCCGAATGCACAGCGCGGGCAAGGACGAACTCCGGGTCATCCTCGTCCCGGACGAGCGTCTGCTTTCGGACCTTCGTCTGCTGCTCAAGACCGACAAGTACACCAAGCGGAAGCGGACCACATCGCTTCCGGCGATCGAGGAGCAGATCCTCCAGTCGAAGGCCACGCTGAACCGTGAGCGCGAGAAGGAACTGGTGCAGCGGATCCGGAGCGCGGTGGGCAAGGCCTCCCTCGTCATCAACGCCGCCGATGTTCCCGCGTCCTCGCAGGATGCAGTAGGACGCGTGACCGAAGGGTTCCAGGAACTCATCAGTCGCACCTACACGCAGCTCAAGCTCCTAGGTCGCGTCACCTACAGCGAGCAGCAGGTCGCGGGTGCCGCCAATCCAGACAGCGGCCTGTTCGACGCCGACGCTCTGCTCAAGATCAACCAGCCCGCCGAGGAGGTCCTATCGTCGATCCTCCGCAAGGACGCTCAGGGCGAGCAGGTGACGATGAAGACCATCGTCGACACCTTCCAGGCGAAGCCCTACGGCTGGAATCTCGGGTCGATCGAGGTCATCGTGGCCTCGCTGATCGGTGCCTCGAAGATCACCGTGACCGTCGATGGCAACGTCCTCAAGCGCAGCGAGGTCGCAAACGCGCTGCGCAACACGCAGAAGCACGGTCACGAGATCCTCGCGCCACAGAAGAGCTTCGACGAGCGCAAGGTCGCCAACTTCCGCAAGTTCTGCACGGACTTCTTCGACGAGGGCAACGCCCCCAAGGATCCGCTAGAGCTTGCTCGCCACGGGGCAGACAAGCTGAAGGGCAAGCTCGATGAGCTGAAGGCGACGATCAGTGGTTCGAAGTACCCGTTCGTCGAGCAGCTCAGCGGCCCCATCAGCCTCCTCGAACAGGTCGTGGGCAAGCCCGACGACTGGTACCTCAGCGGCTTCACCCTCGGTGACGACCTGCTTGAAGCCAAGGAGAACCTGATCGACCCCATCCAGTCGTTCCTGCACGGAGCGCAGAGGTCGATCTACGACGAGGCGGCGACGCTCCTTTCGACGCACAGCAGCAACCTCAGCTACCTGCCGCAGGGCAGCGACGAGCCCATCAAAACTGCTCTCGCCGACCCCAACGCGTTCCGGGGCAACAAGATGGCCCAGCTCAAGCAGGCAACCGATCACCTTCGCGGCCAGATCGACGGCATCGTTGCCACGAACCGAGCGACGGTGACGGCAGCCATCGACGGCCGCAAGACCGAACTGCTCGGCGGCACCTACTACGCCAACGCAACGCAAGAGGCGCAGCAGCGGGTGAAGCAACGCATCGACCAGACCCTCTCTCGGGTCGCCACCGAGACCCAGGTAGCGCTCATCCTTCAGATCGGCGCGAACTTCGAGGCCAGTGACTACCCGTCGTTGGTCGACCTGCTCGCTGCATCCCCCGCGCAGCCCGACCCGGAACCGGCGCCCAAAAAACAGACCGTGTCCGTGAAGACGATCGCGGTTCCGGGCGCTTCAGGCGTTCTCGAGTCTGAGGCGGACGTCGACACGTACATCGCCGCGCTGCGAAGCGCGCTCATCCAGACCCTCAACGACGGAAAGCGAATCACCCTCTGATGGAAACCGCACCGCTGAAGAACTTCGCGACTTGGGCTCGCAAGGAGCTGATCCGCGAGGTCACCGCGCGCATCGCTGCGGTGCTAGCGCCCGGATCGTCGGAGCGAGTGGAGCAGGCGAAGGCGGTTGCCGCGTTGGAGAAGGCAGTCACGTCCGCAGGCGGCGGAGACAAGGGCCGCGCCGCGGTCGCGGACAGAGTCGCCTACACCTGGTTCAACCGGATCATCGCCCTCCGCTTCATTGACGCCAACGGCTACACCGGGATCGGCGTTGTCTCGCCTCAGGCAGGAGTGGATGTGGGCCAGCCCGAGATCCTCGCCGACGCCAAGCGAGGAGTGATTGACACCGACATTGTTAGCAACGCGATTCTGAAGACCGTTGTCGCCTTGCTCGACGGGACTCGTGCCAGTGGTGATCCGCAAGGCGAGGCGTATGCGCTGCTGTTGGAGGCGTACTGCAACCACTGGCACAAGTCAATGCCGTTCATGTTCGAACGCGAGGGTGACTTCACCGAGTTGCTTGTCCCGGCGAACTTGCTCGCCGATGACTCGGTGCTCAACCGCGCGGTCAAGGTGCTCAGCGAGGACGTCTGCCGGGACGTCGAGGTCATCGGCTGGCTCTACCAGTTCTACATCTCGGAGCGGAAGGACGAGGTCTTCGCAGGGTTTCAGAGGAAGAAGCGTGCAGGTGCCGACGAGATCCCCGCTGCCACCCAGCTCTTCACCCCCCACTGGATCGTCCGCTATCTCGTCGAGAACTCTCTTGGGCGCCTCTGGATGCTTAACCACCCGAACTCGGGGCTGGCCAGCCAGATGGACTACTACTTCGCACCGGGCGACGAGGAGATCGACTTCCTCACGATCGCCAAACCTGAAGAGCTGAAGATCATCGACCCGGCCTGCGGGTCGGGCCACATGCTCACTTACGCCTTCGACCTCCTGTACGCCATCTACGAGGAAGAGGGCTATGGCCTGGCCGAGATTCCCGGCCTGATCCTCACCCACAACCTGTTCGGCACCGAGATCGACCCTCGTGCTGGGGCACTCGCCGCATTCGCGCTGACGATGAAAGCGCGTGACAAGCAGCGGACCTTCTTTGCCAAGCAGGTCGAGCCGAACATCTGCGTGATTGACCCGATCTCGTTCAGTCCGGACGAGCTGGACTTCCTGGTGACCAAGGACGGCGACAAGCACGCCGAGGAAGCCTTCTGGAACCAGTTCTCCGAGGCAGACACTGTCGGGTCGCTCATCAAGCCTGACCCCAATCTGACCCGCCGACTCGCTGGTCACCTTGAATCGCTTGATGACGGCGGAGACATGCTTCGGTCCGACACCCTCGACTGGGCCGTCAAGGTCGTTCGCCAGGCAGAGTTCCTCAGCCGCAAGCACGCTGTTGCCGTCGCGAACCCTCCATACATGGGGACGAAGAACATGGCTGCTCTGCCGGCTGACTTTGCCCAGGTGCAGTATCCAGATTCCAAGGCAGACCTCTTCGCGATGTTCATAGAGAGGTGTCGAGGTCTGGTTGATTCGCGCGGTGGCTTGGTGGCAATGATCACCATGCACTCGTGGATGTTCCTGGCATCCTTCGAGCGGCTACGGTCCAAGCTTCTGAAGTCCGCGCCTCCAGTCACGATGGCGCACCTTGGTGAACGCGCCTTCGACACCATCGGCGGGTCAGTCGTCTCCACGACTGCGTTTGTCCTCGAGGAGGGTCGACCGGGGACACGGGCAGGCATATATATTCGGCTGCTCGACGGACGGAACGAGGCTGAGAAGGCGTCGTTGGCCCGCACTGCCGTTCAGACGCCAGGTGATCCTCGTGTCTACCGTGTTGAACCCGCATCGTTCGTTGCAGTACCTGCTTCTCCGTTGGCGTACTGGTTCCCTAGCACCCTCCTCGATGCGTTCAAGAGCTCTCCCTCGCTGGAGAAATCAGCGCGGGCGGCCAAGGGGTTGGTGACCGCTGACAACGCGAGCTTCGTTCGACAGTGGTGGGAGGTCTCACGGTCGAAGATTGGTTTCGGTTGCCCCGACAGGGTGAGCGCAAAGGCGTCCGGAGCTCGCTGGTTTCCGTACGCCAAGGGCGGGGACTTCCGCAGATGGGCCGGCAACCTGGAGGCAGTCGTGAACTGGGAGAACGACGGCCACCTGATCCAGACAACATTGACGGATGATGGCTCCCGGGTGCGGGCAACCAACTTCAATCTCGACAGAATCTTCAAGCCCGGAATCGCGTGGACGGTGGTTACCACCAACGAGCCGTCTTTCCGCAAGGTTGAGGCGGGCTACTTGTTCGATGCAGCGGCCGGACTCTGCCAATCCGCCGACGACGAGTACACTCTCGCGCTGCTGAACTCCACGTCAGTGAAGCAGGTCCTCGCTGGCCTCAACCCAACGATGAATCTGCATCCCGGCTACCTGGGTGCTGTCCCTGCTCCCGAAGACAGTGGGCGCGACTCTGCACGGATCTCGGCGGCCCGTGCAGTCGAGTTATCTCAGGCTGATTGGGACAGCCAAGAACGATCGTGGGACTTTCAGGGCAGCCCGCTGGTCAAGACGAGCAATTCTCTCGCGGCTGCTGTCCAAGGAGCGCAGGAGACGTGGGCGGCGTGGGTTGAGGAACTTCACGAGATTGAGCAACAGAACGACCTTCACTTTGCGAAGCTCTTCGGTTTCGATGGTGAGGCTGAAGAATCGTCGCTGGACCGCGTCTCACTGACTGTCAACCCTGCCTTCACCTACCGGGGGGCATCGGCTGACGACGCGTTCAAGGCGCAGCAAGGCGACGCCCTACGTGACCTCGTCTCCTACGCCGTTGGCTGCATGTTCGGTCGCTACAGCCTCGACGAGCCAGGGCTGATCCTCGCCGACCAGGGCGCGACGTTGAATGACTACCTCGCGAGGGTCCCGTCACCCACCTTCACGCCGGATGCCGACAACGTCATCCCGATTGTCGACGGCGACTGGTTCGAGGACGACATCGTTGAGAGGTTCCGCCAGTTCCTTCGCACAGCGTTCGGTGAACAGCACTTCGAGGAGAACCTACGCTTCGTCACCGAGTCGCTCGGCGTGAAGAACTTTCGCGACTACTTCGTGAAGTCCTTCTACAGGGACCATGTGCAGCGATACAAGAAGCGGCCGATCTACTGGCTCTTCTCCAGCTCCAAGGGGTCGTTCAACGCGCTCATCTATATGCATCGCTACGCGCCGTCGACCATCTCGACGGTGCTGAACGAGTACCTTCGCGAGTTCCAGGCCAAGCTCAAGGCGAGCCTTGACCATGCCGAACGTTCGAACAATGCGAGGGAAGCCGATCGGCTCCGCAAGGTCCTTCTGGAGCTCGACGAGTACGAGCACGACGTGCTCTACCCCCTGGCCTCGCAGAACATCGCCATCGACCTCGACGACGGTGTGAAGGTCAACTACCCGAAGTTCGGCGATGCCCTGAAGAAGATCGTGGGCTTGGAGGCGACTGTATGAGCGAAGTCTCCGCTGTCCGTCCGCACCTGGAGCGCCGATTCGCGGACCAGCGAGTCGTGTTCTGGCTCGACCCTCATGGTCAGTACGCCGACGCCCTCGAGGGCCTCGACTTGCCAGGGGTCACGACCCTGCGCGTCGCCAATGACGAGTACAGCATCAAGCACCGGTTGCTCCATCAGCAGCCTGACGACAAGTTCCTCGTTTACCACACCGGTCAGCCGCCCTCCGGCACACGCAACTGGCTCTTCGACCTCGAGCTGGCCTACGGCGTATTCACCGCCGACAGAAGCTCGCTTGTGTCGCAAGACCTCGGGCTAAGCGCAGACGGCATCGACGAAGTCGTGCAGGCTCACGAGAAGTTCTTCAACGCGAGCAAGCGCGTCCAGAGCCTCAAGGCACTGCTGACACCTGACGATGACGCGGCCCGGCTTCGAGCCAAGATGTCCGCCGTTGTGCTCGGTCAAAAGGAGCACAGTCTTCTTGAGATCACCCGGACACTGCTCATCGAAAACGCCAAGGGCGGGCGCACCAAGTACGACGCGCTCGTGGACTATGGCCTGGACGATTTCTACTGGCGAGGCGTCGCGTCGATCTACGGCTACGAGGCGACCTCGCCGAGCATTGACGACTTCATTCTCTGGATCTTCCGCAAGGCCATCGATGGCTTTAGGTCCGACCGCCCCGGCGGACTCCAGAACATCCAGTTGGACTTTGCGAGCTTCCGCAACGACCGACGCAGCCAGCAGGCACTCTCGACCCTGGCTAGGCGCGCGTCTGCCGACCTCGACTACAAGGCGAGTATCGAGGAAGTCGGATTCCGCGAGCTGGTGGCCGTTGACCTGTTCGAGGAGACCGATCGCAAAATCATCGCGGACCTCGCGCGCGCTGTAACAGAGCAGACGGTCACCGCCCGTGAGGTAGCCGAAGTGGTCCGTGCCCGCCAGAGCAGCGTGTGGATCGACGGCTATCGCCAGCTATACACAGCGATCGCGGCAGCAGCAGACCTCCTGTCGAAGCTGAGCGCGATTGACTTCACGTTCTCGACGTTCGACGAGGCATTGGAGCGCTACCGCAGCGAGTGGTTCCGCATCGACCAGCTCTATCGTCAGTTCACCTACGCCCGCCGAACCTTCGAGGGACCGCACCCACTCGACCCACTGCGAGAGCAGGTCGAGAAGCGCTACACCAACAAGTTCGTCTACGAGCTGGGCAACGCCTGGCAAAAGCAGGTAGACGAAGCCCAGTCATGGCGCTCCGCCACGGTCAGGTCTCAGAGATCCTTCTATGGCGACTACGTCGAGCAGCTCGTCCGCGAGGACAAGAAGGCGGTCGTCATCGTCTCCGACGCGCTCCGCTACGAGGCCGCCGAGGAGTTGGGCTCGCGCATCCGGCAGGAGGACCGGTTCGAGGCAGAACTCGAGGCTGTTCTCGGTGTCCTGCCCAGCTACACCCAGTTGGGGATGGCGGCCCTCTTGCCGCATCGGACGCTCAAGCACTCGCCGGACGGCAAGACTGTCCTCGCTGACGACCAGCCGACCAACGGGACCGCATTCCGCAAGAAGATCCTGGAGACGGTCGGCGGCACAGCGATCCAGGCCGAGGACTTCAAGGCGCTGAGCCCGGAGGAGCGGCGTGAGCTCTTCAGGAACAACCGCGTTTTGTACATCTACCACGACGTCATCGACGCCACCGGTGACAAGCAGGGCACCGAGCGTCGCGTGTTTGAGGCGGCCGAGCAGGCGCTCGGCGAGCTGGTCGACCTCGTGAAGAAGGCAGCGAACGCCAACGCCACCAACATCTTCGTCACCGCCGACCACGGGTTCCTGTTTCAAGACGAAGAGCTGCCCCAGCAGTTCTTCCTCTCGGAGGCGCCCCACGGGGACAAGATTCTGGCCAAGAACAAGCGCTACGTCCTTGGTCACGGACTCAAGGTCGACTTCGCGTTCACCACGTTCAGTGCAGTCCAGCTCGAACTCGACAGCGACATCGAGGTGCAGATCCCCAAGTCGATCCACCGGCTGCGCCTGCCGGGCGGGGGTACACGCTTCGTGCACGGGGGAGCGACCTTGCAGGAGGTCGTCGTCCCGGTGCTCGCGGTGAACAAGAAGCGCAAGAGCGACACCCGTCTGGTGAACGTCAAGGTTCTGCCCGACACCGACAAGATCACGACCGGTCAGCTCGTCGTGAAGCTGTTCCAGTCAGAGCCCGTGAGCGACAAGGTGCAGGCGCGGACCCTGCGGGCGGGCCTGTATGTCGGGGAGACGCTCATCTCCAATGACCCGCAGCCTGAGCTGACCTTCGACTCGACGTCGTCCGAGCAGAGGGATCGGTACCAGAGCATCCAGCTGCTGCTGAACAAGGACGCCAACGAGTACAACAACCGTGCGGTGGAGTTCCGCCTCGAGGAGTGCATCCCCAACACGAACCACTGGCGCGTTTTCGAGAAGGCGATGTACACGCTCAAGCGCTCGTTCACTTCGGACTTCGACTTCTAAGGCGGCTGAGATGACTGAAGACACCGATCTGCACGTGATCGACGACGACTTCCCCGAAGGAGTCGCCACCGAGGAGACAGCCGACCAGACGCCGGAGCAGAGCGCACTCGACAAGAAGATCAACCAGTACTTCGCGGGCCTGGTGGTTCGGAAGGACCTGGTCAAGGCCGTCAAGGGCAACGCGATCGTGCCGTCGTACGTTCTCGAGTACCTTCTCGGCCAGTACGCCGCCTCTGACGACGAGGCCACCATCCAGGCTGGCATCGGGTCAGTCCGGCAGATCCTCGCCGACCACTACGTCCAGCGGAACCAGTCCGAGCTCGTGAAGTCGATGATCCGCGAGCGCGGTCGCTACAAGATCATTGACAAGGTCGCCGTCTCTCTCAACGACAAGGAGGACCGGTACGAGGCTGAGTTCTCCAACCTCGGCATCAAGGGAGTGATCGTCGAGGCGCCCACGGTGAACGCCCACCCAAAGCTCCTTGTGGGCGGCGTGTGGTGCATCTGCGACATCGACTACTTCCACTTCGACGACGCGCGCGTCACCCCGTGGCAGCTTGGTTCGCTGAAGCCGATCCAGCTCTCCAACTTCGACTTCGACAGCTACACGACTTCTCGTCGGGAGTTTACCACCGATGAGTGGATCGACCTGTTGATCCAGTCGATCGGCTTCAACCCGGACCTGTTCGGGCGCCGGGCCAAACTCATTCAACTTGCGCGCCTGATCCCGTTCGTGGAGCGCAACTACAACCTTGTCGAGCTCGGCCCAAAGGGCACCGGAAAGTCGCACATCTTCTCGGAGTTCTCGCCCCACGGCATGCTCATCTCGGGCGGTGAGGTCACCGTTCCGAAGCTCTTCGTCAACAACTCCAACGGTCGCATTGGTTTGGTCGGCTTCTGGGACGTCGTCGCCTTCGATGAGTTTGCGGGCAAGAAGAAGCGCACCGACAAGGCGCTCGTCGACATCATGAAGAACTACATGGCGAACAAGTCGTTCTCCCGTGGTGTCGAGACACTGGGTGCCGAGGCGTCGATGGTCTTCGTCGGCAACACGTCCCACAACGTGGCATACATGCTCAAGCACTCCGACCTGTTCGACGAACTTCCGGAGAACTACCACGACCCCGCGTACCTCGACCGCCTCCACCACTACATCCCGGGCTGGGAAGTCGACACGATCCGCGGTGAGATGTTCTCCGACGGCTACGGGTTCGTCGTCGACTACATTGCCGAGGTTCTCAAGTCGATGCGCAACGCGGACTACTCCGACCGCTACCAGGAGCACTTTACGCTGGGCTCGGACATCTCTACCCGCGACCGCGACGGCATCCACAAGACCTTCTCCGGGCTGATGAAGATTCTTCATCCGCATGGGGAAGCGACCAAGGAGGAGATCGCCGAGATTCTCCGGTTCGCCATCGAGGGCCGTAAGCGCGTGAAGGACCAGATCCTGCGGATCGACTCGACGATGGCCGACGTGAAGTTCGGCTTTCTCGATAAGGCTGGCGAGTGGACTGCCGTCACGACCCTGGAGGAGGACGAGTACCCGACGTACTACCACCAGACACGCCACCACGAGGGTGAGGACGAAGACTTCCCTGCCGACCTGCCCGGCGCGGCTGAAGCTGGGCCGATGGCCCCCGAGATCGCTGCGCCCAAGGCGGCGCCGCTGTTCGAGGGACACCGCGAGTTCCAGGAGAACCAGCGGGGGGTCTCCTACGATGCGCTGCTTCTTCCGTATCTGCGCGGAGCCACCGAAATCGCGATCACCGACCCGTACATACGGCAGTTCCACCAGGCCCGGAACCTGATGGAACTGATCGAAGCGCTAGCCGTCGTTAAGGATCCGGCAGACGAGGTGAGGGTCTTCCTCGTCACGAGCGAGAACACTGACGGTCCCGAGAAGCTTCAGAAGCAGATGGAGTTCCTGCTCCGTGTCAAGCAAGCGGCAGCGGTGGCCGGCATCACCCTCGACGTGCAGTTCGATAACACCATCCACGACCGCTCGATCGTCGCTAACTCTGGCTGGCGCATCAATCTCGGCCGCGGGCTCGACATCTTCCAGTACGTCGCCAACGACGCCTTCGACCTCGCCGTGAAGCTCCAGCAGTACCGCCAGGTCAAGTCCTTCAGCGTCACCTACTTACGTGAAGGCGAAAGCATCTAATGACTGACGTCAGTATCAACGGCGTCCCACACAAACCCGTGATGGGCACCTCCGTCGATGGAATCAGTCCTGATCGCCTTCGCATTATCGTCCAGGACTCCCACCTGAACTTTCTCATCGGCGCGGGCACTCCTTCGGCGTTCTTCGGCCTTCTGGGCAACGTGGAGGACACCCTGACGGAGGTCGCTGAGTCGAACGCTGACGACGACGTGAAGGCCGTCGTCAGGGCGTCCATCCAGGCGTACTTCTTCGACTCGGTTCTTATGCCGAACGTGAAGGTGGTGAATCGCCACGCTGACGCCGAGGAGGTACTCACCTCTTACGCAAGGTTCCTCCGTACGATCAACCGCATCCTCCTGAAGCGTCACAGTTCGATCCTCGCCAAGCAGGCGAACGTCTTCACAACCAACGTCGACATGGTCTTCGAGGTCGCCTTCGAGCAGATGGCCATCGACTTCAGCGACGGTTTCAGCGGCAAGATCCGCCCGCGCTTCGACCTCGGCGACTTCAACACGATCCGCCTGCGGATGGCCAGCAGGTTTGAACAGCGCTCCGAGGTTCCCGTGTTCAACCTGGTCAAGATCCACGGGTCGGCAGGCTGGCTGCAAGAGAAGCGCTCGGCGGAGAAGACCGAGATTGTGTTCGACCACGGTCTCTCGCTGGTAGTTGAGACGCAGACCGCGCTGGATTCTGCGCGAGGCGACCTCATCGCCATCGACGATAGTAAGGAGGTCGACGCTGCTGCCCTGATCGCGAGGGCGTCATCTGGTGCGGTGCCACCGACCGTCACAGCCTTTACCGAGGCGTACGAGAAGTTGGGCATCGTCAATCCTGACAAGCAGAAGTTCGCCACCACGGTCCTCCACGAGACCTACTACGAGTTAATCCGCCGGTTCGCGAACGAACTGGAGAAGGAGAACAGCGTCCTCTTCGTCCACGGGTTCTCGTTCCGCGACGAGCACCTCCGGGACGTGGTCGTCAGGGCTGCAAGGTCCAATCCGACTCTGCAGGTGATCGTCTTCTCCTACTCGCGCGGCGACCTCGCGGACTACCAGAAGCTGATCCCGGAGACGGACGTCAAGAACAGCAACGTTCTCTTCCTCCTCCCGCCCGAGCCCGAGGACGGGGAGGACGAGCGAGTGGCAAAGCTGGATGTCGTGACCACCGACTACTTTGCGCCCATCGTCGCGGACAAGTTCCCCGTGCCAGATCAGCGCATCGAGTTGGACATCCGGCTCGCCAGCGAAGAGGGGACCCGTGTTTGAGCGCGAGGTCCTGGAGCAGGACACAGTCTTCCGGGTAGGCCGAGTCGTATCGGTCGAGGGCCGGCAAGTTCGTGTGGCCGTCGACAAGCTCAAGAACAGCTCACATTTGCTCTTCCAGGGCGGCATCGTCCGCAACGTCTCGGTCGGCGGCTATCTGAAGATCGTCAAGGGCTTCTCAGAGCTGATCGCCAAGGTGGACGGTGAAGTTGTCGAGGAAGACCGAGCGGCGTCGGCCATCTATCGGCGCGGCGTCGATCCGATGTCGCGCCAGCTCCAGGTGAGCCTCATTGGGTATGTCGAGGGCGGACGCTTCGAGCGCGGCGTCCGCGAGATGCCCTTGCTCGATAACGAGTGCTTCATCCTCACCGAAGGTGAGTTCGGCCTCATCCACACGTTCGTCGAGGACTCCGATACCCCAGTCCAGATCGGCGTGCTCGCGATGGAGCCGACTCAGGCCGTCTCGGTTGGGGTCAACGCCATCTTCGCAAGCCACGTCGGGATCTTCGGCAACACTGGCAGCGGCAAGTCGTACACGCTGGCCAAGCTGTATCACGAGTTGTTCGAACGCTACGGCGCAGTTGAGGGTTTCCGTCAGCGGTCACAGTTCGTGTTGGTCGACTTCAACGGCGAATACCTAGACCGCGACGGCTCCAAGGGGGACCTTCGATCTACCGAGGTCGTCACCGGCGTTACCAACAAGCGCGAGTACGCCCTCAGCACGCGCTCCGCGACCGGACCGCGTTTACCGCTTCCGTCGAGCGCCGTCAGCGACCTTGCTTTCTGGACCGTTCTCCTAGACGCCACCGAGAAGACCCAGGCGCCGTTCCTCGGACGCGTACTCAACAATGACTATTGGGACCGGCGACTTGCCGACCCCGATGACATCCTCTCGGTCCTTGCTGACATGGTTCTCCGCGCGACCAAGAGCAACGACAAGTCGCTAGACCGTCAAACGGTGCTCAACCTGCTCGCAGAGGTTCAGACCTGCTTGGGGTCGGCGGCGCCGCAAGAGTTGACCGATCTGATCGACGACTTCCAGCGGAACCTGCACTACAACGCCACGCAGGGGAAGTTCTATTGGGGCGAGTGGACGAACTACATCGACTCAGACCACCGCACTTGGGAGGCTCTGACGAAGGACAAGGTCGCTGCGCTTCCGATCGACTTCTCGACGATCGAGCCGGGCATCGACCTGATTCGCTTCAAGATCGTTCTTCAGTACTACAACGATATCATCAGCGGCTTCTCAAACCGGGAGCATCTCTCACCGCTGATTAAGCGCCTCGAAACCCGGGTCCCTGACATCAAGAAGCTCATCGTCGCTGATGACCGCGAGTCCTACAACGAACCGCTGATCGTCGTCTCGCTCCGCGACGTCAATCTGTCGATGCGCAAGGTCATCCCGATGCTGCTGTGCAAGCATCTGTATGACCAGAAGAAGGAGAAGGACCCTGCGAACGAGCGTTACCTGAACCTGATCATCGACGAGGCACACAACATTCTTTCGTTGGAGTCGTCACGCGAGAGTGAGGCGTGGCGGGACTACCGCCTGGAGACCTTCGAGGAGATCGTCAAGGAGGGGCGCAAATTCGGCGTCTTCCTTACCCTGGCAAGCCAGCGGCCCCACGACATCTCACCGACGATCATTTCTCAGCTACACAACTACTTCCTCCACCGGCTCGTGAACAACCTGGACGTGCAGGCCATCGAAAAGGCCGTCGCCTATCTCGATCGGGTCTCCTTCGAGCAACTGCCGATCCTGCCGACGGGTGTTTGCGTAGTGGCCGGCGTCTCTGCGCAGGTGCCGGTGATCGTAAAGATAAGCCCGCTCCCGGCTGAGTCAGAGCCGAACAGCCGGACGATGTCCGTGACCTCAGAGTGGCTCAAGCCGCTGCCGCCAGATCAGAAGGGCGAAGACCCATTCCCTGATGACGACGACGATCAGGGAACCGGACCCTCATCCCCGTGGGACGACGATGAACCGCCATTCTGATCAGGACGGGGCGCGTGCGGGCTCAGCAACTTGCAGGGCGCCCCGCGAGGAGAAGTGCTCGAAGAGGCACGATTAGAGTCCTGCCGCTCGGAACCAGTTCGTCGGTCCCGAAGGAGAAGCCGAAGACCTCCTGCCTGTGCACACGAAGGCGGTGGTGTCGTGCCGCGCAACCCTGACTGAAGCTTACCGACTGTCACTGAGCGCGGTCTCCCGAGACGAGACGGCTAGGGAGCTTCTCGACACCATCGTGGCTGCGGAGGTAGTCGAGGCGCCGCCGAGTGCTCGACCTATGCGAGTCGTTCTGAGGGGGCGCACGATCAAGAGCACGATTCTCGCGGCGCTCACCGGTGGCTCTCTTGAGCGGATCGAGGTCGGCGCTCAGCGGACTACGCGCGACGTCTTCGCTGCCCCTGCAGCGGACCTGCGCGACGTCGAGATCGTCGACACCCCGGCGTTGGTGCCAAGGACGGTGCGAAGGACGTTGCTCTAGCGATGGCCGAGGTCCCGGGTGCCGACCTCGTGCTGTGGGTTGCAAGCAACGACTCCTTCCAGGAGGAGACTGCACACCTGAAGATCTCGGATAGATGGCGAGGCGCCGCAAGGGTGCGGCCCGCACAACCGTGGGTGGTCGCCGTGCGGGAACTATTCGAGCGGCGGGCGCTCATTGTTCCGCCCGTGCCGAAATACGTAGATATCGAGAGCCGCCGAGCGTCGAGGAATGCGCGGCATGTCGGCTTTCACGGGCGGGTGGAGCGTGAGTCTCACATTAGCGGCAGTGGTCACAGTTATGTGTTTCGCCCACTGTCAACTTTGCGGCGCGCCTCACGAGGTGTTTCGATCCAATTTGTCAGGACTTGTGAAACTTCCTGCGCAATCGCGGATGTTTTCGGTCCTGGAATGCCGAACTCGGCACGATTGGCGATGTCGTCAATCCACCGGCCAACCGTCCTTCTATCCCGCCGTCGCATGGCTGCGTGCAGTCTAAGCCTCGACAGACTCAACTGAGCGCTTTCTTGCTCTATAGTCGAGGTAGCGCCAGTATTGCGCGCGACTGTGACGGCGACGATATCGTCCATGAATTGACTCGCGGCGCTTGTCCGCTGCGCATTCTTGCGACCACCTCGATCGCTAAATACTGCGTAGGCGACCGAAGCAAGTGCCGCTATTATCCCGAAATCGCCCAGTGTTTCTACCGCTCCGAGTAGTATGTCACCCACTATACGCTCGGACCTCGCTCAGGATCTCGCGGAGAGCGAGTGACCGCGCGACCGACTCCCAAATAAGGCGGTTGGTCACACTGCTGAAAAAGGTGGAAAGAGGATGGTCGATCCAGCGACTCAGCGTGGGGTTTTGTTCCCAGGTCTTGCGGGAATACCCTCTCCTGCCAGCGTCGAGGAGGACTTGCTGGAAGACAGTTCCGACTTCGAGGAGCAACAACGCTTTCTCGAATCGGTTACCATACGGCGATGTGGTGCCTCGCGTCTCGTAGTGGCTTACACCCTGCCTATTAAGGAGTAATAGCTGAGCCTCGTCTTTGATGTTGACGTTGTCAGAGTTCTCGAGAACGCGCGCCGCCAGTCTGGGGTCCGAGGGTGTGGCGGACTGGGAGCCGATGTGGAGCTCGACCAGAGCGTGACGATTGCTGCGGAGAAATCGTGCCATCGCGGTGGGATCAGTTGGGAACGTCGCGTGGATGCTCCGAAGCGATCGGCGAGAGAGAGTCTCGCCCACGAGTGTGTCACCTAGGGCAAGATCGGCGATTCGGTTCTCTAGGTGTTTGACGCTCGAATGGTCTTGAAAGGCACGGTGAGCAATCTCAAACTCTTCGAAATCAATGTCGGTAGATTGCTCATCTAACGCGTACTTCGTGCGAAGTAGGTAAGCGCCCCCACCGAAATGATCGAGCTTGGCGCTTTTTAGGATAAGATATCGCGAACCGACGGCGACGGCGATATTGCCCCCAATGTCGGCGCAGTCGAGCTCCCTCCTCAGCCGCTTCCAAGCCTGACTCCCGGCTGTGTACCGGCGGGTTGCAACAGTTGCTCGTACTGGGAGGGTGAACTCGCTCGATAGCGCATGGCTAACCCCCCGGTCACTGAAGAAACGGGGTATTCGCGCGCGCTCCTGCTGATCCTCATCGAGGGTGATGGAAATCGAACTCACCAGAGTTAGAGTCCTCGACATCCCAGGGTGTGAGGGAGGTAGCGCGTCGGGGAGTTGCACCCCGTCCAATGGCCGGCCTGTCTGCCGGACGCGCTCCGATCCCACGCCTGCACTCTAGCGGGTAGTCCATCGATGGTGGATCTGGACAGCGCCCGAAATTGTGCTGACGGGATCCTCGTCGCGGTGAGGCAAGTTGGACGCCGACTCTTCAAGCCCGTCCCTACTCTCGGCGGCTGGCCAACCCGGTCACCGATGTCAGGAGGCTGCCGCGCGGCCGAGGTAGAGATGAGCCGGAGAAGGTCGGCGGGATCATCCTGGTGCACGCGGAGACGCAGCAGAAGCACGCGGAGACCGCCACCACGTTCCTCGACGAGCTGCTCGACACCCCGCTGCGCAGCCCCGAGTTCCAGACCAAGCTCGCGCAGCTGACCCGCCTCGGCGCGGACACCATGAACCAGGCCGCCGACTCCTCCAACCGCATGCTCCAGCGCCCCGCCGCCGCCCTCGCCGCCACGGGTGAGGACCCCGCCTCCCGCACGGGCAGCAGCCTGGCGGAGCTGCGGCAGATCGTCTCCGAGCTCGACCCGAACCGTCACGACCTCACCGGCGGCAAGCGCCTGCTGAAGTTCCTGCCCCGCGGCAACGCGATCGAGCGGTACTTCCGCAAGTACGAGTCCGCCCAGGACCAGCTCGACACCATCACCAAGGCGACGCTCAAGGGCGGCCAGGACGAGCTGCTCATGGACAACGCCGCCATCCAGACCGAGCGTGACCACCTCTGGGCGACTCTCGGGCAGCTCGCGAACTACGCCGTCCTTGCCCGCTACCTCGGTGACGGGCTGGAGCAGCGAATCGCGGCCCTGCGCACCGAGGGCAAGGCCGACGACGCCACCGCCCTGGAGACCGACGCCCTCTTCTACGTCCGCCAGCGCCACCAGGACCTCATGACCCAGATGGCCGTCTCCGTCCAGGGCTACCGGGCACACGACGTCGTAAACCGGCAGTGGTCTCAGCGGCTCCGCGTCCGTGGAAGTCACTGATGGTGGGTGCGGTCGTGGCGGTGACGACGACGTGACGCGGCGTGGGTGAGCGAGACCGGCTCGTGCCGGCCGCTGACGGGCTGCGCCGCGTGCCGTTCCTTTCCGCGGCCGGTGCGGCCGCGCCAATGTGACTACCGAATGACGCCGGCCGACGTGCTTCGCGCAGCGTCGGCCGACCAGCGCGATCGCATGTCCTGGGCGATGCAACGGACTGGGCCGAAACGGCGGCGAGCGCGATCCCTTGCACAACCCTCACATCGGCCCGACCAGCACCTCACCCGGCCGCTTCTAGGCTCGCCTCATGACAACAGAACCGGGCACTGCGGGCGGGACGCTGCTCATCGTCGAGGACGACCGCGTCATCAACGACGGCCTCGCCGCACGCCTCCGTGCCGAGGGCTTCGCGGTCGCCCAGGCCTGCGACGGTCCCGGGGGAGTAGCGGTCTTCGAGCAAGAGCAGCCCGATCTCGTGGTCCTCGACGTGATGCTCCCGGGCTTCGACGGCAACGAGGTCTGCCGCCGCATCCAGGCGCTCCGGCCGGTGCCGGTCCTTATGCTCACCGCCCGCGACGACGAGTCCGACATCCTCGTCGGCCTCACCGCGGGCGCTGACGACTACGTGACCAAGCCCTTCCGCGTCCGTGAGGTCGTCGCCCGGATCCGTGCGTTGCTCCGTCGCGTCGAGCGCGCCCGGGAGCTGGCCCAGGAGGTCCCGGCTCGGATCGAGCTCGGCGCCCTCGCCGTCGACGCGTCGGCCCGCCGTGTCTGGGTCGAGGACGCCGAGGTGCACCTCTCGCCCCTCGAGTTTGACCTCCTCCTCACCCTCGCCGCCGCCCCCGGCAGTGTCCGCACCCGCGAGGACCTCATGCGCGAGGTGTGGGGCTGGGCCGACGCGCGCGGCACCCGCACGCTCGACACCCACGTCCGCACCCTGCGGGCGAAGATCGGCGCCTCCCGCGTCCGCACCGTGCACGGCGTCGGGTACGCGGTGGAGCTGGCATGACCGCGCCGCCGCCCAGCGCCCCGCTCGACGGCGTCGGCTCGATCAAGCTGAAGATCGGCCTGCTCGTCGGGCTGAGCGTCGTCACCGCCGCGCTCGTCTCCGAGGTCGGCAGCAGCGCCGGCGTCCCCGTCTGGCTCACCCTGCCCGTCACGCTCGGCATCGCGCTGGCCGTCACGCAGTGGCTCGCCCGCGGGATGACTGCCCCGCTGCGTGAGATGACCGCGGCCGCCACTCGGATGGCCACCGGCGACTACGCCCAGCGCGTCACCGCGACCTCCGCCGACGAGGTCGGCCGCCTCGCCCGCGCGTTCAACACCATGGCCGTCGACCTCGCCACTGCCGACCAGCAGCGCCGCCACCTCGTCGCCACCGTCTCCCACGAGCTGCGCACCCCGCTCGCCGGCCAGCGGCTGCTGCTCGAGAACCTCGTCGACGGTGTCGTCCACCCGGGCGACGACTCCCTCGCCACCGCCCTCGCCCAGGCCGAACGCCTCAGCGACCTCGTCGCCGACCTGCTCGACCTCGCCCGGATCGACGGCGGCGCCGCCCCGCTGAACCTCGTCCCCATCAACGTCGGCGATCTCGTCGAACGCGCGGTGGCCGAGGCCGAGCTCGGCGCCCGCCCCGTCAGCTACGACGTCGTGGTCACCCCCGCGGACCTCACCGTCATGGCCGACGGCGCCCGCCTCACCCAGGTGGTCGCCAACCTGCTCGACAACGCCGCCCGCCACTCACCGGCCGGCGGCACCGTCACCGTCCACGCCGCCGCCGACGACGGCGACCTGTGGACTCTCACGGTCACCGACGAGGGGCCGGGCATCCCCGCTGGCCAGGAGCAGCACGTCTTCACCCGCTTCGGCTCCGCAGGCCCCGACGACGGCGGGGGAGGGACCGGCCTCGGCCTCGCCATCGCGAGCTGGGTGTGCGAGATGCACGGCGGAGCCATCGCCGCCTTGCCCGCCGCACCGGGGACCACCGGCGCCCGGATCCGCGCCGTGCTCCCGCGCATCCCCGCCGTCCGGGCGGCGCAGCCCAGCCCGCCCCGGCCACCGCTCCAGGAGGAGAACGCCATGTCCACCACCCCAGCCCCGTCCCCGTCACCCGGTGCCACGCCGTCGTCGCGCTCCGCCGGCCCGGTGCCCACCGAAGCCGTCCCGGCACGCCCCGCCTCCGCCGTCGCCAACCTGATCGACGACGTGTGGCCGGAGCGCGGGCTCACCACGGCACCGGTCCCGCTGTTCGCATCGGCGGTTATCGGCGCCCTCGCGGCCACGGTGCTGCCATTCCGAAACATCGGCTCGGGAGCTCTGTTCGTGCTGCTCCTCGGCGGCGGGTTGGTGCTCAGCATGTCGAAGCGCCGCACCCGGCCGTGGACGGTGCTCTCCACCGTGCTGTGCCTCGGGCTCGGCTCGTTCCTCGTGCTGCGCGATGCCGGCTGGCTGACGGTCCTCGCGCTCGTCGTCGTCGGCGTGCTCGTGACGACGGCGCTCACCGATGCGCGGCGCATCGTCTCCATGGTCGCGGGCGCGGCGTCATGGGTGCTCTCTGCCGTGCGGGGGCTGCCCCTGCTCGGCCGGACGATCTCGGCGTTGAGCAGCCACCGGCTGCTGTGGCCGGTGCTGCGCACGGCGGCGATCTCGCTCGTGGCGCTCGTCGTCTTCGGTGGCCTGTTCGCCTCGGGCGACGCCGTCTTCGGGACGTGGGTGGGCCACCTCGTGCCGGACCTCGCGTGGGACAACCTCATCTTCCGCGCGTTCGTGCTCGTCGCCGTCGGCGGCTCGATTCTCGCGGCGTGCTACCTCGCCCTCAACCCGCCGCGGGTGGAGCGCATCGGCCTGCCGGAGGCGCGCCCGGTGGTGCGGACGTGGGAGTGGCTGGTACCGCTGGGCCTGGTGATCGCGGTGTTCGTCGGGTTTCTCGTCGCGCAGGCTTCGGCGATGTGGGGCGGGCACCTGTACCTGGCGGAGGTTGCCGGCCTCACGTACGCCGAGTACGTCCACCACGGCTTCGCCCAGCTCACCATCGTCACCGTCCTCACGCTCGCCACCATCGCGCTCACCGTGCGCAAGGCGCCGCAACGGACCGCGCGGGACCGGATGCTGCTCCGGGTGGTGCTTGGGATGTTGTGTCTGCTCACCCTCGCGGTCGTCGCCTCCGCGCTGTTCCGCATGTCCGTCTACCAGCAGGCGTACGGGTTCACGGTGCTGCGCGTGCTGGTGGACGCCTTCGAGCTGTGGCTCGGGATCGTCGTCGTGCTCGTCATCGTCGCCGGGATCCGCTGGTCTGCGTGGTGGCTGCCGCGCGCCGCGCTCGTCTCGGGCGCGGTGATGCTCCTGGTTCTCGGGTTCGCCAACACCGAGGCGTGGGTGGCGCAGCGCAACATCGAGCGGTACCACGAGACGGGGAAGATCGACACGTACTACCTGTCCAGCCTGAGCGCCGACGCCGTGCCGACGATCGTCGCCGGCCTGCCGGAGGACCTCGCTCGGTGCGCCACCTGGGACGGGGGGTACGAGAGCACTCCGGATGACCTGCTGTCGTGGAACCTTGGGCGGGCGCGGGCTGCCGAGGTGGAGGGTGCGGGCTTGGGGGACGTGCCGCCCGTCGGGTGTCCGTGAGTCGGTGTTGCGTGGGTGGCCACGTTCGCGGGGCAGCAGTTCACGGCGAAGAGCGAGGTACGGCCGAGCTGAGGCGGTGGCCGTTCAGGCCAACTCCTCAGGCCGCTCGTCCGAACCAGTCGAGCGCGAGATCCGCGACCGCCTCGGGTGCGTCGTCCGTGATGAAGTGCGAGGCGCCGTCCACGTAGGCGAAGTCGACACGCTCGGCGTACCTCTCCGGATGGCGGCAGACGAGCCCCATGACCTGCTCGTTCCAGTAGCGGTCCTGGCGGCCGAACACGAAGCGGGTCGGCACGGTGAGCCGCTGCCGGCGGTAGTGTCCCGCGGTCATCCGCATGGCCTCGGGCAGCAGGTGCTTGCGGGTGAGCGGGCGCACCGCGGCGTCGACCTCCGGCCGGTGCAGCTGCGCCAGATGGGCCGCGACGGTCTCCGGAGGCATGGGCCGGGCCAGGTAGCCCTCAGAGAAGACCCGGTGCAGCGAGGCGCCAGGGCGGTGCCAGATGAACTGCGGCAGGTGCCGGAAGCCAGGAGCGACCTTCGGGTGGAACGTCATGAACGCCGGTGGGACGGCGAGCTGCACGGCCGCCCGGACCCGTGCGGGATGGTCGTAGGACAGCTGCATCGCCGTTACCGACCCGAGGTCATGGGAGACCACGTGAACGCGGTCGAGGTGGAGGGCGTCGAGCAGGGTGAGCACGTCGTGGAGCCGGCTCTCCCGCTCGACCCGCGGGTTCGCCGCCGCCGTCCAGCCTTGACCGCGCAGGTCCGGGCACAGTGCCCGGTACCCGGCGGCCGCGATCGCGGGCGCGACGGTGCGCCACTGCCACCAGTGCTGGGGCATCCCGTGGAGGAAGAGGACGGGCTCGCCCTCGCCGACGGCGGCGAGGTGGGTCCGTAGCCCCGGCGTCTCGACGACGAGGTGCTCGAAGCCGGCCGCCTCGGGCAGCGGCGGGGACCACACCACCTCGTCCGCAGAACCGCTGATACCGAGCTCGGACGCGTTCATGGCGACCTTCTTCATCCGGAGGACTACTATGGGCATAGTAGACCCGATCCAGAGGGGAGTCCATGCCCCCAGCAACTCGTGACCGTGCGCTCGAGGCGGCCGTCCGGGTGCTCGGCACGCGAGGCGTCCGCGCCCTGAGCCACGCCCGGGTCGACGACGAGGCCGGCCTGCCGCCCGGGTCCACGTCCAACTGGTTCCGGACCCGCCGTGCGCTCCTCGGCGGCGTGGTCGACCACATGGCCGAGCTGGAGCGAGCCGACTTCGACCCCGCCGCGCTTCCGGCCGTCACCGACCCGGACGCCCTGGCGCAGGGCCTGACCGCGATGATGGAGCTGCTGACCGGGCCGCACGCCACGCGCACCCGCGCCCGCTATGCCCTGTTCCTCGAGGTCGCCGATGACCCGGAGCTGGCCGAGCCGCTGCGTCACCAGCGCCGCGAGTTCGAACGGTGGACCGAACGCCTCGTCGAGGCCGTCGGCATCGCGGATCCGAAGTCTGCCACCCGGGCTCTCATGGCCCTCGCCGACGGCCTGCTCCTTCACCGCCTCACCGTCGACCCGGAGCTCGACATCCGGCCTGCGATCAGCCGCGCCGTACGCGCGCTGGCGAGGTTCTGACCGGAGCTTCGGGCGAGTCGGGCAAGCGGGGAGTGGAGTGGCACCGACGTCGTGCCGCAGGTGACCTACGAACCGTGCCGACGGGAGACCGGCTCAGGCTCGGAGGACCTCGACCGCTACATCGGTGCCGCCCGCCCGCTCAAGGATGCCGCCGTCGAAGGTGACCAGCCCGCCACCATGGTCGGCGCACAGCGCGACGAGGTGTGCGTCGGTGACCTTCCGATGGCCGGACGGCATCGACGCGTCGACCGTCTCACCGACCACCAGGCGGGTCGTGTCCGGCCAGAAGTGGTGATCGGCGAGAGACGTCATCCTCCGGAGCAGCTCGATCGCCACGCCGGGTGTGGTGGCTGTAGGCAGCGCCCGCCGATTGCTCGATACACGCACGCCTCGGTGATCGGCGTCGTGGCCCAGCCGGTCTCCGCCGCGTGGGCGTGGAACTCCTCCCGTGCCGCGTGGTGCCCGACGTGGTTCGGCCAGGCGAGTGCGACCAGGACGTTGACGTCCAGCAGGGCGGCGCGTGCGGCCGGCTCCTTCACTCGTCGTCCAGGGCTCGCGCGACGTCCTCGGAGGTGAGGGTCGGGGCCCCGTCCGGGACGTCGAACACCGGGAACCCGGAGTCGTCCCCGGTGATCGGGATCGGTGCCAGCGCACGACGGGCGAGGGACGAGAGGACGGCACCGACCGAGCGCCCCTCGGCGGCCGCGATCTGCCTCGCGTGCTCGAGGACGTCGTCGTCGATGTTCACCGTGGTGCGTACAGCATCACTGTATCGACGCATCACGCCCCTCACGCCGTAGGCATCACGGTGTCCAGACCCGCCGCCGCCGCAGCGTTGGTGAGTCGGTGGTCGTAGACGACGAACGAGGTGAGGGCGGAACCGATCGAGGACGCACTGGCGAGGTGGATGGCATCGAGGCTGCGCAGCCCCGGGCCTCCGATGGCGCCCGCGGCATTGAGCAGTTCGGTCGTCATCGGGACGAGGTCGAGTGCGGCGAGGACGGCGACCGCCGTGGGAAGCGCTGCCTCGTTGATACGTCGGGTCGCGCGAATCACCTCCACTCTGGCCAGCTCGCTGCTCACCAAGGGAGCGCCCGGGCGGGCGTCGAGCCATGCCCGGAGGGCCAGCGTCTCTTGCTCGATGTGAACCAGCTTGAGGAGTGCGGAGGAGTCCAGGTAGATCACAAGCGCTCCGCGCGTAGGTCATCCAGGGCCTCGGCTGCGGACGGCGCCTCGGCGGGCAGGTCGACCGGTGGGGGGAGAGTGTGCCGGGACCGGGTGGCCGGGAGGAGTCGCCCCTCGGCGATGAGCTGGTCGCGGGCCGTCTCCGCCGGCTCCGGCGGAACGAGCTTGGCGATGAGTCGACCACGCTCGGTCACCTCCACCGTCTCACCCGCCTTGACCTGCGCGAGGTACCTGCTGGCGTGTTGACGGAGCTCACGGACGCCGATGCGGCTCATGGGGCCAACGGTAGCACTCGTGATGCTACTTTCGACTCAGTTGCCCCACAGTCCCACCGCCGGCCCAATCGTCCCCACCCTCAGACCCGACCAGGCACGGGAACTCGCGTGATGTGGAGGATGAACCCATGGGAATCCGCTACTACGCGTATCCGCTCGCCCCGGAGCACGTCGACCGGGCACGGATCGACCCGTACCCGTTCCTCTCGGACGACCCGCTCGCCGACGCCTGGGAACTCAACGGAAGACGGCGGCCGGACATGCTCTACCTCGACACGTGCTGGGGCGAGCTGCAGCGGCTCACCTGCCCGGACCCGGGCGGGCCGCGCCCCGCCTACGCACTCGTCCGAGGCGCGGTCACCCGTACCGGCATGGGCTGGATCCCGTGGGTCGACGTCCTGCCACCCTCCGATGTCGACGACGTCGCCCGCGACCTCGCGCTGATCGACGAGGACGACGTCGCGACGTGTGTCGGTCGTGACGGCGAACCGCTGTCCAGCAGTGAGAGGGGGTACGTCACCTACTACCTGCGTCACGCTCAGGACTTCACCGCTCGCCTGCAGCGTCGTGGCTGGGGCCTCGTCTACATGATCGGCTGACGGCCGCGGTTTGCCGTCGGTTTCCGCCGAAGCGTCCACTCGGCGCCGGAACGGCGTGACGCCCGAGCTCAGGTGCGGTCCGCCGCCGCCCACGACCGCCGCACCGAGCCCATCCGTCGCCGGCGGGCATGGCGCACCTGCACCACGACGCCGACGACGGCGAGCGCGAGCTGGCCCACGAACCACGCGGGCTGGTCGGCGATAGGGACACGGGCCGCGGTGACGTCGTCGAGGTCGACGGCGTCTAGCAGCACCATCAGGCCTGCCACGGCGACGCTCGCGCCGGCGAAGGCACTGACCACGATGAGCACGAGCTCGGGGAGGTTGGTGACGATCGCGAGCACACCGAGCAGGACGCCGCCGGCCACTCCGGCGGCGGTGAGCACCCAGGGCTCGGCGGCACCCAGGGCCGACGCGGCGGTCTGGCCGAGCACGAAGCCCATCGATGCGAACGCGAGTACGACGGCGAGGGCGAAGAAGAAGTAGGCGAGCGCGGCCAGCACCAGCGCCAGCACCACCGCGACCAGCCAGCCGGTCACCGACTCGAGGTACCCCTCGTCGGTGAGGGCGGCGACGAGCGCGGCGCCGAGGGTGAAGCCGACGAAGGCTCCCCACAGCGCGAGCAGCACCCGCATCGCGCCGCTGCCGCGGAAGCACAGCAGCAGGCCCACGAGCAGGGCCAGGACACCCAGGACGACGTCGGTCATCGGAAACCACCTCCGGTACGGCCGGCCTTTCCCATCATCGCGGATCCAGCTCGGGGGGCGCAGCGGCGCGCGTGACCCGCTCCACCCTTGGTCCGGGCACCGTGGCATACTGGTACAAGAACTCGTACGAGTCGAGAGCGAGGATGCCATGGCCACGACCGCTAGTGAGGCGCGCAAGAACCTCTTCGCCTTGATCGAGCAGGTCAACAACGACCGGGCGCCGGTGTCGATCACCTCGCGCCGCGGGGATGCTGTCCTGCTCTCGCGAGCCGAGTTCGACGCGCTCGAGGAGACCGCGCACCTGCTCAGGGTGCCGGCCAACGCACGTCACCTGCTCGAAAGTCTCGGGCAGGCCAGAGCGGGTGAACGCCTCGAGCACGATCTCGACCGGTGAGGCTCGTCTTCACGCCGAACGGGTGGGCGGACTACACGTTCTGGCAGCAGGCCGATCGTCGGGTCCTCACGCGCATCAACCGGCTCATCGATGACAGTGTGCGTGACCCGACTGCCGGCATCGGCAAACCCGAGCCGCTGAGGCACGTGCTGGCGGGGGCGTGGTCGCGTCGAATCACCGAGGAGCACCGGCTCGTCTACCTGGTCGACGGCGACGACCTCATCATCCTGCAAGCACGCTTCCACTACGACTAGGTCGGACGTTGTCCAGTCGGACTCCGGCAGTGGCGAGCGCGGGCTGATCTCAGTCGTTGCGCCGCTCGAAGGCGGCCAGCACGTCGGCGCGGATCCGGCCACGGTCGGGGACCTCGTAGCCGTTGGTGCGCGCCCACGCGCGGATCTCCGCCGCGGACGGCGCGGTGGCCGCAGGAAGGGCGGCGACCCGGCCGGCGGCTCCCGACTCCGCGGCCGCCTCCTGCAGCGCGGCGCCGAAGAACCGGTACGTCCACTCCTGCGCGAGCGCCCTGGTCTCGCAGAACAGGATGGGCACCTGGGGAAAGCGGGCGGCGCACTCGGCCACGGCGTCGGCCACCACCGCGGGCCGCACGCGGTCCAGGGCGAAGATCTGGGAGTACCTCTCCTCGACGACGACGGCTGCGCGGGGCAGCTCGGCGAGGTGCGCCAGGAGGTAACGCATCTTCCCGCTGGTCAGCGTCGCGACGAGGTCCGGGAGGCTCTTGCGCTCGACCGCCGCGACCACCCGACCGTCCAGCTCGACGGCGTAGTCACCGGCCGGCAGCGCCCGCCGCGTGGTGGTGGCCTGCTGGTGCCTGAACGTCCACGCGTAGCGCTCATGGCTGTCGACGACGATCCCCAGCTCCCGCACTCCCGCCGCGCGGGCGGTGGGCAGCTCGACGGCGGGCCGGGCCTGCTTGGCGGTGCGGGCGGTCTGCCAGAAGATCGCCTCCCGGCCGCCCCTGATGCGGGTGAGGACGAACTGCGACCGGTTCTCCCGGCCACGGTCCAGCACAAGGTCGATGGCCGCGCCGCGCCGGACGCAGGAGCGCACCGGGACCCGCTCGACAATGTCCGGCTCCCGTGGCCAGCCCACCGCCCGGTGGCAGTAGACCTTGCCCGTGCGCGGCCAGGTCTCCTTCGCCTTGAGCACGATGCCGTCCGGACCGAGCGGGACGCGCAGCAGGAATGGCAGCGTGCTGCCCTCCTCCGGGTTGCGCGCGATGAGGAACTCGGTCACGGCAGCACGGTAGCCCGCTCGTACCGGATGTGGAGGCGGTCTCCCCGCGGATCCTGCGGGCCCCCGACGTCGTCGGGGCGGTCACGGCGTTCGCGACGGCGTAGCGGGACAGGATCTCGGCACTTGCGGAGCGGACTCTGAGAGAATGAGGGCAGCCCCGACGCGTGGAGGAGTGCACGGCATGTCGAACCCGCTCGACCTTGGCCAGAACCAGACCCCGGCCGTGGAGAACCCGCTGCACCTGGAGCCGCCCGAGCCGGCGGCCGAGGTCGCGGTCCACGAGCCGGAGAAGGTCGGCGGCATCATCCTCGTGGACGCGGAGACTCAGCAGCAGCACGCGGAGACCGCCACGAAGTTCCTCGACGAGCTGCTGGACACCCCGCTGCGCAGCCCCGAGTTCCAGACCAAGCTCGCGCAGCTGACCCGCCTCGGCGCGGACACGATGAACCAGGCTGCCGACTCCTCCAACCGCATGCTCCAGCGGCCCGCCGCCGCCCTCGCGGCCACCGGTGAGGACCCCGCCTCCCGCACCGGCAGCAGCCTGGAGGAGCTGCGGCAGATCGTCTCCGAGCTCGACCCGAACCGTCACGACCTCACCGGCGGCAAGCGCCTGCTGAAGTTCCTGCCCCGCGGCAACGCGATCGAGCGGTACTTCCGCAAGTACGAGTCCGCGCAGGACCAGCTCGACGCCATCACCAAGGCGCTCAAGGGCGGCCAGGACGAGCTGCGCATGGACAACGCCGCCATCCAGACCGAGCGCGACCACCTCTGGGCGGCCCTCGGGCAGCTCGCGAACTACGCCGTCCTCGCCCGATCCCTGGGCGACGGCCTGGAGCAGCGAATCGCCGCCCTGCGCACCGACGGCAAGACCGACGACGCCACCGCTCTGGAGACCGACGCTCTCTTCTACGTCCGCCAGCGCCACCAGGATCTCATGACCCAGATGGCGGTCTCGGTCCAGGGCTACCTGGCGCTCGACGTCGTGAAGAAGAACAACACCGAGCTCATCAAGGGCGTGGACCGCGCCCTCGACACCACCCTCGCCGCGCTGCGGGTCGCGGTGATCGTGTCCCAGGCCCTCGCCCAGCAGCAGATCGTGCTGTCCCAGATCGACGCCCTGAACGCGACGACGTCGGACATGATCGTCTCGACGTCGGAGCTGCTCCGGTCCCAGGGCGCCGCCATCCAGCAGCACGCCTCTCAGGCCACGGTCGACCCGGCCAAGCTGCAGCAGGCCTTCGACAACGTCTTCCAGGCGATGGACGAGATCGACCGGTACAAGGTCGAGGCCACCCGCTCGATGAAGCAGACCGTCGAGGTGCTCGAGGGCCAGGTGGGCCGCGCCCGGCTCCAGCTCGAACGCAGCCACTCCACCGACGCCCCACCCACCGACGAACTCCCGAGGAGCTGACGATGTCACGACTGACACTGGGCAACGTCGTCAAGGTCGGCCTCGTTGTCATCTTCCTGCCGCTGCTGGCCTACCTCGTGCTGCTCATCGGCGGGGTAAAGGAGAGGGCACGGGTGATCCTTGAGGGTCTCCTCTACGCGGCCGGGTTCACGGTGGGGATCTTCGCGCTCGATGTCATTGGCGTCGGCGGTCTGCTCGCGCTGGCGTCGATGGGCGCCTCGGGTGTGCGCGCCTGGCACCTGCGCGACCTCTGGCTCCCGGCGCGCCGCCGGTGGTGGCATCGCTTCACCGGGGCCGAGTCGACCGAGCTCGTCCCGACGTCGCCGCCGCCGGAGGCCGCGCTCGAGGGCGCGGACGGGCGGGCTGCTGCGCTGGGCTGGGTCGGCGCCCTCGGCAAGCAGAGCCGGATGCGGATCCCCTCGAACGCCTACGTCACCTTCGAGCGGACGCACCGGATGCTGGGCGCCGTCGTCGAGGCGGAGCGTCGTGAGCCGTCCCGCGACGCTCGCTTCGAGTACGAGCTGGACGCCATGGTGCGTGAGTACCTGCCCGGGGTCCTGCGCGGCTACCTGGCGATTCCGCCGAACATGGTGGACACTCGCCAGCCCAACGGACGCACCCCGAACGAGGAGCTCACCGAGCAGCTCCAGCTCCTCGCCGGGCAGGCCGAGGCCCTGCACAGGAGCCGGCACAACCGGATCCCGGCGCAGCTGACCACCACGGGCAACTTCCTCCGGGAGAAGTACGGGGACCTCCACAAGGAAGCGTTCGACTTCGGGGTCAAGTAGCCCCGCCCCGCGCGGGACGGACGGTCAGGGGCGGTCGCGCCGTCGTCGTCCACGACGACGACGGCGCGTGGCCACCTTCCAGCGTGGGCGGGCTCGAGCCGTTGTGCCGTGCCGGACCCGGACCGGGTATTGACCGGTGTGCCACGCTGCTCGCACGGGAGTGATGTCCAACGAGGGGGATCCGAGATGACCATCGACGTCCAGCAACCGCGGCCGAACGACATCGTCGGCGACGAGGTGCAGATCGCCGGAATGGCCGGCGGCGGCTTCGAGGCCACGTACCTCTACCGCATCAGCGAGGGGCACGACGAGGTCACCGGGCACTTCATGGCCGGTGACGGCGTCGGTGGGCACGGGCAGTTCCAGGTGAGTGTGGACGTCTCGGGCGCCGCGTTCACCCGGGAGCGGCTGCAGGTGGAGGTCTTCCACGAGTCGCCCAAGGACGGCTCGGAGCAGGAGAAGGTGATCGTCCCCGTCATCCTCGGCTCGCAGATCGTGCCCGGCTACACCACGTACCTGGAGTACGAGGTGCAGGCGGGGGACACGCTGTGGGGGATTGCTCAGCAGCACTACGGCGACGGCAGCCTCTACCACCGGCTGGTCACCGCTAACCCGGACATCACCGACCCTGACGTCATCCACACCGGTGACATCGTGCGGGTGCCGCAGGGGTCGTAGCGTCCACGCGACGCTACATGGCAGTCTTGCCGTACCTGCGGGGTGAGGAGACGCGATGGCGCGTACGAAAGCCAACGTGAAGTACGTCGAGCTCGAGAGAGTCCAGATCTGGGCGGACGCCAACGGTGACATTCACCTGTCGAGCGATGACCCGGACGCGAAGGACTTCCTACACACCACTATCAACAACAAGCCGACGTCCAAGCGGTACCACCCGACGATGTACCGGCAGTTCGCCCGTTTGTTGACGATGCACGGAAAGGTGATTCCGGGTTGGGACGCAGGAGTTGACGGTGGAGGAGAGTAGTTCCTGTGCCACCAATGTCGCCGGTGTGAAGGTCCGACGTCGCCTGCGTTCGTGCTACGACCATCTCCGACGGTTGAACACAAGGTCTCGCTCGGATGGCGCATCACCATCGAAGTCGTTACCGACCTCAAGGGTCGCAGCGTTGACGACGATGCTCGCCAACGAGGGTTCGCCGCGGCGGAAGCAGTCCTCCGAGATGAGGTCGAGGAGCCTGCCCATACCCTGCGGGAGGTAGGGCAGGTCGAGCTCGTTTCGGAGCTCGCCATACGTCATGGTCTCGCGAGCAAGAGCCGCCTCGATCAGCCGATCGCGCACCCGGGGAAGGCACTCGAATGCCGTGTCCGTCACGGTGATCGTTCGACCCTTTATCGGCACCTTCTCGCCCTTGCGAAGCATCAAACTCATGCTGGTAATCATGCTGTGGTGCTCGGCGGATCAACAATTCGACCGGGCGCCCACACAGAGGCCGCACTGGCCAGCGCGGCCGTACCTCGCGGTGAAACGTGCCACGTCACGTCACCGGATCGCGTCTCCGCGGGCAGCGCCGCTGTCGCGGTCGTTCGTGACGGGCAGTTCGGTCGCAACAGGTTTGTCAGTGCTCGTCGAGCTGGAAGTGGTGGGCCAGTCGCTCGAGCGTGAACTCCTGGCGAAGCTTGCAGGCGCTGTTCTGGTTGGCGAACATGCCCTTCTCCCAGTACGCCTCCGACTTTGGGGTTGCGACCAGCCAGCGAACCGGGACGGCGTACTCTGCGTTGTCGTCGGTGACGGCCTCGTCCGCGTGGCCGTGCCGGTAGCGACCCGCCAGCTCCTGGTCCGCGAGCCGCACCCACTGGCCATCGACGAGGACATTCGTCGAGTCGAAACGCTCGGCCTCCGCCAGAGTCTCGCCGACTGCAACGTAGCCCAGCTTGGGGATGTGGACGTTGACGCGCGCCCCCACCGGGAGGCCACGAAGTGTGCGGGAGTACCACGGGTCACCGCCGGCAGAGACGAAGCCATAGCGGCGTCCGTCTTCCCAGGACCGACCGAGGTCGTCATCGCCGAATGAGACGAACCAGTCGAGGCCGTTCCAGTCGGCCCGCTTGCTCGTTCGGCCTCGCGCCGACGACGTGCCGCCTCCGTCGTCAGGGGGGATGAACCAGGAGCGAGCGAGGTAGCGACGCGACTCGTCCTCGAGATAGGCGAAGAAGACGGCATTGATGGGAACACCGAACGCGCGCAGGTAGGTGACGATACGTTCCGAACTGGCGTCCAGGTCGGTGGCCACGATGGTCAGCTCGAGCTCAGCATTGAGTTCATCCGGCGGGGACCCACCGAAAGTCTCGACGAACGCGGTCTCGAACGGAACACTCAGGTGGTCATTGGCGAGCTCGAGGACCGTCTCCCGGTCCAGCGCTGACACCCAGGATCCGTAGTCCAATAGCTGCGCCACGACATCACGGGGCGTGCGATCGCGCTTGAGCTCCAAGATGTGCAGGTTGCCTTCGCTGTCCATCGCGAGCAGATCGATGAACTTCCCATACGCCGTCGGCACCTGCCGGCCGATGATGAGTAGCCGCTCACCCAGCAGCGAGGGATCACGCTCCAGGTAGTCCTCGAGGCTCGCCTCCGACGGCAGTACCGACGTGCCGAGGCGGCGCGGAGCGGCACCGTCGATCCTCCAGAGCCCCATCTCGACCGGCATGACATGAGCATGCCTGAGAGGGCGGTGGTGAGGGGGTGTTTCGGTACCTGGATTGCGTGGCGCCGGACCACCTGCCATGCGTCACAGGACCTACGTTCCGACCCCAGACGGGCACGGGAGCTCATCGCCCGACGGCGGACACGCGCACCCTCCGTCGTCCTCGGCTCGGGCAGGCAGTCGGCTTGCCAGAGCAGCGGTAATCACTCACGCGTCACACTAGGCGCGCTCAGTCCTCCGCCGGCTCGGGTGGCGATGACGATCCCCGCCTCGCGGAGACCGTCTCGGACCTCGGCCAGGGTGAGGAGGCGGTGCGCGGCGTAGACCCCCGGTTCAGCACGCCGGAGAGGCTCGAGGGACAGCGCGGCGACAGCCGCGGTGGCGTGCACCTCCTCGATGCCGCTCGCCCACGCGAGCGTGCCGGTCTCGTCCGCGACCACGACCTGCCAACGCTGGTAGCGGCCCAGCCGCGCGGTCATCGGACCGCTGAGGCGGTCGAGGTAGGCCCCGACTCGCGGGGCAAGGCCGGCAAGCGCAAGGAGCGACGTCGCCCACGGCGGGTCGAGCCCCAGCCACGTCGACACCGGCCGGGCGAGGTCGGCGGCCAGCTGGTCCTGCTCGCCGAACGCGGCGCGGAGCAGGGTGCGGTGGCCCATCCTTGGCAGGTGGAACCGGCGCGCCGCCCGGTAGACGCGCTGCCGGGTGCCGCCGGACGTGACCACCTTTCCGGCCGTCTGCCAGACCCACCGGCGGCCGGCGTCGCCGTGCCGTTCACCGACGCCTCCCACGATGCCGATGTGCAGCGGCCCGGTGCCGGTCACGCCGGCGGCGAGCAGGTTCGTCAGGCCAGGGGCGAGCCCCACGCCCGCCACCACGGGCCGCGACGCGTGGGGGAGCCGGGCAAGCCGCTCCAGGTACGCGCCCTCGGCGCTGATGTCCATGAACGCGGCCCCGGCGGCCGTCGTCGTCAGCACGAGGGCCGGATCCTCCACCCCCGTGGCGTTGACGACGACGTCCTCGCTCTCCGCCACCCGCCGTAGCTCGTCGGCATCCCCGGCCGCGAGTGTCACATGGTGGTGGGCTCGGATACGGGAGAGTCGGTCCGGGTCGCGCCCCGCGGCGGTGACCTCGTGTCCCTGTGCAGCGGCCGTGGCAACGAGGCGGCTGCCGACGGCGCCGTAGGCACCCAGCACGGCGACTCTCATGGCTCCTCCTTCAGTTCTGGGCCGGTGGCCCCATCTCAGTGGACCGGGTGGAGCGGCGTCGTGCCGACGTCGGTGCGTCGCAGCAGCAGAGCGGCCACGCCAGCTCCGGCGAGTGCGATGAGGGCCGCCGCGAGGAACGCGTCGGCGATGCCGCGTGTCAGCGCATCCATGTCGACCTCCGCCCCGAGCGAGGCCCAGCCGCTCGACCGGGCAGCGACGGTCGCCAGTACGGGCAGGGTGAGCGCGATGGCGAGCTCGTGCGCGGTGTTGGCCAGGCCGGAGGCGATCCCGGCGTGCTCGTCGTCGACGCCGGACAGCGCGGCGATCATCACGCCCGCGGCGGCGGTGCCGCCGCCGATGCCGAGCAGGAGGAAGCCGGGCATGACGCCGACGAGGTAGCTGCTCTCCGTCGTGAGCTGGCTCAGCGTGACGGCGCCGACCGCACCGACCGTCAGCCCGGTCGCGATGACCGACCGCACGCCGAACCGGGACACCAGACGGCCACCGGCGTGCGTGGCGGCCACGATCGCGACGGCGATCGGCAGGAACTCCACCCCCGTGCGCAGCGCCGAGTGCCCGAGTACCTGCTGGAGGTACAGCGAGGATAAGAAGAAGCCGGAGAATACCGGCCCCATCCCCAGCACCATGAGCACCAGCGCGGCCACCAGCGACCGTCGCCGAAACACGGTCAACGGGACGAGTGGCTCACGCACCACCCGCTGCGTCACGACGAATGCGGCGAGCCCCACGGCGGCCACGCCCAGCAGGGTGCGGGTCTGCATGGAGCTCCACCCGGTTGCTCCGGCCGTGGTCAGCCCGTAGGTCAGCGCGACGAGGCTGCCGGTGGCGAGCAGTGCACCGACGACGTCGAACCGTCGCCTGGTCAGCGCGGACAGCGCCGGCACCGTCCGCAGCACGCCGACGGCGAGCGTCACCCCGACCGGCACGTTGATGACGAAGATCGCCCGCCAGCCGAACGCCGCCGTCAGGGCGCCACCGAGCAGCACGCCGACGGCGCCGCCTCCCGCCGCCACTGCCGCCCAGGCCGCGAGCGCGCGGTGCCGAGCTCCGCCGTCGGGCACGACCATCGTGACGAGGGCGAGCGCGGACGGGGCGATGAGCGCCGCCCCGACGCCCTGGCCGGCGCGTGCGGCGACGAGCACCCCGGCGCTCGAGGCGAGTGCCGCGGCCAGCGAGGCGGCGCTGAACAGCACGAGGCCGGCCAGGAGCGCCCGCCGTCGGCCGACCACGTCACCCACGCGCCCACCGAGGATGATGAGCCCGCCGAACGCCAGGGTGTAGGCCGTGACGACCCATTGCAGGTCGCCGACCGGCATTCCCAGGTCCTCCCCGATGGAGGGCAGCGCGACGTTCACCACCGTGATGTCGAGGATGAGCATCGCCTGCGCAGTGCACAGCAGCGCCACCACGGCCCAGGTGCGGCGAGCGGTGCGGATCGTCGTGTCCATGGATTCTCTCCCCGATCTGGCTTCACCGGACATCTGTTCGTTTCCGGATCTTGTGCGGTAAGTTTCGGGGGAGCCCCTGGGCTGTGGGCAAGGGGCAGATCGAGGGGCGCGTCCAGTACTGGACATCGACGGCGACCTGTCCCGAAAGGCGGTGGCGCAGCTGGCAACGGGGAAGGTGGACCGGCGGGTCCGACGCACGAGGGAGCTGCTACGCCGCGCACTGCTCGAGCTCATCCTCGAGAAGGGGTACGCGCGCGTCACCGTGCAAGACATCATCGACCGTGCGGACGTCGGGCGGTCGACCTTCTACGCGCACTTCCGCGACAAGGACGACCTCCTCGCCTACGGGCTCGAGGCGCTTCGCAGCGCGTTCGTCCCGGCCGGGTCTGAGGGCTCGCCGTCGCTCGCGGTCTTCGAGCACTTCCGGGAGTCTCAGGAGGTGTGGCAGGCGATGGCCGGCCGTCGCGGCGCCGACGCGTTCGCCCGCCAACTGCACGAGTTCCTCACCGAGCTGGTCGGCGAGCAGCTCCGCGCGCGGGCACCTCACGGCCCCACCCGGGTGCCGGTCGACGCGCTCGTGGAGTTTGCGGTGAGCACGATGATCGGGCTCGGCATGCGGTGGTGGCGCATGGGGGAGGAGCCCTACCCGGCGCAGGAGGTGGACCGCCTCTACCTCCAGCTCACCGAACCGGCCATCGAGGCGGGGCTGCGTCCGGCGGAGCGCTGAGTCGCAGCGCCATGAACGTGCTCAAAGGACCTGACGCATAGTCGCCGAAGTGGTCGGTCTCGACGAACCCGTGGCGGGCATAGAGCCGGCGGCGCGCGGGCGGCCTACCACCTCCACGACCCTGATCTCGCGGGCGCCTGAGCCCCGCCGCCCTGCTATCCCGGCACCGTGCCGCGCCGGTGTTCGACCACAGGCGCGAGAAACACGAGGGCGCCGGCGGCGAGCACGTGCCAGGCGGCGTGGCCTTGCCACAGGCTCTCGGGCCGGCACAGCGGCCCACCGGCCCGCGACAGCGTCCCGACGAGACCGCCGACGGCGAGCAGTGCCACCGCCCAGCCGATCGCCCGACGTGCCGCCGGCTGAGCGCGGGCGCGGAGCACGGTCGAGGCGACGGCCACCACCGCGACGGCCACCTGGGCAAGGTCCCCCGCACGTGGTGCCGCGACGATGAGTGGCACGGCGGCGATCGTCGGCACCGCCCACCACCGCCACACGCGACGGCGACGGGTGAGCCCGGCCAGGGAGTCGGCCGCGACGAAGGCCAGGGTGGCGAGCAGCGGGAGGTCGTGGACGAGGTCGGAGTACGCGGGCTTCGGTCCGTGCTGGACGAACGACCCGACGCCGATGCCGGCCACGAGGGTGGGGTAGCCGAGCGGTGCGATCCGGTCGCCGGCAGTGCGGAGAGGCGTCAGCCCTGGGTCACGGAGGTAGCGCACCGCGATGACCACCCCGGCGACGACGAAGGCCAGGCTGGTGACCGCCGCTACCGGCTCGTTCAGGAGGCCGACGGCCAGCGGCTCGCAGTGCGGTCCGGCGACCGACTCCCGCATGGTGCTGCCCACGAGTGGACCTTCTCACGCCGAGCGGTCCTCACTCGCGCGCGTCGACCACCCACTCGATGTCGAGGGCGAGAAGGAGCCGGTCAGAGGTGAGCAGGAGAAGGTGCTCACGTGCCGCCTGGGAGAGCAGCATCCGGTCGAACGGGTCATGCCTGGCGAGCGCGGAAAACTCGGTCAGACCCGACGCATGGCCGGCGCGGAACGGTAGCTCGACGAGCCCAGCGCGCTGAGCACCGGCGGACACGTCACCAGGGACCTCGAGGCGACCCAGCATCTCCTTGATCGTGATCTCGAGAACGGACACCGCCGAGAAGTGCACCGGTCCTGATGTCGCCAGTCGCTCCCGTGCCGTAGGTCCGAGGGCCTCATCGCCGGCCAGCACCCACAGCAGCGCGTTCGTGTCGAGCAGGATGCCGCTCACGGCGTGGGCTCGTCGTAGAACAGATCCGCCACCTCGTCGTCCGGGCCGTCGAAGACAGCGGGGTCGACCCGGAAGTGCCTCCAGCCGTCCACGCCGATGGTCACCTCAGGGCCGCGATGCGGGACGAGGTCGACGACCGGCCTGCCGGCTCGCGCGATCGTCACCGACTCCCCGGCAAGCACGGCTTCGATCAGGCGGGAGAGCTGGCTCTTCGCCTCGTGCACGTTCATCTGGACCATGGACCCAGCGTAGGTGGCTTGGCTAAGTCTGGCTAGGTGCGACGCCGCCCCCGGCTCGTCGGCCCGCTTCGGGGACCGAGCACCCGTGGGCCCCGGTCCCGTCGCGGCGCGACCGGGGCCCCGTCGCCGCGTCAGTCCGTGACCCGGCGCATCCGCACCGCTCCAGCGCCGGCTCCCAGCAGGAGCAGCACGACGACGGCGAGGAGACCCAGGTCCGCACCGGTGCTGGGAAGGTGACCGCCTCCGGGCCGGCTCGGGGGGCCGGACGGTGTGGGGCCGTCGGAGGGCTCGTCGGTGGGTCCCGCCGTTGGCTCCTCGGTCGGCGTCTCCGTCGGCTCCTCAGTGGGCTGCTCGACGACACCCTCGATCGTCACGCCCACTCCGACGGTCACCGGCCGGGCGCCGGGGTTGTCGGTGACGTGGGTGGCCTCGTTGGTGAGGACGTCGCCGTTGCTCAGGCCCTCGTCGTCGATCGTCACCTCGTACCGGATCGTGACGGGGTCGAACGAGGCACCCGTGTAGTCGAAGCAGACGACGTTCCCGTCCGCGACGATGCCCTCGCCGGAGTCGTGGTTGACGAGCGCCTGGCCGGACGTGCCGTCGACGTTCTCCGTGCCGACCGTCAACGGACCGTCGACCGGCCCGATGATGTTGTCGTACGCGACGTAGAACTCGTAGTTGCCCTCCGCGTCGTCCTGCCCGCGGAATGCGATGAGCTGCACGTCGTACGTGCTCCCCGGGACCTCGTACAGCTGGACGTCGTCGTACTCGATGACGAGCGCGCTGCCGGCCTCGGTGCCGCCCGCCTCGACGATGGTGACGCCCCTGTTCGTCGCCTCGTCGTGGACGATCTCCATGTCCTGCCACAGCATGGCCAGCACGTTGTTCGGTGGCTGCGGGTCGGGCAGGGTCTGGGGCGCCCAGGGTTCGCCGTCGTAGTTCGTCGCGGCGTCGAAGACGACGAACCCGTCGTCGGTCAGCCAGATCTCGTCGTAGTCCACGCCGTAGAAGCTGAACGGCGCCCCCGCGCCGACGCCGTAGGCCACCGTGTCCCCGACGATCTCGGGGTCGGTCATGAAGCCGAGGTCCGCGAGGTCGAGATACCCGGTCCCGCCCAGCGGGTTCGCGCAGAACGGGTCCGCGCCGCTGCGCGTGATGACGTACTCGCCCTGGACGCCGACGGACGTCGGCACGATGCCCTCCCACGACAGGACGCCGTCCGTGACGGTCGCTCCTTCCGTGGCGGAACCCTCGACGTACGTCATCCCCTCCGGGATGGCGTCGGTGATGGCGTAGGTCAGGTCCTCGTCGGTGACGTTGGGCTGCACGGTGATCTCGTAGCTCACGGTGTCGCCCGGTGCGGCCGTCCCGACGTCGGCGGTCTTGGCGACGTCGTCGGCGAACCGGTTGAGGGTCACCGGGACGATGCCGATGTCCCCAGGAGACTGCGCCGAGGAGCCAAGACTGAGCGCACCGAACCAGCGCTGACCGGCCTCCATCGCCGGCTCATCGTAGAACACGCGCAAGTCGAACGGCTCGTTGGTCGGCTGTGTCTGCGGGCCCTCGGCCCTGAGGTTCCCGGCATCACCGGCGACGACGGCGGTTCCCAGGGTGAGGGTGTCGGTCGCGTCCTCGCCCGAGGACTCCCAGTTCTGCACGAGCACCCACCACGTGCCCGCCTCGGGCGCGCCGATGTCGCAGCTCTCGCCGGACCCGGACGAGGCGCTCATGCAGACCTCGGTCTCGAGGCTCGGAGTGTCTCCCTGCCCGACGAAGAGGTCGACGTCCGGGGAGGTCGCGTCGGTGACCTCCACGACGAGGCGGCTCGCACCATCGGGAACCTCGACGTGGACGACTGCCGTGCCCTCCGGGGCGTCGTACGGGTCGGTGTTCGTCGGGTCCTGCACGAGGGCGAGCTCCCGGGTCTCTGCAGGCGTCAGGCCCGCGACGTCGATGGTCAGGTCGGTGATCTCGATGGCCCGCAGGCCCTCGACGAGCTCCGACCCGGCGTCGCGCCTGGTGTCGATGACGACCTCGGCCGGCAGCACACCGGTCGAGGGGCGTGCGGCGACCGGCAGGGTGGCCGTCGAGACGTCCTCGGCCGCCGGCGTGAGGGTCACCCGGCCGAACCGCCAGGTGCCGGTGCTCGCGCCGCGGACGTCGGCCGTGACGGTGATCTCCTGGGTCTCGCCGTCGGCGAGGGCGAAGGTCGCCGGCTCGACGGTGAGCGTGACGTCCTGCGACGACTCCACACTCGCCGTCCACTCGACGGTGCCGTCGGCGACGCCGGTGAGCGTGCGGGTCCACGTGCAGTGCTGGAGGCACTGGCTGTTGGCCATGCTCGCCAGGTTCAGCGCGGCGGGGTCGCCACCGAGCTGCGGGTCGGCGGCCTGATAGTTGGCGAGCGTCTCGTCGAGCACGAAGCCGGCGTTCGCCGCGGCCGCGAGGTCGATACGGCCGGATCCCATGTCGAAGGGGTCGGCCGGGGTGACGCCGTCCTCCTTCGTCACGGCCGTCGTCGCGGTCGTCATGAGCGCCGACTGCATCTCGGCCGGCGTCCATTCCGGCTCGAGGACCCGGAGCAGCGCGCCGGCTCCGGCCACGTGCGGGCTCGCCATCGAGGTCCCGGAGACGAAGGTCCACTCCGGGGAGACCTCGGCCTCGGTGGTCGAGGCGCCGTAGGCGGCGAGGATGTCGACTCCGGGTGCGGTGACGCTCGGGGAGATGATGTCCATCGCGCGGTTCGGGCCGCGGCTGGAGAAGTCCGCCGTGGCGTCCCCGTCCGCCGGGTCCTCGGACAGGGTGGCGCCGGTGATGGTGCCGGTGTGGCCGGTCCCGTCGGCGAGCCAGGCCTTCAGCGCCACGCCGTCGTCGTAGGTGATGTGGACGGCGGGCAGCACGTGGGCGTCCCCGGTGAGCGAGTCCCCGCTCGCCTCGTCGTTGGCGAGGACCATGCCCCCGGCGCCCGCGTCGGAGACGACCTGGCCCTTCTCGACCCGGCCGGTGATCCCGCGGTCGCAGACGACGATCTCGCCGTCGAAGGTGCCCTCCGGGAAGTTCTCCGCCTGGCACAGCGGGTCGCCGTAGTCCCCGCCGTAGACGATCGGAGCGGGGCCGTGTCCGGTGGTGAAGCCCAGGCCCTCGATGTCGGCGAGCCCGACGCCGTCCTCCCGGGTGAGGTCGGTGACCGTGTTCGGGAAGGTGCGGTCGTGCGTCGACGCCGCAGCGGTGGTGAGCCACGGGACGTCACCGACCGAGCCGAGCGTCTCCGACCCCGGGCCGTCGTTGCCGGCGGAGGTGGCGACGAAGATGCCGGCCGCGCGAGCGGCGAGGAAGCCGACGGCGTCCGGGTCCGCCCAGGCGGCGGAGGGTGCGGACGAGCCGATCGAGTAGTTGATGACGTCGACGCCGTCGGCGATCGCCTGGTCGATGGCCGCGGAGATGGCAGCGGTGGCGCAGCCGTCGACGTCGCAGACGTCGTAGGCGATGAGGTTCGCGTGCGGGGCGACGCCCGAGATCGTCCGGGTCTGGCTGATGCCCGACGGGCCGTTGACGACCGCGTCGACCTGGTTGCCCGCGACCGTGCTGGCGGTGTGGCTGCCGTGCCCGTCCGTGTCGAACGGGCCGTCCCCGGCGAAGTCCCAGGCGCCGATGAGCTTGTCGTTGCAGGCGAACCGCTCGTCGTACTGGTCGGTGCTGGCCGGGTCGCAGATGCCGAGGTGCACCCCGGTGCCCAGCGGGTTCGTGTGGTCGTACCCGTCGCCGCCGTCGGCCACGGGGACGGTGTCCGCGAAGGAGGGGTTGGACGGGTTGATGCCGGAGTCGATGATGCCCGCGAGGATCCCCTCGCCCCTCGTGCCCTCGACCCCGGTGGCGGTCCCGTCCCAGAGGGCCGGCGCACCGATCCACGTGGGGCCGTTGTCGGTGTGGAGCTCCCGCCGGGCGTCGACGACGACGGAGGTCACCTCGGGGAGCCGCGCGACGGCTGCGGCCTCGTCGGCCGTCAGACGGACCGCGATGCCGTTGAGCGCGTAGGCGTAGGTGAAGTCGACGGACGGCGCGTGGCCGACCTCGTCGGCGATCCGGTCGCGGAGGTCGTCCTGCTCGGCGTCGAGGTGGGCGACGTACTCGCGCACCGGCGCGGCGGTGGCGTCGAGTCGGTTCCCCGCCCCGGGCCGGGTAGCCCGCAGCCGCTCGATGCCACCGGAGTAGGCGGCGACCGCGGGGTCGGTGAGCTGGACGATGTACCGCTCGGCGGTCGGCGCCGAACCGAGGCGCATGACCGTGCCCTTGGGGGTTCCCCGCGGGACGGCCGTGGAGCCGGAGACCTCCGCGGCCTCGAGGCCGGCGCCGGGCTCACGGGCGCCCACGCCGTCGGAGGGAGTGGCGCTCGCCGCTGGGGTCAGGCCCAGCGCGAGCGCGCACGTGGAGACGAGTACAAGAAGCCGAGGTCGCAGTGCGGACACGGGCCCACCCACCCTTGGGAGACGTCACCCCGGTTTACCCGAGTGAGCCATGTGTAGTGGGTCGGCGTGGTCCGGTCAACGGCCACCGGCGGATTCGGCCGCGTCGTGATCCGATCGCGACCCGGGCCGCCCGCGCAGCGCGCGCGCAGTCTGGGGTACGAAGCCCTCGGTTCGGCGAGGTTTCACGCGGAGGGTCGGGCGGATCGTCACTCGAACCGCTGGGTACGAACGCGATGGTAGTGCGGGCGGTAGATTCGTGGCATGAGGACGGCCATCGACGCGGCCGGTCGGATCGTCGTCCCCAAGGCCGTACGTGACGCGATGGGGCTCGCCGCTGGGAGGGCAATCGACGTGGTCTGCACCGATGGGCGGATCGAGATCGAGCCGGCGCCGGCGGACGTCGTGACCGAGGTCGAGGACGGTCTGCCGCGCCTGCGTCCGCGGGACCGGCTGGAGCAGCTGACCGACGAGCGGGTGCGCGCCGTTCTCGAGGCCACCCGCAGGTGACCGGGGGACTCACCTGTGACACGAGTGTCCTGGTGCCCGTCCCGCTCTCCTGGCACGAGAACCACCTCGCCGCGCGGCATGCTGTCCTCGGCGAGGTACAGCATGTCCCGGCCCACGTCCTGCTCGAGTGCTACAGCGTCCTCACCCGTCTTCCAGCGCCCCTTCGGGTCTCAGCCGAGAGCGCCGCCGACGTCGTGGCCCGACTGCCGATGGCGGCCCTCGTCCTTCCCGCTGACGTCCATCGTGGGCTCGTGGCCGACCTCGGGCGAGCGCGCATCGGGGGCGGCGCGCTGTACGACGCGCTGGTGGCGGCCACCGCGCGCCACCACGGCCTTCGTCTCCTCACGCGCGACCGGCGAGCGCGGACGACCTACGACGTGGTGGGTATGGAGTACACGGTGCTGTAGAGCCGGGACGGGCGGCGCCGGTGGACGTCCGCCACGAGCCGAGGTCGGCTCGCAGCAGGGCACGCTGCGTCGCCCTCAGGCCGTGCGGCCGACCGGCACGTCGGGGAGCGGCTCGAAGCCCGGCACCTCGACCGTCAGCGCCTCCGGTTGCGCACCGTCACCGAGGGGGCCGAAGACGGCGCTGAGGAGCTGACCACCGGCGGGTACCTGGGACACGAGGTCGGTACACAGGCACCGGAAGCGTTCGGTGCCGTCGATCTGCTCCTCATCGCGCGGGGCGTAGACGGTCGGCAGCGTGAACCGTTCGGCCGCGTCGTCCACCAGGCGAATGCCGTCGACCATGGTGGCGTCGCCGTCGAGGGACAGCGAGCGGTGCTCCGCAGGGGAGAGGGACACGGGCTCGGCCCAGCCCAAGCGCACGCGCAGGAGGTATCCGCCACCGTCGGTGCGGTCGAGCTGCAGCACGTCGAGCGTCGCACCGTCGGGCAGTCCCTCGGTCTGGGCCGACGTGGAAGCGATCGGCTCGGCCTCGGCGGCGACCGCTGCGTCCAGGTCGGCCACCACCTCGTCCGGGATGATCGGGGTGGGGGCGGCCGGCTCGGTCGTCGGCTCGGGCGACGCCGACTCGGTGGCGGTCGGCGACGGAGCGGCGTCGGTCTCCTCGGTGCTGGTGCACGCGGAGACCGCCAGGAGCGCGACAACGGCCATGGCGGCGACTCGCGCGGCGGTGCGGGTGCCGGTCCTCATGAGCCCACCTCCGCGTCGGCGACGCCCTCGAGGGTGATCGTCACGCGCCGGTTGAGGGCCTTGCCCTCGTCGGTCTGGTTGGAGGCGATCGGCTCGTGCCAGCCCCGGCCCTCCACGCTGAACGCGACCTCGGGCAGCCGCTCGGCGAGCGCGCTCTCCACCGACCGCGCGCGGTTCTCCGACAGCGTCTCGTTGTGCTCCTCGGTGCCGTCCCCGTCGGTGTGGCCGACGATCGCCGCGCGCGTCACCTGAGCTCCCTCGATCTGCGCCGCGACGTCGTCGAGGACGGCGCCGGCGTCGTCGTCGATGGCGTACTCGTTGGGTGCGAACAGGACGTCGGCCGCCAGGTCGATCTCGCGCACGTCCCCGGACTCACGCTGCGCCCACGAGCCGTCGGCGGAACCGGAGCGCTCCGCGAGCACCCACACCGCCCCCAGCGTGCGGGCCTCGGCAGCGCGGGCGATCTCCTCGGCGGACGGCGGCGCCGGCCAGCCCTGACCGGAGGCGACCCAGTGGTCGGCCGAGACCTGCGGCGTCGGGAGCGGACCGTCCTGCACCGGGACGTCGGGCAGGATCGCGCCGAACCCGTCCACGTGCACGTCCACCGAGGTGACCTCGGCCGGCAGCTCCGGGAACACGGCGTACACGAGCTGCCAGCCGTCGGAGACCTCCTCGGCTACCCCGTCGTTGAGCCCCATCTCCGTGACGTTGGTGCACAGGCAGGTCTCGGTGGTCTCGTCGAGCAGGACCGGGTAGAGCTCGCCGGTCTCGCGCGCCGCGAGCGACGTCTCGGTGAAGCCCGGAGGTGTGGTGAGGTTCGCGGATCCGCCGCGCAGCTTGTGCGCCGTACTCGTCAGGCTGCTCTCGTCGCCCTCGCTCGGCCGGTGCCGCACCGACCAGTAGGCGATCGTGCCGCCGTCGGTCCGCCACACCCCGTGCAGCACCTCGTCGAACCGGCTCAGCTTCCCGCCCCACGCCGACTGCGCGGCCACGGCACCGACCACCGGAAGTGGCGTGTCCGTGAGCGGCTCGGTGTCGCTGGTGTCGGTCTGTGCGGCCGACGACGTCGACAGCAGGAGCGTCGCGACGACCGCCAGTGCGGCCCACACCTTTGCCATGGAAACTCCGCGTCTTGAGGGCAACGAAGCCGGCCTGGGCCGACGTGGCGAGGCTACCAGCGGGGTCCGGCGCGATGCTCCGACAGCCGCGCGCGCGGGCCTCCGTCCGGCCGCGGCGGGACGCCCTTGTCGAGGACGCCTCCCCGCACGTCACGGGGCGTTGAGTCGCAGCACCATGAAGGTGCTCAGGGCATCTGACGCGTAGTCGCCGAAGGGGCCGGTCTCGATGAAGCCGTGGCGGGCGTAGAGCCGACGGGCGGCGGCGAAGTAGTCCATCGAGCCGGTCTCGAGGTGCACGCTCGTGCAGCCGCGATCGCGTGCGACGCCGAGCACGTGCGCCAGCATCGCGGAACCGACGCCGCGCCCGCGCGCCGCCGCGACGGTGCGCATGGTCTTCAGCTCGGCGGCTCCGTCGCCGAGCTGCCTGATCGCGCCGCAGCCGAGCAGGGCGCCGTCGTCGGTGCGCGCCGTGAAGAAGGTGACGTCCGGGTGCCGGAGCCCCTCGTCGCTCAGCGCGTGGACACTCTCCGACGGCGAGGTGGCGTACATGTCGTCGAGGTGCTCGCGGAGCAGCGCCGCGACGTCCGTCGCGTCCAGGTCACCGGGTTCGATCAGCACCGGAGGACCGTACGACGCCCTCGTTTCGGGCAGGTTTCGCGCGGGCGTGCTGCGCTGCGGGCAGCCAGACCCCCCATCCGGGGGGTAGTGCCGCCCACGCCGGAGCGAGAACCTGGCAGCGCCGGCCTCCTCCGGGCCGGGAACTGACGGGAGGTCGTCATGACACACGCAGAGGTCGTCGTCGTCGGCAGCGGGCCGTCCGGGCTCGCGACGGCTGCCGCACTCACCGAGCTCGGAATTCCCACCACCGTCCTGGAACGCGGCCCACGCGTCGGGGCCGTGTGGGCGGGGCGCTACGACGGGCTGCGGTTCAACACGAGCCGCCGGGCCTCGGCACTGCGCGGCGCACCGTTCCCGCGCGAGTTCGGGATGTTCCCCACCCGTGACCAGTACGTGTCCTACCTCGAGGACTACGCCACCCGGCACCACGTGGCGGTGGAGCTCGGCGTCACGGTCACCCGACTCGACCAGGACGACGAGGGCTGGCTCGTGAGCACCACCGCCGGTGAGCGCGGCTGTCGCCACGTCGTCGTCGCCACCGGCATCTACCACTCCCCGAAGCTGCCCGGGTGGGCGACGGGCTCGCCGTTCGCCGGCCGGCTGCTCCACGCCGCCGACTACCGCAACGCCGCGCCGTTCGTGGGGCAGGACGTCCTCGTCGTCGGCGCGGGCTCGACCGGGATGGAGATCGCCCACCAGCTCAGCGTCGGTGGTGCCCGGCGCGTGCGGCTCGCGATCCGACGCCCGCCCGCGCTGCTGCTGCGCACCACCGGGGGACTCCCGGCGGACCTCCCGGTGCCGCTGTTCCTCCACCTGCCGACGCGGATGGTCGACACGATGCTGCGCGGAATGCAACGGGCCACGGTCGGGGACCTCAGCGCCCACGGTCTGCCCACCGCCACGGAGGGCGCCTTCAGCCGGCTGAAGGCCGACGGTACCGGTGCGGCGATCATCGACAAGGAGGTCCTGACGGCGATCCGCGGCGGCCGCATCGAGTGCGTCGCCGCGGTCAGCTCCCTGGACGCCGACGGCGCGATCCACGCCGACGGTTCCCGCACCACTGCCGACGCCGTCATCCTCGCCACGGGGTACACCACCGGGCTCACGGACCTCGTCGGACACCTCGGCGTCCTCGACGAGACCGGGATGCCACGGGACCGGACCGGCAGCGAGGCCACCCCCGGCCTGCGCTTCGTCGGCTACGTCTTCCGCCCCGGGATCACCGGGTACGTCTCGAGCATCGCCCGCCGGGTGTCCCGGGAGATCGCCGCCGACGTCGTGTCACCGGCCCGCGCGGGTTGACGCGGCGGGGTCGTCGACGGACGTCAGCACCACCGGCTCGCCGCTGAGCATGGCGGCGATCTCGGGCCGGCTGCTCACGCCGAGCTTGCCCATGATCGCCTTGACGTGGCCCCGCAGCGTCTCGGGCGTGATCCACAGCGTCGCTGCGATCTCGCGCGTGGGCAGCCCGCGGAGCAGCAGCTGGGTGACCTCCCGCTCGCGGCTGGTCAGCCCGTGCAGCCGCACGAGCAGCGGCGCTATCTCGGCCCGGTGGGCGGGCTCGAGCACGACGGCGGTGCGCCCGCCCGCGTCGTCGAGCCGGGCTCCCCGGACCGTGACCCACTCGCCGGTCAGTGCCCGCGTGCGAGCCACCGCGGGCGGCCCGGTGACCGAGCCGTCGGCGAGCGCGCGGGCACGACCGGCGACCTCGTGGACCACGATCGTCGTGGCGAGCGCCTCGTCCTCGAGGTCGCCGAGCCAGTGCTCGGCCTGGGGCGTGGCGGACTGCACGGCGCCGTCGTCGTCGAGCACGACGAGGGCGGGGGAGTGGTCGCCTTCGTGGTCCACCTCCCCGAGCAGCAGACAGGTGCGCAGGCCGTTGCCGATGTGCGGACAGAGCCGCGCGACGAGGTCCACCTCGGTGACGCTGAATGACGGGTCGTCCCGACGACGGCTGAGGCAGACGTACCCCCAGACCGTGTCTCCGCTGCGGAAGGCGGCACGGAGCTCGTCACCCAGGCCGAGCGGCTCGTAGAGGCGTGCCCACCGGATGCTGCGGCGGAGGTCGCCGTCGGTCGTGGCGCTCAGCGCGGCGGCGGGCACGGGGCGGCGGGCGAGCTCGTAGAACTTGTTGACGTCGTCCTCCGTCAGCTCCAGCGTGATGGCCTGGAGGTGCTGCTCGCGGGTGACGCCCTGGTTGTAGACGCCGCTGAGCAGCTGGGTGTCGGGGTCCACGAGCAGCCAGCCGGCCACCGCGTACGGGATCCGCAGACGGACGACGGCGGCGACCCGCTCGAACAGCCGCAACGGCTCCTGCGCCCGCGCGCACACGCCCACCACCCGCTCGACGAGCCGGCGGTCGGCCGAGCTGCGCGCTCCCGCCATGGTCCTCATCGTCCTCCGTGGCCGGAGCGGTGTCGAGCCGCCCTCGGTCGCCGGTGGCATCGCGCCCGATCGCCTCGTCCGACGTCGCCCCGGCCATTGACCCTGCTCATCAACGCGAGGAGTCTTCGTCCGTGGGCACGATCGAGGCCGACTACGTCGTCGTCGGTGCGGGTGCTGCAGGGATGGCCTTCGCCGACGCGCTCGTCGACCACGCCGACGTGCGGGTGGCCGTCGTCGACCGCCGTCACGCGCCCGGCGGGCACTGGCTCGAGGCCTACCCGTTCGTCCGCCTGCACCAGGCCTCGGCGTTCTACGGCGTCGCGTCCACGCTGCTCGGCGACGGCAGGGTCCAGGTGCGCGGCCCGGAGCGCGGACTGCACGAGCGGGCCACGGCGCCGGAGATCTGCGCCTACTTCGGTCGGGTGATGGCCGACCGGTTGCTCGCCTCCGGGAAGGTGTCCTTCTTCCCCGGCTGCGAGTGGCTGGGGGAGGGCCGGTTCGTGTCCCGGGTCTCGGGGGAGCGGTACGACGTGAGTGGCTCTCCGCGCGTCGTCGACGCCGCCTACCTGGCCCCCGAGATCCCGGCCGAGACCCCGCCACCCTTCGCCGTCGACGACCACGCCCGGGTCGTCCCGGTCAACGACCTGGCCAGGGTCGACGACGCACCCTCCCAGTACGTCGTCGTCGGCGCCGGCAAGACGGCCACCGACGCGTGCGTGTGGCTGCTGGGCCAGGGCGTGGACCCCGACGCGATCTGCTGGGTACGCCCCCGGGAGCCGTGGATGCTCAACCGCGCGGTCATCCAGCCGGACCCGGCGGTCTTCCTCGGGGCGGCGGCGGACATCATGGAGTCCGCGAGCACGGCCGGCTCCGCCGATGACCTGTTCCTCGACCTGGAGGAGCGCGGCGTCGTCCTGCGCATCGACCGGTCCCTGACACCGACCATGGCCAAGACCCCGACCCTCGCCCGGTGGGAGCTCGACCTCCTGCGCAGCATCGAGAACGTCGTGCGCCTCGGCCACGTGCGCGCCGTGGAGCGGGGACGGCTGCTCTTCGCGTCCGGTGCGGTGCGGATCGCCGACGACGCGCTCGTCGTCCACTGCGCCGCGCCGGGGCTCACGTACCCGCCGCTCGTCCCGATCTGGGGCCACGGGACGATCACCCTCCAGCCGATCCGCGCCGGGTTCCCGTGCTTCGGTGCCGCGCTCGCGGGGCTCGTCGAGGCAACTGTCGGGACGGACGAGGAGAAGAACCGGCTCTGCCCACCGAGCCCGCTCTCCGACACCCCGGCCGACTGGATGGTCATGCAGGTGCTCGGCTCCCGGGCCAGCGCCGCGTTCACGAGCGACCCCGACCTCCGGGCATGGGCGGACGCCACCGCCCTCAACCCCGTCCGCGCTCCCGACGACGCGACGGACCTCACCGCGTACGGCACCGCGCGTGACCGGTTGCGCACGTCCATCCGGCCGGGCCTCGACCGGATGGCCGAGCTGGCGGGCATGGCGCCGACGTCGCCCTCGTCGTCGACCAGGTCTCGCTCAAGTTCGGGCAGATCCGTATGAGGTACCGCCCGCATCGGGCCGACGGCACACCGGGGGACCCGGTGGAGACCGGCTGGGACGTCACGGAGAGCAAGCCGATCTAGCCGGGCCTGGCGCCACTCGCTGTGCGCACCCCGCTGGCCTGCGCGAGGTCAAGCGGCCTGCGCGGCCGGTGCCGTCCCGTCCTTGCCGACGGTGACCAGCGCCCGTAGACCGGTGATGGTGAGGTCCACCGCGAACGCCCAGGTGAAGGCCTGGAAGAGGTCGGCGTAGTGACCCTGCCAGTCGGGCAGGAACAGGGCGTACCCGGTGAGGAGCACGAGCACCAGCGCCAGCACCACGTGGGTCAGGCCCAGGAGCATCCCGGCGGCCCCGATGAGGGTGCGCCGTGGCAGGGTCCTGATGAGTGCCCCGAAGGTCACCGGCGCCTGCGCGAGCACTGGCGGTGTCTCCGCCGGCTCCTGCTCCGTCGGCACCGCGACGGTCCCGGCGGTGACCGGGCCGGTGGACGCTGCTGTCCCGAGCCGCGTCGTCGTCGGGGTGGCGAGGGCCTGCGCCCGGAGCAGTGCCGCGGTTACGACCTCCCCGCGGGAGACCGCGGCCGTGACCGGGTCGCGCCGGTCGGTGGGCAGGCCCCGGCCCAGCTCGTCCACCAGCACGTCACGCAGCGTGGAGAACCGTTCGGTGAGGTCGTCGAGGTGGCGGCGGAGGTCGCGTCCCACCGGGGGGAGCGAGTCGGAGAACCGGTCGGCCGCCGTCCGGAGGGTCGTCGCGACCGCGGGCTCCACCGACTCGAGGGTGTCCGCGGCGTCTCGGACGTCGTCGGCGAGCCGCGTCACCGCGACCGGGAGGTTGAGCGCCGCGTAGCCTCCGGCGCGGTCGAGCGCGGTGAGGACGGCGTCGAGCTGAGTCGCGACGGCGTCCGGCTCCGTCGGAGGGGAAGCCTCGGCGGACTCGGGCGGCAGCCGGCCGGCGAGCCCGTCCAGGCGGGCGCGCAGTGCGCCGGCGCCATCGGCGGTCGGCTGTCCGACGGCGGTGGTGGCGTCGGCGAGGGCGCTGCGGACGTCCGCGGTCCACGTGCTCGCGGCGTCGAGCAGGCGGCCGGCCTCCTCGGCGCTCGACCTCAGGTGCTCTCCGGCGGAGGTGGCGTCCCTGCGCTCGAGGCTCGTTCCCGCGACGTCCAGGGCCGCGCTGAGGCGGGCCAGCGGCTGCTCGAGCTCCGCGGGAAGAGCCGGACGGCGGCGGGCGGCGGATCGGAGTGCGGCCAGCGTGGCGCTGTGCCCGCGGAGCGCCTCGTCGAGGGCGGTGACCCTGAGCTGTGCGTCCCTCGCGGCGGCCGCGACTGCCGTGTCGATCCGGCTGCGTCCCCTCGCGGCCGCGAGAGCGACGCGGATCGCGGTGATGTCCTCGCGGAACGTGGTGTCCTCCGAGGCCGCCCGGAGCGCATCGAGCTGGAGCAGGAGGTCGGCGCGCGCACGCTGGGTGGCGAGCGCCGCCGTCCACCGCGGGAGCAGCACCCGCACCAGCGTCCCCAGGAGTGCCCCCAGCACGAGCGCGGCACCGAGGAACACCGGGTGCCGACGGGTGAGGACGGTGATCGTCACCGTCGTCGGGTCGGTGAGCTGCGGGGAGACGAGCTCCACCGTGCGGGTCACCTCGCCCACCTTGCCCGCGGCGGCGTCCACCGTCACGGACAGGTCGAGCTCGGTGCCGGGCCCCGCGGGCAGCACGTCCGGTCCCACCCCCAGCTGGACGACCGGGTCCCCGGCCTCCAGCTGCCGCGCGCGGAGCTCGGTCAGCCGCGTGTCGGCCCCGACCACCGCGGGCAGCCGCGTCGGTCCGTCGACCTTCTGCTCGAGGACCTGGGTGCCGAGGACACTCACGCCGCGTGTCACCGTCAGCTCCGTCGTCGTGGGGACGGCGAGCTCGCCGTCGGCACGGGTGAGGGTGAAGGTGAGCAGCTGGCGCCGGCCGTCGGTGTGCGTGAGGGCGACGACCACCTCGTACTCCGCCGCCCGGGCCAGCCCGTCGTCCGTGAGGTCGAGCGCGACCGCGGGCAGCGCCGGCACCCAGCGGACGGCGACCGCCCCGTCCGGGGCCACCTCGGTCGAACCCTGCCGCACCCGGACGACCGTCGCGCTCAGGTCCTCGGCAGCGACGTCGTCGGCGGTCACCACAGGGAAGCTCGTCGAGCCGTCCGAGCGGGGCGGGAGGGTCGCCGTCGTCGTCCCCTGGACCGCGACGAGCACGTCGCCGACGGCGGTTGCGCCCAGCAGGGCGACCAGGGCGACGACTATGGCGAGCAGCCACCTCGCCCGGCGCGCCCGCGCCGCTCGTGGCTCAGGCGAAGGTGAGCTCGGCCGGGCCGAACGCGTCGAAGACCAGTCCACTGACGTCCCCCCTCCGGGTGACGAGCTCGTTGCGGGCCCGCTGGACGGCGGCCGCGTAGGTGACCGGGCCGGTCGGTGAGCCGTCGCCGCGCAGCGCGCGGAGCAGTGCGGCGGTGAACTCGCGTGCCTGGTCGGTGTAGACGTCGCACTCCGTGCCCACGATGGCGGCGGCCGCGGCCCCGGTGAAGGCACCGAGGAAGCTCGTGAGCGTGCGGGCCTGCACCGCCGTCGAGCCGCAGGCCAGCAGCAGCACGAGTGGGCGAGGCGCCCGCCAGCCGCCCGCCCGGCGTGCCGACTGGGACAGCGGCTTGGGGCTGAGCAGACGCTCGGCGGTGCCCAGGGCGATGCTGTCCACGGCAGGTCCCGCCGCCGGGGTGGTGCGCTCGAAGTGCCCGAGCACGACGACGACCCCGGGGTGCTGCGGCGCGAACACCTCGGTGAGGAACCGGTCGGCGACCCCGAGCCGGCGGACCTTCCCGGGCAGCAGGAGCTGCTCGAGGTCGCTGGCGAGCCCCGTGGTGTTGTCGTCGTCCACGCCGAGCGCGAGGACGGCGCCCCCGGCGGTCACGTCGATCGGAGGCGGGTGGCTCCCCGCGGGGTCGGAGAGGAGTTCCTCGAGCTGGTGCCGCAGGCCCCAGAAGCCACGGACGCAGATGACGCCGCTGTCCGGGCCGTGGCCGCACCGACCGCCCTGAGCATCGGTGCCGAGGCATGTGTCGGGAGGCGAGCCGTCGGGCCAATCCTCGGGCAGGTCCCAGTCGTAGACCAGCGCCCAGGGAACGGCGGCGTTGAGATGGGCCCGGACCACCTGGACGGGTAGGTCGACCTCCCGCGAGACGCTGGTGAGCGCCGCCTTGGCCTCCTCGTCGAGCTGGTTGAACACCGCCCAGTACAGCTCGGACCCCCACGCGGCGAGCTCGCGCACCGACTGCCCGGGGTCCACCGTGCGGTCGACGACCCTGGTGAGGACGGCGCGGATCTCGCGCGCGGCGTCGTCGGCGGCCTGATCGCTCACCGGGGCCATTGCCGACACCTGGTCCCGCTTGAGGAAGATCCGGTGCCCGCTGCCGGTGTCGTTGATCGTCAGCGACGCCGCGCGCGGCCCGTGTTCGGTGACGTCCTGCCACGCTCGGGTGCCGCTGTGCTCCAGCGTCGCGGCGAGCAGCGGCAGCTCCGTCCTGCCCTCCTCCTGCGCGACCCGCGCTCGCAGACGGAAGGTCTGCAGCAGGTTGTCCCGGTGGTAGACGCTCAGCCGCAGCCACGCGTCTCCCGTCCCGGTGGCCCGGAGCGGGAACGAGACGAGCGGCGACGCGCCGGTGGCCGGCAGCGGCAGGGGCTGCGTCCGCGGCCCGTCGACGACGACGGTGTCGGAGAAGACGGAGACGCTCAGCTCGTTAACGGCGCGAGGGTCCGGCAGGAGGTGGTCGACCGGCTCGGTCGGCCCGGTCACCAGGGTCTGCGGCCACGGGGCGCCGATCTGCACGTCCAGGGTGTACCGGCGCCCGACGGCGAGCACCGTCCCGCTGTCCGCGTAGACGAACGAGCCCGCGGCCGAGACCCCCGTGCTGCTGCGGCGCAGCCCCAGGTTGACCACCCGTGGCACCGCCACCACCTGCTCCGGGTCCGGCGGCGCCGTGGCGGCGAGGTCGTGGACGAGGTCACGCGCCAGCTCCAGGTGGGCCTGGGCGTCGCTGAGCGGGAGGAGACCCTCGCGTTCGTAGGTGAAGGCGAGGCCGACGCTGCCCAGGTCGGGCAGCAGACGGCCCGTGGCGGCGGCCTCGGTGGTCCAGGAGTGCAGGGCCGTTCGCGCCGACCACCTGTGGACGGCCTCCGGCGCGACTGCCTCGAAGGATCGGATCGTGGCGGACCCCAGCGTCCCGCGCAGCCGGGCGGTCTCGCGCTCGATCTCCTCCCACACCGCGATGAGGCGAAGGTCGTGCAGGGACGTCGCGGATCCCGAGAGCCGTCCCTGCTCCGGGGGGCGGTCCGTGGCCATCAGTGCCTCGCGTACCGCGTCGTGGAGGGGGAGGTCGTGGCTGAGCGCCACGAGGAGCTCGTCGACGACGGCGTACGGGGGGCCGGGGTAGGCCTGGGTGAGGTGCAGGACGTTGCGCGACCACGGCAGGTGGAGGCCCAGGCCCTCGGTGGGGCCGCCGTACCCGGTCCCCAGGACGACCGTGAGGAGGACCGCGGTGGGCGGTCGCGCCCGGCGTAGCCTGGTGGCGGTGCGCGCGTCGACGATGAGCAGGTCGGTGCGGGTGGTGGCCAGGTGCTCGACGGTCTCCCTGACCGAGTCGCACCACGTCGCTGCGGCCGCGAGCTCGTCCTCGTTCCTCAACCAGCTGTTGTGCCCCTGCCGCAAATGCGCGAGGGCCTCGGACCCGGTGTCGCCCACGGTGAGGATCCGGAGCGGAAGGGTGAAGGGGGCCGGCTCCGGCTGTTCCGCCCGCTCGAGGACGACCACCACGCGAGCGGCGACGGCGGGCGGCGCGGCGCGCAGGAACCAGCGGACGACGCGCTCCCACGGCAGCAGCGCCAGCTCGGGCGGTGCGTCCACGAGCACGGGGACGGCGGCGGGGAGTTGCGCCCCGGCGCGCTGCCCCTCGAGCCGGTCGACGACGGCGGCCAGCGCAGCACCCGTCCCCTCGGGGACGAGGAACGTCACCGGATCGGCGCCCCCTGGGCTCGGGAACGCGTCGACCTGCCAGCCACTGGGGTGCTCGCTCAGCAGCGGTGGTCGGGCACGGTTCCCGACGTCGTCCTGCCAGCCGACCGCGACGATGCCGTCATGCCGGATCCGGAAGCGGAGGCGGAACCACGCCCGGGGAAGGTCGAGCTCCATCTCGGCCTCCCCACATCCGCAGGTGCCGGCGCCAGCGCTGGCTCTGTGGGGTGACAATAGCGAGGCGGTGCCCTCGCGAGCCAGGGTTTGCGGGCGACGTCAGCTCTCGACGGCGTACCGCAGGTACAGCGACCCGTCTCCGAAGCGCCGCTCGTCCAGCAGGTCAAGCCGCAGCGCAGTGGGCGGGAACGCCTGGAGCCCACCGCCGAGGGTGAGGGGCTTGACGAACAGGTGCACCTCGTCGACCAGACCCACCTCGAAGGCGCTGGCGGCCAGCGTGGGGCCGAAGACGCTGAGCGGGCCCGGCGACTCCTCCTTGACGCGGCGCACCGCTTCAGGGTCAAAGCTGCGCTCGAGCCGCGTCCGCTCGGTGACGACGTCCGTCAACGTGGTCGAGTAGACGACCTTCTCGGTCTCCTGCCACCACCTCGCGAAGTCCCCCTCATGCCCGCTGGCGTCGGCGAACTCCGGGTCGGTCTCCCACACCGTCATGAGCTCGTACGTGCGCCGGCCGTAGAGCTGGGTGGTCACGCGGCCCTCGACGTCGTTGAGGAAGGCGAACACCTCGGGAGTGGGCGCTCCCCAGTCGTGGTTGCCGTCCGGGTCGTTGACGTAGCCGTCGAGCGAGCAGTTGACGACGTACAGCAGTGAGCTCATGGGTGTCCTCTCGCGGGTGGCCGTTGTCTCTTTCGACCGGGGCCGATGCCGGAACTCATCGGCCGACCCCGGCGGCTTGCTCGGCGGCAGTCCCATGACGCAATTCGATGACCGCACGCACCCGCGTCGGACTACCGTCACCACCATGGACCCGGCCGTGACCTGGCTGCTCGACTCCGACCCCGCCATCCGCTGGCAGGTGATGCGCGACCTGCTCGACGCGCCCGAGGAGGAGTGGCGGGCCGAACGGTCACGCGTCGAGACCGAGGGCTGGGGTACGCGGCTGCTCGCCCTCGAGGACCCCGACGGGCAGTGGGCGGGCGGCTCGTTCGTCCCCAAGGACTTCGACTGGAGCACGTGGGAGACCGCCGGCCAGCCCTGGACCGCCACGACCTACGCGCTCACCCAGCTCCGTGAGCTCGGCCTCGACCCGACGACGGAACGGGCGCGCCGCGCCGTCGAGCTCGTCGGCGCGAGCTCACGCTGGGACGAGGGCGACCAGCCCTTCTGGAAGGGCGAGGTCGAGGAGTGCATCAACGGCCGGACCGTGGCCGACGGCGCCTACTTCGGGGTGGACGTCGCCCCGGTCGTCGAGCGGCTGGTCGCGGACCGGCTCCCCGACGGCGGCTGGAACTGCGAGCGCGCGAGGGGGTCGGTGCGGTCCTCGTTCGACAGCACCATCAACGTCCTCGAGGGGCTGCTCGAGTTCGAGCGCGCCACCGGCGGCACCGCTGCGTCCCGCGAGGCACGCGCCTCCGGCGAGGAGTTCCTCCTCGAGCGCGGCCTGTTCCGCCGGCTCAGCACGGGCGAGCCGGCCGACCCCGACTACCTCCGGTTCCTGTACCCGAGCCGCTGGGCGTACGACGTGCTGCGCGGCCTCGACCACGTCCGCGCCGTGAGCGTCCGCACCGGGACCGCACCCGACCCGCGGCTGGCCGACGCCGTCGAGCACGTCCGCTCCCGCCGCCTTCCTGACGGCACCTGGGCGCTGGACCGGGAGCTCCGTGGGCAGGTCTGGTTCACCCTCGACGACGGTGTGGGCCGGCCGTCCCGGTGGGTCACCCTGCGGGCACTGCGGGTGCTGCGCTGGTGGGACCGGGAGACCTCATGACGAGCCAGCCCACGACGACGGGCGGGCGGTCGCTCAGCCCCGCCCGCCGCGCGCAGCTCACGGGGGTGCGCACGGCGTTCGGCGCCCTGGACCGCGTCGCGCCCACCGTCTCCGCCCGCTGGGCGCTGCGGATCTGGTGCACCATCCCGCGGAACAAGGGTCTGCGGCGCGACGAGCGACCGGGAGCGGGGGAGTGCTCCACGGTCGCGCTCCCGCCGGGCCGCGAGCTCGTCGTCGAGACCTGGGGCGCGGGGGAGCCGGTCTACCTGGTCCACGGCTGGGGCGGGTGGCGCGGCCAGCTCGGCACCTTCGTCGCGCCGCTCGTCGCCGCCGGACGGCGGGTCGTCGCCTTCGACACGCCCAGCCACGGCGAGTCCGGCACAGGGTTCCTCGGCCCGCGACGGTCGACCGCCGTCGAGATGATCGACGCTCTCCGGGCGGTCGCCGCCACCCACGGCCCGCCGTCCGCCGTCGTCGCCCACTCCCTGGGCGCGACTGTCGCGACCATGGCCGCCGCCGACGGGCTCGACGTCGGGAGGCTCGCGCTCGTCGCCCCCAGCGCCGAGGTGCTCACCATGACCGACGCCATGGCTCAGCGGCTCGGGTACGGCCCGCGGACCAAGCGCCGCTTCGACGGGCAGCTCGCGGCGCTCGCCGGACGGCCGCTGCGCGACTTCGACCTCACCGGCCACGACATCACCGTCCCGGTCCTCGTCGTGCACGACCGCCGCGACAAGGAGGTGCCCTACGCCGAGGGTGTGCGCATCGCCGACGCGTGGCCCACCGCCGAGCTGCTCAGCACCGACGGGCTCGGGCACCAGCGGATCCTGCGGGACGCCGACGTCGTGGAGGCGGTCACCCGGTTCGTGACGGCGTAGGGCGGCGAGCCCGCAGCGGCTCCACGCGCTCGCCGCACCGTCGTCGCCGTTGTTCGACGAGGGCCAGCCGCCGCGTCCAGGCACCACTGGGCGCCCGAAGGCGCCGGGAATGGCCTTGTTTCGCCGTCAACGACGGCCCTAGACTGGCCAGGTCGGACGCGAGGGGGCTTGAGCCGTGTCCAAGGTGATCGACGTGGACGCCGTCCATACCGGCGCTGAGCAGCCCGGTGGCGATCCCGCTCGGCCAGTCGGCGCCCTCGAGCACCTGCGGGTCTTCCTCCTCGGACCCTTCGCCGCCCGGCTCGGCGCATCGCACCCGCTGCCCGTCCTACACAAGGCGCAGGACCTGCTCGCGCTGCTCCTCCTCGCGCCCGGCCAGGCCATGCTGCGCGAGGCGGTCACCGACACGCTGTGGCCCGAGGCCCGCGCGGACGCCTCGCGCAAGCTCATGCGCCAGGCACTGTGGCACGTCCACCGCGCCGCGGACGTCGTGACGGACGAACGCCTCGTCCTCGCCGACGGTGACGCGCTGCGCATCAACGCCGACCGGAAGGTCTGGCTCGACGTCACCACCTTCACCGACGCCGTCCACCTCGCGCACGGCGACCACCTCGACGACGACCAGCTCGCCGCGCTCGCCCGCGCCGCCGACCTGTACCGCGGCCCCCTCCACGTCGGCTGCCTCGACGAGTGGTGCATGGTGCCCCGCGCCCGCCTCGAGGACCAGTGCCTCACCCTCCTGGACCGCCTGAGCCACGAGCACGAGCGGCGCCGGAACCTCGACGCCGCCATCGCCTGGGCGCAGCGCGTGCTCGACATCGAACCCGCCCACGAGCGCAGCCACCGCCGGCTCATGCGCCTGTACTACGAGACCGGGGACCGGACCCGCGCGATCCGCCAGCTCCAGCAGTGCCGCGCCGTCCTGGAGCACGAGCTGGGCGTGCGGCCCGACGGCAGCACCGAGTCCCTCGGTGCCAGCATCCTCCACGGCGAGGACGCCCCCGTGGACGCCCCGGCACCCGGCTGGGACGGTCCGCTCGCCGCGCTCCAGGACCAGCTCAGCGCCCTGCGGCGCAGCGTCGAGTCGCTCGACTCCCTGCTGCGCCACTCCGAGCCCCGGTAGACGCCTGAACGACGCCGCGGAGACACCCGGCAGACGCCGGTGCCCAAGCATGCAGGCACCGCACCCTCGCCAGGGAGTAGACGTGGCATGTCGGACCAGCTTCTCGACGACGACGGCCAGGCGCCCGTCGTCGCGCGGTCCTTCCTGGTCCGGGCGCTCCTGGACGGGGGCCAGGCGGGGTGGCGCGGGCTCGTCACCGACGTGCAGACCGGTGTGCGGCGCGAGTGGCGCCGCCCGGGCGACGTCGCCCGGTTCATCGACCACCAGCTCGGCAGCGCGGACCCACCCGGCGCGAGGAGGGCGATGATGCCCGCGCCCACGCTGACCGACGTCGTCACCGACATGCTCCTCGAGCTGTCCGCCCGCCTCCCGGCCGACCCCCCGGCGGTCCCCAGCGGCAACGTCACGCTCGAGGAGGTCGCCGAGCGGCGAGCCGGGCTCGGCGACCACATCGGCACCCAGCGCACCGAGGCGCTCGGGGAGCTCACCCTGCGCGGTGGGCGGCTGGCCGCCCACGTCCGCTTCCAGCTCTGGGCGGCCTCACCCGACGCCGTCGACGCCGCGATGCTCACCCTGCACGAGACGCTCCTCGACGACTCCCAGGACCTCTACGGCGCCGGCTTCCTCAAGCTCACCGCCGCCGGCACCACCCTCGCCGAGCACGTCGGGAGCATCCCGGCCTGGCGCAAGACCAGCAGCTACTCCGTCCTGTACGAGTACCGCTACACCGCCGACGACGACGCCGCGAGCCTCATCGCCCGCATCCCGGTGACCACCGCCGTCGGGGACGAGGAACCCCCGGTCACCGAGACCGAGACCCTCACCGACGAGATGGTGCGCTGGGACGAGGAGGGGACGGGGGTGCTGCACATCCGCGGCCCCGGTGCCGTCGCCCGGATCAGCGCGCTCTCATGGGTCCCCGGCCCGCCGCTCGGCGGGACCGTGACCTTCCGCCGGCTCAGCGGCGCGGCGCCGCCCACCGTGCTGCCCGACCTCGACGCGTTTCTCGCCGCCACCACCGGCGCGGACCCGACGCACCCGGACGCCGAGGTCGCCCTCGCGCCCGCCGACGCCCTCACGGCGCTCGGCCCCCCGGTCCCCGGCCCGACCCTGGGCGACTGGGACACGGACGGCACGCTCGACGCCTACACCGGCGCCGACCGCCGCCTCGCCCCGCCGATCGTGCTCGCCTCGGCGACCGACCGGTTCGAGATCCGCTACACCCGGCCGGGCCCCGGCCTGGGACTCGACCAGACCGCCGTCGTCTACCTGAGGGCCGGGCAGCTGCCATGACCACTCGGCGCGGCACGGAGTCGGAGGAGAGGAAGTCATGACCGAACTAGTCCTGCCGGGCGTCTTCATCGAAGTGCGCCCCGAGGGCCTCATCGTCCCCGGCGCCATCAGCGTCGGGACCCTCGGTGTGGTCGGAACCGCGGCCAAGGGCCCCGTCGGAGAGCCCCAGCTGCTGGGCGGCTACAGCGACGCGCTCGCGACCTTCGGGCCGTACGACACGTGGGTGGACGGCGCGTCCGGCGAGCTCACGCTCACCCGCGCCCTGGAACAGGCCTACCGCGCCGGAGCCACCACCGTGTGGGCCGTCCGGGTGGCTGCCGGGTCCGCCCAGCGCGCCGGCCTCGACCTGGCCGCGGCCGGCGGCCCGAACGTCCGCGTGGAGGCGCGGTCGGAGGGAACCTGGGGCAACGCCGTCACCGTCGAGGTCTCCACGGCCGACGCCAACGCCCTCGTGCGCGGTGAGGAGGTCGGCGGTGCCCCACCGGCCCTCGCCCACTCCCCGGTGATCCAGAGCGCCGTGAACCGGATCGTCGTGCGACCCGGCGGCGGGGGCGCCGAGACCGTGCTGCCCATCGTCTACGACACCGCCCCGAGCCCCACCCAGGTGGCGATCACGACGGCGGACGGCGCGCTGACCTTCGGTGGCACCGCACCCGGCGGCGGGGACACGATCGTGGCCACGTACATGGTCGACCGCTCCGCCGCCGTCAAGGTGACGGTCAAGCACGGGCTGGCCGTGGAGGAGGAGTACAACGTCGTCTCCGGTGACGACCTCATCGACGACCTCGAGGCCGACTCCGCCCTCGTCACCGCCACCGCGGGGACGAGCGCGGGCGAGGTGCCCAGCACGCTGGACGCCACCCCGCTCACCGGCGGCGCCAACGGCGCGGACGACCCCACCGGCACGCTGCACGCCACCGGGCTGGACGCGCTGCTCGGGGTCGACGCGCACATCATCGTCGTCGCCGGCCAGGACGCCGGCACGATCGGGGACGACCTCGCCGCCCACTGCACCGTCGCCTCGAGCAACGACAACAAGCGCGAGCGCATCGCCGTCGTCGGCACGGCGCTGGAGGACGACCGCAGCGACTTCGTCCAGGACGCCTCGTCGCACAACCTCAACAGCGACCGGGTGGTGCTCGTCGGCCCCGGATTCGTCGCCGACGACCGCTCGGCCAGCCCGCCCGTCAAGGTGACCCTGCCCGGTGCCTACACGGCCGCCGTCGTCGCCGGGATGATGTCCTCCCTGGCGCCGCACGTGTCGCTGACCAACAAGGTGGTGCCGGTCGAGGGGCTGGAGCACGAGCTGTCCAGCGCCGAGCTCAAGCAGCTGCTGCTCAGCCGGGTGGTCCCCGTCGAGCGACGGCAGGGCTTCCGGATCGTCCGGGGCATCACGACTTCGACCAACACGGCGTGGCAGCAGATCACCACCCGGCGGATCGTCGACTACGCCAAGTACGGGGTCCGCAGCTCCGCGACGCCGTACATCGGGCTGCTCAACAACGTGCGTGTCCGCGGCGCGCTGCACACGACGCTCAACAACTTCTTCAACGGGATGGTCCTCGCGGAGATGCTCGCGCCGGAGAACGGCTACCAGGTCCTCGTCACCGCCACCCGGGACGACGAGATCCGCGGCATCGTGCGCGTGGAGGTCCGCCTGCGGCCCACCTTCAGCATCGACTTCATCGTCGTCACGATGTTCCTCGAGTAAGGACTTCTCATGGCACTGACAGAGGTATTCACCGGAAAGCACGCCACCCTGACGCTCGCCACCGAGGACTCACCCGAGGGCGCGGACGCCGCTTCGATCGTCGACACCTTCGCGATCCAGACGGTGGGCCGGCTCACGGACGTCACCGTCTCGGTCGACACCGCGCTCAAGGAGTTCCACGAGGTCGGCCGGCGCCACCCCGTCTCGCTGAGCCCGGGGGACATCCACATCTCCGGGACGGTCGGCCGGGCCTACGTCAACGGCGCGCTGCTCATGCTCCTCCAGGGCCGGGGGTCCGGCCCGACGGCGGTGGCCGAGCCGTACGTCCAGCCCGCCTTCGCCATCACGCTCGTGCTGGCGGACCCCGCCCGGCCGGGGAACTCGCTGACGCTGGAGATCGGCGGGGTGAAGTTCGAGAACTGGCACTACACGCTGCCGGAGGACGACTTCGTCCTGGAGAAGCTGTGCTTCCGCGCGCTGACGATCCGCGTCCTCGACCGCGAGGGCACCGGCGACGGCGGCGGCGGCGAGACGAACCCGACCGACGTCGCGTTCGCCTGAGCGGGGGACGACGATGGCGCTCACCGCGGAGGACCTGCTGGCCGGCAGCGCGCTCACCCACGAGGTGGCGCTGCCGCCGGGCGGGCCTGCCGGGACCGTGACGATCCGCCCGCTGACGGTGCGCGACGTCCAGCTCGTCGCGCACGCGGCGAAGGACGACCGCGAGCTGGCGGCCGGGCTGATGATCGCGCGCGCCGTCGTCGAGCCCGCGCTGAGTCCGGAACAGGCGGGGCGCCTGCCGGCGGGGCTCGCCCGCTTCCTCGTCGACACGATCAACGAGCTGAGCGGCATCGACACGCCCCGCGACCGGCTCGGTGAGCTCGTCCAGGCGCCGCTGGCCAAGGCGTGCTTCGTGCTGGCCGACGAGTTCGGCTGGACCGCGGAGGACGTCGCCGGGATGACGATCGGGCAGATCCTCATGTACCTGGAGATGTCCGGACGGGCGACGGAGGTCGCATGAGCACCGGCCGGCCTCCCGACTCCCTGCTGGCCCCCGCCGGTGCGCCGGCCCACTGGTGCCGGTCGGTGGTCCGCGCCACCCACCCGGTCCATGAGGTGGCCGAGGCACTGCGCTGCGCCCCGCCCGTCCCGCCCCCGACCGTCCTGCGCGGCCCCCTGCACGGCCGCACCCTCGAGGAGTGCACCGAGGGCGCGGAGAGGGTGGACGAGCCACCCCCACCCCCACCCCCACCCCCAACTCACGCCGACAGCGGAGTTGTTGCGCCCCGAGGTGCCCACAAGCCACACCCCAGCCGCCCCCCCCCCCCCCCCCCCCCCCCCCTCGCCACCACCCCCTTCGCCGACAGCGGAGTTGTTGCCGCCAAGGCCGAGCACCCCCGTGCCGCTGGCAGTCAGGTCCCGGGCGGCGGCAAGGACGGCGCAGGGCCCGGGGAGCGAACGGCCGACACCCCGACCCGACGGCCGCTTCCCCCTGCCGACGCCTGCCCGCCGGCCGACCGACTTCGCGAGCTCGCAGGAGAGGGCGCGCCGCGGACCCGGCGTCCGCGGAAGCCCCGGCCGCAGCGCCCGCGTCGCGACACGAGCCAGGCGGTGGTGCCCGACGTGGCCGCCGACGATCTGCTCCGGCGGGTGGCGGAGCGTGTCGTCGGGCGACTGCCCGGCTCCCGGGAGGACGCGCACGGGAGCGAGGCGAGCTCCCGCCAGTGGCACACCGGTCCGGTGCGGGTCGACCCGCCCGACGGCGTCGGCGAGGTCCTGCGGCGTTCGAGCCACGGCCCTGGCCCCAGCGGGGCAGGCCGGCTCCGCTCTCGGTCGCGGGCGGGTGACGCGAAGGACGGTGACGGACCGGTGCGCGACGAAGGCGGCGACCGCGGCGCGGGGGGCACGTCCGCCCACCGGCGGCAGGACGGTGGCTCTCGGCCGGAAGGGGAGGGTCGACGACGAGGGCAGGGCGACCCTCGGCGGCAGGGCGGCGCGGAGCGACGCGCGAGGCAGCGTGAGCAGGGCGCACCGGAGCGGGACCTGCGCCCGGTGGGTCGCCTCTCTCGCTTCGCCGAGCAGCCACCACTCCCACCGCGACTGGTGGACAACAACTCCGCTCTCGGCGCGGGTGGGGTGGGCGCGGGCGCGGGTGGGGTGGACGGCGCCGGCAACAACTCCGCTCTCGGCCCGGGGTGGGTGGGTGCTGGCGGCAACAACTCCGCTCTCGGCGCGGGGTGGGTGGGGGTTGGGGGCAACAACTCCGCTGTCGGCGTGAGTGGGGTGGAGCTTGAGCGGGCGCTCGATCGCGTTCTCACTGACGCGGCCCGGCGGCACGGGATCGAGGTGTGACGTGCGACCGATGCTCGCGGGGGAGGAGCTCCCGCAGGTGCAGGACCTGGAGACCAGCGACCTGCGCGCCGTCGCCGAGCACAAGGCGCCTGGCAAGGACGGCTCCATGCTGCAGAACCTCGGGCGGGCGCCCACCGGCGTGACCGTCCGCGGCGTCGCCACCGACCCGACGGCCCTCGAGCTCGTCGAGCGGCTCAAGACCCAGCTCCGCACCGGGAAGCCGCTCGCCTTCGTCGCCGACATCACCGACAGCACGAGCGTCGAGGAGGTCCTCCTCGACGACGTCCAGGTCCGCCAGCTCGCCGGCCGGCCGGACGCCTACGCCTACGTCCTCACCCTGCGCGAGTACATCGAGCCCGTCGAGCCGGCCGACACCTCGGCCCTGGAGGCCGACATCCTCGGCGACGCGGGCGACCTCCTCGACGGCGTCCTCGACGGCCTCGACCTCGCCGTCCCGTTCGCCACCGGACTGGACGCCTTCGTCACCCCGCTCACCGAGCTCCTCGGACGCCTCCAGGCGTTCCGGGAGGCCATCGACCGCTGACATCCCGACGCCGCAGCGGCGCCGGCCGGACAAAGGAAGTGCATCATGGCCGATACCAACCTCTTCGAGGAGCTCAAGGCCGTCCTCGCGGACTTCAAGTCCTTCCTGGACGACAACGTCGCGACCATCAAGCCCGCCGTCCAGGCGATCGCCGCGCTCGTCCCGCAGATCAACGAGCTCATCGACCTGCTCGTCGACCTGCTCGCCAAGCTCAAGACCGAGCTGGAGAACCTCGACGTCGGCGCGATCCCCGGCCTCGGGGAGGTCGCCGAGTTCACCGGCAAGATCCCGGCCTTCCTCGAGGCCGCGAAGAAGCTGCTGCCCAGCGAGACCAGCAGCATCGACGCCATCGGCGACGTCGTCGACGTCGTCACCAGCCTGCCGTCGGTGGACGCCGTCAAGGCCGAGCTGGTCGGTCTCATCGACGCGATCGTCGCGCACCTCAACTCGCTCAAGGCCTGATCCGCAGATCCGCAGCACCGACGCACGCGGGAGGAGGTGGCACGGTGGTCCGTCCGATGCTCGGCGACCTGGAGCTCGAGCAGGTCCAGGTCGTCACGGCCGACGAGGACCAGGCCGTCGTGCGTCACCGCGTGCCGGCGCTCGAGGGCGACTTCCTGCAGGACCTCGGCCGGCGTGGCGCGCACCTGGCCCTCACCGGCGTGCTCACCGCACCGGAGGTCAAGGACCACCTCGCCGACCTCCGCGAGCGGTTCCATGCCGGCGACCCGGTCCCGTTCGTCTCGGACATCACCTCGGCCACCGCCGTCGACCAGGTGCTCATCGAGCGGATGGACGTCCGCGAGCTCGCCGGCCGGCCGAGCGCCTTCGAGTACCACCTCACGCTGCGCGAGCTCACCGAGGCCGAGCCGGTCGAGGTCACCGAGATCGAGATCCCCCCGCCGCCGGTGCCACCGGTCACCGAGGCGCGCCTCTCGGTCACCGTCGTCGTCGAGGGGGACCCGAACTTCGACATGGACCGCGTCCAGGTGACCGTCCGCGGCACCGAGGAGACGAGTGGCGCCCCGGTCAACCGGGTGCTCACCGAGCGCATCCGCCCCGACACCTGGTTCGCCGACCCCTTCCCGGCCGGCCAGTACACCGCCGAGGCGCTCGTCGACGACACCCGCACCCCCACCGGCCAGCGTGAGACCCTCACCGGCTCGGCCGAGGTGCGGGTGGTCCCGGGAGAGACGGCGTCGGTCACCATCGTGCTGCGCCGCGGGGCGAAGATCGGCACCGTCTTCGTCATCACCTTCCACTTCGACAAGTCCTTCGTCGAGCCGTGCGAGAGGCACGTCCTCAGGCAGGTGATCGACCACGCCGCCGCGCACCCCGACGAACGGCTGCTCGTCGTCGGCCATACCGACCTCACCGGCGGCGACGACTACAACCAGGCGCTGTCCGAGCGCCGCGGCCGCGCGACCTACGCGATGATGACCTTCGGCTCGGACCCCGACGCCTCCGTCGCCGAGTGGGACGAGCTGCGCCGCACCCGCCCGTTCGGCACCATCACCACGGTCAAGGACACCTGGGGTACCCGCGAGTACCAGCACATGCTCCAGGCGCTGGGCCGCTTCACCGGCAACGTCGGCGCCGACCCCGCGCTCACCGACGCCGCCGTCCGCCAGTACCAGACGGACAAGGGCCTGGTCCCGGACGGGATCGTCGGGGACGCCACCTGGCCGGTCCTCATCCGCGAGTACCTCGCCCTCGACCCGCTCGACCTGCCCACCGACCGGCTCATGCCGAACGCCGCCGACGGCTGCGACTCCGGGCCGCTGCGCTGGCTCGGCTGCGGGGAGCAGGACCCGGTCTGCAGTACTCCGCTCGCCTGGCGGCCCAACCGCCGCACCGAGCTGATGTTCGTCAAGGAGCAGGCGATGCCCGCTCAGGTGCCCGAGCCGATCACGCTCGACCAGGTGCCCGACGGCGCGGGCGGCGGCACCTGGTGCCTCGACGACGGCACCGCCACCGCCGTGGACGACTTCGTCGTCCCGTGGCACGAGACCTGCCCGAGCACGCCGCAGCCGCGCTGGTGCCGCACCCCGGCCGAGCCCGGCACCCACGAGGTCGTCGGCCGCATCGTCTTCTCCGACGGCAGCCCGTTCGCCGAGCGCCCCTACGTCCTCATGGCCGCCGACGGCGAGTACCTCGGCGGGGAGGTGCCCACGACCAGCGGCGCCACCCGGGCCGGCACCCCCGTGCCGTCCCGCACCGCCCCCGACGGCGCCTTCACCTTCCCCGGCCCGACGGCGCCGCACAAGGGCCCGGGAACCTACGTCGCCTCCGTCGACGGACCCTTCCTCCTCCGCACCCGCGAGCAGACCCTCGCCGACGTCCGTGGCAACGCCACCTGCTTCCGCTACGACGGCGCCCCGGTCGAGCTGGTCGTCGTGAGCGCCGCCGTCGCCGCGGTCGTCCCGGCCATCAGCGGCCCGGACGTCGTCGTCGTGCGCAAGCCCCACACCAACCCGGCCCGTCGGCCGGTGGAGCTGCGCACCCCCGCGTTCACCGGCTCGGGGTTGCTCGAGCGGTCGAGCGACGCCGTGGCCATCTTCGACGCCGTCACCGGGGGCACCGAGCTGACCTTCGACGGCGTCGACAACGTCTTCACCTCCGACCAGCTGGAGGCGGGCGTCACGCTGTTCGCCGAGGGCCGCACGGCCAGTGCCGCCGTCGGGGACGTCGAGCTCACGCTCACCCTCACCGTCGGGGGCACCCCCGGCCTGGTCGCCACGCACCGGATGACCGCCGTCGAGCTGCTCCTCGAGCTGCACGCCAGCCGCACCGCCGCCGGCACCGACCCGGCCGCGCTCACCGAGGCGGAGAAGATCGACCCCGGGCGCTTCGTCCAGGTCCAGGACACCGGCAACCACGCCGGCCGCGCCATGCTCACCGTGCGCCAGGCGACGCCCACCGACTTCACCGGCACGCTCGTGCTCAACCCGCTGGACGCGCGCACCCGCCTGTTCGCCGCCGCCGACGAAGTCGCCGCCGCGGGCCAGGCGCCGGTCCCCACGCCCGTCCAGCTGCCGAACGCCGCCGTCCCGACCGACGGCACCCGGTTCTGGGTGGAGGGCCGTGCGGTGAGCGGAGCGCTGCGGGACACCGCGCTGCAGCTGGGCATCGACGCCGTCGAGCCGGACGGCGACCAGGTGCGCCTCACCGTCGTCGAGCTGAGCAACCTCACGACGACGATCCCGGCGACGCCCGCGCAGACCGCCCGGCTGGGCAACTCGCCGGTGGCCGCGCACGTCCTGCCCGGGCGGGCCGTTCCGACGCCGGCCGACTTCGACGAGAACCCCACGACCAACCCGCCGGTCCCGCTGCTGGAGAGCTCGGTGGAGGCCACCGGCCCGATCGCGCTCACGGTCGCCGTGCGGCCCGCCGGCACCCCGGTGCTGTGGAGCGTCCAGCGCGCCACCGGCATCCCGGCCGCCGACGGCGGCGACGACGCCCAGGACATCATCGACCTCCACGGCGCCGGCACCCTGCCCACCCTCACGCCGGACGCCGGCAACCCCCTCGCGGCCACCCTCCTCACCGACAACGTCGGGACCTTCCACGTCCGTCCGTTCGTCGACGGCAACGCCAACGGCACCTACGAGCACACGATCGACCGCGAGCCCTCGATCATCCGCAACCTCGTCCTCGGCCGGGCCACGCTGTTCCTCGACTCGACGATCGCGCGGAGCACCACCTTCGCCGTCACGCCCGCCGGCGGCGGGATCCGGGTGAGCTCCGGGGTCTTCGACATCGCCAACCCGGGGACCGCCGCGATCCACCTCAACGCCCAGGTCGACGTCGTCACCGGAGGCACGGACGGTCGGCGGCTCATCGACCGGTTCTTCGCCGGCTGGGTCAACAACGAGAGCGCGGTCGAGGCGATCAGCGGCACGTTCATCGACGACACGGGCGGCGCGCCCGTCGTCCACCGCGACCCGACCGTCTTCGCCTCCAACCCCACCGACGCGTCCGGCGGCACGCTCGGCAGCCCGATCTTCCTGCCGGGGGACCCCGCGCCCGCCCTCATCGCGCCCCCGCTGCTCGACTCCGGCCGCGGCGCCGGCGTCGTCGGCCGCGGGGGCGACTCGGCCACCCTCACCCGCAGCCGGATCCGGCCCCCGCGAGCGGCCCGCCCGCTCGGCCAGCGCTGGATCGTCGAGGCGGTGGACAGCCCCGGCGACGGCGAGCCGGCCACCCACGCCGGCTTCCCCGCCGCCACCCTGCGCCGCTTCGACTTCGGGCTCACCTTCCGCGCCACCCTCGCCGCCTGGACGACCCTCACCGCCGTCCCGGGCGACCCCGGACCGGTCGGCGACCGTCCCGTCGACCGCGCCTACGTCGTCGTGCTCGAGAAGGCGTGGAGCCAGCTCGGGGCGTGGACCATCGACCCGGCGACCGGAGCGGTCACCGTCGTCACCCCGCCGGCGACGACCGACGACGCCACCACCACCCACTCACCGGCAGTCGCCGCGGCCACCACGCCCGTCGAGGTCCGCTTCCCGGCCTCGACGGACCAGCTCGCGAGGGACGCCCGCGCATGAGCACCTACGCCGTGACCTCCGAGGTCCTCGACACCGCCACCGTCCTCCAGGTGGTGGTCGAGGACGCGGCGCTGACCGAGTGGGAGCTCCACGCCCCCACCGGCCTCCTCCAGCGCACCGGCACGGTCACCCTCCGGCTCGCCGACGTGCTCGCCGGGGACGTCACCGACCCCGTCGGGACCGTCGTCACCGTCCCCGTCCTCCTGCTCAGCCCCCAGGGCGCCCGCCCCAGCGACGTCCACGGGCTGTGGGCCCACCTGCCCGCCGACGCCGGCGCACGCCTCGTCGCGTTCAGCGACCCGACCCCCGACCTCACCGCCGCCCTCACCGAGCCGCTGTGCCACCGGCTCACCCCCTCCGGCCCGGTGCTCGCCGACCTCCGCCTCGCGCTGCGCCTCAAGGCGGCCCACCCCACCGCCGACCGCCTGCTCGCCGCCGCCGAGCAGCACCGCGCCGACGCCGGTGGCGTGTTCGCCCGGTACGTCTGGGTGGCGGCCCGGGAGGCGCTGCGGACCGACGCCGGGCGCTTCGACCGGCTCATGTCGGTGGCGGACGACCCGGCCACCCGGGCGGAGGCCCAGCTGGCCTACCTCGTCTCCGCCTACGAGGACGTGACGTTCAGCGAGGCCTTCCCCGACGGGCACCGCGCCCGCCTCGCCCGCGCCATGCTGCGCAGCGCGCTCGACGAGCGGCTCGCCACCCGCCGCCACGACCTGCTCGCCGTGTATCTCCCCAACCTGCTCAGCGTCCCCGAGCCGCTGCCCGCCGACGACGTGCTCGGCCCCGACCCCGGGCTGCGGGACGCCGTCCGCGCCGAGCTCGCCGACCCCCGTGACCCGACGACGACGAGCCCGGCGCTGCGCGCCTGGCTGGGGGAGGGCTGAACCGTGCTGCGTCCCGCCTACCGCCTGCGCATCGGGGACCGCGTGGTCGACACGACCACCGAGCCGCGCGCGAGCACCGCCGTGGAGATCGTCGTCCGCCTCGACCTCGACACCCCCGCCGACGAGGTCACCGTCCTCCAGGGCCAGGTCGGCGGCCTGCGCGCGACGCCGGGGGACGAGCTGTCGGTCGACCTCGGCTACGCCGACGACGAGACCGGCCCGGTGCGGGTGCTCACCGGCACGGTCGTCGCCGTCGAGCCGGAGCTGCGCACCCTGCGCATCGTGGGCCACTCCACCGCCGAGGCGCTGCTGCGCACCCGGGTGGACCGCACCTTCGAGGACACCACGTCCGGCGACGTCGTGCGGGCGCTCGCCGCCGAGGCGAAGGTGACCGTCGCGCGCGCCGAGGACGGCCCCGCGCTCGAGGCCTACGTCGTCGACGGCCGCCGCGACGCCGCCCGCCACGTGCGCGACCTCGCCGCCCTCGCCGGCTTCTCCTGCTACGTCACGCCCGACGGCGAGCTCGTCTTCGAGTCCCTCAGCGGCAACCGCACGGTCCACGAGCTGCGCTACGGCGAGCACGTGCTCGACGCCGAGCTCACCGCCGCCCGTCCCGCGGCCGGCACCGTCCGGCTCTTCGGGGAGAGCCCCGGCGCCTCGAAGGGGGAGGAGTCCTGGGCGTGGCTGACCAAAAAGTTCAGCGCCGCCGAGGCCGGCACCACGGCGCCCACCCTCGTCCTCGAGCGCGGGGGCGTGCGCACCAGCGCCGCTGCCGCGACCGCCGCCACCGCGGTCGCCGACGCGCTCGCCGCGGCCGCCCGTACCGGCCGGGTGCTCATCCAGGGCCGCCCGCAGGTCCGCCTCGGGGACCTCGTCCGCCTCGAGGCCTTCCCCGAGCTCACCGACCTCGACGGGAACTACCAGGTCACCGGCGTCACGCACCGCCTGGACAAGACCACCGGCTTCACCACCGACGTCGCCTTCCGCAGCCTCGTCGGGGCCGCCGCCACCGCCGTCGGGAGCACGCCGTGAGCACCATCGTCGACACCATCGCCGCGATCGTCCGGCACGAGCTCGCCGCCGTCCGGATGACCGAGCTCGGCATCGTCGAGGCCGTCCACCCGCACAGCGCCGCCGACGACGACGAGAACTACGGCGTCGACGTCGTGCTGAAGAACTCCGGGCTCGCCCTGCGACGCGTGCCGGTCGGCACCGGCCACGTCGGCAGCGTCGCGATCCCGAACGTCGGGGACCAGGTGCTCGTCGCCTTCGAGGGTGGGGACGTCAACGCCCCGGTGGTCATCGCCCGGGTCTACGACGACGTCGACCGGCCCCCGACCTCGACCACCGACGAGATGGTGCTGCGCCTGCCACTGGCCGCCGCCGACGAGGCCAGCGTGCTCGCCGCGCTGCGCAACCACCAGGACGAGGACCCGGCCCGCGAGCTCGTCATCGAGATGCCCCCGAAGATCACCGTGCGGATCGTCGACGGCACCGTCACCGCCACCGCCGGGCAGACCGAGCTGCGCCTCGACCAGTCCGGCACCAGCGGCGGCACCGTCCACGTCAAGGCCGGCCGCACGACGGTGACGATGAACCAGGACGGCGACGTCACCCTCACCTCGGCCGGCTCGGTCAGCCTCGAGGCCGCCGGCGACCTCTCGCTCACCGCGGGCTCGTCCATCACCCTCGACGCCGGCACGAGCATCACCGCCCAGGCCGGCACCACCGCCACCGTCCGGGGCCTCCAGGCGAAGCTCGAGGGCGGCGCCGCCGCCACCGTCCAGGGCGCGTCCGTCAGCGTCAAGGGCCTCACCCAGTTCAGCCCGTGAGCACCAGCCGGGCGGCCACCGCCCACGAGAGGAGGAGCGATGCCGGGACCACCGGTGAGCATCGGCGCGAGCGTCATCGTGACGCCCGGCGCCACGGGCGCGCCCGACTCCGGGACGATCGTCGCCGTGCTGCCCCCGGTCGTCACGGCCGGTGGCATGCCGCTGGCCACCTCCGGGTCGATCTGCATGATGGTCAACTCCGTCACCGGCGTGCCCTACCCGCTGGTCATCGGGCCGGTCGGCTCCAGCTCCGGGGTCACCGTCACCGGCCGTGGGCTCGTCCGGCTGGGGGACCGCATCCCCTCCCCGCCCGGCGTGCTGCTCGTCCTCGGCCCACCCGCGGCCGGCTTCGTCAGCGACGGGTGGCCGCCATGACCACGAGGAGGAGAACGCGATGAGCACCCCCGCACCGGAACGCGAGGCACTGTTCGGCACCGACCTGCGCCTGCTCGGCAACCTGCTCACCGCCGAGCAGCGCGAGCGCGGCGCCGACCTGCTCACCGGCCCCCGCCCCCAGCTCGTCGCGCCCGGCGCCCCGGACCCCGGGCACGACCTCGCGACCGTGGAGCGCACCGAGAACCTCCAGCAGGCGCTGCTCATCCGGATGCTCACCGAGGTGGGGGAGCTCGCCCACCTGGGCCACCCCGAGTACGGCAGCCGGCTGCACGAGCTCATCGGGGAGCCGAACACCCCCGCGACCCGCGACCGTGCCAAGCTCTACGCCCTCCAGGCGCTCACCGCCGAGCCGCGCGTGGCCACGGTCCGCTCGGTCACGGTGACCACCCACCCCGCCGACCGCACCCGCATCGACGTGCGGGCCGCCGTCGTCGCCATCGACCAGGTGACCGAGGTCAACCTCGTCGTCCCGGTCCCGCTCGCCGGAGGTCAGCCATGAACCCGGACACCGCCTCCCTCGTCCACCGCCCCTACGGCGACCTGGTCGGGGACATCCTCACCTCCATCGTCGGCGGTGTGGTCAACGAGCCGATCCGCTTCGACGTCAAGACGCTGAGCTACCCGCTGGCCGAGCCGGCCTCCGCGGTGCGGTCGATCACCGGCACGGTGCAGGGCGCGCCGCACACCTTCCTGCTCGCGGTCGACTTCGTCTTCACCGGCACCGCCACCAACACCGTCGCCTGGCTCGACGACGGCACCTGGCCCGACGACGACACCACCTTCCACGTCGACTACTTCCGTACCGAGTCCCGCTCGCCGCTGTCCGACATCAACGTCGGCAGCGTCACCCGCACGCTCACCGAGGCCGTCGGCCGGGAGATCGCCACCGTCTACGAGCAGATCAACCTCGCCTACCTCTCCGGGTTCGTCGACACGGCCACCGGCAGCTCACTGGACCACGTCGTCGCGATCCTCGGGGTCACCCGCAAGACGGCCGAGTTCGCCGAGGGGCTGGTGACCTTCTTCCGGGCCGCGGGCGTGGCCGGCAACATCACCATCCCGGCGGGGACGCGGCTGACGACGACGGCGGGCGACGTCGTGTTCGCCACCAGCCAGCCGCGCACCCTGCAGGACGGGCAGGTCCGCATCGACGTCCCGGTGCGCGCCGACCTCGGCTTCGCGGGGGAGGCCGGCCTCGTCGCGGCCGGGGCGATCACCCAGATGAGCCAGCCGGTCGGCGGGATCGCGAGCGTGAGCAACCTCGACCCGACGATCCGCGCCGCGGCGGACGAGACCGACGAGGAGCTGCGCGCGCGGGCCAAGGCCGCGCTGCGGGCACTCGGCAAGGCGACCCTCGCCGCCCTGGACCGGGTCATCCGCGAGGGCCGCGGCACCCCTGTGGAGTTCTTCGACCCGAGCTCCCCACTGGCGAGCCGGACCGAGCCGGGCACGGTGAGCGTCGTCGTCGACGCCGAGCCGGAACGGATGCCCGGCATCGTCCAGTCCGTCCACGAGACCCGCGCCGCCGGGGTGCTCGCCACGGTCGTGGCCCGCTACGTCTTCATCACGCCGCGCGTGCGCGCGGTCATCAGCCCGGGGCTCTCCGCGCCGGGGCAGGAGCAGGTGCGCGCCGACGTCGTCGCCGCCCTGCAGCGCTACGTCGACGGCCTCGGCCGCGGCGACCCCGCCGACGGTGCCGCGATGCTCGCCGAGGTGCGCACCGTCGCGGACGTGACGGAGGCGACGATCGTGGACGTCGTCGTCGCCCGTGCCGACCTCGCCGGCCCCGAGGGGGACGGCGGCCTGCTCGACGCCATCGTCCAGGCCGTCACCCTCGCCCCGGGCCAGGACGCGGACGCGCTGCGCGCCGCCGTCTCCGGGGCGCTGGAGGCCGTCGGCAGCGCCGCGCCGTCGGGCGGGCGCGTCCCCGACCGGTCGCTGCTGCAGTCGCTCGCGGGTGGCCCGGCCACCGACGAGGAGATCGAGGCGGGGACCTTCCGCGTGGCCGCGACCGTGGCCGGCGAGGACTGGTGGGTGGCGCTGGACATGACACCCGGTGACGTGGCGACGGAGGACGGCAGTGCCCAAGGCTGACCGCATCCTGGCGAACCTGCCACCGACGTTCCGGCTGCGGGGCGACCCGTCCGCGCTCCGCGCCGTTGCCGACGCCTACGGCGGTGAGCTGCAGACCGCGGAGAACGCGCTCGTCGCCGTCATGCGCGCGCACTGGGTCGAGTTCGCCGACGCCGGCGAGCCGCGCGTCACCGACCTCGCCCTCATCGGTGCGCTGTACGGGCTCGCGCCGCGCGAGGACGAGAGCGTCGAGGAGTTCCGCGACCACCTGCTGCGCTTCGTGCGCACCCACCTCGAGGGCACCGTCACCGTCCGCGGCATCCTCCGCATCACCGCCGAGGCCCTGGGCCTGCACATCGAGGACGACGCGCTGGAGACCTGGTGGGACCGGCCCGAGCCGGTGCTCGTCAGCCACCTGCCGCGGGGTGCCGACGCCGCCACGCTCGTCCTCGGCACCCCCTCCGCGACGGTCGCCGGGCGGGACGCCGCCCCCGCCGCGCTGCGCGGGAGGGTGGTGCTCGGTGAGACGGTCAACCTCACCGGCCCGCACACGCTGTGGGTGGCCCGCGACGACGGCGGCGCGCTGCCCGTCGACCTCACCACCGGCGTCGCGGACCCGGCCGCCGTCACCCCGGAGGAGCTGGTGGCCGCCGTCGTCGCCGAGCTCGGGGAGGGGACCGGCCGGCTGGAGGACGGGCACCTCGTGCTCGTCTCACCCACCGCCGGGCCGGGCTCGGCCGTCGTCGCCGAGGACGGGCCCGGCGACGCCGCCGAGCTGGTCCTCGGCCTGCGCCCGCGTACCTACACCGGGCAGGACGCCACCCGCGCGCGGATCGCCGGCACCGTGGACCTGTCGACGCCGCTCGACCTGCGTGCCGAGCGTTACCTCCGGCTGCTCGTCGACGGTGACCTCCTCGCCGAGGTCGACTGCGCGGCGGGCGCCGCCGACCCGGCCGCCGTCGACGTCGCCGAGGTGAGCGCCGCGATCAACACCGCCCTCGGCACCGAGGTCGCCACCGACGACGGCCGGTTCCTCACCCTGATCTCCCCGACCCTCGGGGCAGCCGGGTCCCTCGTCCTGCAGGAGCCCGCCGCCCAGCCCGCCACCCGCCGGCTGCTCGGGGACGCTCCCACCGTCGCGGTCGGGTCCCCACCGCGTCCCGCCCGCGTGGTCTCCGACCGGCCGATCGGGCGCGGGGTGGACCTCACCGAGCACTCGGTGCTGCGCCTCGCGCTGGACGACGAGACCCCGGTGAGCGTCGACGTCGCCGGCCTCGACCCGGCCGCGACCACCCCGGGTGAGATCGTCGCCGCGGTCAACGAGGGCCTGGGGGCCGAGTGCGCCACCCACGACGGTGACCGGATCACCCTCGCCTCCCCGACGGACGGCGCCGCCGGCTCGCTGCACGTCGCCGAGGACCCCGACGACGCCGCCCCGGCCGTGCTCGGCCTCGACCCGCGCTCCGCCCGCGGCACGCCCCCGGTGACGGCGAGCCTCACCGGGACGGCGGACCTCTCCGGCGGGGTCAGCCTCGCCTCCCGCCACCTGCTGCGGCTCGGCGTGGACGGCGGCCCGCCGGTCGACGTCGACCTGCGGGCCGGGGTGGCGGACCGCACCGCAGCCCAGGTCGGGGAGATCGCCGCCGCCGTGAACACCGCGCTGGGCGCGGCCCCGGCCGACCCGGTCGCCACCGACGACGGCGCCCACCTCATCCTCGTCTCCAGCCGCGCCGGGGCGGCCGGGTCGCTCGCCGTCGAGCCGCTCGTCACCACGTCGCGCCGCCGCTTCGTCACCCGCGCCCGCGTCACCGACGACGCCGCGACGACGGTGCTCGGCTTCACCGCGCGGCGGGCGGTCGGCGCGCCGGCCACGACGGCCCGGCTCGCCGGGACGAGCAACCTCTCCGGCGGCGTGGACCTCACCACGGACCGGTACGTCCGGGTCCGGGTCGGGGACCGCGCGGGCGTCGACGTCGACTGCGCCGGCCCACGAGCGCGCGCCACCACCGCCGCGGAGGTGGCCGAGCGGCTGGGCCTCGTCCCCGGGCTGGAGGCGCACACCGACGGCCGGACGATCACCCTCGTCGACCCGATGCCCGGCGCCGCCTCCCGGGTGGTGCTGGAGCCGCCGCGTGTCACCGACGCGCTGGACGCGGTGCTCGGCCGCCCGCCCGGCCTCGTCCGGGGCGAGGGCGCGGCCGGCGTGCGGCTCACCGGCACGGTCGACCTGTCCGCCGGCGTCGAGCTGCCCGCCGACGCGGCGCTGCGGCTGGGCGTCGACGGCGCCCCGGCGGTGGACGTCGCTTTCGGGGACGGCGCGACGACGGCGGTGCTGTCGCTCAGCGCGCTCGTCGCCCGGGTCAACGGCGTCCTCGTCGCGCAGGTCGCCGCGCACGACGGCACCCACCTCGTCCTCACGTCCCCGACCACCGGGGCGGGCAGCGCCCTGGAGGTCGCGGTGCCGACGGCCGGGACCGACGTGACGGCGGCCGTCCTCGGCTTCCCGGCCCCGCGCGGCTACGCCGGCCGGGCCGCGACCGCAGCCCGCGTCGTCGGCACCGTCGACCTCACCGGCGGGGCGGACCTGCGCGCCGCCGTGCTGCCCCCCCGCCCCGCGCACGACCCCGCGCTGGCCCGTCACCTGCGTATCGCCGTCGACGGCGCCCCGCCGGTCACCGTCGACCTCCTCGCTGCCGGCGCCCCGCCGGACCCGGCCGCGGTGGACGCGGCCACGGTCACCGCCGCGATCAGGGCGGCCACCGCCGCCGACGCCGTCACCGAGCCGATCCCCGGGGGCCTGGCCGTCGCGCTGTCCTCACCCACCACCGGGTCCGGCAGCCGGCTCGAGCTGCTGCCCGCCTCCGCGGGGGACGCCGCGCCGCTCCTGCTCGGCACCGCCGGCGCGTCCGCCGCCGGGACCGACGCCGCCCCGGCCCGGGTCACCGGCGAGGTCGACCTGCTCGGCACGGTGGACCTGTCCGAGCGCTCCGTGCTCCGGCTGGCGGTCGACGGCGGCGAGCCGGTCGACGTCGACGTCGCGGGCGTCACGCCCGCCGCGACCCTCGCCCCCGAGATCGTCGCCGCCGTCGAGGAGGTGCTGCCCGGCGTCGCGAGCATCGGCGCCGGCGACCGGCTGCTCCTCACCTCCCCGGAGCCCGGTGGGACGAGCGCCGTCGAGGTGCTGCCCGTGCGGTACCTCGAGGTCGTCGAGTACCCGCCGGCCTCCGGCAGCGTCACCGCCGCCGTCGCCCACGGCGCGGCCGTGCGCCTCACCTCCGCCGGTGTCGCCGACGTCCCCGGCCGGGTGGTGGTGGGGACAGGCGGCGGGGTCAGCGGGCCGACGCTCAGCGACCCTGCCGCCGGCTGGTCTGTCCACGTCGACGTCGCGGTCGGCGCCGGTGGCCGGCTCGTCCTCGAGCCCGACGGCGCGGGCGGGGTCCGTGCCCGGGTGCGGGAGCTGGGGGAGTGGCACGACGTGGCAGGCGTCGCCGTCGTCGCGGGGTCGGTCCCGCCGCTCACCGTGCGGCGCGGCACCAACCGGTGGAGCTGGACCGAGTGCGACGCCGCCCGCTTCGACCACGCCACCTTCGACACCGACACCTTCGCCGGCGGCCCGTGCCGCACCGAGGCCGTGTTCGACGTCGCTCGCTTCGCGCCCACCGACCCGCCGTCCTTCTTCGCCGCCGGCGGGCCGCGGCCGGCCACGGCGGAGGTGACGGTCGGCTGGGACACCCACGCCGCCGGCGCCTTCACGGTGCACCTGCCTACCGACCTCGACCCACGCTTCGGACGGCCCTTCGGCGAGGCGCGGTTCGGCTCGGCGGCGCCGGAGGTGGTCGCTGGCGTGGTCACCGACCCGGTGGACGACGACGACTTCGTCGTCACCCGCGTGAACACTCGCTCCCGGCTGGTCGAGGCGCGGATCGCCGCCCGGGTCCCGATCGGGTGGACCGCCGTGCCGCTGCCCTTCCGCGACCCCGTCCACCTCACCCACGGCGGCCCGGCCGCGGAGGCCAAGGTCTACGTCTCAGGCGCCGGGCTGGCCCCGCAGTTCCTCGAGATCCGCGCCGCGGAGCCGGGCGCCTACGGCAACGACATCACCGTCTCCGCCCGCGCCGTCGGGCCGGAGATCTACGACCTCGAGGTGCACCTGGCCGGGGCGCGCTTCGAGAACGCCCGCGCCGTGGTCGCCGGGCCCCAGCCGCCGACGCTCGCCGAGCAGCTGCTGCGGCCGTCGCCCGTCGGGGTCGCCACCGCGAAGGCCGCCGGCATCCGGGCCGTCGTCACCAGGGACAGAGTCAGCCAGCCAGCCGGGCCAGGCCCGCAGGAGGAAGGATCATCATGACCGAGACAGCGCCCTACGTGCCCCAGGAGCCCGGCGACCTCGTCACCGCCGACGCGTGGAACACGATGCAGGAGCGGATCTACGAGGACATCCGGTCCACCGCCCAGGACGAGGCCGGCAAGGTCACCCACGTGGCCAGCGCCGACGACGCCGCTCGCCTCGAGGGCCTCGACCTCGCCGGGCTCACCGCGGAGATCGCCCGCCGGGTGCTCGACGACGTCCGCGGCAACAGCGGCTACCAACAGCTGTTCAAGGTGCTCAAGGGCGGGGAGGTCACCGTCCTCGAGCACGGGCTGGGCACCGCCCCGCTCGTCGACCTCTACCAGCTCGAGTACTTCGAGGTCGCCACCCGGGAGGACGACGAGACCCGTGCGTCGTTCGCGACCTTCTACCTGTGCCAGTCCGAGGAGCGGCGGGTGCGGGTCCCGACGGCGGACGGCAGCGGCCGCCGCGCCGTCGACATCCAGCCGGCGGACGGCCCCGACCTCGGCATCCCGTGGGTGGAGCTGCTCACCCGGTACGAGGTGCCCTACACCGACACGACGACGCTCGACGACCTCGAGACCGAGTTCTGGCGGGCCTTCTTCGCCGACCCGAACGACCGCTTCAACGACGACCAGTACTCCCACTCCCCGTGGTTCGAGCGGTGCTGCCGCGACAAGCAGACGGTGAAGAGGCTCAAGGAGAACGGGGACTGGAACGACATCCTGTTCATCATGCACCCGCGCAAGACGGTGAACTTCGGGGGCACCGGCTTCAGCACCGAGGACGAGGTGCGGCTGCCGCGCCCGGCGAACGTCGGTGTGCAGCACCTGGACAACAACCGCACCGCGCTGTGGTTCGAGCCGCCGCACCGGCCGGACAGCGGGACCGAGTCCCGGGCCCGGCAGTACATCAACGACCCGCACTCACCGGTCCCCGACCCGGACCAGGACCTCACCGGTCAGACCGGGCGCTTCGAGCGTGAGCTCAAGCTCATGGTGCTGCTCAAGGTCTGAGCCCACCGACCGGCTCCGGCACGCACGAGGAAGGGGAGGTCATGGAGATCCGTGCCCGCCACGACGGCGCCGCGCTGCCCTTCGAGCGCGACCGCCGGCTCGTGCTGCGCCGGCTGCCCGTCGGGGCCGTGGTCACCCGCGCCGTGTTCACCCTGACGCCGGTGAGCACGGACCCCGCGCGGCGGTTCCTCGAGACGATCACGCTGCCGGCCGGCACCGGCCCGGGCACGTGGGGCGCGGGGAAGGTGGTGACCACCGGCGCCGTGGAGATCGACCTCCACGCCCGCCGCCGGCTCGCCTCGCTGGCCGGCTCGGGGGTCGGGCTGGCGACCGCGCCGCTGCTCGTCGACGTCGGCGGCGGCTTCATGGCGGTCGACGAGGACGGCGGGTTCTCCGACGGCTCGCCGTACCTCGTCGGGGGAGGGGACCTGCCGGGGCTCACCGTGACGGGGCTGCGCCTGCCCGCCGCGAACGCGGACGTCTCGGTGCTGCGGGTGTCCTCCCCGCCGAGCAACCTCACCCTCGCCGTCGAGGGCGGGCCGGTGTTCTTCTCCCACGTCGGCGACCTCGTCGAGCCGGTGACCACCCCGGACGTCGGCGAGCTGCTCCAGGCGCTGCTGCCCGGGCTCGACGTCGAGCACGGCAGCGTCGTCGTGCCCTTCGTGCTCCACTCCACGACGATCGCCCGGCTCGACGTCACCCTCGACCTCGAGCTGGCCGTCACGCTGCCCGCCACCCCGGACGGCGTCCGGGCCGTCACCGCGGACTACCGCTACGACGGCGCCCCCGTCGCCGGGCACCTCGCGGTGGCGGTGCCCCCGGGCATGGTCGCCGTGCCGGGGGGCACCACCGGCCGGGTGCAGGGCGCCTTCGCCGCGACCCGCATCGTCCACGGGCCGCTCACCGACGCGGCCGCCGACGCCCTCGTCACGGCGGAGGCGGGGCGTGGCCTGGCGCAGTCGCTCGTCACCGCGACGACGGAGGTCGTCACCTCGGTGGACCTGCAGCTCACCGCCGTCACCGCCGAGGCCCGCCTGGCGGTGGACCTCGTCGAGGACCTCGACGGCAAGCCCGGGCGGACGTCCTTCCTCACCCGGCCGGCCGAGCTCACCCTCACCCGCGACGCGGCCGGATCGCCGACCTGGCTCAACGTCACCCTGCCCGGGGAGGTCGAGGTGCCGGCGGGCCGGCGGACCTGGCTGGTGGTGCAGACCCTCGCCGGCACGGCGGCGTGGAGCGCCGCGGCGGCGGCCGCGGACACCCCGGTGCTGCAGCACACCCGGGACGGCGGGCTGTCCTGGCGGGCGGCCGCCGCCGAGGGCACGGTCCCCGGTGCCGGGCTGGGTGGGGCGCTGCGGTTGCGGCACACCACCACCGGGTTCCGGATGCCGCTCGAGCTGCGGGTGGCCGGTGGCGGTGAGGAGGTCGCGGTCCCGCTCCAGCGCTTCGCGCCCTCCGGGCAGGTGGACTTCGACCTCGACTTCCCGGAGGTCGCGGCGGCCGTCAACGCGGCCGTCCGGGCGGCGGGGGCGGGCGCGCCACCGGGCGAGCAGGTCGCCAACGGTCACTTCGCCGACTGGTTCCGCGTCGGCACGACACCGCGGCGGGGCCGCGACGTGCGCACCGAGCCCGACGGCGCCACGCGCGAGCTCACCGTCTTCGCGCCCGACGGCGCCCGGGCCTTCGTCGCCGGGCGCCGCTTCGTCCAGGACCGGGCGCGGGTGGGGGTCGTGGAGGTGGACGTCTTCGCCGGTGCGGCGCTGCGCGAGACGGTCCTGGCCGACGGCGAGCCGCTCGCCCTCGTGCGCGACGGGGCGGGTCGCCGGCTCGCCGTCGTCGTCGCGGGCGCCGACGGGCAGGGGAGCGACGGGCTCCTGCTCGTCGACCCGACGACGCTGCGGGCGGTCGGCGGCACCGTCGAGCTGCCGCCGGGGACTGTCACGGCGGCCGCCGACGGGCGGGGGGTCTACCTCGCGCACCTGCGCCAGGACGAGTCCGGCCCGGGCACGGTGCTGCGGCAGGTGGACTGGGCGGACCTCGAGGCGGCCGCCGGTGGGTCGGCGGTGGACTGGGACGGCGTCCCGCGCGACGACCTGCCCGGCGCGCCCGCCCACCTGTCCACCGGCCCCGACGGGCGGCTCGCGGTCCTCACCGTGGCGTTCGGGCCCGCCAGCGTGATCGTGCGCCGGCTGTTCAGCTACCGCGACCTGGCCGCCGTCCGGTCGGGCGATGCGCACGAGGCGGGCCCCGCGGCCGTCGACGAGGCCCGGGCGACGGCCTGGGCGGGTGCGGACCTGCTGCTCGTCGCCGCCCGGGACTCGGTGCGCTACGTGCGCACGCGTGACCTGGCGGTCGTCGACGAGGTGCCGCTCGAGCCGGGCTCCGCGACGTCGGTCGCGGTCGACGCGACGGGCACCCTCGCCGTCGTCGCCGTCGACGACGAGGTCGCCGTCCTGGACGTCGCCACGCGGCGGGTCATCACGGTCGACGCCGTGGTCCCGGGCGAGGGCGACGCCGTCGTCGCCGTGAGCCCGCCCGGCGCGCACGCGCTGCTCACCCGGCCCCACGCCGAACGTGCCCACCTCGTGCCCATCGGTGACGCGCTGCCCGCGGAGTGGGAGCTGACCGCGGGCACGGTGCGGCCGGTCAGCCTGCCGACCACCGGGGAGGTGATGGCCATGCTCGGACGCGTCCCGGTGGAGGTGCGGTCCGTGGCGGACGCCGCCCGCCCGGTTCTCGCCCGCGAGCCCGCCGGCCCCTCGGCCGTCTCGCAGGTCGTGCCCGCCGTGGGCGGGGCCCGGTACCGCTTCGCCTTCGACGGCGTCGCGCTCGTCGAGGGGGCCGTCGCCGAGGTGCGGTGGTCCGGGGAGGGCTGTGCGCCCGAGCGCGTGGACCGGGTGCCGGTGACCGTCGCGGACGTCGGGGCGACGCTGGACACGGTGCCGCACCACGAGACGGTCGTCGTGGCGCCTGCCGGGGCACGCAGCGCCGAGGTCCGCTTCGTCGCGACCGAGTCGGTGCTGCTCGTCGACCGGGTGACGCTCAGCGGCTCGGCGAGCGTCACCGGCTCCCAGTGGTCGCCGGGCGCCGGCACCGTGGCGACGCCGCAGCCGCCGGACGCCGCGGGGCGGGCGGGGGTCGTGCTGAGCAACGGCGGGGCCGTCGAGGCGGCCGTCACGCAGCAGGCGGTGGTCCCGCCCGGGGTCGCGTGGCAGCTCGCCGTGACGGCGACGGCGAGCGGGACGCCGGGGGCTCGGCTGGAGGTGGTGTTCGTCGACGACGCCGGCGTGGGCGTGGGGGAGGCGGTCACGGTCCCGCTCGACCCGCTGGACCTCGACGCCCGCGCCGCGTCCGGCACGGTGCCCGCCGAGGCCAGCGAGGCGGTGCTCGTGGTCGTGCTGCCCGCGGGGGCGGAGGTGCGTGTCGACGAGCTGAGGCTGACCGCGGCCGACCCCACCGCCGTCGACCTCTACTTCGCGTCCGAGGCCCCCGGCGAGCTGAGCATGACCGACGTCGCGGTCACCGTGGACGCCGAGGAGCCGCTCCCCACCCCGGTGCCGCCGGAGGGCCTGTGCCCGCCCGCGCCCCCACCGACCGAGGACGGGGAGGCGTGCTACTGCCAGGCGTGCGGCTCCACCGGCCCGGTGAGCCGGACCCGGGCGGCGCGCACCGACGCCGGGCGGCCGGCGGTGGTCACGCCGTGCCAGACGTGCGGGACCGACCGGGTCCACACCGGGGGACAGCTGCGGCGCACCGCCGGCGGTGTGCCGCTGCCGCGGTTCCGGACGGTGGACCGGCCGGCCGTGGTGCGGACGGGGGACGAGCGACTGCCGACGTGGGTCGGCGGCCCCGCCCTCACCAGCGAGCTCCGGGTGGAGGCCGACGTCACCGAGGTCGAGTTCGTCGGTCCGTCCCGCGCCGCGGCCCTCGCCGCGGCCGGCGTGCACGACGTCGTCGCCCTCTCCCGGGCGGACCGCGACCTCGTCGCCGAGCTGCCCGGCGTCTCCGACGCGCTCGCCGCGCGGATCATCGCCTCGGCCGCCGAGCTCGTCCGGCGGCGCGGCCGGCGGGTGCCGATGGGGCTGTGACCCGCGGCCGTCCACCACGGGCCCGCGCCGTCCAGTCCTATGCCAACTCGACCTCGACCGTGTGCCACCCGCTGGAGCCGTCCGGCGCCGGCGGCGCGAGCTGCTCGGTCTGCGTCTCGCCGGTCCCGTCGGTCGCCCGCACCGTGAGCCGGTGCTCCCCGGGCTGGGCGTCCCACTCGAGCATCCACATCCGCCACGCGTCGACCGTGGGCTCGGCCGCCAGCGTCGCCTCCTGCCACTCGCCGTCGTCGACGCGGACCTCGACCCGGCTGATCCCGCGGTGCTGGGCCCAGGCGACGCCGGCCACGACGGTCGGGCCGGCGTCGACCCGCCCGTTACCGGGGACGTCGATGCGCGACGCCGTCTTGACCGGGCCCCGCGCCGACCAGCCGCGCGGGGTCCAGTAGCCCTCGTCGTCGGCGAAGCGGGTGACCTTGAGGTCGACCAGCCACTTGGTCGCCGAGACGTAGCCGTAGAGCCCGGGGACCACCATCCGCACCGGGAAGCCGTGCTGCGGCGGCAGCGGCTCACCGTTCATCCCGACGGCGAGCAGCGAGTTCCGCCCGTCGGTGAGGACGTCCAGCGGGGTGCCGGCGGTCCACCCGTCCACGCTGGTCGAGAGCACCATGTCGGCCTCGGGCAGCGGGCGGGCGCGGGCGAGGAGCTCGCGCACCGGCCAGCCCGTCCACACCGCGTTGCCCGCCAGGTTCCCGCCCACGTAGTTCGACACGCAGGTGAGCGTGACCAGGGCCTCGACCATGGGCTGGTCGAGCAGCTCGGCCATGTCGATCTCGACCTCGTGCTCGACCAGGCCGTGCACCCGCAGCCGCCAGGTGGCGGGGTCCACCTGCGGCGCGACCACCGCGGTGTCGATCCGGTAGAAGCTGTCGTTCGGCGTCCGGTAGCTGGTCTGCCCGGGGACGCCCTGGTCGGCGGCGGCCGGGATCGTCACCGGTGCGGGGACCCGGGGCACGACGAACGCCGCCCGCGCCGCGCGCACCGCGTCACCCGCGCCGCTGAGGACGCGGCCCGCGAGGATGCCGAGCAGCCCGACCGCGGCCAGCGCCCCACCGCCGACGAGCACCGAGCGGCGGGTGAGGTCACTCGGCATCTCGACCTCCGGCGTCGTCGTGACGTCGCGGAGCAGCCTGCGCAGGACGAGGAGGCCGACGACGACGCCCACCACCGTCGGCAGCGCGTCCGGCACTGCCGCGCCGGGCCGGGTCAGCACGGCGGTGGTCCCGACGACCCCGACGAGCGCGAACACCGCCAGCGCGGCCCCGAGGCGCCGGCGGGCGAGCAGGCCGATCCCCGCGCACACGGCGGCGAGCACCAGGCCCATCCCGACGACGAGCGCCACCTTGTCCGCCGTCCCGAACGTCGCGACCGCGAGGTCCTTGAGCCACGGCGGGGTGAGGTCGATGAAGGAGTCCGCGACCGCGAGCAGCGGCGAGGGCGTGCCCTCGACCGTCGACGCCCGGCTCCACAGCCCGGCGAGCACCTCGGCCGCGCCGAGCGTCATCGCCCCCGCGGCCAGCCCGGCCAGCGCGGCCTCACCTCTCGAGGCACGGCTCATCCCCCCATGGTCGCACCGCGGGAGCCGTGACACGCGGGCGGCGCCGTCGCGCCCCGAGGCGAGCTACTCCTCGGGCAGCCCCGGGACCTCCTCGACGGGCGCGACCGTCGGACGGGTCCCGAGCCCGAGCACCTCGAGGTACACCGGCTCCCACTCGTCCACCGCGCCCAGCGTCCGCGCGGTCAGCGGCGCGGGAACGTCCTTGTGCCGGTGGGAGTGCTCCACCAGCGCCCGCAGCACCGTGGGCATCCGCCGCAGGTAGTCCTCGCCCGCGGTGACCATCCGCGGGTACCAGTCGCGCAGCAGGATCTCGACGTTGACGTGGCTCCACCGCAGTGGGTCACCGCCGCTGAAGTCGGTGGTGAAGCGCAGCAGGTCGAGGACGATCTTCCCGTCGTCCGGGCCGGTGAGGTCGGCGGCCTGCGGCGCCCGCATGAAGTCCGCGGCGAGCAGACAGCGCTGCGCCTCGGTCCAGTCCGGCCACAGGTAGCCGATGCCCGAGGCCGGCAGCCCGCCGACCATCCACTCGACGATGGGCCGGCACCCGGGCCACGTGTCGGTCGTGAAGCGCTGACCCAGCGCGGTGCCCACCTCGACCGCCTGGACGATGCGCGCCCCGGCCTCGGCCGGCTCGATGTCGCCGATCGCCAGGCCGACGGGGTCCGGCGCGAGGGCGAGGAAGCGTTCGCGGTACTGCTCCGGCTCCTCGGCCACGACGTAGGCGTCCTTGACCACCGTCCCCACGTTGTGGTCGACGTACACGACCGCCGTCACCGGCCGCCCGCCCGGCAGGTGGACGGACACGACGACGTTCTCCCCGTCGCCGAGCACGTCGGTGGACGCCAGGGCCGTGCCCGGTTCCACCTCCTCCAACCGGGCGAGCCACTCCGGCACCGGGTGCTCGCGCCGGCGGGCTGCGGCGCGCGCCCGCTGCGCGAGGTAGTTGTCCGGGAGCAGCACGGCCATGGCGAGGAGCAACGCAGTCGTCTCCGGGCTCGAGTGGTCGACCAGCGTGTCGACGAACGCCGCGGCGTCCGGCTCGTCGTCGGTGGGGTCGCCGAGCGGGTCCGCCGTCCGCGGGTCGAGTGCCGAGACGAGCGAGCTCGCGAGCAGGAGCAGGGCCAGCGGCTCGGGGTCGGCCAGGGCGCGCGCGGCGTCGGTGACGACCTCGCTCGCCGCCCCCCGCAGCGGCGGCTCGCCGACCGCCCTCAGGTGGCGGTCGCGACGCGGTGTCGGCCGCCGTCGGCCGGGTCGTCCCATGCTCACGGGGGCACGTTACCGGGGGCTGCGGCACCGGTCCGCGAGATCGACGAATAATGGGACGGCAATGTGCCAGGGCATCACGCCGCGAGGGTGACGGCGACGTACCCGGCCGCGGAGGCGAGCGTCGCCAGGGCGGGCACCATCGCGGGCAGCGGGTCCCCGGCACGCGTGTGGACGACGACGGCGCCGACGAGCAGCAGCACCGTCCCGGTCCCCGCCGCGACGCCGATCCACGCCCACCACAGCCCGAGGACGATGCCGACGACGGCGAGCAGCTCGAGGTAGCCGATCGCGCGGTACCGCGGCCACGGGATCGCGACGTGCGCGGCCATGTCACGCATGGACTGCTGCTCGGTGACCTTGCTCAACGCCGCTACCAGCAGCAGGAGACAGCTGATCCCGGCCAGCGCGATCTGTGCTACGCCCATGGTGGGCGAGCCTGGCAGCCCGGTCCGCTCCGTGTCACGCGAAAACTAGCCGGCCCGCGCGTCCGCCTCCACCGCCCACTCGGCGGCGCCGCCGGGCGCGACGAAGACGAGCACCCCGCGGACCTCCGCACCGGTGGCCCCGGCCAGCATCCGGCAGTACGCCTGCAGCTGGGGCCGGTAGTACTCGGCCCGGGCGGGCAGCGCCTCGGCGGGGACGGCGTCTGTCTTGTAGTCGACGACGACGAGGGCGGCGTCGTCGTCGCGGAAGACGAGGTCGACGAAGCCCTCGAGGACGGTGCCGTCCTCCTCGACGGTCGCCGTGTAGCTCTCCCGCCAGAAGCGGCGCTCCGCCGCCCTCCGCACGGTGTCCGAGGCCAGGGCGGAGCGGACGAGGTCGGCGACCAGCTCCTCGTGGCCGGTGATGCCCTCCGCGACGCACTGGGCGCCGACGGCGTCCTCCAGCCCGGCGCCGGTGGTGAGGTCGACGGCCTGGAGCACGGCGTGCACCGCGCGCCCGATCGCGGTGCCGTAGCGCCCCTTGGACCAGGCCGGCAGGTCGAGGTCCCGCCCACCCTTCGCGCGTCCCGGGGCCGGGGCCTCCTCGTCGAGGGCGATCTCCGGCTCGGTGCCCTCGAGCCCGGACGCACTGCGCGACGGCACCCGCCGGGTCGCCGCCTGCGCCGTCTCCAGCCACTGCCTCCAGGCCGCGGCGTCGGGAGGGGGAGGGGCCGAGCGGCCGCCCGGCCCGCTCCACCCGGCCGGGGTGCCGCCGTCGTCGTGGAACTCGACGGCGCCCGCCTCGCCGGCCCCGGCCCCCGCGAGGAGCCGGGCGTTGCTCTCGACGGTGCCCTGCGCGCGGTGCAACGAGACGACGAGGTGGTCGCGGGCCCGGGTCGCGGCGACGTAGAGCAGGCGGCGGCGCTCGAGGTCGTCCATCTGCTCGTCGAGCGGCTGGACGTCGCTGAAGTCGTTGGTCTGGACGGTGCGCGTGAGCCTGACCGCGTAGCCGCCGTCGCGCCACAGCAGCCGTACCCCTCGCTGCGTGCGTGGCTGGGAGGTGAGGCCGGAGAGCACGACCATCGGGAACTCAAGGCCCTTCGCCGCGTGGACCGTCATCACCCGGACGGCGTCGACGTCGGTCTCCGGGAGCACCGCCTCCGCGACCCGGGTGGACTCCTCGCCCTGCTTCGCCGCCCACGCGAGGTAGGCGCGCAGCCCACCGTGCTCGACCTCCGACCACGCCCTCGCCTGGTCGACGACGAAGCGCAGCCGCCGCCACTGGTCCCGCGTCCGGGGCCGCTCGGCCGCGACCTCGAGCATCCGCCGGTCCACGACGAGCGCGCCGAGCACCTCGCTCGGGGTCATCCACCGCGCCCGGTGGTGCAACGAGCGCAGGTAGTCCAGGGCGCGGCCCACGGGGTGGTCGACGGCGTCGTGCGGCGCGAGGAGGTTGAAGGAGCCGCCGGCGCGCTTCCAGCTCCACAGGTCGTCGTCCCCGCAGCCGAGGAGCGGGGAGCGCAGGGCGGTGACGCAGGAGAGGAGGTCGCTCGGGTCGGCGACGGCACGGGCGGCGGCGAGAAGGTCACGCACCTCCTGCGCCTGGTAGACGAGGGAGCTCGACTCCGCCCGGTAAGGCACGCCAGCCTCGTCCAGCGCCGTCTCCAGCGCGGGCAGGGAGGTTCGGGCCGGGACGAGGACGGCGATGTCCTCCAGCCGCACCGGCCGCTCCTCGCGGGTGCGCGGGTCGACGACGGTCCAGCCCTCGTCCAGGGCACGGCCGATCACGGCCGCGACGTCGGTCGCCTCGAGCTCGCGGAGCCGGTCGGCGTTGCCGCGGGCGGGCAGGTCGTGCTCCCGGGCGCCGAGCACCGTGACCGCCGGCCCGGTGGCGACGGCGGGCCGGTGCGCGGCGAGCGGCACGTAGTCCGGCTGGCTGCCTGCCGACGGGACGACGAGCCGGGCGAAGACGGCGTTCACCCAGTCCAGGATCGGCTCGGTGGTGCGGAAGTTGGTCGTCAGCCGGACGGTGCGCCCGGTGCCGAACCACTCCTGCGCCCGCAGGTACAGCCCGATGTCCGCGCGGCGGAACCGGTAGATCGACTGCTTCGGGTCGCCGACGACGAACAGCGAGCCAGGCGGGACGTCGACGTCGCGCCAGTCCTCCGCGCGCGCGTCCCGGCCACCCGCGATCCGCACGGCGAGCTCGATCTGGATGGGGTCGGTGTCCTGGAACTCGTCGAGCAGCAGCCGCGGGAACGCCGCCTGGAGCGAGGCGCGCACGTCGGGGTCCGTGCGCAGCAGCTGGCGGGCGAGGACGAGGAGGTCGTGGAACTCCAGGCGGCCCTCGGCCGCGCGCTCCCGTGCCATGCCGAGCACCTGCTCGGCGAGCCAGTGGGTGAGGGGCCGCAGGAGCGCCTCGAGGACGTCCGACAGTGCCGCGGCGGCCTCCTGCTGCAGGTCGGTGCAGCCGGTGCGGATCTCGTCGAGGGCGCCGCCCCACGAGGCCTTGCGGCCGTGGCCGAAGCGCAGACCCTCCGCGGCGACGAGCGCGGCGAGCCGCTCCCGGTCGTCCCGCGCGCCGGTCAGCTGCTCGCCCCACTCGCGCAGGGCGGCGAGCCGCGGCAGGAACTTGTCCTCCGGGTCGGTGCACTCCGCCGCGCGCTCGGCGAGCCGGGCAGCCCGCGTGGCCAGCGCGGCGACGTCGGGGAACCCGAGCCGAGGGGGACCGGAGGTGAGGACGTGGTCCTCGATGAGGTCCCAGTCGCTGCCGAGGGCCTTGGTGAGGGAGCGCAGGTGGTCGAGCTTGACGCCGGCGGTCATCGCGAGGAGGAGCGGCTGGGACAGCGACTCCTCGTCGAGCAGCCGCTGCCGCAGCTCGGCCCACCGCTGCTCGAAGGCCACCGAGGACGCGACCTCGTCGAGCACCTCGACGAGCGGCGGCAGCCCGGCCTCGATGGGGTGCCTGGTGAGGATCCGCTGGGCGAAGGAGTGCAGGGTGCCGATGGCCGCGGAGTCGAGGTCGTCCAGCGCCACGGCGGCGCGCTCACCGGCGAGCCGGCTCGCGTCGGTGCCGTCCGTCCGCGCGGCCCGCCAGCACCGCTCGAAGGCCTCCCGCAGCCGGTCGCGCAGCTCGGCTCCGGCCTTCTCGGTGAACGTGACGGCCGCGACCTCACCGAGCCGGACGCCGTCGTCCAACACCAGCGTGACGACCCGCTCGACGAGCGAGCGCGTCTTGCCCGACCCGGCGCCCGCCTCGACCAAGAGCCCGGTGCCGGTGTCCCCGGTGATCCGGTCGCGTGCGGTGGCGTCGACGAGCGCGCTCATGCCTCGTCCTCCAGCGCCTCGGGGTCGATGAGCCCGACCAGCTCGGCCAGCCGCGGGTCGTGCCGCTTGACCTCGTAGCGGCCGCGCAGCTCCCCGTGGCCGTGTCCGTCCGGGTCGCAGTAGCGGCAGTCGACGTAGCCGTAGGACGGTGTGGCGGCGGGCCTGGCGGGGAACAGCCCGCGGGCGATCGAGCGGACGAGCACCTGCAGCGTGGTCGCGAACCGCTCCTCGAGCGCGGCGTCCAGCGGCAGGTCGATGCGGCGCTCCCGGCCCGGGGTGCGGACGAACCAGTAGCCCGCCTCGGCGCTGTCCCCGCCGAGGAGCTGGCGGGCGGCATGGGCGTAGACGGGCAGCTGGAGCTTGGTCCCCGCGGCCACGGGGTCGGCCCTGAGCGCGCGGAAGCGGTCGATCTTCCCGGTCTTGATGTCGGTGACCACGAGCGTGCCGTCCCGCAGCTGGTCCACCTTGTCGGCCGAGCCGGTGAGCTCCACCGCCCCGCCGTCGGGCAGCGGGATCGTCACCGGGGCGACGCCGTCGCGGCCGAAGGCGAGCTCGCTGCGCAGCACCCGCGCGTCGCGCTCTGCGCGCCAGGCGTCGTCCTGGTCGAGCAGGGCGGCGAGGTCGGCGAGCAGCCGGGGCCGCTCCTGCTCCCACAGCCGCGGGTGGCCGGTGACCCCACGGGCGGCGAAGTCCTCCGCGACGGCGGCGCCGATCTCCTGCAGCCGGGCGCGGTGGCGCGCGCTCCACGGCTCCCCGAACCCGGGCAGCGTGCCCTCCTCCGCGGCCTCGCTGACGAGCTCGTCGATGCTGCGGTGGATGAGGTTCCCGATCTCCATCGGGGAGATCGTGACGACCTCCTCCGGCTCCTCCAGCGGCTCGACACGCAGCAGCCGCTGGACGAAGTACGCGTGCGGGCAGCTCGCGTAGCTCTCCAGCGCGGTGGGGGAGACGCGCCGCTCCCCGGCGGCGAGGTCGGGCAGGCCGTCGACGCCCGCGAGGTCGCCGTCGTACCGAGTGAGGTCCCGGCCGGCCCGCCCGGCGAGCATGGCGTGGGCGGCGGCGGCGACGTCGTCGTGGGTGGGGGTGCCGGCCGCCGCGGCCCGGACCCGCCACTCGTGGGTGCCGGCCGGGTGGTCGGTGGTGGCGACGCTGTGGGCGAAGGACGGTGAGCCGACGACGGCGTCCCCTCCGGCCGCATCGGCCCACTCGGTGGCCGCGAGCTCCCGGTTACCCGTGAGCTCACGCAGGGTCGGCAGCAGCCAGCGGCTCGGCAGGCGCTCGGTGCTGCGGCGCAGGTCCCCGCGGGGGAAGCTGGCCACCACCGTGGGCGCCGCGGCCAGGGCGGCCAGGAGGTGGCGGTGCTTGGCGTCGACGTCGTCACGGGTGGCGCGCAGCTCCCTGCTGGCCTCGCGGACCGGCCGGCCGAGCAGGGCGTCCTCGTGCGCGCGCCCGGGGTAGGCGTCCTCCGCGAGCCCGACGACGTGGACGGCGTCGAGGTCCATCCCCACCGCCGCGGACAGCGGGCCGACGAACACACCCTCGCCGTACCGCCCGACGCGCGGCAGCGCGGACTCCAGCGCGAGGTCGAGGACCTCGACGAGCCGCGTGAGCGACGCGGTGCGCTCCACGCTGCCCAGCACGGCCAGGCCAGAGAGCGAGGACTCGACGACGGTCGCGGCGTACTGCTCCTCCGGGGGCAGCCGGGTGAGCCCGTCCGGCTCGCCGTAGAGCGTGTGGAACAGGCCCAGCGCCCAGCTGCTGAGCTCCGGCCAGGTGGTGAGCTCCGCGCCGAGTTCGAGGGTGCCGCGCAGGCGCGCGACGAAGTCGCGGAGCTCGCGGGCGGAGGTCGCCGCGCGGCGGGCGCGTTCGACCCGGCCGGGACGCGGGTCCTCCGCGGCCTCCTCGGCGGCCGCCGTCCGGTCCTGGAGTCGGGCGTAGGCGGTCAGGCGCTCGTCCCAGTCGGTGCCCTTGCCGACTCCGGCGAGCCGCGAGACCCGTTCCCACCGGGCGACGGGCACGCGCTCGCCGTCGTGGGTGCGGACCGGCGCCTCGGCCAGGGCGCGGAAGGTCTCGGCCCGGGAGAAGTCGTGGCCGGCGAGGGAGAGCACGCCGACGACGCCCCGGGAGATCGCGCGCTCGTGGACCGCGCGGGTGGCCGGGCCGTTGACGCGGACCTCGGCCTGGGCGAGGTGCTCGTGCAGCAGGCGGGCGTAGGGCTGGGCTGCGGTGTAGAGCACCGCGACCCGGTGGGCCGGGGTGGTGGTGAGGGTGTCGAGGAGCTCGCGGACGACGCAACGGACCTCGTCGTCGGCGTCCGAGGCGTGCAGGACGCGGGTCGCGGTGGGCGGTGGTGGGGGGTCCTCGTCCGCGGCGAGGCCGAGGAGGTCGAGCGACTCGATGACGGGACGGTCCGCGCGGCGGACCCCGGTGAGCCCGGCGACCACGGTGAGCTCCGCATGCTCCGCCAGCGCGCGGCCGAGGTGTGCCTCCGCTCGGGTGAGCTGCTGCGGCAGGTAGAGGATCGCGGCGCCGAGCTCGGTGGCCCGGGCCGGGGTCTCGGCGAGGAGGCGCGCGGCCGCGTGGAGGAGGTCGGTGGCGTCGTACCAGGCGTCGGCGAGCATGGCGACGACGCGCCGGTGCAGCGCGACGACGTCACCCGCCAGCGGGGTGGCGGCGCCGACGTGCCCGAGGGCGACGTCACTGAGGTCGCGCAGCTCGTGGTGGGCGGTGACGAGCGCCCGGACGGTGGCGGGGTGGTCGACGACGTCGCGGAAGGCGCGCGGGTCCTGCGCGAGCGCGGTGCGCCAGGCGGCGGCGAGCAGGGCGCTGGTGGCCGGGCGGCGCGGGTGGAGGGTGTGGGAGGCGAGCTGCTCGGCGAGGCGGGGCAGGGTGGTGACGGTGAGGGCCGCGACGCCTCGATGGCCGGTGCCGAGGTCGGCGGTGCCCTGGGGCCGGCCGGGGCCGGGGTCGGCGGTGCTCTGGGGCCGGCCGGTGCCGGGGTCGGCGGTGCCCTGGGGCCGGACGGTGCCGGGGTTCTCGGTGCCCGAGGGCCGGCCGCTGCCGGGGCCCGCGGTGCCCTGCGGCCGGCCGGTGCCGGGGCCGGCGGGGCCTGACCCGAGGCCGCCGGCCAGGAAGCGGCGGGCGACGATCCCGGCGACGTTGCTCGGCGCGAGCACGGTGACCGGCGCCATCGGGTCCTGCGCCTTCGCCGCGGCGACCTCCTCGCGCAGCGCCTCGAGGGCCGCCCGTCCGTAGGCGGTGACGCGCACCCGTGAAGTCACGGACCCGACGCTAGTCGACGAACGGCAGCGCCGGGCGCCTATCGCCTGGGTCGCCCCTTCGGCTCGCTCTGGCGTCGTGGAAAGGGACGACCCAGGACCGGAAGGGGCGACCCAGGCGAGGAGCGGGACAGGTGCAGCACGAGATGGTGTCCCTGCCTCTGTTCCGCCGGGACGCACGGTCCTACGATGACGATCGTCAGCGCCGACGTCACCACGGCGCCGGCCCCAGCACGTGGAGGTCTCCCATGAGTGGTCGCGTGGTTCACTTCGAGATCCCGTTCGACGACAAGGAACGGGTCAGGCGCTTCTACGACACCGTCTTCAACTGGCGCCTCGACGACATGCCCGGGTTCGACTACGTCGGCGTCTCCACCGGCCCCGCCGGCGACGACGGGATGCCCGCGGAGCCCGGCTACATCGGCGGTGGGATGACACCCCGCGAGGGGCCCAACACAGCGACGGTCATCACGCTGGACAGCGCGGACATCGACGCCGACCTCGCCCGCGTGACCGCGCACGGCGGGGAGGTCGTCGCGGGCAGGACCGCCGTCGGGGACATGGGCTTCGCCGCGTACTTCAAGGACTCCGAGGGAAACGTCGTCGGGCTCTGGCAGAACGCGTGAGGCCGTGGGCCCCGCGCCCCGGCGTCGTCGTCAGGCCGGCGGCTCGAGATCGACCAGTGTCAGCTCGATCGGCACCGTGTCTCCGACGTCGAGGCGCTCGGCCTGGCGGACGGCCTTCTTGACCGGCAGCACGTAGGTCCCGGCCTCCTTGGACGGGAAGAGCGACGTGCGCCACGTCGTGCGGCCGACCGTGACCTCGACGCGCACGGAGCCGAAGCCGCGCGTGAACGGCGCGGAGAGGTCGAGGATCTCGTCCGCGACGCCGGTGGGGAGCGAGACGAACGTCCAGCTGTCGGCGCGGGCGTCCCACAGCCACAGCTCGGCGTCGAACGCGAAGGCCATCTCAGCCCACCCAGCGCCGCACGAACGGGTTGGTGAACGTGCGGTCCGGGTCGTGGGTGCGCACGAGGTCGAGGAAGTCCTCGCGGCGCGGGTACCGGCCGCGGACCCGGTCGGGGTCGGCGGCGGAGACCTTGCCCCAGTGCGGCCGGCCGCCGAGCACCCCGAAGGCCTCCTCGATGAGTGGCAGGACCGCACCGACCCGGGCCGGGTCGCGGACGAGGGTGAAGTGGATCCCGACGCACGGCTGGCCGTACATCGGGCTCATCCACGCGAGGTCCGCGGCGACCGAGCGCACCTCGCACACCTGGACCAGCCCGGCAAGGGGCTCGGCGAGGTTCGCCAGGGCGTGCAGCGCGAGGCGGGCGCTGTGCCGCGGCACGAGGTACTCGCACTGGATCTCCTCGCCGGCACTGGGCAGCTGGTCGGCGCGGAAGTGCGGCAGCCGGTCCGCCGCCGGCCCCGGAGCTCCGAGCTGCGGGGTGCAGTTGGCCGGGTCGATCCCGGGGATCGGGTGCGTCTCGGCGGTGAGGGCGGGGACACCGAGCACCGACTCGGGGGCAGCGTGCGGGGAGTCGGGGTCGTGCACCTGCTTGACCCACACGGTGTCGAAGGCGTTCGAGCTCAGCGTGGTGAAGCAGCTCACCGAGTAGCCGAGGGCGCTCACGTCGTCGAAGGCGTCGGCGAGGGCCGCGAACGGGACCGGTCCGTACACGGTCTGCGCGACGTCGAACGCCGGCACCGTCTCGAGGGTGAGCGTGTGAACCAGTCCCAGCGCCCCGAGCGAGACGGTCGCGCCGTTGAGGGTGTCGCCGTCGACGTCGCGGTCGATGGTCCGCTCGGTGCCGTCCGCGGAGATGAGCTCGAGCCGCACGACGGACGACGCGAGGGCCGCGTTGTCGGTCCCCGACCCGTGGGTGGCGGTGGCGACGGCGCCCGCGATCCCGATGTGCGGGAGGGAGGCGAAGTTGGGCAGCGTGCGGCCGTGGTCCTCGAGGAAGCGGGCGAGATCGGCGTAGCGGGTGGCCGCCGACACGCGGACCCGGCCGGTCAGCGCGTCGAGCTCCGGCTCGGTTCCTCCGGGCTGCCCGCCGCCGTCGTCGTCCCTGAGCCCGCCCGACCGCTCGAGGTCCTCGTCGTCCGGGTGGAGGCTCGGGTGGCGGTAGGCGAGCCGCTCGAGACTGACGAGCGTCGCCTCGGAGTCGACGATGTCGTTGAAGCTGTGCCGCGAGCCGACCGCCCGGACGTGCTCGGCCCCGGCGACGACATCGGCCGCCTCGTCGAGCGACCCCGGTCGCACGAGCGTGCCCGTGTAGGTGTGGTTGCCTGCCCAGTTCCTCGTCACGCCCGAAAGCCTCCCACGGACCACCGACGAGCGGGTCGGCCGTTGCGTGACGGCGGGGCCGACCGGGCTGCACGGGGGCGATCGGCAGGGCGTCCCGCACGCGTTGCGGTTGCGTAACCGTCCTTGTCGGCGGCGACCGACCGGAGGAGACTCGTCGTCACCGGCAGGCCACCGACGGCGCTGACGGGAGTCGTTCGTGCAGGGCGTGAGCCGGGCGAGTGCTCACCACGGTCGCGGCTACGCGCACCCGGGTGGCTCAGTGCGCCTCAGGCGCAGGAACACCATCCCGATGTTGTCTCTAGGAGGAGACGATGCGTCACCGGACGGCGCTCACCGCAACATCGACCGCCCTTGCCATCCTTGCCCCTGCCGCGCTGCTGGGGACCGCGAGCGGGGCGCCGGGCGAGAGCCCGAACGGGTTCTTCCTCACCAACAGCTGGTCCAGCGGCGCCGCGGACCACGCCTTCCACTTCGGGCGCTTCACCGATGAGGTGTACGTCGGTGACTGGGACGGCGACGGCACCGACTCGGTGGCCGTCCGCCGAGGCGCCCGGTTCTACGTCACGAACAACGCGGCCGGCGGGCCGGCGGAGTTGGAGTTGAGCTACGGCCGGGCCACCGACGAGGTCCTCGTCGGTGACTGGGACGGCGACGGCGACGACACCTTCGCTGTGCGCCGCGGTACCGCGATCCACCTGAAGAACTCCCTCGGCGGCGGACCCGCAGACCAGGTCGCCTCACACAGCCGCACCGACGACGAGCTCTTCATCGGGGACTGGGACGGCGACGGGACGGACACGGTCATGTGGCGGATCGGCGGGATACCGACCTTCTACCCCAAGGACCACTGGGACGTCGGCCACGCGCTCTACTACTTCCGCTACGGCCACCAGGACGACCGGGTGATCGTGGGCGACTGGGACGGGGACGGCTGCGACACCATCGGCGTCCGCCGCGGGAACGTCTACCTCGCGAGCAACGTCCTGAACAGCGGGAGCGCGCAGGTCACCGTGGCCTACGGTCGGGCGACCGACGAGGCCTACATCGGCGACTGGGACGGGGACGGTCGCGACACCCTGGGCGTGCGGCGCACCCCGTAGCGCCGCTCGGTGACCGGCGCCGTGGTGCGCCGAGCGGCGCCGGTCACCGGAGCAGTCAGCGGTCAGCGCGCGACGAGGTGGAGCAGGACGAGCTGCTCGGGGTTGAGTACGGGGGCCTGCACGCCGACCGCGCCGAGCACCCGGCCGGTGAGGTGTGCGGGCCGCGACCACCACGGCGGTGGCGCGTGCCCTGCCCGGTCGCCGACCGTGTCGCCGGGCGGCAGGGGCGCGACCCGGTACGTCGTGTCCGGGTCGAGCCCCGGCAGGCGGACGCGGCCCACCGGGGAGGCGACGGGCGTGCGCAGCTGGACGAGGGTGAAGACCGCCTCCCGGCGGTCCTCGGCGACGACGCCGTGCACCCAGAGCGACTCGTCCCGGTCGTCGGTGTGGACCACCGTGCCGCTGTGCAGCAGGTCCCGGTGGAGCTTGTGGGCGGTGACCCACCCGGCGAGGCGGTCGAGGTCCGCGGGCTCTGCCGCGGTGAGGTCCCACTCGATCCCGAGGTGGGAGAAGAACGCCGTCCCGGCGCGGAAGTCGAGGGTGTGCGCGCGTCCGGTCGTGTGGCTCACCGGGGAGGCGATGTGGGAGCCGATGAGCTCCGGCGGCAGGAGCAGCCGCGTGCCGGCCTCGATGAGCTGCCGCTCGAGGGGGTCGATGCAGTCCGAGGCCCACACCCGGTCGGTGCGCTCGAGGATGCCCAGGTCGACGCGTCCGCCGCCGCCGGCGCAGGACTCGATCTCCAGGCCGGGGTGCGCCGCGCGGACCTCGTCGAGGAGCCGGTAGACCGCGAGCGTCTGCTCGTGGACGCCGGCCCGGCCGGTGGCCTGCTGACCGGGCTCGACGAGGTCACGGTTGTAGTCCCACTTGACGTAGTCGATCGCGTACTCGTCGAGGACGGCGAGCAGGCGCTCGCGGATGTAGGCGTACGCGTCGGGGTTGCCGAGGTCGAGGACCTGCTGGCTGCGCGCCGCCACGGGCAGCCGCCCGCCGGCGGACAGGATCCAGTCCGGGTGGGCGCGGTACAGGTCGGAGTCGGGGTTGACCATCTCGGGCTCGAACCACAGCCCGAACTGCATCCCGAGCCCGTGCACGTGGTCGATGATCGGCCCGAGCCCCGAGGGCCACACGTCGGGCGAGACGTACCAGTCGCCCAGTCCGGAGGTGTCGTCGCGGCGGGAGCCGAACCACCCGTCGTCGAGCACGTACCGCTCGACCCCGACGGCGGCGGCCCGGTCGGCGAGCTCGGTGAGGCGGTCGAGGTCGTGGCCGAAGTACACGGCCTCCCACACGTTGAGGGTGACCGGCCGCGGTGACCGGGGGTGCGTGGGCCGGACGCGGAGGAAGCGGTGGAAGCGTCCCGCCATGTCGTCCAGTCCCGAGCCGTGGGAGGCGTAGACCCACGGGCCGGTGTAGGCCTCGCCCGGCTGCAGCCGCACCTCGCCGGCGAGCAGGAGCTCGCCCGCGGCGAGCATGGCGTCGCCGAGGTTGGTCCGCTCGGCGTAGCAGCGGGTGTTGCCCGACCAGGCGACGTGCAGCGCGTGGACCTCCCCGTGCCGCCACCCGAACCCGCGGCTCCCCGCGGCGAGCACCAGGCTCGCGTCGTGCCCGCGGGCACGGCGTGACTCGCGCAGGTGGGTGCCGAGCGTGAACTCGTGGCGTTGCAGCGCGCGCTCGCGCAGGTGCCGGCCGGTGAGGTCGAGGACCTCGCGCGCAGTGGGGGGCACGGGCAGCGCGAGGTCGAGCGTGCCGACGTCGAAGACGCCGTCGGCCTCGTTGGTCAACGCGGCGCGCATCCGGAGCAGACCGGACGCGAGGAGCTCGAGGACGATCTCGAGGCCGAGCCCGGCGACCGCGTCGGCGGCGGTCACCCGGACCCGCGCCGCGACGAGCGGGTCGTCGGCGTCGTCGACGTCGAACGAGGTCACCGCGAACGCCGTGCTGAAGTCCGTGCCGCCGCGGTGCCCGGTGAGGCCGGGAGTGCCCATCCACCCGCTGGAGTGCTCGGGCAGCAGGGCGAGCGGGACGACGACGTCGGGCTGGCCGGACACGAGCGGGGGCTCGCTCACGCGCGCGAGCCCACCGAGGGCGTCGTCGTCGAGCTCCCCGAGGTCCGCGCCCCAGTGCAGCACCCGGGGCAGCGCGGTGCCGGTCCTGGCGAGGACGACGGAGGTTCCCCCGGCGCGGAGGTGGACGACGCCGTCGGGCGTCTCGGCGGGGCGGTGCGTTCTCACCCTGCCGTTGTATGCCCGGTGCCCGGGTGCGGCAAGCCGGCCGCCGTCGTCGTCCCGCCTGTGCCGGCCGTCAGGCGGGCGAGAACGGCCACCGTCGACGGGGCGTCGTGAGGGCGCCCCGCGCGTCCGACCACACCCGGGAGGCGTCCCGGTGGCGCATGTCAGTGGCATCCGTCACACTGAGCGCGTCCTGCAGTACCACTGGCGTTTCGTGGGGGGTCGCCATGAACCGACGGAAGTCGGCACGTACCGCAGGCGCCTGCGCCGTCGTCGCGCTGAGTGCGGCTCTGACCGCCTGTTCCGCGGCGGGCGGGGACGAGCCGACGGAGATCGTCTTCTTCCAGTTCAAGCCCGAGGCCGTGGACTACTTCAACGAGCTGGCCGCGCAGTTCGAGGACGAGAACCCCGACATCCGGGTCACCGTGGACAACGTGCCCAGCGCGGAGACGGCGATGCGCATCCGGCTGGTCAAGGAGGACCCGCCGGACGTCCTGACCTTCAACGCCAACGGCACCTTCGGGGAGTTCGCCTCGGCCGGTGTCTTCCACGACTTCTCCGGCAGCCCGCTCCTCGAGGACATCAAGCCCGCGTACGTCGAGGTCGTCGAGGAGCTGGGAGCCAGCGAGCCCGGTGCCGTCAACGGCATCCCGTTCGCCGCCAACGCCTCCGGCGTCCTGTACAACGTCGAGATGTTCGAGGAGCACGGACGCGAGGTCCCCATGACCTGGTCCGAGCTCATCGAGACCGCGGAGTACTTCCAGTCCGAGGGCATCACCCCCTTCTACGGCATGCTCGCCGACGCCTGGACGGCGCAGTCACCCCTCGCGCCGCTGACGGCGCAGATCCAGCCGGAGAACTTTTTTGAGCAGCGGTTCGCCGGGGAGACGACGTTCCGCGAGGGGTGGCTCGAGGCCATCGAGAAGGAGGGCACGCTCTTCGAGTACACCCAGCCGGACCCGGCCGCGTTCGGCTACCAGGAGGGGACCCGCGCCTTCGCCGACGGGCAGTCCGCGATGCTGCTGCTGGGCAGCTACGCCGTCCCGCAGATCCGCTCCTTCGGGCCCGAGTTCACGGTCGGTTCCTTCGCGCTGCCGGCCACCGACGACCCCGCGCAGACCACGCTCGTCTCCGGCGTCGACGTCGTCCTGTCCGCCAGTGCGACGACGCCGCACTGGGAGGAGGTCGAGCGGTTCCTCACCTTCCTGCTCCAGCCGGAGGTGGTCGAGGAGTACGCCGAGCAGCAGGTGGCCATCCCTGCGCTCGAGGGTCTGGTGAACGAGGACCCGGCCCTGGCCGGCGTGCGGGAGTACATCGAGGAGGGACGCATCGTGGGCTTCACCGACCACCAGTTCATCCAGGCGATCCCGCTGGGGCCGCTGCTCCAGCAGTACCTCTTCGACAGGGACGCCGAGGCCTTCGTCGACGGCCTGGACGCCAACTGGGACCGGGTGTCCCAGCGCCGGACCTGGGGCGTGGGGGCGGTGCAGGACTCATGAGCACCGCCGTCGACCCGAGCGCCACGGACACGGACGCGCGCTCGGGCCCCCACCGCCACGGGAGAGGGCTGGACCGCGCGTACTACTGGATGGTCCTGCCGGCGTTCGTCCTGTTCTTCGTGCTGCACACCATCCCGGTGCTCCAGGGCATCTTCTACAGCTTCACGGACTCGCCCGGCTACGGGGCGTGGAACTTCGTCGGGCTCTCCAACTACACGTCGCTGTTCTCCGACCCACGCGTCGTGGACGCCTACATCTTCACCTTCAAGTTCGCGCTCATCACGACGGTCCTCGTCAACGTCATCGGCCTGGCGATCGCGATCGGCCTCAACTCGCGGATCAAGCTGAAGAACACGCTGCGCGGGGTGTACTTCATCCCCTACGTCCTGGCGCTGCTCGTCATCGGCTACGTCTTCTCCTACATGTTCAACCAGTCGCTGCCGACCATCGGCCAGGCGCTGGGGATCGAGGCGCTGAGCTCGTCGCTCCTGGCGGACCCCGAGCTCGCGTGGATCGGCATCGTCATCATGACGGTCTGGCAGGGGGCGGCGTTCACGATCATCATCTACCTCGCCGGGCTGCAGACGGTGCCCGGCGAGCTGTACGAGGCGGCCGCCATCGACGGGGCCACCCCGTGGCGGCAGTTCTGGAGCATCACGATGCCGATGATCTGGGGCTTCTTCACGATCAACGTCGTCCTCGCCCTGAAGAACTTCCTCCAGGTGTTCGACCAGATCATCGCCATGACCGGCGGTGGCCCCGGCACGTCGACCGAGTCGATCGGTGTGCTCATCTACCGCGGCGGCTTCGAGGGCGGGGAGTACGGCTACCAGCTCGCCAACGCGGTGCTCTTCATGATCGTCATCATCGCCTTCGCCTTCTTCCAGCTCCGTGTGCTCCGTCGTGAGGAGGTGAGCGCCTGATGTCCGCCGACGCCGTGACGATGCCGCCGCCGCGCAGAGGCCGCCGCGCCCGACGCCGCGGGCCGCGGACGGAGAGGGTCAACTGGTGGCTCACCGCGCTCCTGTGCGTGCTGTCGCTCACCGTCCTCGTCCCGCTCTACTTCACGGTGGTGACGGCGCTCAAGACCCCGGACCAGCTCGGCGGCACCGGCTTCGCACCGCCCACCGAGTGGGCGTGGGGGAACTTCGCCGAGGCGTGGCGCACCATCGACTTCCCGGCGCGCGCGCTCAACACGGCGGTCATCACGGTGGGGGCCGTCACGCTCACGCTGCTGACCAACTCGATGGTCGCGTACGCGATCGCCCGCCAGTTCCACCGCCGGCTGTTCAAGGCGCTGTTCTACTACTTCATCGCCGCGCTGTTCATCCCGTTCCCGGTGCTCATGCTCCCGGCGGCGAAGCAGGCCGCGATCCTCGGGCTGGACAACCAGGCGGGTCTCATCCTGCTCTACACGGTGTACGGGCTCTCGTTCAACGTCTTCCTCTACACCGCGTACATCCGCTCGATCCCGGCCGAGCTCGAGGAGGCGGCGCGGATCGACGGCGCGAGCACGTGGGGCGTGTTCTGGAAGGTGATCTTCCCGCTGCTGGCCCCGATCAACGCGACGGTCGGCATCCTCGCCTGCGTGTGGGCGTGGAACGACTTCCTGCTACCGCTCGTCATCATCTCCGACCCCGACGGCGCCACGATCCAGCTCGCCCAGTACGTCTTCCAGGGGCAGTTCAGCGCCGACTACACCCTCGCCTTCGCCTCCTACCTCATGGCGATGGCGCCGCTGCTCATCGTCTACATCGTCGCCCAGCGGTGGGTGATCTCCGGCGTCACCCGGGGCGCGATCAAGTAGCGCGCTGCCTGGCCACCATCTCGCGGATCCAGACCGGCGCGTAGGGGGACGTGCAGTTCGGGGGCGTGGGGTAGTCCTTGAGGACCTCCAGCCGCTCGCCGATGGCGAGGGCGCGCTCCCGGTGCTCGGGGTGCTCGATGCCGATGTGGCTCAGCGTCTCGTTCATCGCCCACTGGAGGCGGTCCGGGGCGTCCTTCATCTCGGCCTCGACGACGTCGAGCAGGCCGGGGAGGTCGAGCCCGTCGGGGCTCTTGCGGACCCGCTCGCTGGTCAGCGCCCAGCCCGCGCTCGCGACGACCGGGTCCGGGTCGGCGGTCCAGGTCACCCGGAGCGCCTCGGCGTGCGGGCTCTTCTTCACGACGTAGTTGACCAGCCAGTCGTGCACCTTCGGCGCACGCGTCTGGCGGATCATCGCGTCCAGCTCCTCGCGCGGGAAGGCCTTCGGGCGGCAGATGAGCAGTGCGACCAGCCTCGCTGGGGTCTGGTCGGTGGCCCAGAGCTCCTGGGCGAGCTCGTGCTGGGTCCTCAGCCGCTTGGCGACGGCGCGGAGCTTGCTGAGGTTGACCCCGTGGTCGTCACCGTGGCGCTCGTTGACGGCGCGGACCTTCGGGTCCTCGAGGGCCGCGAGCTCGCTGAGCACCTCGTCCACCGTCACCTGCGGTGTCTGTGTCGTGGCCACGTCGGCCTCCTGTCGGTCGGGATGGTGCCAGCCTACGAGGAGTGTGCGGGGAGCCCGGTGCCCGTCACGGCCCGAGCGGGTGTGTCCGGACGAACGCGCTGACGGCCGCGGCGACGTCGGGGGCGTGGGTGAGGGCGAGGGTGTGCCCGGCGCCGCGCACGACGACGTCCTCGGCTCCCGGCACGAGGTCGAGCACCCGCTCGCGCACCTGGGCGAACCACGGCCCGCTGTCCGTGCCGCCGACGTGGAGCACGGAGGCGCGGACGGCGCGGGCGTCCTCGTCGGTGTGGTGCCAGCCGAGCAGAGCCGGGATGTCGGTGGCGAAGAAGGTCTCGTTGTCCCGTTCGACGGCGGCGGCCGTGCCGGGGAGGAAGGCGTCCAGCTCGGTGCGCCAGCCGGTGCCGACGAGCCGCTCCATGAACGACGCCAGCGCCGCGGCGGGTCCCTCGTGCTCGTACGTCCGCAGCAGGTCGGTGCACACCGCCCGGAACTCCGGCTCGGCGGGGACCCCGAGCGGTGGTGGCTCGACGAGCGACAGCGTGTGGACCCGATCGGGCCACCGCAACGCGAGCTCGAGGGCCACCGCTCCGCTGTAGGAGAGCCCGACGACGTGGGCCCGGCCGATCCCGAGCGCGTCGAGAAGCACGACGCAGTCGGCCGCGTCCCTGCGGACCGAGCCGGCTCCCGCCGTCGGGCTGCTCCCCGCGTAGCCGCGGCGATGGGTGAGCACCACGCGGTGCTCGCGCGCGAGGAGACGGCCGACCAGCAGCAGCTCGTCCGCGACCTGCGCCGTCTGGACGAGCAGCAGGGGCTCACCGGTGCCGATGTCGAGGACCTCGAGCTCGCCGTCGGGAAGCGCGACGCGGGTCCAGTCCTCGTCCATCGCGACCTCCTCGTGCGGCTGGGACCAGCGTAGGCGGCGGCGCGGGGCGGTGGTCGCCGTCGATGCCGTGGGGTCGGGGGACGGCGGTGCTGCGCGCGTCTTAGCGGTGGCGGGTCAGGCGGCGGCGGAGCCGGCCGACGAAACCCCGCCGCCTGTCGGGGTGCACCCGGGCGAGGGGGCGCTGGTGCGCCGTCCCGGCGGGCGGCACGTCGAGGGCGAGGTCCGCGACGATGTCGAGGTCGGGTCTGTCGTCCGGGCCGCCGACCAGCCGGCCGCCGAGCCAGACCGTGCGCAGGTCCTCGCCGTCGATCTCGAGCACGGCGAGGTTGTTGTCGAACCAGGGTCCGGCGATGCCGTGCCAGCGCCACGGGGGCTCGGGGATCTTCGCCCAGCGCAGGAACAGGGCCCCGACCGGCCGCGCCGCGTGCGACCCGAACGCGGCGAAGGCCCGCAGCGCGCGGGGAAGGGGGTTGCGGACGGGGGAGCAGACGAGCTGGAGCATCCGTGACCCGGACTCGCGGTCCACCTCGGTGACGTAGGAGAAGTGCACGTCACCGGAGAGGAAGAGCACGGACGCCGGTGGGGCCCCGCGCTGCCCGTCGGCCACCTCGGTGACCATGTGGGCCACCGTGGTGAAGGCGTCGGTGAAGGCGGCCCAGTGCTCGAGGTCCAGCTCCTGTCGCACCCGCTCGGCGACCCCGGTGAGACGGGGCGCCACCCGGCCCTCCGCCATGGCCTCGTTGAGGGCCTCGATGCGGTGCAGCCCCATCGGCAGGAGGAACGGCAGGGAGATCGCCACGAGGAGGTGCTCGACGTCGCCGGTGAGCTGCTCGTCGAGCCAGGCCATCTCCGCGTCGTCGAGCATCGAGCGGTTGCCGCGCTCGAGGGTGCGGGCAGCGCGGGAGTCGACGACGACGAGCCGGGAGTCACCCAGCCGGTGCGTGTAGCTCCACCGGTAGGTCCCCGGTTCCTGGTCTGCGCGGTCGGCGAACGCGTCGACGTCGTCGGTGAGGTCCACCTCGACGTCCGGCTCCGCCTCCTGGCGACGCTGCAGCTCACGCCACAGCGGGTCCTCCGCGCGCTCGGCGGCGGAGAGGTTCCCGAGGTGCTGGTAGACCCAGTACGAGCCGAGGCCGGCGACGATCCGCCCGTGCCACCAGCTCGTGGCCTCCATCTGCCGGCGCCACTCGGCGGACGTGTTCCAGTCGTCCCGGACGTCGTGGTCGTCGAAGATCATGAGCGACGGCAGCCACGAGAAGAGCCAGCGCAGCGCGGGCTCGCCCCAGGCCAGGCCGTAGAGGTGGGCGTACTCCTCGTAGTCGGCCAGCTCGTCGCCGGGCTCCTCGGTGATGTCGCGTCGCGCGGCGATGAACTCCTGCATCTCCGCCGACGTGGCGTCGGCGTAGACCTGGTCGCCGAGGAGGAGCAGCAGGTCCGGTGGGGTCCCGAGAGGACCCGGGTCGCCGTCGGCGACGGCGAGCGCGAAGGTCCGCAGCGCGTCGACGCCGTGGCTCACGTGATGGGTGACGTCGTGCGGGACGCTCGTCCGGCACGAGCCGAACGCGAGACGTACCGGTCCCGCGTGGGCGGGCGCGCCGATCGTGCTCGCCGGGAAGGGGGAGCCGGGTTCCGGCCAGCGGACGACGTCGTCGACGAGGACCTCGTAGGGCACGCGCTCGCCGGGGCTGAGTCCCGTCACCTCGAGCAGGGCGTAGTGGTGCCCGTGGACGGCGAAGGTGGGGGCGGACCAGGAGCGCGCGCCGTCGTCGTGGTCGTCGGGGAGGAGGCGGAGGGTGACCGTCGCGGTTGAGGTGGTCTCCACCCACACCGTCGCCATGTCGCCGTCGACGCGCCGGAGCATCGGTCCCAGGAGGAGGTCGGAGGCCATGGACCCAGTGTGCTCGTGGATGGGTGTGCGCGAGTGCGGATCGCGGCAAAGAGCGAGCACGACGGCGATGTCAGTGCTCGCCGATAGCCTGGCAGCAGACACCGAGGGAGGTGGAGAGTGTGGGACCGGACGACGAGGCGAGGGTGACACGGGGCGGCTCGACGCCCGGGCTCACCGCGGAACGTCGGGCCGCCGTCGACGTCGCCGAGTGGCCCGAGCTCCCGCCGCTGCCGCCCGACCCACTGGAGTCCGAACCGGTCGCCGAGGAACCGCCATGGCTCGAGTACTGGCTCGCGGGCCTGGACGCCGGACCGGAGCTCGACGGGGACGCAGCGCCGGAGCACGTGCCCAGCGAGCTGCTGGCCACCATCGAACCCGGACTGCTCCTCGCCGCCGAGCTCGAGAGCATCGATCCGCGCGAGCTCGACGAGTACCACCTGGTCGAGGCCATCGCCGGCTACCAGCGCCTCGCCGCCTGGGCGCACCACCGGATGACCGAGCTCACCGGTCACCTCGCCCGTCGGCCGTTGCTCAACCCGCGCGGGGTCCGGCCGAGCGGTGAGTACGTCGTCAACGTGGCGGCACACGAGCTCGCACCGCGGCTGGGTATCTCCAAGTTCGCGGCACAGCGGATGGTCGACAACGCCCACCTGTTCGCCACCACGCTGGAGGACACCGGCGCAGCACTGCAGGAGGGGCGGATCGACAACGCCAAGGCGAGCGCCATCGCGCGGCTGCTGAAGGACCAGCCACCCGACGTCGCCTGGGAGGTGCAGCAGGTCGTCCTGCCCGACGCCGGCCACCAGACGGTCACCCAGGTGGAGCAGGCCGTCAGCAGGGCGATCATCTCGATCGACCCGCACAGGGCAACCGCTCGGCACAGGCAGGCCCGCGAGAAGCGGCGGGTGAACCATCCCCGGCCCCTCCCGGACGGCATGTCGGCGATCTCCGCCGTCCTGCCGGCCACCGACGCCGCCGGGCTCGACCTCGCGCTCGAGGCCGCCGCACGGACCGCAAGGGCCGCGGGCGACACCCGCACGATCGACCAGCTCCGCGCCGACGCCCTCGCCCTCCTGGGCCACGGCGCCCTCGACCACGGCTTCATCGGGGCGCCGCCGGAGCGCCACAGCATTCCGGACCATGAGGTCACCGGTGCTGTCGAGGCCGAGGGCAGTGCGGACGGCGGAGGCCTCGCGAGCAGCGCGGACGGCGTGGACGGCGTGGACGGCGCGGACGGCGCGGACGGCGCGGACGCCGAGACGAGCGCGGACGGCGTGGAGGGCGCGGATGCCGAGACGAGCGCGGACGGTGTGCACGTCGAGGGCAGCGCGGACCGCGGAGGCAGTGCGGATGGCGAGGGCCGCACGGACAGTGCGTCCGTTCAGCCAGGAGACAGCGCTGAACCGACGTCCACTGGGGGCGGAGCGAGCGCAGACCCGCCGCCCACCGGCGCCGCGCCGGCTCCCTCCGACAACCCCGTCATGCACACCGGGAACTCCTTCCTGCGCACCCCGCACATGCCGATCGGAGGGATCGGGGGCCGTCGGGCGCAGATCAAGGTCGTCGTACCGCTCTCGGTGCTCGTCCAGCCCCTGCGAGACTCCGGACAGGCCACGGGGGAGGGCTCTGCCCGGAACGGGGCCACGGGGGAGAGCTCTGCCCGGAACGGCGCCGCGGGGTCGCTGCCGGGGAGTGGCGGCGGCTCACCACCGACCGGTGGCGAACCACCGGCGCCGGACGACCCGCCCGACGACTACGGCTTCCCCGAGGACTGGCACCACGGCCCACCCGTCGAGGTGGCGGAGCTCGACGGCTACGGGCCGATCACGCCCGATGTGGCCCAAGCGCTCGCCTACAGCGGTGGCACGTGGCAGCGGCTGGTCACCGACCCGCTGTCCGGGGAGCTGCTCGACGTCGGCCGCACCCGCTACCGACCGCCGGCTGCGATCGCCGACTTCGTGCGCAACCGCGACCGCACGTGTGTGTGCCCCGGGTGCTCGGTGCCGGCACAGTCCTGCCAGCTCGACCACATCGACGCCTGGGAGTTCGGCGGAGTCACGAGCGCCGACAACCTGGGGTCCATGTGCACCGGCGAGCACCTCGTCAAGACCGTCGGTGCCTTCCGGCTCCGCCACCTCGGCGGTGGCAGCTTCCAGTGGACCACCCCCACGGGGCACCACTACCTGCGTGACCGCACCGGGCGCGTCACGCCGCTCGGCCGCGGAACGCTCCCCGGGGACGCACGAGCCCGGGACGCCTTCGCGGACCGACCGCCGTTCTGAGCCGCTGTCGGCCGTGCACGAGCGCGGAAGCGGCACGTCGTCGCACCGGCCGCGGGTCGTGCGAGGTGCGACCTGACGCGCGCCTCGCGCACCGCCCCGGCGATGCGGGGAGGTGCCTACTCCCGGCCCAGCGTCGAGGCCCGGGCGACCAGCTCGGGTGCGAACACGACGTGCTGGTGTTCGTGCTGCTGACCGTCGCCGGTCGGCGGCCGCACCTCCTCGAGCAGCAGCTCCGCGGCGCGGCGGCCCAGGTCCGCGCGCGGCTGCCGCACCGAGCTGAGGGGGATCGTCGCTGCCGCAGCGAACGCGATGTCGTCGTAGCCGACGATGGCGACGTCCTCCGGCACGCGCAGCCCCGCGAGGGTGATGCTTTGGAGCAGCCCGAGCGCGAGGAGGTCGTTGAGCGCGAACAGGCCGGTCGGGCGCTCGTCGGCCGTGCGCGCGGCCAGCTCGGTGCCGACGCGTCGTCCCTCGGCGATGGTGAGCGCCGTCGTCGGGAGGAGCTCGAGCCGTGCCCAGCGCCCGTCGCCGTCGGCGTACCCGGCGACCGCCTCCTGGGCGCCGGCCCGTCGCTCGGTCACCTGGCGCAGCGACTCCGGCCCACCGATGACGGCGATGCGCTGGTGCCCCTGCTCCAGCAGGTGGCTCGTCGCGAGCCGGCCGCCGGCGATGTCGTCCACGGCGACCGAGCACTCGTGGGTGAGCTCGGTGCCCCTGTCGACGAGCACGACGGGCACGCCCCGCTCACGCAGCCGGGTGAGGGCGGCGCCGCCCGCGTCGACGGGGGAGACAAGTACACCCTCCGCGCGGATGCGCTCGAACAGGCCGAGGTGGCGCGCCTCCCGGCCCGGGTCCTCACCGCTGTTCGCGAGCATGAGGGAGTAGCCGGCGTCGGTGATGACCTCCTCGGCACCGAATGCGACGTCGGTGAAGAACGGGTTCCCGGCGTCGAGGACGACCAGCCCGATCATCCCGCTCGTACCGGCCCGCAGCTGACGCGCCGACTCGTTGCGGACGAAGCCGAGCTTCTCCACGGCCGACGTCACCCTGTCGCGGGTGCCGGGGGAGACGCGGTCGGGGTGGTTGAGCACGTTGGACACCGTGCCGACCGACACCCCGGCCAGGGACGCGACGTCCCGGATGCTCGCCCGCGTGCCAGCCATCGCCGTCCCTTCGTCGTTGTCGACGCAACGCTACAACCCGCCGGAGTCGACCGGTTCACCGCGTGACCCGAGCGCGATGGCTCGGCATCGACGCGCCACGCGCGCTGACCACGGCGGCGCTCAGTGCCTGCTGGGTACGACCGCGCCCGACACCATCCCTGCGTCGACCTCTTGTAACGATTCAGTCTCGTCGCTAGACTCGTTTGTACCGATTCACCTACGGTGTTGAGAACCCGCACGGCACCGCCGTCAGTCCGGGTGCCCGAGAGCAGAGAGGCTCACCGATGAAGCGCAGAGCAATGACGATCCCGGCGGCACTGGCCGCCTCCGCACTCCTGCTCGCCGCCTGTGGCGGTGGCGACAGCGAGGGGCAGGACGCCCCGCCCGCCGACGAGTTCGACACCGAGGAGCCCGTCACCCTGTCGATGACCATCTGGGGCAACGACGACCGGGCCGAGCGCTACCAGCAGTCGATCGAGCTCTTCAACGAGGAGTACCCCAACATCGACGTGCAGCTGAACTTCGCCGCGTGGGGCGACTACTGGCCGGCACGCGCGACCGAGGCGGCCAGCTCGAGCCTCCCCGACATCATCCAGATGGACCTGTCCTACCTGCGGCAGTTCGGTCAGCGGAACCAGCTCCTCGACCTCGAGCCCTACCTCGAGGAGTACATCGACGTCTCGACCATCGACGAGACCGTCCTCGCCTCGGGCGAGCTCGCCGAGGGCACCTACGCGATCCCCACCGGGACGAACGTGCTCTCCCTGCACTACAACCAGACCGTCCTCGACAGCCTCGGTGTGGAGCTCCCCTCGGAGGACTACACGTGGTCCGAGTACAACGAGTGGATCACCACCGCCTCCGAGGCCGGCGCCACCGCCGACCCCCAGCTCTACGGCGGCATGGACTACACCGGCGTGTTCTGGATGTTCGCCCTGTACATGACCCAGCAGGGCAACGAGGTGTTCAACGACGAGGGCATCGCGTTCACCAAGGAGGACATGGCCGAGTGGCTGAACTCCACCGCCGACCTCCGCGAGGGCGCGCTCACCTTCCCCACGGACCGCACGATCCAGCTCGCGCCGAAGACCGGGTTCACCAACAACCAGGTGGCCACCGAGTTCAACTGGGACAACATGATCTCCCTCGCCATCGCCGACAGCGGCACCGAGGACATGGGCCTGCTCGTCCCGCCGTCGAGCGAGGACGGTGAGAAGGCGCTGTTCAGCAAGCCCGCGATGTTCCTCTCGGTCGCCGCGAACACCGAGGCGCCGGAGGCGGCTGCGCTCCTCGTCGACTTCCTCACCAACGACCCCGAGGTCGGTGGCATCTTCGGCACCAGCCGCGGCCTGCCGGCCTCCGAGGAGCAGCGCGAGGGCGTGACGCTCGAGGGCGCCGACGCCCTGGTCGCCGACTACGAGGAGTCGGTGGCGGACGACATCACCGCCACGGTCCCGCAGCCCGTCGAGGGCTTCGGTGCGCTGGAGGCGACCTACCTGCGTCTCTCCGAGGAGCTCGGGCTCGGCACGATCACCGTGGACGAGTTCGTCGACCAGTGGTTCGCCGAGGCCGAGCAGCTGCTCAGCTGACCAACTCACCGCAACGAGGGGAATGACTCGTGGCACAGCCCACCGAGGCGCTTCCTCCCCAGGTCACCGTCCCGCGGCCGCCCGCGCGCACGCGCAGGCGGCCGCTGGTCCGGGAGACCAGGGCGGGGTACGCGTTCCTCAGTCCATGGCTGATCGGCTTCTTCGCGCTGACGGCCGTCCCGATGCTGGCCTCGCTGTACCTGGCCTTCACCGACTACGACCTCTTCTCCCCGCCGCAGTGGATCGGTCTGGAGAACTTCGAGCGGATGTTCTCCGACCCGCGCTACCTCACCTCGGCGAAGGTGACCGCCATCTACGTGTTCCTCGGGACACCCATCAAGCTGGCGGCCGCCCTGGCCGTGGCGATGCTCCTCAACACCAAGCTCGGGGGCAGCGGCTTCTACCGCTCGGTGTTCTACGCGCCCTCGCTCATCGGGGCGAGCGTCTCCGTGGCCATCGTGTGGAAGGCGATGTTCATCGACGAGGGCATCGTCGACCGGATGGGCCGCTCGGTGGGTCTCGACTGGGGCGGCTGGGTCGGTGACCCGAGCAAGACGATGCCGATGTTCATCCTGCTGACGGTCTGGCAGTTCGGTGCGCCGATGGTCATCTTCCTCGCCGGCCTCAAGCAGATCCCGTCCGAGCTCTACGAGGCGGCCTCGGTCGACGGCGCGGGGTCGGTGCGCAAGTTCCTCCAGATCACCATCCCCATGCTCTCGCCGGTGCTCTTCTTCAACCTCCTGCTCGAGACCGTCAACGCGTTCCAGATCTTCGCCTCGGCGTTCATCATCTCCAACGGCACCGGAAGTCCCGCGGACTCGACGCTGTTCTACACGCTCTACCTCTACATCAAGGGCTTCGCGCAGTTCGACATGGGCTACGCGTCGGCCATGGCGTGGGTGCTCGTCGTCGTCGTCGGCCTCATCACGGCCGGCCTGTTCCGCAGCTCGCGGGTCTGGGTGCACTACAGCGGGGAGTCCAAGTGAGTACGGCAACGACCATCGCGGCCCCCGTGCCCGCGCCCGGGGGCGAGCGGGCTGAGCGCCGCCGGCCCCGCCGGACGGGCAAGCGGATCCTGTTCAACCTCATGATGCTGGCGCTCACCGCCGTCGTCCTCTACCCGGGCCTGTGGATGCTCATGTCGTCCTTCAAGCCCTCGAACGACATCGTCGGCAACGTCAGCCTCATCCCGGCCGACGGCTCGACGCAGAACTACCTCACCGCGCTCCAGGGCATCGGCGGGGTGTCGTTCTGGACCTTCGTCCAGAACTCCGTGGTGCTCGCCGTCCTCACCGTCGTGGGAGTGCTGTTCTCCTCGTCCGTCTCGGCCTACGCCTTCGCCCGGCTGAGCTTCCCCGGCCGCAACCTGTGGTTCGCGCTGATGATCGGCACGCTGCTGCTGCCGTTCCACGTCGTGATCATCCCGCAGTACATCGTGTTCAACGAGCTCGGCCTGGTGAACACCTTCGTCCCGCTGGTGCTCGGCAAGTTCCTCGCGACGGACGCGTTCTTCGTCTTCCTCATGGTCCAGTTCATGCGCAACCTGCCCCGCGAGCTCGACGAGGCGGCGCGCATCGACGGGGCCGGGCACGTGCGGATCTTCACCTCGATCATGCTGCCCCTGATGAAGCCGGCGCTGGTGACCGCGTCGATCTTCTCCTTCATCTGGAGCTGGAACGACTTCTTCGGTCCGCTGCTCTACCTCAAGGACCCGAGCCTGGCGACGCTGCCGATCGCGCTGCGCCTGTTCGTCGACCAGACCAGCGTCTCGGACTACGGTGCGCAGATGGCCATGGCGGTCCTCGCGCTCGTGCCGGTGCTGCTGTTCTTCATCCTGTTCCAGCGCCACATCGTCGAGGGCGTCGCCACCCAGGGCCTCAAGGGCTGAGCATGGGAGCGACAGCGGTGAACCAGCGCAGGCTGCTGCACGGGGGCTTCGCGTTCTTCAGCGAGGTGCTGCTCACCGGCATGGTGCTGTGCCTGCTCAGCGTGCCGCTCGTGACTCTGGTGCCCGCCCTTGCCGCCGGTGCGGCACACCTGCGCCGCCACCTCGAGGGACGGCCGGACACGCTGGCCGACCTGTGGGCCGACGTCCGTGGGGCGCTGCGGTCCGGCGGGTGGCTCGTCTCCCTGGCGATCGTCGGGCTGCTCGTCGTGCTCGACCTCAACAGCGCGATCGCGGCGTCCGGGGTGCTGCCGGGTGGCACGCTTGTCCAGGTGGTGAGCGCCGTGGTGGCCGGGAGCGCCGTCGTCGTCGTGCTGCGGGCGACGGGGTCCTGGTCCCGGCAGCGGAGCTGGCGCGAGACCCTGCGGTCCGCCGCCCTCGCCTCGGCCACGGACCCGGCCGGGTCCGCGCTGCTCCTCACCGCCGTCGCCCTGTGCGGCGTCATGGTGTGGATGCTGACCCCGCTGGTGTTCATCGTCCCCGGGCTGCTCTGCCTGGCGGTCGTCGCCGTCGAGTACCGCGCGGAGAGGCGGGCATGACGGCGCCGCGGCTGGCCGTCGTCGGAGCGGGCTGGTGGTCGGCGAACCACCACGTCCCCTCCCTTGCCGCGTACGACGGCGCCCGGCTGGTGGCGCTGTGCGACGCGCAGCGGGACCGGGCGCGCGAGCTCGCCGACACGCACGGCGTCCCCGAGGTCGTCAGCGACGTAGCGGACCTGAGCGCGCTGGACGTCGACGGCGTCCTCGTCGCCACACCCCACGCGACGCACCGGGACGTCGCCGCGCGGGCGCTGGACCTGGGCTGGCACGTCTTCGTGGAGAAGCCGTTGACGACGACGGCGCAGGACGCCATCGACCTCGTCACCCGGGCCGAGGGGGCGGGCCTGCACCTCGCGGTGGGGTACACCGACCAGTACACGCCGGCGGCCGCGCTGGTCCGCGAAGCCGTGCAGTCCGACATCGGCGAGCTCGTCCAGGTGATGGCGGAGTTCAGCTCGGGGACCGGCTCGCTCTTCGTGTGCGCGGAGGAGGCCGACCCCGACGCGGACGACGCCCCCGAGGACCAGCACCCGGAGAGCTACGGCGCCGCGGCCGGCGGGGGACAGGCGCACACGCAGCTCACCCACGTCATGGGCATGGTCTGCTGGGTCACCGACCGGCAGGTCGCCGAGGTCGCGGCACTGGTCGACAACCGGGGGCAGGAGGTCGACGTCGACGACGTCGCCGCCTTCCGCTTCACCGGCGGCGGTACGGGGGTGGTCAGCTCGAGCGGGATGGCCGGTCCCGCCAGGGGAGAGCGCCACGTCGTGCGGTACCTGGGCACCCGCGGCGTCCTCGACCAGGACATGATGTCCGGACGGTCGGTGCTCCGCCGCTCCGACGGCGTCGACGTGACCATCGCGGCCGCCCACGAGGAGCCGCAGCGGACGTGGCAGCCGGCCCGGACCTTCGCCGACGTCATCGCCGGTCGCGCGGTGAACCCGGCGCCCGGTCGGCAGGCGGCCGCGGCCGCCGCGTTCATCGACGCGGCGCTGACCTCGGCGCGGACGCGGAGCTTCGCCTCGGTTGCCCAGGTGCCGTAACCTGCGGCGTTCCCATCGCCCTTGTCCGCAGCTGCCGCAGTGCGGTGAGGTCATCGGCGACGGCCCGCGAGGAGGGCGACATGCGAGCAGCTGGCCGTGTACTCGCAGCCGGGAGGCGTCACTCGATCGGTTGCCGTTGGGACGGCACCGTCGTTGCCGCCGGTCACGAAGCGGCGGGGAGTGCCGGGTCGAGCGGTGGACGGACGTCATCGCCGTTGCTGCGTGCAACGTGCACGCGGCACCTGGACAACCCCAAGCGTCCCGACACACTCGCGGATGAGGCGCGGGACGACCTGCGCGAGCAGGCCACGGTGATCCTCGCCCTCATCAGGTAGCCCGACGCGCCGACGGCGCTGCTCCCGCCCCTCGGGGCAGGGCAGCGCCGTCGGTGTGTGCTCAGCCCTCCCGGACGACGACGGCGCCCCACGCGGGCACGGGCACCTCGCCCTGGTGGGTGGTCCCGGTGAGCAGGTCGGTGCCGTCGGCCGGCACGCGGTGCTCGGCGTCGGTGTGGTTGAGGACGAACAGGTAGGAGTGCTGCTCCCCGTGGCGGCGCACGACCTCGACGCCGGGCGGGGCGGCCGCGGCCGGCTGCACCCTCGTCTCGCCGAGAAGCGCGTCCACGAGGCGGCTGAGCGCCACGTCGTCGAGACGCGCGGCCTCGTACCACGCGGCGCCGGACCCGACGGTGCGGCGGGTGAGGGCGGGAGTGCCGGCGAGCGGACCGGAGGCCAGCGTGCGGACCGCCGTCGCGCCGGCGAGGTGCACCTTCTCGGTCCACACGCTGACCGACGTCCCGTCGTCGAGGGCGACCTGCTCCCCGGCGAGCAGCGGTGCGAACTCCTCGGTGCGCACGCCGAGCAGCTCACGGAACGCACCCGGGTAGCCGCCCGGCCGGACGTGGTCGTGCTCGTCCACGATCCCCGAGAAGTAGGTGACGACGACCGTGGCGCCGTCCTCGGCCGCCCGCGTGATTGCCGCGGCGTGCTCGTCGCGGACGAGGTAGAGCGTGGGGACGAGGACCAGGCGGTAGCCGGTGAGGTCGGCCCCCGGCTCGACGACGTCCACCGTGACCCCGCGCCGCCAGAGCTCGCGGTGGTACGCCCTCATCCGGTCGACGTAGGTGACGTCGACGCTGGGGTGGGAGTCGAGCTCCACCGCCCACCACGCCTCGTAGTCGAAGACCAGCGCGACGTCGGCGCGCACCCGCGAGCCGCGCACCTCGGCGAGCGCCTCGAGCGCCCGGCCGAGACCGAGGGTGCCTCGCCAGACCTCGGAGTCCGTCCCGGCGTGGGGCACCATCGCCGAGTGGTACTTCTCGGCCCCGGCGACGGACTGGCGCCACTGGAAGAACATCACCGAGTCCGCGCCGCGGGCGACGTGCGCGAGGGAGTTGCGCAGCATCTCACCCGGGGCCTTGGGCCGGTTGCGCGGCTGCCAGTTGACGGCGGAGGTCGAGTGCTCCATCAGGATCCACGGCCTTCCGCGGGCGACCCCGCGGGTGAGGTCGGCGGACAGCGCGAGCTCGACCTCGCGCTCCTCGTCGGCGGCAACCGTGTAGTGGTCGGTGGCGACGACGTCGACCTCGCGCGCCCAGCCGAAGTAGTCCATCCCCTTCGTCGACGTCGACGTCATGAAGTTCGTCGTCACCGGCACGTGCGGGGTGTGCTGCCGCACCGCGTCCCGAAGGTCCCGGTAGTAGTCGAGCATCGCGTCGGAGGAGAACCGGTCGAAGTCCAGCTGCTGAGTCGGGTTGGGATAGGTCGGCGCCGTGAAGGGCGGCAGGACGTCGGCGACGTCGCCGTAGCGCTGGGACCAGAACGCGGTGCCCCACGCGTCGTTGAGGGCGTCGACGGTGCCGTACCGCGCACGCAGCCAGTCGCGGAAGGCCGCAGCGGCGGCGTCGGAGTAGTCCCGCGGGACGTGGCAGCCGATCTCGTTGTCGATGTGCCACAGCGCCAGCGCCGGGTGGTCGGCGTACCGCTCGGCGATCCGCGCCGCCATCGCCGTCGCGTACCGGCGGAAGACGGGGTGGGTGACGGAGTAGGCCTGCCGTCCGCCCTGCCAGAGCACGGTGCCGTCCGCGAGCCGGGGGAGGATCTCGGGGTGGCGGGCGGTGAGCCACGGCGGCGGTGAGGCCGTCGCCGTCGCCAGTGCCACCCGGATGCCGGCGGCGTGGAGCCGGTCCAGGACGTCGTCGAGCCAGTCGAAGTGGTACTCGCCCTCGCGCGGCTCGATCGTCGCCCACGCGAAGATCGCCACGGACACGAGGTTGACCCCGGCCTGCTGCATGAGCTCGACGTCCTCGAGCTGGGTTTCGAGCGGCCACTGCTCGGGGTTGTAGTCGCCGCCGTACCCGAGGCCGACGACGCCGGTGGGCCAGCGGTGGTCGGCCGGAGCGCCGGGTGGGGTGTCGGTGCGGGGGTCGGTCGCTGGATCGGTCACGGTCACCTCTCGGGTCGGGAGCTGGGGCACGGACGGCCGACGTGGCCGGCTGCCGGGGTGGTCAGGGCGTCACGCTCGAGGCCCGCACGACGAGCTCGGGCTGGAAGAGCAGCTGCTCGGGCGGCTGGTCGCCGAGCAGGAGGTCGGCTGCGCGCCAGCCGAGCTCGTGGGTGGGCTGCCGCACGGACGTGAGCGGCGTGAGCAGCTCGGAGGCGAAGACGACGTCGTCGTACCCGACCATGGCCATGTCCTCGGGGACCTGCAGCCCGCGCTGGCGCAGGCAGCGCAGCGCCCCCAGGGCGGTGAAGTCGTTGACGCAGAAGGTCGCGGTGACCGGTGGGCCCGGCAGGTCGAGCAGACGTGCCATGCCCTGCGCGCCGTTGCTCGCGTTGAGTGCGTCGAGGGTGATCTCGACGAGTGAGTCCGCGGGGTCGCGCCCCGCCTCGACGAGGGCCGTCCGCACTCCGTCGTGCCGGTCGACGCACTGCCGGATGCGTGCCGGCCCGTTGAGGAAGGCGATCCGCTCGTGGCCCTGGCCGAGGAGGTGACGGGTGGCCAGCGCGGCGCCCTGGACGTCGTCCACGGCCACCGACGGCAGCGTCGGTTCGGGGCTCCGGTGGTCGAGCAGCACGACCTGGACGCCCCGGTCCCGCAGGCGGAGGAGAGCGTCCAGGGTGCTGCCGCGAGTCGGCGTGACGAGCATGCCGTGGACGCCGTGCTCCTCGAACAGGCGGAGGAACCGCTTCTCCCGGTCCGGGTCCTCGTCCGAGCTGCCGAGCATGAGGGCGTAGTCGTCGTCGGTCAGGCGGTCCTCGACGCCGCGGGCCATCTCGGTGAAGAAGGGGTTGGCGACGTCCAGGAGGACCGCTCCCACGGTGCGGACGGAGCCCTCGCGCAGCTGCCGGGCGGAAGCGTTGCGGACGAAGGAGAGCTCCTCGATGGCCTGCTCGACCCTCGTCCGGGTGCGCTCGGCGACGTGCTCCGGCCGGTTGAGCACGTTGGACACCGTGCCGACCGACACGCCGGCCAGCCGGGCGACGTCCGAGATGCTCGCCCTCCGCCTGCGGGGGAGCTGGGTAGCGGTCATGGTCGGCCCTTCGGTGTGCGTGCGCGACTCCGATGCTACGTGCGAAAGGCGGTGTCGTGAAACGATTCACGCGCGAGTGTCGGACGCCCACCTTTTCGCGGTCCCGGATTCCGCTCCGTTGACAGTCGCTGACGCCGACCGTAGAGTTTTCTATGAAACGATTCATAGCGGGTCCGGCCCGCGCGACACCGGAGGCGCGAGGATGCGTGTCTGCCTGATATCCAGAGTGCGGCCCGACCGCCTGGAGGAGTACAAGCGGCGCCACGCCGCCGTGTGGCCGGAGATGCTCGAGGCGCTGCGCGACAGCGGGTGGCGGAACTACTCGCTCTACCTCTCCCCGGACGGCCTCCTCGTCGGGCACCTGCAGACCGAGGACTACGACGCCGCCCGGGCCGCCATGGCCGCCACCGAGGTCAACGCGCGCTGGCAGGCCGAGATGGAGCAGTTCTTCGTCTCCGAGGGCAGCCCCGACCGCGGGTTCACCGTCCTCGAGGAGGTCTTCTCCCTCGAGGACCAGCTCCGCACCAACGGGCTTCCGGTGCGTCCCCAGCCCATGACCACCGAAGGAGCACAGTCGTGACCACCTCGGCTCGCCCGCGTCCCGCTCTCACCGACGCCCTCGCCACCCTCACGCAGCTGGAGATCGAGCTGCCGTCGTGGGCCTTCGCGAACTCCGGCACCCGCTTCAAGGTCTTCCCCCAGCCGGGGGTGCCCCGCGACCCGTACGAGAAGATCGCGGACGCCGCCCAGGTGCACCGTCACACCGGCGGCTCACCGACCGTCGCGCTGCACATCCCGTGGGACACCGTCGAGGACTACGGGCACCTGCGGCGCCACGCCGAGGACCTCGGGATGCGGCTGGGCACCGTCAACTCCAACACCTTCCAGAGCGAGGACTTCAAGTTCGGGTCGCTCGCCTCCCGCGACCGGGCGACCCGGCGCACGGCGATCGACCACCACCTCCAGTGCCTGGAGGTCATGGCCGCCACCGGCTCCCGCGACCTGAAGATCTGGCTCGCCGACGGCACGAACTACCCCGGGCAGGACGACCTCCGTGCCCGCCAGGACGCGCTCGCCGAGTCGCTCGCGGAGGTCTACTCCCAGCTGGGTGCGGAGCAACGGCTCGTCCTGGAGTACAAGTTCTTCGAGCCGGCGTTCTACCACACCGACGTGCCGGACTGGGGGACGGCCTACGCCCAGGTCGTCGGGCTGGGGGAGCGCGCCGTCGTCTGCCTCGACACCGGTCACCACGCTCCCGGCACGAACATCGAGTTCATCGTCATGCAGCTGCTCCGCCTCGGACGGCTGGGTGCCTTCGACTTCAACTCCCGCTTCTACGCCGACGACGACCTCATGGTCGGTGCCGCCGACCCGTTCCAGCTCTTCCGGATCATGGTCGAGGTGGCGCGCGGCGGCGGGCTTGGTCCACGGTCCACGGTCGCCTTCATGCTCGACCAGTGCCACAACATCGAGGCGAAGATCCCCGGGCAGATCCGCTCGGTCCTCAACGTCCAGGAGGCCGTGCTCAAGGCGCTCCAGGTGGACCACGCCGCCCTCGCCGAGGCGCAGACCGGCGACGACGTGCTGGCCGCCAACGGCATCCTCATGGACGCCTTCTGGACCGACGTCCGCCCCCAGCTCGCGCAGTGGCGCACCGAGCGCGACCTGCCCGAGGACCCCATGGCCGCCTTCGCCGCCAGCGGCTACCTCGAGCAGATCGCCGACGACCGCGTCGGCGGCACCCAGGCCGGCTGGGGCGCCTGACCTGTCCTCCCGTACCCGACGTCCCTGGAGAGCTCCGTGACCACCCCGTCCGACCTCATCGCCCGCTCCAACCGCCTCGGCGCCGACGCGCGCAACACGAACTACGCCGGCGGCAACACCTCCGCGAAGGGCACCGCCACGGACCCCGTGACCAACGCACCGGTCGAGCTGTGCTGGGTCAAGGGCTCCGGGGGCGACCTCGGCACCCTCACCGAGAAGGGCCTCGCCGTGCTGCGCCTCGACCGCCTCCGGGCGCTCGTCGACGTCTACCCGGGCGTGGAGCGGGAGGACGAGATGGTGGCCGCCTTCGACTACTGCCTGCACGGCAGGGGCGGGGCGGCCCCGAGCATCGACACCGCGATGCACGGGCTGGTCGAGGTCGCGCACGTCGACCACCTCCACCCCGACTCCGGCATCGCGCTGGCCACCGCCGCCGACGGCGAGGCCCTCACCCGCGAGTGCTTCGGCGACCGCGTCGTGTGGGTGCCGTGGCGGCGTCCCGGCTTCCAGCTCGGCCTCGACATCGCCGAGGTCCAGCGCGCCAACCCGCAGGCCATCGGCTGCGTCCTCGGCGGGCACGGCATCACCGCGTGGGGGGAGACGAGCGAGGAGTGCGAGGCCAGCTCGCTGGAGATCATCCGCACCGCGGAGCGCTTCATCGCCGAGCGCACCGAGCGCCTCACCAGCGAGGGACGCCACCCCTTCGGTGCCGTCGTCGCCGGGAACGACCCCCTTCCCGACGACGTCCGGCGCGCCCGCGCCGCAGCGCTCGCCCCCGTCGTCCGGGGCCTGGCGAGCACGGACCGGCCGCAGGTCGGCCACTTCACCGACTCCGACGTCGTCCTGGAGCTCCTCTCCCGGGAGAAGCTCGGGCCGCTGGCCGAGCTCGGCACCTCGTGCCCCGACCACTTCCTGCGGACGAAGGTCAAGCCGCTTGTCCTCGACCTACCGGCCGACGCCACGCTCGAGGACGCCGTCGCCCGCCTGCGGGAGCTGCACGCCGCCTACCGCGAGGACTACGCCGCGTACTACGACCGGCACGCCGACGCCGGCTCCCCGGCCATGCGCGGCGCCGACCCGGCGATCGTGCTCGTGCCCGGCGTCGGGATGTTCTCCTTCGGCAAGGACAAGCAGACCGCGCGCGTCGCGGGCGAGTTCTACGTCAACGCGATCAACGTCATGCGCGGCGCCGAGGCCATCTCCACGTACGCCCCGATCCCCGAGTCGGAGAAGTTCCGCATCGAGTACTGGGCGCTGGAGGAGGCCAAGCTCCAGCGCCTCCCGAGGCCCAAGCCGCTCGCCACCCGCGTCGCGCTCGTCACGGGCGCGGCGTCCGGGATCGGCAAGGCGATCGCCGAGCGGCTGGCCGCGGAGGGCGCCTGCGTCGTCGTGGCCGACCGCAACCTCGAGGGCGCCCGGGAGGTGGCCGAGGAGCTCGGCGGACCGGACGTCGCGGTCGCCGTGGGTGGGGACGTCACCGACGAGGACGCCGTCGCCGCGCTCGTCGAGACGGCGAACCTCGCGTTCGGGGGCGTCGACCTCGTCGTCAACAACGCCGGCCTGTCGGTCTCCAAGCCGCTGCTCGACACGACGACGGCGGACTGGGACCTCCAGCACGACGTCATGGCCCGCGGCTCCTTCCTCGTCGCGCGGGAGGCCGCGCGGACGATGATCGCCCAGGGGATGGGTGGGGACATCGTCTACATCGCCTCGAAGAACTCCCTGTTCGCCGGTCCCAACAACGTCGCGTACGGGGCCGCCAAGGCCGACCAGGCCCACCAGGTGCGGCTGCTGGCCGCCGAGCTCGGCGAGCACGGCATCCGCGTCAACGGGGTCAACCCCGACGGCGTGGTCCGCGGCTCGGGGATCTTCGCCGGCGGCTGGGGCGCCAAGCGGGCGGCCGTGTACGGCGTGCCCGAGGAGGACCTCGGCAAGTACTACGCCGGGCGCACCCTGCTCAAGCGCGAGGTGCTGCCCGAGCACGTCGCCGCCGCGGTGTTCGCCCTCACCGGACCGGACCTCGTGCAGACCACCGGCCTGCACGTCCCGGTCGACTCCGGGGTCCCCGCCGCCTTCCTCCGGTGACCCCCGTGCCCCCACCCCCTCGCGCCGACGCGCCCCCACCCCCTCGCGCCGACGTGCCCCCACCCCCTCGCGCCGGCGCGCCCCCACCCCCTCGCGCCGACAGCGGAGTTGTATCCGGGCGCGACGCGTCCGGCACCGACGCGCCCCCAACCCCCGGCACCGACGCGCCCCCACCCCCTCGCGCCGACAGCGGAGTTGTATCGGCCCGCGAGGCGTCCGGCACCGCCGGGGGAGCCAGCACAGCTCCCGCCCGGAGCCGGACGCCTGACGCCGGCGGGCCGCCGACCTTCGTGGCCGTCGACCTCGGGGCCTCCAGCGGCCGCGTCATGGTCGGTCGGCTGAGCGACGGGCGGCTGGAGGCCAGCGAGGTGGCCCGCTTCCCGAACGGACCCGTCGCGGTCCCGGCGGGGGAGCGGGAGACCCTCCACTGGGACGTGCTGCGGCTGTACGACGAGGTCGTCGCCGGACTGCGAGCCGCCGCCCGGGAGCACGGGCCGCTGGCATCGGTGGGCATCGACTCGTGGGCCGTGGACTACGGACTGCTCGACGCCGACGGCGCGCTGCTCGGCAACCCGGTCCACTACCGCGACGCACGCACCGAGGGCGTGCCCGAGCAGGTCTTCGCGCACCTCCCGGCCCCGTGGCTCTACGCACGCAACGGCCTGCAGGTGCTGCCGTTCAACACCGTCTTCCAGCTGGCCGCCGCGACGGGCTCGGCCCAGCTCGCGGCGGCGGAGCGCCTGCTGCTCGTGCCCGACCTCCTCGGCCACTGGCTCTCCGGGGCGGTCGTCGCCGAGGTCACCAACGCCTCGACCACCGGTCTGCTCGACGTCACCACCCGCCGCTGGTCCGACGACGTCCTGTCGGCCTTCGCCGCCGCCTACGGGACGGACGTCACCCGCCTGCTGCCCCGGCTGGTGGAGCCGGGGACCGTCGTCGGACGGCTCCGGCCGGGCGTCGGGGCGGGCGAGGCGGCGCTGGTCGCGGTCGGGTCCCACGACACCGCCTCCGCCGTGGCGGCCGTGCCCGCCCGCACCGAGAACTTCGCCTACGTGTCGTGTGGGACGTGGTCGCTCGTCGGGCTGGAGCTCGACGCGCCGGTGCTCTCCGAGGCCGGCCGGCGGGCGAACTTCACCAACGAGCTCGGCGTCGACGGCACCGTGCGGTACCTGCGCAACGTCATGGGTCTGTGGGTCCTCCAGGAGTGCCTCCGCACCTGGGAGGAGGAGGGCCGCGCCGTCGGGCTGGCCGAGCTCCTCGCGGCGACCCGGGCACAGCCGCCCCTCGAGCGCGTCATCGACCTCGACGACGCCGCGTTCCTACCGCCGGGGGACATGCCCGCGCGAGTGGCGAAGGCGCTCGCGCGTACGGGGCAGCCGGCACCGCAGACACCGCCGGAGCTGGCCCGCTGCGTCCTCGACTCACTCGCGCTCGCCTACCGGCGCACGGTGCGGCAGGCCGCGGAGCTGAGCGGTCACCGCGTCGACGTGGTCCACGTCGTCGGCGGCGGGTCGCGCAACGAGCTGCTCTGTCAGCTGACGGCCGACGCGACCGGCCTCCCGGTGGTGGCGGGACCCGCGGAGGGCACCGCCGTCGGGAACCTCCTCACCCAGGCGCAGGCGGCCGGTGCGCTGTCTCCCGGTCTCGGCGCGCTGCGCGAGGTGGTCGCCGCCTCGACCCCGACCCGCCGGTACGAGCCGCAGGACGACCCCGCACGCTGGCGTGCCGCCGAGCAGCGACTGTGGGGCTGACACCGTGCCCACAGCCCAGTCCTCACCGCCCCGTCCCACCACACCGAAGGAGTAGCGATGCCACCACGCGAACCGTTCCCGGAGCTCGACGACCTTCTCGCGAGCATGGGGGAGGCAGGCTCCCGGGTCAGTGAGATCGACGCCAGCGAGGCGGGCGCGGGCAACGTCTCGGTGTACCTCGGCTGGGACGTCGAGCTGCGGCACCGCTTCCCGGTCCAGGAGGACATCGAGCTCCCGCTGCCGGCACCGTCGCTCGCCGGCCGGACGGTGCTGGTCACGGGGTCCGGACGGCGCCTGCGCCAGATCGCCGGGGACCCGCTCGCCAACGTCGGCGCGCTGCGGGTGCACGACGGCGGCCTCACCGGCACGCTGCACAGCTCGCCCCGGCGGCTGTTCGCCACCCTCACCAGCGAGCTCAACTCCCACCTCGCCGTCCACGAGGACCACGTCTCGCGGCGAGGGCTGCTGTTCCACGCCGTCGTCCACGCCCAGCCGCCACACCTCACCTACCTCAGCCACATCCCCGCGTACCGCGACGACGCGGCGTTCAACGCCCGGGTGCTGCGCTGGGAGCCGGAGTCGATCGTCGCGCTGCCCGAGGGCGTCGGCGTGCTCGAGTTCATGGTGCCGGGCTCGGAGGAGCTCATGGCGGCGAACGTCGCGGGTCTGCGCACGCACCAGATCGTGCTGTGGAGCAAGCACGGGGTCATGGCGCGGTCGGACGACTCGGTGACCCGCGCCGTCGACCGCATCGACTACGCGGAGACCGGCGCGCGGTACGAGTACATGGACATCGTCGCCGGCGGTCGGGCCGAGGGCCTCACCACCGCGGAGACCGCCGACGTCGCCGCCGCGTTCCACGTCGAGTCACCCTGGGTCCGGCCGTAGGGTCGGGCAGACAGCGAGGAGGTCGGTCCATGGTCAAGCGTCAGCTCCCCAATCCGCGCGAGGTGTTCGAGCTGGTCCAGTTCAAGCGGCCGAGCCTGGATGCGCGCGCGCGTCGCCTGGCCGGGGCGTTGACGATCGAGGACCTGCGTGCGATCGCCAAGCGCCGCACACCCGCGGCGGCGTTCGACTACACCGACGGCGCCGCCGAGGGCGAGCTGTCGCTCACGCGCGCGCGGCAGGCGTTCCGCGACGTCGAGTTCCACCCCTCGATCCTGCGCGACGTCTCCACGGTGGACACGACCAGGACCGCCTTCGGTGGCCCCTCGGCCCTGCCGTTCGGGATCGCGCCCACCGGCTTCACCCGGCTCATGCACACCGAGGGCGAGAGCGCCGGCGCCGCGGCGGCCGGCGCGGCGGGCATCCCCTTCACCCTGTCCACCCTGGGCACCACGTCCATCGAGGACGTCAAGGCCGCCAACCCCAACGGGCGCAACTGGTTCCAGCTCTACGTCATGAAGCAGCGGGAGATCTCCTACGGGCTGGTCGAGCGGGCCGCGGCCGCCGGGTTCGACACCCTGTTCTTCACCGTGGACACCCCCGTGGCCGGCGCGCGGCTGCGCGACACGCGCAACGGCTTCTCCATCCCACCCCAGCTGACCATCCGCACCGTGGCCAACGCGGTGCCGCGGCCGTGGTGGTGGGTCGACTTCCTCACCACCCCCAAGCTGGAGTTCGCCTCACTGTCCTCCACCGGGGGCACCGTGGGGGAGCTGCTCGACTCGGCGATGGACCCCTCGATCAACTACGACGACCTCGCCACCATCCGCGGCATGTGGCCCGGCACGATCGTCGTCAAGGGAGTCCAGACGGTGCCCGACGCGGTACGCCTGGCCGACCTCGGCGTCGACGGCATCGTGCTGTCCAACCACGGCGGCCGACAGCTCGACCGCGCCCCGGTGCCCTTCCACCTCCTGCCCGAGGTGGTCCGGGAGGTCGGCAACGACCTCGAGGTCACCATCGACACCGGCATCATGAACGGCGCCGACATCGTCGCCGCCGTCGCCCTCGGCGCCCGCTTCACCCTTGTGGGCCGCGCCTACCTCTACGGGCTCATGGCCGGGGGACGCCAGGGCGTGGACCGCGCCATCACCATCCTCGCCGACCAGGTCCGTCGCACCATGCAGCTCCTCCAGGTCACCTCCCTGGACGAGCTCGGCCCCCACCACGTCACCCAGCTCCAACGGCTCGTCCCACGCCGGCTGGAGAGCTGACCGGCCCGGCGCTGCGCGACACGGGCTGTTCCCGCCAGGACCATGGACCCGCTTCCGGGCATCTCACCCGGGGAGGATGAGGTCAGCCGGCAACCCCGGCAGCTACCCGGCCCAACGGCCACGAACTGAGGGAGAGGCGACATGGAGATCGCCGGCAAGGTGTTCGTCGTCACCGGTGGCGGCAACGGCATCGGTCGAGCCGTCGTCCTGGACCTGCTGGGACGCGGCGCCCGCGTGGCCGCCGTCGACCTCAGCGAGGCCGCCCTCCGCGAGACGGAACAGCTCGCCGCGGGAGCGGGGCGCCTGACCACCCACGTCGTCGACCTCGCCGACCGGGACGCCGTCGAGGCGCTGCCCGCGGCCGTCATCACCGCCCACGGCCAGGTGGACGGCGTCCTCAACGTCGCCGGCATCATCCAGCGCTTCGTCCCGTCAAGGACCTGTCCTACGAGGAGGTCGACAAGGTCATGGCGGTGAACTTCCTGGGCGTGGTCCACATGTCCAAGGCGTTCCTGCCGCACCTGCTCGAGCGGCCCGCGGCCAGCCTCGTCAACGTCGGCAGCATGGGTGGTCTCTCCCCGGTGCCCGGCCAGTCCGTCTACGGCGCCAGCAAGGCCGCCGTGAAGCTCTTCACCGAGGGCCTGTACGCCGAGCTGCTCGACACGCCCGTCGCCGTCACGGTGATCTTCCCCGGTGCTATCGCGACGAACATCAGCGCGAACTCCGGGGTGGGTGCCGAGCGCGACGTCGACGCCGCCGAGCCCGCGATGAAGATGACGACGGCGCAGGACGCCGCCCGCCAGATCACCGCCGCCGTCGAGAAGGGCTCCTACCGGGCGACCGTCGGCCGCGACGCGCGGATGGTCGACCTGCTGTCCCGGCTGATGCCGCGCCGCACCACCGAGATGATCACGAAGAAGATGAGCGCGATGCTCGAGAGCATGGCGCCGAGCAAGGCCTGACCGCCCACCCCCGGTGCACAGCGACGCCGGCCCCCCTCGAGGGCCGGCGCCGTGAGTGCGCTGCCTGAGGTGCCGTCGGTGGCTCAGGGCCGCGCGACGAAGTACGCGTTGAACGGGTCGGCCTCGACGTCCTTCTCCTCGATGTCGCCGAACCCGGCGTCGGCGAGCATGGTCAGCGCGAGCTGCCTGCCCCAGGCGGTCCCCAGCCCGTCGCCGCCGAGCCCGAGCGAGACGCTCATGCAGTGGAACGTCGAGATCGCGTAGAGGTAGCTGGCCCACGGGAGCGCGATGTTGTCCTCGAGGTTGCTCGACGCGTCGATGTCGACCATGAGGAACGTGCCTCCCGGTCGCAGCGCCCGCCGGATGTTGGCGAGCACCGTGGCCGGGTGGGCTTGGTCGTGGATCGCGTCGAAGGCGGTGACGGCGTCGTACCGTTCGACGGCGGTCAGCCGCGCCACGTCCACCAGCTCGAACCGGGCATTGGTCAGGCCGAGGCGCTCCGCCTCCGCCCGCGCGGCGAGGATCGCCCGCTCGGTGAAGTCGTAGCCGGTGAAGCGGCTCCGCGGGAAGGCGGTGGCCATGAGGTTGATCGCGTGGCCGCTGCCGCAGCCGATGTCCGCGAGGTCGATCCCGAACTCCAGACGCTCGACGAGCCCGGGCACGAGCGGCAGGATGCCCTCGATGAGGGCGGAGTCGTGGACGGCCGCGCTCGTCTCGGCCATGTTGCGGTGGAAGTGCGGGTAGTCGGCGTAGGTGAGCCCACCGCCGCTGCGGAAGCGGTCGATGGTGCGCTTCTCCACCTCACCCATCATCGAGATGTGCTGCATGAGCAGGGCCATGTTGTTCGGTCCCGCCGCTGCGGTCAGCACCGCCGCGTGCTCGGGCGGGAGGTGGTAGGCCGCTGCCGACGGGTCGTAGCGGACCACCCCGGCGGTGGTCATGCCCCCGAGCCACTCGCGTACGTAGCGCTCGTCCAGGCCGGCGGCGTCCGCGACCTCGTGGCTCGTAGCCGGGGGAAGCACGGCCAGTGCCTCGAACAGGCCGGTCTGGTGACCGACGCTGGTGAGGAGCGCCAGCGCGGCGTCGTTGAGCACGCCGAGCATGCGCCCGGCGAAGGCGGCAGCGGCGGAGTCGGGCCCGCCGTCGTCGTACATCTCGAGCTCCAGCTCGTCCCCGACGATGACGTCGTCGCCACGCTGCTCGAGGGTGGTGTGGTGGTGCAGGGTCATCAGCGTTCCTTCGGGTCGTCCGGGCCGTGGTGCCCGGTGACCCGACCGTAGGATCGGGGGAGTGCGGCCCACATCGGGCGAACACCCCGTCGTGCCCGCGCACGCATGGGGTGAACGGTGCAGACGGCTGCCCGTGGGTGCCGCACCCGCCGCATCCCGCGCTCCTCACCGCCGCGCGCGGAGCCTGTTCTCGTGGGCCCAGGCCGCGGCCGCCGTGCGCGTGGAGACACCGAGCTTGGTGAAGATGTTGGCCAGGTGCCGGCTCACCGTCTTCTCGCTGATGAACAGCGTCGCCCCGACCACCCGGTTGCTCGCACCGGCGGCGACCAGCGAGAGCACGTCGACCTCCCGCTCGGTCAGCCCGCCGGGCGGTGCCGCACCGTCGAGGCGGCGCACGTCGGGCACGGCACCCAGCGAGCGGTAGATGGTCAGCGCCGTGGCCCTGGCGGCGGCCGCCGCGCCGGGCTCGCCGAGCTCGCCGTGCGCCCGGGCCATCAGCTCGTACATCTGCGCGGTCTCGTAACGGGAGGGCAGCCTGCCGTGCTCCCTGAGCTCCCGCAGCACCCCGAGGGCCTCGCGGTGACGACCCCGGGCGACGAGGACGTGTGCTCGCGCCTGGGCGGCCCACGCCCGCAGACCGGCGGTGGCGAAGGCGTCCGCCGTCTCCTCGAGCCGGGCGCACAGGTCCTCGGCCTCCTCGTCGAGCCCGAGGGACAGTGCGATCTCCACGCCGGAGGCGAGCAGCCGGACGCACGCCAGGCGGTCGCGGCCCGCCAGTGCCGCGCACAGCGCCGTCCAGGCGGTGTCCGGCCGGCCCGTCGCGTGCCGCAGCAGCGACCTCACCGGGCTCGGGCTCGGTGCCCAGGGAACGTGCCCGCGCGTACGCGTCGAGGGCCCCGGGCCAGTCACCGCGCATCCGGCGCAGCTCGCCCAGCTGGTAGAAGGCCTCGCCGGCCACCCAGTTGTTCCGCCCGACGAGCTCGGTCCCGCTCTGCTCGATGAGGTCCTCCGCCTCCTCCCAGCCCCCCTCGAGGCTCTGCAGCTGCAGGCGGTGGATCCGGCAGATCGCCGAGTAGACGACCTCGCCGGGGAACTGCTCGCACCACTGCTCGGTGGCCTGAGTCCACGCCCGCATCCGGGGCAGGTCGGCCACCTCGTGGCAGGCGTGGATCACCGTGCAGTAGATCTCCCCGGCCCACTCCGGCAGCAGCCGCCCGGCGAGCACCGGCAGCATGGCCTCGTCGAGCTGGGCGAGACCGGCCTCCGTATCGCCGTCGTGCACGTCGGCCAGGCCGCTGAGCACGAGCGCGAGGGACGTGAGCTCGGGGGCCTGCAGGCGCCGGCCCAGCTCCTGCAGGCGGGCCGCCGTCTCGCGCGCGGACCGGAAGTCGCGCGCCGCCGCGGTGAGCGACGCCTCGAGGTAGAGGAGGTACCCGTGCTCCGCACGTTCGGGCAGGTCGCGCAGGATCCCGCGGGCGCGGTTGACCCAGCCGGAGGCGATGACGGAGTCACCGCGGATGAACCAGAGCAGCCCGAGGCTCAGCGCCTTCATCGCCGCGCCTGCGGGGTCGTCGTCGTGCTGGAGGCGGTGGAAGACCTCCTCGGAGATCACCAGGGACTCCCTGACCTCGCCGGCCCACCAGGCGGCACTGCCCAGCAGCCCGAGGTCCGCGGTGGTCAGCTCGGTCTGCTCCCGGACCTCGGTGAGGGCGCGGTGCGCGCGCTGCCAGTCACCGCGCCCGAAGGCCTCGCGTGCGCTGTCGAGCAGCGCGGTGTGCCCGTCCATCGCCACCTCGCGGGCCGCGCTCGTGCCAGAAGGCCACCGGTCCCGGTGAGCTGACCGGGACGGCGCCCCGCCCTGGACCCAGGGTACGCCTCACCCCCGGCGGGCCGGGAGCGTCGCCGGGGCGTGGTCAGAGCTCGAAGTCCACCTGGAACTCGACCTCGTCCCAGGCCGTGTACTCGTCGGTGGAGAGCATCTCCATGGTGATCGTCGCGTCGGACGCCACGTCGGTCGCGATGCCGGTCGCCGTCCCGACGACGGAGCCGCCGGAGAACAGCGTGGCCGTGATCGCCACCGAGTCCCGCGCCTGCCCGGTGTTGGTCATCCGGGTCCGGACCTCGAAGTCGCCGATGAAGTCCTCGGAGACCTGGACGTCGGCGAAGGTGTAGCTGCCGGCGGAGTACTCACCGTCGGCGGGCGCGGGTGCCGTCTCGGCCGGCTCCTCGCTCTGAGCGGGGGCGGCGGTCTCGCCACCGCCAGCGGCGAGCTCGTCGCGGGCGGCCTGGGCGTCGGCCTCGGCGGCCGCGAGGTCCTGCTCGGCCTGCTCGAGGGCGGCGTCGAGGGAGGCGAGCTCGCCGTCGCGGGACTGGATCTCGTCCCACAGCTCGTCGACCTCGGCCTCGAGGGCAGCGACGTTCCCGTCGTCGCCGCCTCCAGCCCCGATGCCGACACCGAGCCCGACGACGAGTGCCACGACCGCCGCGGCCGCCAGGTGCCAGCCACGCAGGCCCGTCCTCGGGCCCGGTCCGCCGGGGCGGTTCGGGCCGTGCGCCGGGCCGCCGGGGGAGCCCTGCGCATAGGGCTCAGGCGGTGCCGGGGGACCGTAGGGCTGGGACGTGTAGGGCTGCGGGGGCGCGTACGGGTCGTAGCCCCCGGCTGGGGGCTGCTGGCCGGCGGTGGCCGGTGGCGGGGGCGGGGCGCCCGTGCCGTAGGTGGGGTCGGGAGGGTAGGTCACGGGCTGGTCCATCTGCGAGGGCGGTGGAGGTCGGTCCGAGCGTATCGACGGCGCACCACCAGGTCCGCGGAACGGTCACCGTCCCCGAGGCAGGAGACGCGTGTCACACCGCCTCGTTAGGCTGCACCATGGCCTTCCTCCCCGAGAAGCTCCGTCTCGCCGTCAGCCGCAGCAACGGCGACTCGCACGCCGCTCCCGACTGGGTGGTCCTCGACCTCCACGGCAGCTACCCCACGCACGCCCCGGCGGGTACCGTGCAGGCCCTGCTGCAGCGTGACGAGACCTTCGAGGCGCTCACCGAACGGCTGGAGCGGCTCGCGGAGGCGGACTGGCTCTCCGGCGTCCTCGTGCGCGTCGGGGAGCTCCGCGTCGGGCTGAGCACCGCCCACGCGATCGGTGCGGCGCTCGGCCGGCTCGCGGCACACACGCGCGTGGTCGGCTACGTCCCGCAGGTCTCCATGCGCAGCCTGCTCGTCACCGCGGGTGTGAGCGAGGTCGTCGCGCCGGAGTCCGCCGAGGTCCAGCTGCCGGGCTTCGCCGCCGAGCAGGTCTTCCTCGGGGCGTTCCTCGCCAAGCGCGGCATCACCTTCGAGAACCTGCGCATCCGCGAGTACAAGTCCGCGCTCACCTCGTTCTCCGAGGACCGCATGGACGAGTACGAGCGTGAGCAGCTCACCGCCTACCTCGACTCGGTCGAACGGAGCTGGCTCGCCGACGTTGCGGACGGCGCCGACTCCGTCCTCGGGTCCGGGTTCACCAGCGCCCAGGAGCTCCTCACCGCTGGACTCATCTCACGGATCGCCTACGACGACGAGATCGTCACTGTCGTCGACCAGCACTGGGCGCGCACGATCGAGCTGCTCCTGCCCGACCTCGCGGCCCGCAGGAGGGCGAGGAAGGCCGACGGCGTCGCGGTGGTCCCCGTCGTCGGCGCCATCGTCTCGGGCCGGTCACGCGGGACGCCGCCGCTGCCCCTCGTCCCCGGCCCCCTGGCCGGGTCGGACAGCGTCGTCACGGCACTGCGCAAGGCCGACCGGGACGAGCACGTCAAGGCGATCGTCCTGTGGGTCGACTCCCCGGGCGGGTCCGCGCTCGCCTCCGACGTCATCGGTCGTGCCGTCGCCCGGTGCAGCACCCCCGTCGTCGCCGTCATGGGCGAGGTCGCCGCGTCCGGCGGCTACTACGTGCTCACCCATGCCGACCACGTGGTCGCGGCGCCGTACACGATCACCGGGAGCATCGGCGTCGTCGTCGGCAAGCCCGTGCTGGCCGAGCTGGACGAGCGGCACGGCCTGCGGCCGGAGACGGTCGGTCGGGAGGCCGCGCTGTTCGCCAGCCCGCACCGGCCGTTCTCCGCCCACCAGCGCGCGTGGGCCGAGAAGATGATGGAGGAGGTCTACGAGCGCTTCGTCGACCGGGTCGCCACCGGTCGTCACCTCGGCCGCGACCGCGTGGACGAGATCGGCCGCGGACGGATCTGGAGCGGCCAGGACGCCCTGGGCATCGGACTCGTCGACGAGCTCGGGGACTTCCACGCCGGCCTCGCGGCCGCCCGCCGGCTGGCCGGCCTCGACGACGACGCCCCCGTGCGCACCGTCTCCGCCGGCGTCACGCTGCCCGGGATGCCGACCTTCGCCACGCAGCCCGCCGGGGCCGTGGAGAGGCTGTGGCCCTTCGGTACCGAGACGGTCCTCACCTGGTTCGACCGATCGGTGCGGATCCGCTGATGCGTGCGACGACGAGAGCGACCAGGTGGTCCGCACTGGTCAGCGGCGTGCTGGTGGCCAACAGCGCTCCGCACCTGGCCAGTGCGGTCGCCGGCCGGCGCCACCTCACGCCACTTGCGGGACGGGAGTCCTCGCCGGCGGTCAACGGGGTGTGGGGTGCGGCCAACCTCCTCGGCGGGCTGGTGCTGCTCAGGCGCGTGGCGGGTGCGCCGTCGCCGTCGCGCTGGGACGGACGGCTGCACTGGTTCGAGGTCGGAGCCGCCGGGTTCGCGGCGTGGATGGCGGCCTCGGAGCTGGCGCTGAGGGTGAACACCCCGCGGGCTGTCGAAACCCGGGGTCCCCGTTCGTACAGAGGGTGAGGACGCCGGACGCGCCGGCGCCGCACACCACGGGAGAGAGCAGACATGAGCCAGTACCTGCTGAGCATCTACCAGCCCTACGGCGAGACCATGGACCAGTTCCCCGACCCGGACTTCCTCGCGCCGATCATCCGCGACGTGACGGCGCTCAAGGAGGACATGCACCGACAGGGCGTGTGGGTCTTCGACGGCGGCCTGCACGCACCCACGACCGCCACCGTCCTGCGGCCGCAGGGCGAGGACGTCCTCACCACCGACGGCCCCTTCGCCGAGGCCAAGGAGCACCTCGGGGGCATGACGGTCATCGACGTCGAGGACCTCGACGCCGCCCTGGCGTGGGGTGAGCGCCTGGCACGCGCGACCACCCTGCCCGTCGAGGTGCGGCCCTTCCAGTAGGAGGTGCGGCCCTTCCAGGAGGCAGGAGCGTCCATGGTCGCGGACGTCGACAGGATCTTCCGCGCCGAGTACGGCCGGGTGGTGTCGATCCTGGTCCGCGCCTTCGGTGACATCGACCTCGCCGAGGACGCGGCCCAGGACGCCTTCGTCGCCGCCGCCGGCACGTGGCCGACGTCGGGACTGCCCCCCAGCCCCGCCGGCTGGCTCGTCACGACGGCCCGGCGCAAGGCGATCGACAGGCTGCGTCGCGAGTCGTCGCGGCAGGACCGGCACGCGCAGGCGACGCTGCTGCACGCCGAGCAGGACTCCAGGGAGGTGGGACCGGTGCACGACGACCGGCTGCGGCTCATCTTCACCTGCTGCCACCCGGCGCTCGCCCCCGAGGCGCAGGTCGCCCTCACGCTCAAGCTGCTCGGCGGGCTGAGCACGGGCGAGATCGCCAGGGCGTTCCTCGTGCGGGAGAGCACGATGGCGCAGCGCCTCGTGCGAGCGAAGGGCAAGATCCGCGACGCCCGCATCCCCTACCGGGTGCCCGACGACGCGGACCTGCCCGAGCGGCTGCGGGCGGTGCTCGCCGTCGTCTACCTCGTCTTCAACGAGGGCTACGCCGCCACGTCCGGTGACGGGCTCGTCCGCGCCGAGCTCACCACCGAGGCCGTCCGGCTGGGCCGGCTGCTCGTCGAGCTCATGCCGGACGAGCCGGAGGCCTGCGGCCTGCTGGCGCTCATGGTGCTCACCGAGTCCCGGCGTCCGGCACGCGTGGACGACGACGGCCTGCTCGTGCCGCTGCCGGAGCAGGACCGCTCACGCTGGGACCGCACGCTCGTCGCCGAGGGGCAGGACCTCGTCCGCCGGTGCCTGCGCCGGGGGCGTCCCGGCCCCTACCAGCTGCAGGCGGCGGTCGCCGCGGTGCACTCCGACGCGCCGAGCGCCGCCGAGACGGACTGGCGTCAGGTCCTGGCCCTCTACGACCAGCTGCTCACGCTGGCCCCGAGCCCGGTGGTCGCGCTCAACCGCGCCGTGGCGGTGGCGGAGGTGCACGGCGCGACGGCGGCGCTCACGCTGGTCGAGGGGCTGGACCTGCAGGGGTACTACCCCTTCCACGCGGCGCGCGCCGACCTCCTGCGGCGGCTGGGTCGCCCCGAGGAGGCAGCCGCCGAGTACGTGCGCGCAGCCGAGCGGACCGGCAACGCCGCCGAGCAGGCGTTCCTCCGGCGGAGGGCGGCGTGGCTGGCGTGATCAGCCGGCCGGGTCGGCCTCGCGCTTCTCGGTGGCGCGGGACTGCTCCGGGTCGCTCAGCGGGCTGGAGCCGGTGACCTCCTCCTCCGAGGGCGCCGGTGGTGGGGCGATGATCCGCAGGCGTTGGATGCGTTCCTGCTGCAGACCCCGGGCCAGGGCGAAGGCCATGGCGAAGACCATGATGAAGATCGGCAGCCCGACCACGGTGATGACCTGCTGCAGCGCCTCCAGCCCGGTGTCGCCGGCGAGCACGATGAGCAGCGCGGCGAGCAGGCCCTCCGAGACGCCCCAGAAGACGCGCTGGCGGACCGGTCCCTCCTCGCCGTCGCCCGTGCACAGCATGTCCACCACCAGGGAGGCGGAGTCGGAGGACGTGGCGAAGAAGATGGCGACGACGACGATCGCGAAGCCCTGGACGAGGGTGGTCGCGGGGAAGTTCTCGAAGAACTCGAACATGGCCAGCGGGATGCTCTCCGCGACCGCTGCGGAGATCTCGCCGCCGTCACCGCCGATGCCGTCGAGGTCCATGGCCGACCAGCCGAAGATGGAGAACCAGACCAGCGTGAAGGCGGACGGTGCGAAGAGCACCGCGAGGACGAACTCACGGATCGTGCGGCCCTTGGAGATGCGCGCGACGAAGATGCCCATAAACGGTGCCCACGTCACGGTCCACGCCCAGTAGAAGACGGTCCACCCGCCCTGCCAGCCCCAGCCGTCGTCGTCGGTGTAGGGCGCCAGCGCGTCGTTCCAGAAGGACAGCGGGATGATGTTCTGCGCGTACAGCCCGATGGTCTCGATGATCTGCCGGGCCAGGAACACGGTGGAGCCGGCAAGGAAGACGAAGATGAGCAGCCCCACCGCCATGCCGATGTTGATGTTCGAGAGCCGCCGCACGCCGTTGTCCAGGCCGGCGACGATCGAGGTGACGGCGACCGCCGTGAGCGCCGCGATGATGATGACCTTGGTCAGCACCGAGTCCGGGACGTCGAGCAGCTCGCTCAGCCCGGCGTTGATCTGCGAGGTGCCCAGACCGATCGAGACGGCCAGGCCGAACAGCGTGCCGAGGATCGCGAACACGTCGATGGTCTTGCCGATCGGCCCGTAGATCCGCTCCTTGAGGAACGGGTAGAACACCGAGCTCACCCGGACGGGCAGCTTGTAGCGGTAGATGAAGTAGGCCAGCGCTAGCCCCGGCAGCGTGAAGATCGTCCAGGTGTGCAGCCCCAGGTGGTAGAGCGAGAAGCTCATCGCGTCCTGGGCGGCCTCCACCGAGTAGGGCTCCACACCGTCGATCGGCGGGTTGGAGAAGTGCGAGATCGGCTCGGCGACACCCCAGAACATGAGCACCGTGCCGATGCCTCCGGCGAACAGCATGGTGAACCAGGAGACGTTGCCGTACTTGGGGCGGTCGTCGTCGTCGCCGAGGCGGACGTTGCCCCACTTGCTGAACGCCACGAGCAGCAGGAAGAGCAGCCACAGCGAGACGCCCATGATGAAGAACCACCCGAGGTTGGTCACCACCCAGGACCTGCTGACCGTGAAGACGGCGTTCGTCTCTCCCGGGTACAGGAGCAGGATGATGAGGATGACGACCATGAGGGCGGCCGAGACGAAGAAGATGGTCGGGTTCGTCCGCAGACCGAGTCGTACGGCGAGTCGTTCGAGCATCGTTGCCCCTCCCTACGGTGTGCGCGACGTCGAACCGCGCAGGTCAGACCGTCAGCATGACGGTGATCCAGGTCACACACAACAAGGAGCGCCGCCCGCGTGTCGCCGACAGGGGGCGTGACGGCGGCGGGGACGTGGCCCTCCCGCGCCGGACGGAGTGCCGACTACCCTCCCCTCATGGCAGACATCCCCGCGGACCTCGTCGACCTCCTGGAGCACCCGGTCGTCGGTCACCTCGCCACCGTGCGCCCCGACGGCGCGCCGCAGGTCGAGCCGATGTGGTTCCTCTTCGACGGCGAGCACGTCCGGTTCACGCACACGACGACGCGCGCCAAGTACCGCAACCTCCAGCACAACCCGCGCATGGCGCTGACGGTCACCGACCCGGAGAACCCCTACCGGTTCCTCGGCCTGCGTGGGCGCCTCGTCGCGACCGAACCCGACCCCACCGGCGCGTTCTACCAGCAGCTGGACACCCGCTACACCGGCGCGGAGCACCCGCCGCCGCCGGACTCCGCCGACCGCGTCGTGCTCGTCATGTCGGTCGAGAAGGTCGTGCGCAAGTAGGCAGGGCCGCGCGGACCCCGGGCTCAGCGGCGCCGGCCGCCGCGCCTGGGGCCGGGCCCCTTCGAGCCCCGACGGCGGTTGCCGGCTGCACCCTGACCGCGCCGGGCACCGGGCTGCGTGCCGTCGCTGCTGCCACCTCGCCCGCGGGTGCCGTCGCCGCGAGCCGGGCGGGCGCCGTCGTCGTCCACCGTCGGCTGACGGGAGCTGCGCGGCGTGCGGCCACGGACGATGCCGATGAAGGTCTCCACCCGCGGGTCCTCGTTGCCGGCGAGCCAGGCGAGACCGACGTGCGACTCCGCCACGCCCGTCACCGGCCGGTAGCGCACGTCCTTGCGCTGGTGCAGGCGTGCCAGCGACATCGGCACGATGACGATCCCCGCGCCGCTCGCGGCGACCTCGATCGCCTGGGCCACCGTCATCGGCGGCGGTTCCGCGCGGGTCCCCGCGCGCACCTCGTCGGCGACGGCCGCCCACTCCGGGCAGTCGGCGGCGTCCTGGAGCAGGTGCTCGCCCGCGAGGTCGGTGACGTCGAGCTCGTCGAAGGCGCTGACCGGGTGGTCCTTCGCGGCGACGACCACCGGCGCCTCCGCGTACAGCGGGATGACGTGGAGCCCGTCACGGTCGAGCGGCAGGCGCACGAAGCACATGTCGAGCTCCCCGCCGGCGAGCAGGTCACGCTGGGCCTCGAGGTCCACCTGTCGCGGCTCGAGCGGGGAGTCGGGGAGCCGGTCGGCCCAGGTGCGCAGCCACTTGCCGGGGCTCACACCGGGTACGAAGCCGACGCGGAAGGGCTCGGCCATGGGGCTCCTCGGGGCAGCGGGGACGGACGCCGACGAGACTAGCGGCCGCCCGGGTGCTCTACCCTGCAGCAATGGCCAAGGCGCAGATGTTGAAACCCCTGACCGCCGCGCGGAAGCTCGGTGTGCTGCTCTCCGCGACCCCGGAGGACTTCCAGGGCCGTGGCGTCTCGCGGGACGAGCTCAACGAGCTCCAGGCGAACCCGCCCGAGTGGCTGCGGGACCTGCGGCGCAACGGCCCGCACCCGCGCCAGGAGGTCGCGCGCCGACTCGGTGTCTCGGTGTCGGGCCTCGCCCGCGCCGGCATCACCGAGCCGCTGACCACCGACCAGATCAGGGCGATCCTCGACGAGCAGCCCGCGTGGCTCGAGACGGAACGCGCCACGCAGGTCAAGGTGCGCGAGGAGGAGGCCCGCCTCAAGGAGCGCCGGGCCGCCAAGGCCTAGCCGCCCCTCGTCGTCGCCCGGCGTCCCGGCTCAGGCGTCCCAGCGGAAGGCGCGGGTGGCGAGCACGCCGCCCAGCACCGCCCACGCGGCGAGCACACCGAGGGCGACGAGGTCGACGGCCCCGTCGGTGAGGAGCGTCCGCAACGCCTCACCGAGGGCGCCGGGCGGGAGGTAGGCCAGCACGGCGTCGAGCGGCGCCGGGAGCATGTCCAGCGGGAGCACCAGCCCACCGCCGAGGACCATGAGCACGAAGAGCAGGTTGGCGATCGCCAGCACGGCCTCCGGGCGCAGCGTCCCGCCGACGAGCATGGCGAAGGCGACGAACACCGCCGCCCCCACGACCGCGAGCGCCGCGGCACCGGCGACCTGGGCGAGCCCGAGCCCGCCGGGGTCCCAGCCGACGCCGAGCGCGATGGCGCCGAGCAGCAGCACCTGGACGACGAGCACCGCGAGCACCGCCCCGAACTTCCCGGCGAGGAGGCCCCGCGGGCCGAGCGGGGTGGTCGCCAGCATCCGCAGCACGCCCCAGCGGCGGTCGAACGCGACGGCGATCGCCTGCGACGTGAACGAGGACGCCACCGCCATCGCCACGGCACTGCCCAGTGCCGCCGCCGGCCGTGGCTCCGGCAGTGCGACGACGTCGGTCGTCGCGAGCACGACGAGCGCGATCGCCGGCAGCAGGATCGTCAGGAGCAGCTGCTCACCGTTGCGGAGCACGGCGAGCGTCTCGAACCAGGTCTGGGCCCAGACCCGGCGCGTCGGTGCGCTCATGCGGCGTCGACCCGCAGCGCGCGGCCCGTCAGCGCGAGGAAGGCGTCCTCGAGGGTGGGCCGGGTGAGCGCCACCTCCGCGTCGTGGTACCCCGTCCGCGCCAGCGCACCGGCGACGACGGCGAGGGCAGCGGCGTCGAGGTTCTCGTCCGTCGTCGCCGGTCCGGCGACGACGACGACGGTCCCGCCCTGCGTCGTCGTCACCAGTCCCGGGTGGCTCGCGAGAGCCGCGTCGAGGTCGGCGGCGAGGGTGCGGGGGTCCGTGCCCCCCGGCGCGGTGATCCGCACGTGCGCGGTGCCGCGCAGGTCGGCAGGGGTGCCGGCGGCGACGACCGTGCCGCGGTCCACGACGACGACGTGGTCGGCGAGGTCCTCGGCCTCGGTCATGAGGTGGGTGGTGAGGACCATCGAGGTGCCGGCGGCGCGCAGCTCGCGGATGAGGTCCCAGACGGCCAGCCGGGCCTGCGGGTCGAGGCCGGCGGTCGGCTCGTCGAGGAAGACGAGCTCGGGCTCCCCGACGATCGCGCAGGCGAGCGCCAGGCGCTGGCGCTGCCCGCCGGACAGGTGCCGCACCCGGGTGCGGGCGACCTTGCCCAGACCGAGGCGCTCGAGGAGCGGCCCGGCGGCGTCGGGGCGGTCGTGGAGCCGGGCGACGTGCGCAAGGACGTCGCCGGCGCGCGGGGACATGGGCAGGCCGCCCTCCTGGAGCATCACACCCACCCGGTGGCGCAGCTCGGCGGCGGCCTCGGGACGCGAGCGGTCGAGGCCGAGGACCTCGATGTGTCCGCCGTCGGGACGGCGCAGCCCCTCGCAGCACTCGATCGTCGTCGTCTTCCCCGCGCCGTTGGGGCCGAGCACCGCGGTCAGCTCCCCGCGCCCCGCGCGGAACCCGAGGCCGTCGACGACGTCCCGGTCGCCGTAGCGCTTGCGCAGACCCTCGACGAGGAGGGCGGGGGAGTCGGGTGGCACGCCCCCAGGGTAGACCGGGCAGGACGGCAGCCCTGCGGCCGCCGGCCCGTCCACCACGGCGCCGCGACCGCGGCGCGGCCCGGGATCCGGGGCACCATCGACCCGAGCGCCCGGCCGACCTGCCGCGCGCGCCGTGACGCAGCGCACGGCCCACCGGACGGGGCGCAGCGTCGGGTTGACGCGGCGTGAACCTGCCCACGGTGAGGTATGCCTTGCTTGCCGGGAAGCATTTCAGCAACGAGACTGTTCCCTAATGTGTCGGGGCGTGCGAGTGCGCCCCTGAGGGACCGGAGAGGAGCGAGCCGTGAGCGACACCAGCGTCGAGTCCGACGTCACGACCCAGGATCGCGTCCTCCGCCTCGTCGTCGAGAACGGTCCGATCAGCGCTGCCGAGCTGGCCCGCCTGCTCCACCTCACGCCCGCCGGCGTCCGTCGCCACATCGCGGCCCTCGAGCGCGAGGACCGCATCGTCGTCCACGAGCCGAGCGGACCCGAGCAGCGGCGTCGCGGACGGCCCGCGCGCCACTACGTCGCCACCGACACCGGCCGCTCCGGCCTGTCCCACGCCTACTCCGACCTCGCCACCCACGCCCTGGACTTCATCGACGCCGTCGCCGGCTCGGGTGCCGTCGAGCTCTTCGCCAACCAGCGCGTGAGCGAGCTCGAGGAGCGCTACACGCCGGTCGTCGAGGCAGCCGGACCCGAGGTCGAGCACCGCGCCGAGGCCCTGGCCGCCGCCCTCACCGAGGACGGCTACGCCGCCACGGTCCGCAAGGTCGGCCCGCGCGGAGGCCTCGCCGTCCAGCTCTGCCAGGGCAACTGCCCGGTGCTGGCCGTGGCGGAGTCCTACCCCCAGCTGTGCCACGCCGAGACCAGGGCGTTCTCCCGGCTGCTCGGGGTGCACGTCCAACGGCTGGCTACCCTGGCCCGCGGCGGATACGTCTGCACCACCCACATCCCCACGACTGTTCCGATCGGCCGCCCCAGCACGACCACGTCACCGCGTGGTGACGACACGGAAGGAAACTGATGACGAGTACGACCGACACACCGATGACCCAGGACGAGACGATCGCCTCGATTGGGAACTACCGGTTCGGGTGGCACGACAAGGACGACGCCGGTGCCACCGCGCGCCGCGGGCTGAGCGAGGACGTCGTCCGCAACATCTCCGACCTGAAGGACGAGCCGGAGTGGATGCGCAAGCGTCGCCTCAAGGCCCTGCGGCTCTTCGACAAGAAGCCGATGCCGAACTGGGGCGCCGACCTCTCCGACATCGACTTCGACAACATCAAGTACTTCGTCCGGTCGACCGAGAAGCAGGCCACCAGCTGGGAGGACCTGCCCGAGGACATCAAGAACACCTACGACCGCCTGGGCATCCCGGAGGCCGAGAAGCAGCGCCTCGTCGCGGGCGTCGCCGCCCAGTACGAGTCCGAGGTCGTCTACCACCAGATCCGCGAGGACCTCGAGCAGCAGGGCGTCATCTTCCTCGACACCGACACCGCGCTCAAGGAGCACCCGGAGATCTTCGAGGAGTACTTCGGCACCGTCATCCCCTCCGGTGACAACAAGTTCGCCGCGCTCAACACCGCGGTGTGGTCCGGTGGCTCCTTCGTCTACGTCCCCAAGGGCGTCCACGTCGAGATCCCGCTGCAGGCCTACTTCCGGATCAACACCGAGAACATGGGCCAGTTCGAGCGGACGCTGATCATCGCCGACGAGGGCTCCTACGTGCACTACGTCGAGGGCTGCACCGCCCCGATCTACCAGAGCGACTCGCTGCACTCCGCGGTCGTGGAGATCATCGTCAAGAAGGACGCCCGCGTCCGCTACACGACGATCCAGAACTGGTCGAACAACGTCTACAACCTCGTGACCAAGCGCGCGACGGTCGACCAGGGCGGCACCATGGAGTGGATCGACGGCAACATCGGCTCCAAGGTGACGATGAAGTACCCGGCCGTCTACCTCATGGGCGAGCACGCCAAGGGCGAGACGCTGTCCATCGCGTTCGCCGGTGAGGGCCAGCACCAGGACACCGGCTCCAAGATGGTCCACATGGCGCCGCACACGTCCTCGTCCATCGTGTCGAAGTCGGTGGCCCGCGGCGGCGGCCGCGCCTCCTACCGCGGCCTCGTCCAGGTGCTCGAGGGCGCCGCGCACTCCAAGTCCACCGTGCTGTGCGACGCGCTGCTCGTCGACCTCATCTCCCGCTCGGACACCTACCCCTACGTCGACGTCCGCGTCGACGACGTCGAGATGGGCCACGAGGCCACCGTCTCCAAGGTGAGCGCGGACCAGCTCTTCTACCTCATGTCCCGCGGCATGGAGGAGCCCGAGGCGATGGCGATGATCGTCCGCGGCTTCGTCGAGCCGATCGCGCGTGAGCTGCCGATGGAGTACGCCCTGGAGCTCAACCGCCTCATCGAGCTGCAGATGGAAGGGGCCGTCGGCTGATGACCGCCCCGACCGACACGACCAAGGAGACGACAGACACCCAGATGAAGACCGACCACTCCCGCGCCACCACCGACGCCGCCCACACCCACGGCGGCGGCGTCGTCCCGGAGGCCTCGCGCGCCGACCGCGGCACGTCCTTCGAGCTCGCCGACTTCCCGGTGCCCACCGGACGCGAGGAGGACTGGCGCTTCACGCCGGTCGACCGCCTCCAGCGCTTCTTCGCCGGTGAGCTCACCGGCGCGGCCCCCGAGCTCACCGTCGAGGCCGCCGACGGCGTGAGCGTCGAGCGCGTCGGCCGCGACGACTCCCGCCTCGGCCAGGTCGGCGCCCCCGGCGACCGCACCGCCGCCGCCGCGTGGGCCTCCTTCACCGAGGCCGTCGTCGTCACCGTGCCCAAGAACCACGTGGCCGACGCCCCGACGATGGTCACCGTCACCGGCCGCGGCCGCGACGAGGTGGCGGCCCAGCACGTCCTCGTGCGCGCGGAGCAGCACAGCGAGGCGATCGTCGTGCTGGACCACCAGGGCCTGGCCGACCTCGCCCAGACCGTCGAGGTCGACGTCGCCGACGGCGCGCGCCTCACCGTCGTCAGCGTCCAGGACTGGGAGGACGGCGCCCTGCACCTGGCCGCCCACCGCTCCCGCGTGGGCCGCGACGCCTCCCTCAAGCACATCGTCGTCACCCTCGGCGGCGACGTCGTGCGGGTGACCCCGGACGCCGCCTTCGCGGGCACCGGCGGCAACGTCGAGATGCTCGGCCTGTACTTCGCCGACGCCGGGCAGCACCAGGAGCACCGCCTGTTCGTCGACCACAACGAGCCGAACTGCGTCTCCCGGGTCACCTACAAGGGCGCCCTCCAGGGGCAGGACGCCCACGCCGTGTGGATCGGTGACGTCCTCATCCGCGCGTCGGCCGAGGGCACCGACACCTACGAGCTCAACCGCAACCTCGTCCTCACCGAGGGCGCGCGCGCGGACTCGGTGCCGAACCTCGAGATCGAGACCGGGGAGATCGAGGGGGCCGGCCACGCCAGCGCCACCGGTCGCTTCGACGACGAGCAGCTGTTCTACCTGCGCTCGCGCGGTGTCCCGGAGGCCGAGGCCCGCCGTCTCGTCGTGCGCGGCTTCTTCGCCGAGCTCATCCAGCAGATCGGTGTCCCGGTCGTCTCCGAGCGCCTCATGCAGGCGATCGAGGAGGAGCTGGACCGCACGATGGAGCACGCGTCGGCATGAGTGCCCAGTACGTGTGCGACACCGGCGACCTCGAGCCCGGCGAGGCCATGCGCGTCGACCTCGAGGACGTCGACGGCCGGCCCGTCCCGGTCTCCGTCGTCCGAGACGACGACGGCCAGTACCACGCCATCTCCGACACCTGCTCCCACGGACAGGTCAGCCTGACGGACGGTGAGGTCGAGGACGGCACCATCGAGTGCTGGCTCCACGGCTCGCGCTTCGACCTGCGGACCGGCAAGCCGCTGAGCCTGCCGGCCACCCAGCCCGTGCCCGTCTACCACGTGTCCGTCGAGGGCGACTCCGTCCTCGTCGACGTCGACACCACCGTCCCGGCCAACGCCTGACCCCCCAACTCCAGGAAGAGAAGTAACGACGAATGTCCACGCTTGAGATCAAGAACCTCCACGTCAACGTCGAGACCAACGACGGCCCGAAGCAGATCCTCAAGGGCGCGACCCTCACCATCAACAGCGGTGAGATCCACGCCGTCATGGGCCCCAACGGCTCCGGCAAGTCGACCCTCGCCTACGCCGTCGCCGGCCACCCGAAGTACGAGGTGACCGAGGGTGAGATCCTCCTCGACGGGGAGAACGTCCTGGAGATGAGCGTCGACGAGCGCGCCCGCGCCGGCCTGTTCCTCGCCATGCAGTACCCGGTCGAGGTCCCCGGCGTCACGGTCTCCAACTTCCTGCGCACCGCCAAGACCGCCATCGACGGCGAGGCCCCCGCCCTGCGGACCTGGGTCAAGGACGTCAACGCCGCGATGGAGAAGCTGCGCATGGACCCCGTCTTCGCCCAGCGCGACGTCAACGCCGGCTTCTCCGGCGGTGAGAAGAAGCGCCACGAGATCCTCCAGATGGAGCTCCTGCGCCCCAAGTTCGCCGTCCTGGACGAGACCGACTCCGGCCTCGACGTCGACGCGCTGCGGATCGTCGCCGAGGGCGTCAACCGCGTCCACGGCGAGACCGACGCGGGTTTCCTGCTCATCACCCACTACACGCGGGTGCTGCAGTACATCAAGCCCGACTACGTCCACGTCTTCGTCGACGGCCGCGTCGCCGAGGAGGGTGGCCCCGAGCTCGCGGACCAGCTCGAGGCCGAGGGCTACGACAAGTACGTGACGGCCGCGGTCTGAGCCGCCCGGAGAGGATCCTCATGAGTGCACCGGTCACCGCCGGCTCGGGCGCGCTGAGTGCGGCCGAGCTGGCGGCCGTGCGCGCCGACTTCCCGATCCTGGGACGGACGACCCGCAGCGGGAACCCGCTGGTCTACCTGGACTCGGGGGCCACCTCGCAGAAGCCCCAGTGCGTCCTGGACGCCGAGCAGGACTTCTACGAGAAGCGCAACGCCGCCGTCCACCGCGGCGCCCACCAGCTCGCCGAGGAGGCCACCGAGGCCTACGAGGGTGCCCGGGCCGCCGTCGCCGCCTTCGTCGGGGTCGACCCCGACGAGGTCGTGTGGACGAAGAACGCCACCGAGGGGATCAACCTCGTGGCGTACGCGATGTCCAACGCGACCGTCGGGCGCGGCGGCACGCGCGCGGAGGAGCTGTTCGCGCTGCGTCCCGGTGACGAGATCGTCGTCACCGAGGCGGAGCACCACGCCAACCTCGTGCCCTGGCAGGAGGTCTGCGCGCGGACGGGTGCCACGCTGCGCTGGATCGGCGTGACGGAGGACGGCCGGCTCGACCCGGCCACCTTCGACGTCATCGGTGAGCGGACGCGGCTCGTGGCCTTCACCCACGCCTCGAACGTCACCGGCGCGGTCAGCCCGGTCGCCGAGCTCGTGCGCCGGGCCCGCGCGGTCGGTGCACTCGTCGTCCTCGACGCCTGCCAGAGCGTGCCGCACTTCGCGGTCGACCTGCGTGCCCTGGACGTGGACTTCGCCGCGTTCTCCGGCCACAAGATGCTCGGGCCCACGGGCGTGGGTGTGCTCTACGGGAAGCGCGAGCTGCTCGCCGCGATGCCGCCGGTGCTCACCGGCGGGTCGATGGTGCAGGTCGTGACCATGGAGCGCACCACCTACGCCGACGCGCCGCAGCGTTTCGAGGCGGGCACGCAGATGGTCGCCCAGACCGTCGGCCTGCACGCGGCCGTCGACTACCTCGCCGAGCTGGGGATGGACGCCGTCGCGGCGCACGAGCACGCGCTCACCGAGCGGCTGCTCGAGGGCATCGCGACGGTGCCGGGTGTGCGGGTCCTGGGGCCGACCGACTCGGCCGACCGGCTCGCCGTCGTCGCCTTCTCCGTCGACGGCGTGCACCCCCACGACGTCGGCCAGGTGCTCGACAACGCGGGCGTCGCGATCCGCGTCGGGCACCACTGCGCACAGCCGGTGCACCAGCGGCTCGGGGTGCACGCCTCGGCGCGTGCCTCGGCGTCGATCTACACGACCGAGCAGGAGATCGACACGTTCGTCACCGAGCTCGGCAAGGTCAGGAGCTTCTTCGGGGTGGATCATGGCTGACGCGATGGAACAGCTCTACCAGCAGGTCATTCTCGACCACTCGCGCGCACGGCACGGGGCCGGGGAGCTCGACCCCTTCGACGCGGAGTCCTTCCAGGTCAACCCGACGTGCGGGGACCAGGTGACCCTGCGGGTGCGGCTCGCTCACGACGACGGCGGCCCCCGCGTCGACGCCGTCGGCTGGGTCGGTCAGGGGTGCTCGATCTCCCAGGCCTCGCTCTCGGTCCTCAACGACCTCGTCGTCGGGAAGTCGATCCACCAGGTCGATACGCTGAACGAGACCTTCCGCGAGCTCATGCACGGCCGGGGAGTGGAGCTGGCGGAGGACAAGCAGGACGCCCTGGGGGATGCCAGTGCATTCACCGGGGTGGCGAAGTACCCGGCGCGCATCAAGTGCGCACTGCTGGGGTGGATGGCGCTTCGTGACGCCCTCGCCCACGCACTGACCAGCGAGCCCGCCTCGGGCGCGCAGGAGGAGGACGAACGATGAGTGACACCGCTCAGGCACCGACCAACCCGAGCCCCACGACCGCCGCGGACGTCGAGGAGGCGATGCGGGACGTCATCGACCCCGAGCTCGGCATCAACGTCGTCGACCTCGGTCTCGTCTACGGCGTCACCGTGGACCAGCACAACAACGCGGTCATCGACATGACGCTGACGTCCGCGGCCTGCCCGCTGACCGACGTCATCGAGGACCAGTCCGCCCAGGCCCTGGACGGCCTGGTCAACGACATGCGGATCAACTGGGTCTGGATGCCGCCGTGGGGTCCGGACAAGATCACCCCCGACGGCCGCGAGCAGCTCAGGGCCCTCGGCTTCAACGTCTGAGTTTTTTGGCGGTGTTCCGCTGATCGCCAGATCAGCGGAAACCCTGCCTGACCTGCGACGACAGCATTTTCCGTCTGGGACCCAAGTGGACTGAAGGGCCCTCTCAGGGCACTTCATTCCCCCACAGTTCCCCCACGGATCTCGCTACGTCTGCGCGGGTCGGAGCTCAGATCGTCGGTGCTGTCGGGTGTGCGATTCCCCCACCACAGGAGGTCCCGGCGGGACACCTGATGGGTGGAGGAACACCCATGACCGAGAAGCAGGGTCGAAAGCGGACCTTCGGCGAGCTCGAGCGGCGCAAGAGCCAGCAGGCTGGCGCGGTCACCAGTTGGCGCGCCCGCTACACCGGGCCCGACCTGAAGCGCCACTCGCGCAACTTCGGTGACAAGATGGCCGCCGAGGCCTGGCTCAACGCCGAGCGGCTCCTGATCGACCGCGACCTGTGGACCCCACCGCGTGAGCGGGAGCGCCGCGCCCGGCTGGATGCCCAGCGCGAGATCACGTTCGCCGAGTGGGCCGAACGATCAGTCGCCGGCAAGCGATTGCGCCCCTCGACCCGTTATCGGTACGAGCAAACGCTGCGTAAACGCGTGCTCCCCGATCTCGGCGACATCCCGCTGCGGGACCTGACGCGGTTGGACATCTCCAACTGGTACACGAAGCTGCGTGCGCAGCTCGCCGCCGAGGCCAGGGCCGCACAACGCAAGGGCGAAGGCCGTGGCGCGGCGTTCTCCGCCTACCAGGTCCTGTCCTCGGTGCTGAACGACGCCGTGGACCACGAACTCCTCGAAACCTCGCCGGCTCGCGTCAAGGGGGCACTACGGTACGACGCCGTCCACGAACCCGTGGTGCTCACACCAGAGCAAATGTGGACGTTGCACGAGCTGATGCCGGACTACCTGGCAGCGCTGGTGCCGCTGGCGGCGACGACTGGACTGCGTCACGGCGAACTCCGGGCACTGCAGCGCCGGCACCTGCACCTGGACGACCCGGCACGCGCCATAGTCCAGGTACGGGGGACCGCGGCCAACAATAGGGCCACTGGCAAGTACAACCAGATCGGAGATCCGAAGACGAAGGCATCCAGGCGCGACGTTGCCATCCCGTCGTTCGTCGTGCCGATCCTGCAGGACCACCTCAAGAACCACGCACAGCCCGGCGACAACGGCTTCGTCTTCGTCGGGCGAAATGGCGCAGTGCTGCACGCGTCCGTCGTCGAATCGAACTGGCGGTCAGTGCGCAAGCAGGTGGGGCTGGACGACCTGCACATCCACGATCTGCGGCACACGGCCCTGACGTGGGCCGCGCGCTCGGGTGCGACGCTGGCGGAGCTCATGGCGATCGCGGGCCACAAGAACCCCACCATCGCGCTGCGATACCAGCACATCGGCGACGAGGAACGTCGCCACGCCATCGCGGAGAAGGTCGGGGCCGCCTTCACCGACGAGCTCGCCCAACGGCGTGCTCGGCGTACGAGCGGCGTCGAAGGGGCTGGACAGTCGGTGGCCTCAAGGGGACAGGGGAGCCCCGAAGGGGCAGGACCGCACACCTCCGATATGACGGACTGAGAGCGCCGTCCACATCACCAGGAGGCCCAGATGAGCACGAATCGGCGGGCGACCACGCGGGTGCCGAGCGGCAAGCTCGTCACACTCGCAGACGCCGCAGCAGAGTTCAGCGTCTGCACGAAGACGATCCGGCGACGCATCGCCGACGGCACCGTCACCGGATACAAGGTCGGCCGCGTCATCCGGGTCGATCTTGAGGAACTCCGCCGTTCACTCGTCATCACTATTCCAACGGCGCGGTGAATGTGGTGGGCAGCGGCCCGGTCTGGCAGCAAGAAGCGAACGACCCGAAGACCATCGATGACTGGAACGTCGATGGGGAGGCCTTCCGCTCCGTCACCAGCGACTGGGACCTCGAGGTTCTCCCCGGGACACCCCACTACTGACCCCGCCGCCCGGGGTCGGTAGGCCAGAGCTGCGCTTGGGGACCACCGGCGTCTCGCCGTAGCCGGCGCCGCGCATTGATCAGCCCGGCGGCAGGAGCGACCAGCCGACGGGCTGGTGACGTGCTTTCAGGCGCGCGGTGAGCTGCGTGACGGCGGTCAGCGTCGCAACCTCCGGGGCGCTGGCCGATGTCACGTGTCCTCATCGCTCGAGTCCGGTGTGGCGGTGAGTACTGCGGGGGTGGGGGCGTGGTGGCGGGGGCGCTGCCTGACGGTCGCGCTGGCGGATGGTCTCGGCGACGGACGGCGGTTGGGGTTCACGATGGGTGGTGTCTGGCGTGTAGGCCAGACCGGCGCGGAGTGCTTCGGCAGTGACGTTGCTGAGGGCTTCGGCCAGGTCGCGGTCGAGTCGGTCGGGTGTGTTGGAGACGGTGACGGCGGCGGGTCCCCAGGCCAGGGGGTCGGCGCCAACCGTGCCGAGCACCTGGCCGATGTTGTTCTCGAAGTAGGTGTTGATCTCCACGTCGCGGCCGTCGACGTGGATGGTGGTGGTGTGCTCGAAGTCCTGCGACCGGCTGCTCTGACCCTCGGGCCGGTGCCGAAGAACAAGCAGGTCGGTGGGCATGTCCAGGCCAGGGAGCCTGCGGTGCGCGCCAGCAGGGAGGCGGACCGCACCGAGCAGGTCGGCGACCAGATGCAGCTGCCGGCGCGCTTCGGGGAACGGCTGGTCCATCAGGTCGTGGGAGGCGAGGAGGATCGTGTACCCGCCAGGGCGGGTGAGACTGTGCAGGGCGAGGGCGAGCTGGGCTTGGACGGCGCGCCGTACCACGACGTGCCCAGGGTCTTGGAGACGCACGTCGTTGTAGGGCAAGGACGCGATCACGACATCGAACCGGTCGTGCGCCTTCGGAAGCCGCAGCTGCACCGGAAACTGGGTGCCCGGGGTGTGGGCATCGGTGATGTCCGCGAGCACGGACAAGGACGAGTAGCCGTCGGTGTGCGGCAGCCCGATGAAGGTCGCGGCGTCCTCACCGACGGCCAAAACCCGCCCCTCGGTGAACCCGAGATCACGCAGCATGGTCCACAGGTGGGTCGCGATGATCCGGTGCGCGGGCTGCGCGGAGGTCGCGACGTGGTCCTCCAGTGCGATGTGGTCAGCTTCCAGGCGCAGAGCGTGCGGGTCGTTCGCGTCGTCGCGGTAAGGCTCGCGGGTCATCACACACCTCGCCTCTGCCCGGGCGGGCGGGTTGTGCGGGCCGCGACCGCCCTGGCGGCCCGGCGGGAGTCGAGGTCGGCGGCGACGAATGCCGCGAAGTCGGCCTGCCGATCGGTGATGGGCGTCTCCTCGGCCGGGGCCACGGCGGGCTCGCCGGGCCAGGAGGTGGTGCGGGTGGGCCGGTCGCGGTCCAGGCGGGTGCCGGAGGTGGCGACCCACTCGCGCAGGCGCTCGCGGGCGTCGGCGAAGTCGGCGTGCCAGGCGAGCGGTCCTGAGCCGGAGCTGCCGGGTTCGTAGCACGCCAGCCGGTGGGTGTGGAGGGCGGAGAGCTCCTCCACCAGCTCGGGATGGCGGTGCCACAGGGGCGGGACCACGGTCGGCGGCAACCCGTAGGTAGTGCGCAGCCAGGTGACGAATCCGTCCAACGCCCGCCACTGAGCCTCGGCCTGGGCCTCGGTCAGCGTCCGCCAGTCGACGGGCTCCACCGGGCCGTCCCAGTCACCCGGGCCGCCGAGGCGGTCGAGGTCATCGGTGAGTTCGGCCTCGAAGATTGTGAGCTGCCCGTCAGAGACGGGTTCTCCGGGCTCGTCGACCGGCTCGGTGTCGAACTGCCAGGGCACCTCGCCGTCCATGATCAGAACCCGATTCCCGGGCTGGGCGAGGTGCCTGAGCGCGGCGCGGTCGGAGGCGTTGCACCCGCTGGCGGTGTCCTCGGCGTGCGCTGTGCTGTGGTGCTGACCGCGGCCTGTTCGAGATGGTGAGGATCTTGTCGTGCGGTGGCGGGGGTGCGGTTGACGTCATAGGCCGTGCGCGCCAGGTCGTGCCCGATCTTGCGGGCGATGAACACCTCGGAGGGCCGGGCGGGCGGCTCGGCGGGTCGGGTGTCGACGTAGCCGTGGGCGACGAACTGGTCGCCCTTGCGGAACCGTGCTGCGGCCCGTTCGGCCGTCTTGCCGAAGATGAGGAGGTCGTGGAACGAGTTGTCGAGCTTGGTGAAGGTCCCGTCCTGCTCGCGGCGCCAGTGCTCAACTCCGACGCGGAAGTGAACTCGGGTGATTCCGGCATCGGTGAACGAGACGTCAGCGTCGCTGGCGATGAACCCTGCCAGGGACTGCTGCACGGGGATGGTCATGATGCACCGGTCCTCATGTCGGGCGGCGCCCCCTATCTGGGCGACCGCTTCGACAAGCAGGTGCGCGACGTTCGACACGGCCACTTCTCGGGTCGGAGTCGTGGCCTCACGAGCAGGGCGCCGGCGTCTTCGGAGGCGGATCACCGCGCAGCCAGTAGAAGCGGTGCTGGCGGAGCCCCTTCGCGCCGAGCACTGCATCGCACAGGTCGATCACATAGTGCTCATCGCTGTCCGCCGCTGACGCTAGGCCCGACGCAGGGTGTGTTCGATTGCTGCGCGCTCGGCGAGGAGCTGTTTGGCGTCGGGGCGTTTGGTCCAGGGGTGGAGGTGGGTGACGAGTGGGGGTGCGGAGCGCAGGAGCACCAGGGCTGTGCCGAAGGGCAGCATCCGGATGGTCTCGGGTGGCATGACCGGGACACGGCGCACGGATCGTTGGACGGAGCGGGCTCCGTGGTCGCCGGTGGAGATGGAGTGGGTGACCTCGTCGCGTTCGCCGAGGAGGGCGGAGACGTCCTGGAGGTCTTTGGCCACTGAGGCTCCGCCGAGGACGACTTTGACGATGGAGGCGTCCCAGATCGCTCCGGCGTTGTGGTCACCCCACCTGGCGCGGGCTTGGGACATGGACTGCAGGACGGGCATGGTGGTGATGCCGGTGCCGCCGCCTTCGGCCATGAGCACGGGAAGGGACGGCAAGGGGGAGAGGTTACCGATCTCGTCGAGCGCGAGGAGCAGTGGTGGGTCCAACCGGGCACCTGGCGAGGCGGCGGCCAGCGCGCGGGCGGTCTCGACCAGGTCCTCGAGGAAGGCGGCGACGAGCGACCAGGACGCGGAGGCGCCGGCTCCGGTGGACAGCAGGTACATCGTGCCGTTGTCGCGCAGGAACTCGGCGGGGTCGAACGACTCACCGGGCCCGGGGGAGACGGCGTCCATGACGCGCGGGTCCGCCAGGCAGGTCAGTGCGAGAGAGACGCCCATCCAGATCGAGTCCCGGGTGCGGGGGTCAGCGTGAATGGTCGATTCCAGCGACTCGGCCCAGCCCGGTGCGGCGTGCGGCTGGGAAGACAAGATGGCGACGGCGTCGGCGGCGGCCGAGGGGGACAGGGACCAGGCGAACAGGTCGCGCGGTGAGCAGTGCCCGAGGGCGGCGGCGTGCAGGAGGGCCTGCAGGGCGGTGCGGGTCTTGCCCTCCCAGAACCCGCCGGACTCGACCCCGCCGGTGGACAGCCCTGTGGCCGAGCTGAACCCGGTCGCGCGGATCATCGCGGTGAGCGGGTTGTCACACCCGCGCACCGGTGACCAGCGCAGCCCTGTCGGCAGTCCTTCGGCCAGGTGCTGGGGATCGAAGACGGCGACCGGGCCGCGCCGCTCGCGGGCCGTCATGGTGGCGGTGAGGTTGTCCGGGCGGGTGGAGGTGGTGATCACGGCCCCGGGCGCGTCGAGGATCGCGTTGATGACCAGGTGCAGGCCCTTTCCGGATCGGGGCGGGCCGAGCACGAGCACGGAGTCCTCCACCGAGGCCCACACCTCCGTGCCCTTGGAGGAACCGAGCAGATAGCCGACGTCGGAGGGAGCGGGGTTCGGGTGCGAGGGCCGCAACGCTGCAGAGCGGGCGAGCAGTGCCCTGGTGGATGCCACCTTGGCGACATCCCGGCCGGTGGCGGTTCCGACGAGCCTGTGCGGGTCACGCGAGCCCCGGGTCGTGTCGCGGCGCAACAGGCGCCACAACCCGTGGGCCGTCGCGCCGAGGCCGGTGAACAGGACACCAACCACTGCCCAGTACAGCACCGGGTTCAATCCGGGTGCGTCCAGGGCCAAACCGGGGTTCTGGGGGGAGAGGAGCACCCTCATCCCCGACGCGACGCCCGACGTCGGTGGGTCGATGCCGGTGATGTACGCGGCGGCCGTGCCGGCCACCCGCAGAAGTGCGGCGAACGCAACCGCGGCGACGAGCACGATCAGCCCGACGTTGGTCAGCTCGTCACCGCCGCGGGGGGAGGACGGGACGCTCACGCCACACCGCCCGCCAGAGCATCCACGGCGGGGTCGTGAACGACCAGGGTGCCCGACGTGCGGCCGAGCAGCACGAGCGTCGACGGGAGCTGCTCGAGGAGTGGGGTGGGCAGTGGGAGGGCGGCCCGGCCGTCCGCGTCGGCCTCACGCGCAGCGACCACGACGGCGATGCACACCTGCTCACCGGGCAAAAATCCCTGACCGACGATCCCGAACGGGACCTCGAGAAGGGGCACGGCCTCCGAGCGTGGGACCGGGGCCGCGCCCACGACCGGGTGGGGGCTCGGGAAGGGGTCGGGTTCGCAGATCTGGGTGTATATCCCGCCCTCGGGGTTGACCGCGACCACGTGCACGGCCTGGCCGAGCTCGAGCGCGACCAGCCGTCCCACGTCCCGGGGGTCACGCGCGTTGATCGGCACCGGTGCCTCGGGCAGCTCGTACGACTTGCCGGCCACCGTCACCGCCGGGGTCCAGTCCGGCTGGTAGTCGATGCGCACCTTGGCCAGCTCTGTCTTTGGGGCGCTGCGGTTCATCGGGTCACCACCATCGTTCGTGTGCTGGGTCCGCGCCGTCTGGCGGGCCGGGCGGTCTCGCGCTCTCGCGCGGAACGCTGGTCGCGGGCAGCGGCCATACCGGGCGGCTCACCGTTGCTGACCTGGCGGGTGTTGAGCGTGTCGAGGATCGCGGCCGCGGTCTTGCGGGCGCGTTCCGCCGTGGCCGTGACGACGTCGAACACGGTTCTGTCCGGCACCGAGCTGGCCCACGACGTCACGTACGGCACCGAGTACTCCGAGGTGTCCAGGCCGTGCGCGGCACCGATCATCAGAGCGACCGCCTCGGCCTCGACCTCGACGATGCCGCGGTGGGCGCGCGCGTCGGCCGCGTCGGGGGAGTGGAGCCGCACATGCCCCAGCTCGTGCGCCAACGTCTTGACCCGCGCGGCCTCGTCCATGTCACCGCGGACGATCACGGTCTTGGCGCCATAGTCGGTCAGGCCGTTCGCCCCTGCGACGGCGCCCGCCGTCGGGGCCCGAAGAAGCGCGTACCCCTCGCCGACAACCTGTGCGGCCAGCCCGTCCCACAGTCCCTCCGGTGCCTCACCGCGCAGCAGCTGTGGCATCGGTTGTTGCGGGATCGGGTCGCCCTCGGTCTGGGTCACGTCCCACACGTAGACGGGTTTAGTGCCCTTGAGACGCTCGCGCACGACCTCGCCCGGCCCAGGCCGCTCACCGCGGGCCAGAAGCCGCCACGGCCCGCTCGCGGGGTTCTCGGTTGCGAACTTCGCGGTGACCGGAGCCAAGATCACATACCCGGACTGGCCCTTCATCACCTGCCGGCCCAAATGCTGCCACTGCTGATATCCGGCGACGAAAGCCGGTTCCGCCGACGGCACCCGCCCCGCACGGTATGCCTCGGCGTGCTGAAGCATGATCAGCAGCGTGTTCTTGAACGAGCGGGTGCGAAACCGCGCCGCAAACTCGATCGCCCGCCGAAAACCGTCACCGCTGGCCATCGCGTCGACCGCGGTGGCAAGGCGCTCGTGCGCCTCGGCGAGCTTCGCGTCACGCGCCGCGGCCGCGGCCTCAGCGTCCCCTTGCGTCCAGCGTCCCATCCCGCACCTCCGGCCAGTGTTCGCTGGCTAGGTGCGCGCTCGCCACCACGCGAGATGACAGCGCCTCCAGGACGCGCATCTGCGGCGCCGGCAGCTTTCACGTCGTCCCGGCACTCTGCCGGCGGCTCACATAGGCCCCCATCACCGGACACCGCACCGGGCGGGTCATTCGGGACGAGCTGCCGTGAATCCAGTGAGCGCGGGCGTCAGCGCCTGGTCCAGCGGCGGTCCGTCCGGTACGCGTTCGTTCCGGAACGGCCGGGTCTGCCGATAGTGCGGTCGCGTCGATAAGTCGTGGAATGATCTCGCCTAGTCGTGCAATGCCCAGGTGCTTGCGGCCGGAAAAGCAGGTTGCCCACGATGCGGCAAGGAGAGTGCGCCTCATGAGCGAACAGTTCTACGCGCATGCGAGGTTGTACGACCGATTGTTCCCCGTAGACGAACAGGCCGTCGGCTTCTATCGGGCCGAGGCCGATCGGCAAAGCGGGAGGGTTCCTCGAACGGATTCCCTGTCGAACAGCTTCCGGCGGCAAGGCTGGATCGGTAGGTGCGTCGGGGAGACGACGGGATGCGGTAGGTCGCGTCAGCCCACCGGGGTCAACTACCAGAAGACGGCGATCGCTACGTTGAGCAAGGTCAGGCCTCCCACGCCGTGCGCGAGTCCGATTGAAACATCCTCACCGCGCGTGGCCTTCCGACGCCCGAGGACCGCTGCCACGAGTATGGCGATGAGGACCAGGAGCTTCACGGCGATCTTGGTGTGGTTGACCGGGCCGGCGCCGTCGCTCATCTCAAGCAGGCCGACGAGGAGAACGCCGGAGACCAGCTGGACCCATGCGCCGATGAGCTGCCAGCGCAGAACGGTGGGCTTGTTGAACGTGGCCAGCCATCCGCCCAGCAGGGCGGCAACACCCACGAAGTGAGCAAGCAGCGCCAGGGAATGCAGGAATGTCATCGGACAAACCTAGCCTTATCCCGACACCCTGTCGAAAAGATCCCGAGCAGGGCGGCACTGCGCAGCGGCGCTGGGTGACGGTGGCGAGGGGTGAGGGCGCCGACGGGTGGCAGCGCTCCCGCGTCTTGTGGGGTGTAGCGGAAGGGGCGCACCTCACCGGTGGGGCAGCCGAAGCGAGCGTAGAGTTTGGGCCCATGCCCAAGATCTCCGCGGCGACCGTCGCCGAGCACCGCGCCGCGCGCGAACGTGCTTTGCTCGATGCCGCGCACGCGATCCTGTTGGAGACCGGGGAGCCGCCACGCCTGGCCGACGTCGCCGCCCGCGCCGGCCTGGCCCGGACCAGCGCCTATCAGTACTTCGGTTCGCAGTTCGACCTGCTCAAGGCCATGGTCCAAGACGTCTACCCGCAGTGGACCAAGCGCATCCGGGGTGCCATGGCTGCCGCCCCGACAGACGCGGACCGCATCCTTGCCTACGCAGTAGCCAACGTCGAACTCGTGGACGAGGGCGCCCACGCAGTGGGTAGCGCCCTCGCCGCACTCGACCCCGACGCGGCGCTCGACGAGGAGGCCGTCCGGATGCACCGCGAGGTGCAGGAACCCCTCATCGCCGCCCTGACTGCACTCGACGTCGATGCGCCCGCGGACGTCGCCGGGTTGGTCAACGCCGTCGTGCACGGGGCCACCCTGCTGCTCGAAGCCGGGCAGGGGCTCGACGCCGCCCTTGCTCGCCTCAACACTGTCCTGGGCCCTTTGGTCCGCGAGCTCGGGGGCACCGGCCGCATCGAGTGAGCCGAAGGCCACACCGCTCGACCTCCCCGACGGAGCGCGGTTGTGACACGATGTCGACATCTTCCCGACAGCGTGTCGGCAACCGGTGGCGGGCGTACGCCCGGGGCGGTGACGGCGCGAGCACCTTAACCCGAAGGACCCTCATGTTTCTCGCACTGCGCGAACTGTCGTTCGCCCGGGGCCGCTTCAGTCTCATGGGCGTGGTCATCGCTCTGATCGCCGTCCTCATGGTCCTGCTCTCCGGCCTGTCCGCCGGACTGGTCAACGACGGTGTCTCCGGTCTGAAGTCCCTGCCCGCCTCCACCTCCTTCGCCTTCGACGCCGGCACGAAGCAGGACAACGCCTTCTCCCGCTCGGTGGTGGACGATGCCCAGCTGGCCGCCTGGCGCAACCACGCCGAGGTGACCGAGGCCTCACCGATGGGCGTGTCGATCGTCAACGCAGTGACCGATGCAGGCGAGCAGGTGGACCTCACCCTCTTCGGCGTCGAGCCCGGCTCATTCCTGGCACCCGAGGGGCACGGGCTGGAGGACCCGGCGGGGATCGTGGTCTCGGGAACCGCCGAGGGCCTGGAGCTCGGCACGGTCGTGACGCTCGACCGCATCGACACCGAGCTCGAGGTCGTGGGGTTCACCGACGGGCAGGCCACGTTCGGTCACGTGGACGTCGCCTACCTCCCGCTCCAGACCTGGCAGCTCATCGCGGCCGGTGAGGCTCCGACCGGCTCGGCGCCCACCGCAGCCCAGGTCGCAGCCCTCGACTTCGACGAGTACTCCGTCATCGGGCTGCTGGGTGAGGCCGGATCCGCCCTGGCCGACGGGGACGCCGAGATTCTCGCGGCCGGGGACGCCGCCGCCGCGACAACGACCATGTCCCTGGAGGAGTCCTTCAACGCCTCCCCGGGCTATCAGGCCGAGACCCTGACTCTGAGCATGATCCAGTGGTTCCTCTACGCGATCGGCGCCCTGGTCGTGGGTGCCTTCTTCACCGTGTGGACGATCCAGCGCAGTCACGAGCTGGCCGTGCTGCGCGCCATGGGGGCATCTGCCCGCTACCTGCTCCGTGACGGGCTGACCCAGGCGGCGATTCTCCTGTTGGTGTTCACCGCCGTCGGGGTCGGCATCGGGGTGGGACTCGGGGCTCTCATGCCCGAGGGCATGCCCTTCGCACTCGAGGCCCCGGCGATTGCCGTTGCCTCCATCCTGACCATCCTCCTCGGCCTGCTCGGTGCCGCCGTCGCCGTCCTGCGGGTCACCCGCATCGAACCGATCACTGCGCTGGGAGGCGCCCGATGAGCACCCCGCTGAGCACGACCCACCCTGCCCCCTTCGACGGCGCGCCGGCACCGGGCCTGCGGCTGCGCGACGTCACGCTCGAGGTGGGCGACGGCGCCGGCAAGGTCCGCGCCATGGACGCCGTCAACCTCGACGTCGCACCCGGTGAGCTCCTCGCCGTCGTCGGCCCGTCGGGCGCCGGCAAGTCCTCACTCCTCGCCGTCGCCGGCGCTCTCGCGGCTCCCACCTCCGGCGACGTGCACGTACTGGGCCAGGACTTGTCCAGGCTCCGCAAGCGCGGCCAGGGCACCCTTGCCAAGTTTCGCCGTCAGCGTCCGGGCTTCGTCTTTCAGTCGGGCAATCTCATCCCCGCCCTGACCGCTGCGGACCAGCTACGCCTGGCCCACCGCATCTCGGGGCGCCCGGGCGGGCGAGGCTTCGACCCGTTGTCGCTGCTGGACGCCGTCGGCATGAGCCACCGGGCCGGCCACCGCCCCGGCGAGCTCTCCGGAGGCGAACGCCAGCGGGTGGGCATCGCCCGCGCCCTGGTCAACGACCCCGGCCTCCTCCTGGTCGACGAGCCGACCGCGGCGCTTGACCGCAAGCGCAGTCACGAGATCGTCGAGCTCCTCGCCGCCCGCTGCCACGAGCGCGGCATCGCCGTCGTCATGGTCACGCACGATCACGACGTGCTGAACCATACCGACCGCGTCGTGGAGATGGTCGACGGCAAGCTCGCCGCGGGATGAAGCTGACAACTCACCTGCACCCGCCCTCGGACCGGACCTGCGCACGGATCCATTCCCCGTCTCCCATGGTCAATCGACGCCCTGCCGGTAGTGCAGCTTCGCCAATCTGGCCAGCGTCAGGGGTGGCCGGGCGCTCGGCGCACACGTCCTGGCGTCCAGTGCACCCCTTGGATCGGGAGGGTCAGCTGGCCACGGTGGTGGTCGTAGTGCTGCACCGGGTAGGCGTAGACCTCGGCCAGAGTCATCACGTCGGAAAAGTATGGGTCCCAGCTGGTGGGGAAGGGCATGCCGCGTGCCAGCGTGCGCTCATGCTCGGTGTGCAACCGGAGGGTCAGCGCGGCGATGGTGCGGTCGCACAGACTGCCCATCCGGCGGTGGTTGAAGACCAGCGTGGCGCCGCAGCTGCCGAGGTAGTTGATGAGGTGGAAGGGGCGCTGTCCGGCGTTGAGCAAGTGGGCGAATCTGCGCCCGACAGGCTCGGGTAGGAGGCTGACGAACCGGACCAGCGGCACCAGCCGACGCACGACAAGAAATCCGAAGACCATGTGGAAGAGCAGCTGCTCATTAGTCCATCGGGTGCCCTCTGAGCCGGCGCGCAACTGTGCGGGTGAGGCGGTGGCCAGCAGCGCATGAAGGTCGGCTCGTGCGCGCTCCAACTCGGCGGCGATGCCAGCACGGTCGACCGGGCCATCAAGGTTGGAGGTGGCCGAGTCCATACTTCTGATCATCCTCGCTACCGGGTATGTACGGCGAGCCCCTGCGAATGTCACGAGGTGTCTCCGCAGAGGGATCGGCGGTGCGAACCGGGAGGTGTGAGCGACGGCAGATGGGTGGTGACCTTCACCGAGCGTGGTAGTGCGCAGGACGTGGTCGGTGTCGAGCAGGGTGGGCGTCACACGAGGACGGTCCCCTGCGGGGTCTGGGAGGCGTCAGTGGCCGGCTCGGCGGCCGCACCCAGGGCGGCGAGGTAGCGCTCGGCGTCCAACGCGGCGGCGCACCCCGTGCCGGCGGCGGTGATCGCCTGGCGGTAGGTGTGGTCCACGGCGTCACCGCAGGCGAAGGTGCCCGGCACGCTCGTCGCTGTCGACGGCGAGGTGACGACGATGTACCCGTTCTCGTCGAGCTCGACCTGCCCGACGAGCATGTCGGTGCGCGGGACGTGGCCGATGGCGACGAACACCCCGGTGGCATCCAGCTCACGCTGCTCACCGGTGACGGTGTCGCGCAGCGTCACGCCGCTGACTTTGTCGCTGCCGTGGATCGCGGCGACCTCGCTGTTCCAGGCGAAGTCGATCTTGGGGTTGGCCATGGCGCGGTCGGCCATGATCTTGGAGGCGCGCAGCTCCTCGCGGCGGTGGACGACGGTGACCTTGGAGGCGAATTTGGTGAGGAAGGTGGCCTCCTCCATCGCGGAGTCACCGCCGCCGACGACGATGATGTGCTGCTCGCGGAAGAAGAACCCGTCGCAGGTGGCGCAGTAGGACACTCCGCGGCCGGTCATCTCGCTCTCGCCGTCCAGGCCGAGCTCCTTGTAGGCCGAGCCGTTGGCCAGGATCACCGCCCGGGCCCGGTAGATGTGACCCTCGGCGGTGGTCACGGTCTTGACATCGGCGGCGAGGTCGACGGAGGTGGCGTCGTCGTAGATGACGGTGGCGCCGAACTTCTCGGCCTGGGCCTGCATCTTTTCCATGAGCTCGGGTCCCATGACGCCCTCGGGGAACCCTGGGAAGTTCTCCACCTCGGTCGTGTTCATCAGCGCTCCACCGGCCGTGACGGCGCCGGCGATGATGACCGGGGCGAGGTTCGCGCGGGCGGCGTAGATCGCCGCGGTGTAGCCCGCCGGACCGGAACCGACGATGACCACTTCGTGCACGCGACCGGAGTCGGTCTGCTTGGCGGCGGGGGTGAGGCTGCTCAGCTCGATCATCGGGGGTCAGGCCTTCGCGGGGAGGAGCTCGGCCAGTAGCCCCTCGATGCGGCCGCGGATGTCGTCGCGGACCTGGCGGACGGTCTCGATGCCTTGGCCGGCGGGGTCGGTCAGCTCCCAGTCCTCGTAGCGCACACCGGGGAAGTACGGGCAGACATCCCCGCAGCCCATGGTGATGACGACGTCGGAGGCTTCCACGGCGTCGGGGGTGAGGATCTTGGGCTTGTTGGCGGTGATGTCGATGCCCATCTCCTTCATCGCCTCGACAGCGACGGGGTTGATCTGGTCGGCCGGGGCGGACCCGGCGGAGCGGACCTCGACCTGCCCCTCGGACAGGGCGGTCATGAAGCCGGCGGCCATCTGGGAACGGCCGGCGTTGTGGACGCAGACGAACATGACGCTGGGACGCTGGGACATGGGGGTCTCCTTCAGTGGGTGGGGGTCAGGCGGGGGGCCAGGGTGGTGACCCTGCGGGTGAGGTCGGCCAGTGCCTCGTCGAAGGCCTCGGCGTCGCCGGCGGCGACGGGGTCGGGCACTGACCAGTGGATGTCGATCGGGGTGGTGAGCTCCTCGTGGGCGCTGTCGCACACGCTGATGACCAGGTCGCCCGCACTCAGCACGCCCTCGACGTGCTGGGGGGCCACGCGGGGCAGGTCCAGGCGGTGGCGGCGGGCCACCTCGAGGGCGAGCGGGTGGATCTGGTCGGCGGGGTGGGTGCCGGCCGAGGTGACGGGCACCGCACTAGCGCGGCGCCACAGCGCCGCGGCAAGGTGGGAGCGGGCGGAGTTGCGGGTGCAGACGAACACCACGCGGGCCACCGCGCGCTGGTCGCGCGGGGTGATGTGGTCCAGGGCGCCGGGGACGAGCTGGACGTAGTTGCGTCGCCGGTCGGCCTCGGACTTCTTGCGGCTGACGATGCCCTCGCGCTCCAGGACGCCCAGGTGGTGGGCCACCAGGTTGGAGGGCGCGGTGAGGATCTCGGCGAGCTCGGAGGGGGAGGCGTCCCCCAGGCTCAGCACATCGACGATCCGCAGCCGGGCGGGGTCCGCCAGCGCGGCGTGCAGCCGCGCCCGCCCCTCCACGTCACTCCAGTCAGCGTTCATTGACTCAATGATGACTGACTGATTCGCGATTGTCTAGCCCCGGTGCGGCTCAGGGGCCGAGGAGTGTGAGCCAGCCGGCCAGGGCGAGCAGCGTGACCGCGAGGACGGGGATGGTGAGGACGATGCCGACCTTGAAGTAGGTGCCCCAGCCGATGTGCATGCCCTTGCGGTCCAGGACCGAGAGCCACAGGAGGGTGGCGAGTGACCCGATGGGGGTGATCTTGGGGCCCAGGTCGGCGCCGATGACAGCGGCGTAGGCCATCATCTGCTCGGTGAGCCCGCTGGTTGCGGCGGCCTCGATGCCCAGGGCGGCGATGAGGGTGGTGGGCATGTTGTTCATCACCGAGGACATCCCCGCCACCAGGAACCCGGTGCCGGCCGCGGTGGCCAGGCCACCGTGCTCGGCGATGCCCGCGAGGACCTGGCCGAGGTAGTCGGTCAGGCCCTCGTTGCGCAGGCCGTAGACCACCAGGTACATGCCCAGGCTGAACATCACGATCTGCCACGGCGCGGACCTGACCACCGACCACACCGCGATCGTCGGCTCCGAGGTGGTGATGGTCCCCGCCGGTGCGGGGGTGGCCCCGCCGCCAGGAGCAGAGGTGGCGCCGGACGAGGGCCGGCCACCACCACCGCGCACCGGGACCGTCACCAGGTCGTCGTCGGTGGCGGCGGGACGGATCTGGGCGCCCCGGAAGAGCGGGCGCGGGCGGCGGGCGGCGATGAGCGCCAGGACGACGGCACACAGGGCGCCCACGGCGGCCACGGGGATCCCGATGGCGTCGGCGGCGAAGTAGCCGACCAGCAGCGCGCCCAGGACGACGACGCCCGCGCGGAACGTCGTCGGGTCGGTCACCGCCTCGGCCGGGCGACGCAGCGCCGTCACGTCGTAGCGGCCGGGGATGGACTTGCGGAAGAACAGCCGCAGCACCACCAGGCTCGCGCCCAACGAGACCAGCGCCACGGGCACCATGACCAGGGCGTAGCGGGCGAAGCCGATGCCGAAGAAGTCGGCGATGACGATGTTGACGAGGTTGGACACCACGAACGGCAGGCTGGTGGTGTCGGCGATGAAGCCGGTGGCGATGACCAGCCCGAAGGCCACCGCCGGGGAGAACCGCAGCGCCAGGATCATCTGGAAGACGATCGGGGTCATCACCAGGGCCGCGCCGTCGTTGGCGAACAGCGCCGCCACCGCCGCCCCGAGGACGACGATGAGGTTGAACAGGGCGCTGCCGTTGCCGCGCGCCCAGCGTGCCACGTGCAGGGCGGCCCACTCGAAGAAGCCGGCCTCGTCCAGGATCGAGCAGATGATGATGACCGCGACAAAGGTCAGCGTCGCGTTCCACGCGATGTCCCACACCACCGGGATGTCACCGAGCTGGACCACTCCGGCGATGAGCGCGACCGCTGCGCCGCCCAGCGCGCTCCACCCGATACCGAGGCCCTTGGGCTGCCAGATCACCAGGACCAGGGTGGCGAGGAAGATCCCCACGGCTAGCAGCACGGCGCACCCCCGACCGCGAAGCGGGAGGTCCCGGCCGGCTGGGCGCCGGGTGCCTCATGTCGGGGGTCGAGTGCGGGTGTCACCGTCTGGTGTCCTTTCGTCGCGCGGGCGAGCCCTGCCCTCAGGGGGAGGGCAGGGCTCGACCTGTGATCGTCGAGTTCGTTCAGAGGGCGGTGCGGCCGTGGGCGAAGCCGGTGGGGAAGCCGATGAGCGCGGGCTCGGCCGGCGCCCCGCAGCAGTCACCGGCCGCCTCCGGGGCGATGCTCAGGCTGCCGTCGGCCTCCACCACCGGGGTCGCGGTGGAGCACACCCCGGTCTCGGGCAGCTCCAGCTCTAGCGTGGACGCGGCGGCGCTGTCCCCGGCGAGATGGGCGACGATCGAGCGCACCTGCTCATACCCGGTGGCGAGCAGGAACGTGGGGGCGCGGCCGTAGGACTTCATGCCCGCGATGTAGAAGTCGGGCTCCGGGTGGGCCAGCACGTCCGCGCCGTGCGCGGGAACCGTCCCACAGGAGTGGAACTCCGGGTCGATGAGCGGAGCCAGCCGGCTCGGTGCCTCGACTCCCGGGTCCAGGTCCAGGCGCAGCTCACGCAGCATCGCCAGGTCCGGGCGGAAACCCGTCGCGCCCGCGACGGCGTCCACCGCCAGTCGGCGCTCACCCTCGCGCGTGGCGAGCGTCAGCTCCAGCCGGTCCCCGACCGGCCGCATCGCGGTGATCGTGGCCGACGCCATGAGCTCGACCTCACCGGCCTCCACCGCCCGCCGCAGCTGAGAGCCGAGCATGCCGCGGGCCGGCAGCCCATCGGCGTCACCGCCGCCGTAGGCGCGCTCGACCGAGGAGCCCCGCACCAGCCAGGTCACCCGGGTGCCCGGCTCGGCGCGACGCAGCTGGGCCAGGGACAGCAGCGTGTTCGCCGCCGAGTGCACGGCGCCCACGACCACGACGTGCTTGCCTGCCGCCCTCTCCCGGTCCCGCCCGAGCACGTCGGGCAGTGGACCGAGGAGGAAGGAGGCGGCGTCGGTCTCGCCCGGTGCTGGCAGCCCGGCCGTGCCCAGCGGGTTGGTCTGAGACCAGGTCCCCGAGGCGTCGATCACGGCCCCGGCCCGGTAGTCCACCACCTCGCCGTCGACCGTGGCGCGCACAAGGAACGGGCGCTCGGCGCGGCCGCGGCCGTGGGTCTTGTCCAGGCCATCGCGGCTCACCGCCACCACCCGTGCCCCGGTCACGATCCGCCCCTGCAGGGCGGCCGTTCGGGCCAGCGGCTCGAGGTAGTCACTGACAAGCTCACCACCGGTGGGCAGGCGCTTGGGGGCCGGCTCCTGCCAGCCCTCCGCCTCCAGCAGGCGGCGCGCGGCGGCGTCGACGTTAAACTGCCACGGCGAGAACAGCCGAACGTGGGCCCACTGCCGCACCGCAGCGGCCACCGAGTCCCCGGCCTCCAGCACCAGCGGCTCCAGGCCCCGCTCGACCAGATGGGCTGCGGCCGCCAGGCCCACCGGGCCGGCGCCGATCACGATCACAGGCAGCGACGTCGTTGTAGTCGAGGACATGGCTGGTCCCTCCCCAGAGGGCACGACCCGCGCCCTCACATTGATGGTTCTCGATGAGACCAGCGCAGCATGCCAGAATGTATCGACAGACGTCAATGTGTAGGGAATGATGGTGTCATGACGGCGATCCAGGGCACACCAGAGCTTGAGGCAGCCTGCTGCGCCCCGCTCATCCGCGAACCCCTCGCGGATGCTGAGGCCCGCGATCTCGCGACGATGTTCAAGGCGCTGGCCGACCCTGCTCGCCTGCGTCTGCTCTCCCTCATCGCCTCCCACCAGGGGGGCGAGGGGTGCGTATGCGACCTCACCGAGCCGGTCGATCTGTCCCAGCCGACCGTCTCTCACCATCTGAAAATCCTCACCGACGCCGGGCTACTCACTCGCGACAAGCGCGGCAAGTGGGCCTACTACGCCGTCGTCCCCGACGCCCTCGACGCCCTCGGCGAGATCCTTCGGGTCGAACACCAAGGCAACCGTCCCACCAGCTGCTGCTAACGACGCTCCGTCCCGGTGAAGGATCCCCTGCGGAACGCGGCCGGCCTCCGCTTCGAGGAGGACTACGAGGTCGTGTGTACGGACCCGTGGGCGGTTCCTCAACCGGGAAGCGCTACTGGGGCGATTGGGAAGTGCTGGCTGCCATGCGCCCAGGATGGCGCCGCTAGCGCTATCGATGCTCGTGAGCCGACGTCAAGTGCCGGACAGTTGGCTTCCGGGTGAGGGAGAGTAGTGCGCCTAGAGTCAGGAGGAGCAGGCGATGCCGCCACGGATCGAGAAGTTGAGCGTCAAGAACCTGCGCTCCATCGGAAACGAGAGAGTGACGATTCGCTTCCCTGAGACCGGTGCGCTTGTCCTGCTTGGTGAGAACAATGCAGGCAAGAGCAACATCACACGTGCCCTGGATTTTCTCTTCGGGGACTACTGGCCTGGGACGCGCCGCTTGGAGGACCACGACTTCCACGGGCGCGATAGCGACGGGATCGCGGTCGAGATCGGCGCATCGGTATCTGGCATCGCGTGCCCCTACTGCTCGGGGGGCAGGGCTGAGTACTTCCGTTGGATCTACGACACTCAGGACACCGGGCCTGACGGTAACCCCGTCACCTACCGCTTCACGTGCAGCAACGCACACTGCACGAGGTCCTGGCCAAACAACGTCATGCGGTCGGCACTCGCGGCCGCCGTCCTCGACGCCGACCGCAGGCTCGACTACCAGTTGAGTTATGCGAGCAAGTACACGTTGCTCTCCAAGCTCATGCACCGATTCCACGAGCGTCTGCTCCACGATCCGAAGCGGAAGGCGCAGCTCGCCGCGATCTTCGGTGGTCTGCTCAATGAGTTTGGCGCGGTGCCCGAGTTTGCCAATTTTAAGAAACTACTCGCTGACACGGCAGAGGAGTTCGGGCAGAATCTCCCTTACAGGCTGGACGTCGACTTCAGCGCCTACGACCCGAGCAATTTCTTCCGATCGCTCCGGATCCACCCCTCTCTCGATGGAGAGGTGAGAAGCTTCGACGAGCTCGGCACTGGCCAGTCGCAGGTCCTCGCACTGGCATTCGCCTACGCCTACGCGATGGCTTACGGGCAATCAGAAGGCACGGTGCTCGTGATCGATGAGCCGGAGGCGAACCTTCACCCACTGGCCCAGCAATGGTTGGCGACGAGGTTAAGCCGCCTCGCCGCCCCCGGGCTTCAGGTGGTGGTGACGACCCACTCGCCGCACTTCGTCGACCTAGCGAAACCCGAGAATCTGGTGATGGTCAGAAAGAGTGAAGACGGCGCGACCCAAGTGGTGCAGAGGTCCCTCGACGACTTGACGACGAACCTGATCGAGCGGGGTGCGGACCCGGTGAGAACGCAGCCCGAGACGGTCGGACCGTTTTACGCGGCCGGCGCCACGACGGAGATCGTCAGCGGCCTTTTCGCAAGACGTTGCGTCTTGGTCGAGGGACGTACCGAGTCCTTGGCGCTGCCCGAGCTGTTCAGAACCCGCGGCCTTGACGTGCTCAAGGAGGGCATCGCCGTGATCCCGGTCGAAGGCATCGGCAACATCGCCAAGTGGCACAGGCTCTATACCGCCCTCGGTATCGAGTGCTTCTGCATCTTCGACACTGACTCCGACAAGGGCAGCGATGAGCACTTGCTTGCTAAGAGGATGGACATCGCCATGGCGCTCGGCCGCGAGACAGACCCAGGCGAGCCCGCAGTGATTCTGGGCGAACCGCTATACGTTGGTGACCGCTACGCCACGTTCGAGCCGAACTTCGAGGGCGGGATGGAGGCACTGTTCGGCGACGCGTGGAAACGTCTTCACGACGAGGCCGTCTCGTCTGTGGGCGAGTCCAAGCCGCTTCGCGCGCGGTACGCCGCTCAGAGGATAGGCGACTTCATGACCGGAAACGCCGGCGGGCGGATCGACGCGCTCATAAGAGCCATCCGTGGGCAGGGGCCAGCCGACGGCCCGGGCGACGATAAGCCGGATGACCCGTTGAGCGACCGTCCATGGGAGTCGGGCGATCCCAACCCGTGGGATGCGGACGAACCCCCGTTCCCGTGGGATGCGGACGAACCCCCGTTCTGATGGGGCACTCCGTGGTCAGCTGGCTGGGCGTCCGACCGCCGGCGAGGGAGTAGGCGAGACCGAGGTCCCAGGGAAGGGTCCCATACGGGGCCGGGACGCCGCACTTACGCGCGGCGTCCCGCCGTCGCTTCGGGTTGACTTTCGGAACGCCAGCAGCACGGCCGACCGAGGGCCGTACCAGGCTCGGGTATCAGCCGGCTCCAGCGAGCAAACGAGCCGATGTACATCCCGCTGTGCGTAGATTTGAGCTCGTGTCCGTGACTACCGATCCGACCTATCGTGAGGTCGCCCGTCGTGTTCAGAAGTACGATCCCGAAAAACTCTTGCGCGAGATTGCAAGGATGGCCGCCAAGGAAGCCCACCGCCGAATCGGCGGCGCGACCGTCGAACCTCCTGAAACGTCGTTCGCGTTCGCGGCGGTTGCCCGCACGGCGATAGCCGAAGCACGGGCGTCAGCCGGCTCACGGTCGCGGAAGCGGAAGAAGGGACGCGGAACCCGAACGCCTGGGCCACACCAAGTTCGTCAGCTGTGCGACAAAATAATCCGAGTGTGGTCGCCTGAACACGAGGCCGCAGCTGCAACGAGTCTCGGGTTGCTGATGGCACCGCTCGCCTTCGAGCAGTTCGGGCAGCAGTGGTCCGCGATGGAGAATCTGGCACGCGCGCACAGCCTCTTCGTTGATGGCCACGCTAAGCACCCCGACCTGCCCGACGGTGCAGCATGGGAGGGAGCTCTCGGGGTTAGCTTGGACGGATTCATGCGCACCGGCTTCGGGCTGCACGTCGCGATGCTGCAAAACGAGGGCCAGGTGTCCCGTGATGTCCTCGCTCGCAGCGACGTCCGACCCATCTGGGAAGAACCCCTCAATCCTGCCGAACTCTTCACCGTGATCGACGCGCACTTCGCACAAGATTTCGCCAAACACCGCGCGATCAGCATCGACGCGCAGAAGCCCGGCTGGGAGAAGTGGTCGTTCAACTCGCTCACCGCGAGACCCCTCATCAGCTTCGAGAACGACCTCGTTGGACCTGTACCCGACCTTCTCCTGGACCGGATCAGTTCGACCGGTCTCTGGTACATCGGGCAGGAGACATGGGGCGCCAGCTTCACCGATGCGGTCGGAGGCGCGTTCGAGGACTACGTCGGCCAGAACCTCCGCCTCATCTCCGCTGCGACCGTGCTACCTGAGATCAAGTACTCGACGCCAACTGGCGACGCATTGAGTTCTGACTGGTTCGTGATCACCGACGAAGCCGTCGCCCTGGTCGAGGTGAAATGCGCTCGGCCGCTGATCGGTAGCCGCACCGGCGAAATCGCTGCTTTCGATGACGCGGAGAGGAAGATTGGAAAAGCCGTACAACAGCTCGAGAGTACCGCCACCCTCATCAAGGACCGGCACCCTGCTTTCGTCGGCATCCCCCACGATCGCCCCCTCCTCGGACTGGTGGTCACTCTCGAGCCGTACTACCTCCGCGAGACGTTCCGCGACGACATCCTGGGAAGTTCCGTGCTGCCCATCTCGATCGCTTGGGCCCACGAACTCGAGAACGCCGCTGCCCAACTCCAGAGCGCTTCCGACGCCGGCAGGCAACTCCTCGAAGCGCTGACACCGAGCGCCGGCCCCCCTAAGGTATCCGGAACGCTCTCCAAGGTCTCGCGCGCCACAAAGCCAGCACGGAATCCCATTGTCGACGCAAGCTGGAAATCGTGGGCTACTTGGCCAGCCATTGAGCGACTCCGGAGCAAACCTTCAAGTTGAGTCCCGCCGTATTGGGGGGCCGGCAGTGTCCGTCCGCGCCCAAGAGCGTAAGGGGACCCGTTCGGTACTCCGCGGGGAGACGATCGCTTTCCCGGAGCATCAACGAAGTCCGACAGGTGTGCTCGATCTCTCTTGCCCGAACAGCGCGTGCCGGTCGGGGATCCCCTGTGGAACGTCATCGCCTCCGGTCCCGAGCCGCCCGCGCGGCGCCGTGGCGGGTTCGCTTATGGGACGGTCCCACTGCGGCCGAGCTACCTTGCCTGTCGACGGCCGCCCAATACTCCACCAGGGATTTACGTAAGCGGCGCGCCGTCGGTCGTCTCGTGGTCCTGGGAACTTCCAACCTCGCGACCGAAGAATACGTCGGGGAACCGCCAGCCCATCACCGTCCACCCATCTTCGACGAGTCGAGATGCTTCGTCGGATATACCCACTGCCCGGGTGTACTCGTGCGAAGTTCCGACGTGGAGCAGCTCCAGACGTCGCACACCGACCCGTGCCAGGCGGTAGCCCTGAGCGCCAAGCGCATTCAGATCGCGGAGTTCGTGGCGTCGAGAGGCGGCCACTGTGACTTTGTCGCCTGGCACGCCTGACTCCTGCCCAAACCGTTTGTGCACCGCCTGCCGGGTCTTTCCCAAGACGCGGCCGAGCTCTGCCCAGCTTGCCCCGTCGGCGCGAGCACCAGAGACGGCCTCGATCATCATGGAGTCCAGCATCGCGGCCGTCTTCGTGATCGCCACGACCACGTCAGCACCAGAACTGTTGGCCGGGGTGTAGCAGGCAATCGCACGCCCGAGGTGCAAACGCACCTCGTCGGGCTCAGCCTCACGAGTCCAGATCGAGCGCCCGCGCTTTCGGGTCTACTTTTGGACCGGCACGGCTTCCGAAGAGTACGAGCTCAGCGGAACCGATGTGCATGGAGCTGTCGAGTGGGCAGAGGGCCGGTGCGGAGACCGGACCTACACCCTCTACGCCTGTGCCGATGTCGATGGTCTGGGCCTAATTCGCCTCGCAGGCGTCGATCCTTCGGCTGAGCAAGCCAGTGAGCAAGGCGTCGTGTCATCGCTGGAGATCCCGTCAGACCTCCCCGAGGGGCGTACTTCATAGCCGTAGTGATCTGTGCCCTTATCTTCCGCCCAACTGAGTCCGCGGCATCTCGGGTGACGATCCCCTTGTAGAACGGGGCCAGACACCAGACGATGGCCTGGTGACCGAGCCTGCTAAACGGCCGACAGTAGTGCTGGTGATGTTCGAGTGGAGCGTCGAGCACCCGCTGTGGGACCGTTCTGCCGGCGGGCTCGGTCTCGTGGACCCGGAGGCGCTCGGTGTGTCGCCGAGCCTCGCCCAGCGACTCCGCGCCTGGAACGACGAGCACAACAACGCCCCAGACGGTCCCGAGAACTTCACGTGGCCGAGTCCGCAGGCCGGTGTCGATTGGCGGCGACGAGGACTCAGCCTGGCCTACGCGCTACAGGACGAGCTGGGGCCCGACCTCGAGGTTCTCTACTTCGAAGACGGCGACGACAGACCTGTCCGCGGACGCCGTGGCGCATAACCGTTCGACGATCGGCGAAGGGCGACGTTGACGGGGCTTGACTCTGGGAAGGCTCGCTTAGTCGCCCTCGCCCGGGAGTTCGATGTTGCGGGCGATCGGAAGTACCTCGAGGCCGTCTGACCGCATGGCTTCGAGAAGCGCCGCAGCACCGCTGACGTACAGGGAGTCGTGGTAGAGGGGGCAGGCCAGCAGGAATGCACCGTCGTGCGGCCACACGAAGACAGGCAGCCTCGGATCCAGGGTGTCCTCGGTTCGCTCCAGCAGCCAGGAGAGCGGGGCGGTGTGTAGGACGTGGTCCCGCCCGGCCAGCGCAGAGAGATGTGGTGGGATCACCTCCGGGTCGAGGTCGTCGATGTCCCCGGCGTAACCCGGCCACAGGAAGAAGTAGCAGCGTCCGGGCGTCGACGTGGCGGCCGAGAGGACGTCCACAAGTCGTCTGAGCGTGGCCGGGGAAGCGACGGCAAACGGTGGGGTGAGCTCCCGCTGCAGCGCTGCATCGAGCCGGCGGACCATGACCGACCAGCGTAGGTCCGCAGTGAGGGGCACGCCCGCGTGTGCCGTGAGCTCCCGCCAGGTCATCGCCGCGCCCGCCGGTCCGTCCGCGGGGAGAAAAACGCGTGACGTCGTCTCGTGACTATCAGTGGTGAAGGCGGCGACTTGCGTCTCATCGCTGCTCAGTCCCGTGGGTGTCTTCACAGCCGCAGTCTCTCAGTCACCGCGGACCACCTCGGCCCTTACGGGCGTCGCGCAGGGCGCCCCAAGACGCTTAGCCCTTCCTGGGGATGAGCGGGCGCCCGCGGCTGATGCGCGCTCGGTCCCGCTCGTCGATCGTCCTGTGGGTCGCCGAGCGCTACCGTCTGTAAGTAGGGAGACCCCGCGACAACGAGGGAGTTGCGCACGTGCGAGCTCGGATGAAAAGCAACGGTTCCCGCTGGATGCCTGCGCTGGTGCTTGCCGTAGCGTGCCTGGCGGCTTGCAGTGGATCTGCCGAAGGCGCCGCGGACGGGCCGGTTCTGACGTCTCCTCCCGGGTCCGGAGGTGACGCCATGGAGGCCGAGGTGCGCGGGACTGTGGAGATGCGCGGTGAGTGCTTGGTGCTCGTCCAGGAAGACGCCCCGGGCGCGCCTGCCTATCCGGTGATCTGGCCAGCAGGAACCGTCTGGCAGGAAGATCCGCCCGCCGTCGTGCTTGAGGGCGGCGACGTCGTGGAGCTCGGCACAGCCGTTCTCGGCGGTGGCGGTTACCTCCAGCGTGATCACATCGAAGAAGGTGTGGGGTCCGCGGTGGCCGACGCAGCCGACCGCTGTACGGGTGAGACCGGCGAGATCGCCTTCTTCAACAGAGGCAGCGACGTCCAGGTGTCGTGATCGGCGAGCAACTCGCTCACGACGGAACTCACCTGGTTCGGACGTTGGTGCAGCGTCGGTAGGGGATCCCCTTGCGCTCTATTTGTCGAGGTCGGGTTCGGGCACGCGGGCCGGCGGTCGCCGGCCGCTGGACGTTCACCGTGGCTCTTCCCGGGCTCGGTGGTGGGGGTGACCGGGAGGTCCCTCTGCGGATCGCGGATCAATGCAGCCCGCGTCTCTGTTTGGCGGTGATGGCGCTGCCGGGAGCCTTCTCCTCCGAAGCTACTCCAGGCCAGTTAACCCGACTGGTGTGCTGACGTTCGCCGCAGGCATGCCGGGCCTTCATCGCCGAGCCGGCCCTGGCCGTCCGGCTCTCCAAGCTTTGTGATCCCGAATACCTCAAGCGAGGGGGAACCGCTCGATGACCTTGTTCGCCAGTACCGTCGACCGCTCGTCGATGTCGTCGGCTGTCCACGAGTCGCGCGTGGCAAGTTCGGTGTTCAGCGAGAGGCCGTTGCGGTAGCCGATGTACCGACCCTTGGAATCCTCGCGGTCACGCTTCTCGATGAATGACTTGTTGCCGAGGTTGCTGTTGTAGGCAGTGATTGTCAGGTTCCCGAGCCTGTGCCGGTGCTCCTCCTGCACCTGGGCCGCGACCTCCTTGCCACCGAGCATCTCCTGCCATGCGGATGGGGCCGCGCCCACGCCGAGCGGCGAACCGGCCGCCATCTCTGAGCGCGTCGCAAGAGCCTCGACGGTCCTGGGCAAGATCGACCGCGGACCGTACGGACTTAGCGCTTTGATCCGGGCAAGTTCCGCGGTAGTGAGGAACGGATTCTCGATGGCAGGTTCGGCGCACATGGCCATCACGTGCGCGCCTCATGTCCACCAAGGCCGGCGTCACCGTACGGCTAGCGGGCAGAGTCGGCCTCGGATGCCAGACGCGCATAGTAGTTTTTCCAGTGGCTCTCGGTGGATGGTCGACTCGAGGCGTCGACCGTCGTCTGTGGCAGGACTGCGAGGTGCGGCAGCGAAGACAGCGGGCGAGGGTGAAGTGCCTGCTGGTCGTCGAGGCGATTGCCGGCTCTGTGCCGTCCGTGGACTGGGCAGTTCACAGCGCGGCCGAAGGCCTATGTCTACGGAACGGGGGCAGCGAAGGTGCCCTACCGCGCAGGTCCATGCGCGTGGAGCAATCCGCACAACCGGGACGCGCCGGATCGGGATGGTCCGGCCCCTCTGGTCTGTCCGATGCCGGGCGCACACTCGGCGCCGTGGAGAACCAGGAACTGCTCGCGTGGGATTTGCACCGGCACTCGGTGGCAGCGGTTGCCTAACTTAACGAGCAACCGATCCCCGCATGCGGCGTGGGCTCAAGCGCCGGTTCGAGGCCGCCGGTCATCGCCTCGCTGCGATTGGCGGAGGTACGGCCCCGCAGCCCGCCCGTGAACCGATCAGTCGGAGCGTCGGGCGCACGATCCGCACCGTGCACGACCTCTCGAGTCTCGCCGGCCGGCTGCCGGCCCGCCGGCCCGGAGCCTCGGCCGCGGTGGACGACTCACCCCCCGCGCACCGCCCCTCCCCGGTGGCCTCAACCAGCACCGCACCTCAACTCCCCGCGGCCCGAAGCCCGCAGCTCACCGCCGCACCACCCGCGCCGCCACCATCTACCTCCGCCAGCGGCCAGCCCGACCCTGGTGCTGGACCGGCAGGGACCCCCCGTCGAGCGCTCGACAGTCCCGCACGCGGGGATCGGCGTGCCATGGTGCGAAAGGTTCTGACCAGTGCCGCTGCCGCCGGAGCAGTAGCTGCAACAGGAGGGGCCGCGGCACCAGGAGCGGCGGCAGCCGTCAGCGGCACATCCACCGCCGGCGCAGCGGCAGCTGGTGGGGTAGCGAAGACCGCTGCTGGCGCTACCGGCAAGGCCGTCGCGACACAGGCCGGCAAGGCAGCTGCAAGGGAGGCGGGGAAGGTCGCGGCTAAGAAGGCCGGCGGCGCCGCTTCCAGCTCCACCACGGAGCCGACTGGGACCCATGGGCAACCAGCTGCTGGCGCTGCGCCACCGCCAGACAGCTCACGAGGCGCAGACCGCGCGGCAAGGAGCGCGACGGCCAAGACCACCCCGGGTGCGCGCACGGTACGGAACGAGGCACTGCGGGCACGACTGGCGAAGGTTGAACCAGTCACCTACTCCTCCCACGGTGCTGGCGTTCGGGACGAGAGCACGGGCATCTCCTACACGAGAGCCGCCCCAGTGCGCACGGGCGGAGTCGAGGTCCTCATTCCGCAGCGGTCCGAGCCGCACCCCGTCGAGATTCCATCCGCCGGCAGTGATGCCGGTCGGCGGCTCGCGGATCGCCTCCGCCGCCGTCGGAATGACGCCGGGGGTGCCAGGTGAGCCGTTCTGTGGCTGCGCCGGCGGCTCTGTGCCTCGTGCTGCTCCTCACCGGAGTCGTGCTGCTGTGGCGCCCAGCTTCGGACGACACCCCAACCCCGGACACGACGAGCGCGTCGCCGCCGGCAGCACACGGCTCCTCGTCCCAGCCGGTGGCAGAGCCGCAACCAGTGACGACGCGACGTCCGCAGCCGGCTCCATCGGTCACGTCGGACCCGCCTACCGACGGGGGCGAGCGCCTACACCGTGATGTGCCCGAGGAGCAGGCGAGCTGGCTCCCCGCCGAGTGGGATACGACCGCCAGAGAGCAGGCCGCCCGGATCGCCAGCGACCTGATCAGCGTCTGGCTGGCAGTCGATGAGCTCACCGAACCCACCTGGAGGCGGCAGAGCTCAACGCTGGTGACCGCCGACGCCGCCGAGCTCCTCACCACGGTCGATCCCGCGGAGCTGGCGCCCGGGGATGTCACCGGCCCGGCACAGATCCTCCAGAGCCCCAGCCCGTACCTTGTCACCGTCGCGGTGCCGACCACCCAGGGCCAGTGGCAAGTGACCCTGGTCCGAGAGTCGGGCAGCGATCCCTGGCTGGCGCAGCGATGGGAGCCGCTGCCTGAAGGCCGACCATGAAGTTCGTGGGTATCGCGCTGGCCGTGGCCCTCTGCGCCGTTCTCGCTGTAGTGGGCGTGGTCATGGCCGGCGTGGCGGGGTTCTTCGCTGATGAGGAGACCTCGGGCCTGGCCGCCCAGGTATGCGACTCGGCAGCTGCCGTCACAGCGAGCACCGACCAACTGCCCACCGTGCCAGGATTCAGCACCGAGCAGCTGACGAACGCCGGCCACATTCTGGCGGCGGGCGCCGACCTCGACGTCCCCCTGCGGGCTCAACAGGTCGCCGTGATGACCGCGTTGGGAGAGTCGAGCCTGCGCGTCCTGGACCATGGGGACAACGTCGGCCCGGACTCACGCGGTCTGTTCCAGCAGCGCGCCAACGGCGCATGGGGAAGCTACTCCGACCGCCTGGACCCACATACGAGCGCGACCAACTTCTACCGCGCGCTGCTCAACGTGCCCGGCTGGCAGGCGCTCGAGCCCACCATCGCCGCCCACCGGACCCAGCGGAACGCCAACCCCTGGCACTACGAGAGCTATTGGCCGGACGCGACCGCCATCGTCGACGCCTTCCAAGCCCAGACGACGGCAGCGAGTCCCGCAGTGGACCTGGTCTCACTACCGGACCAGCAGGCGGCCAATCGCTTCGGACGTGCCCCCTGCGCGGGCGAGGTGTCCACCGGAGCCATCAGCCCCCAGGGCTGGGCGAACCCGACCAGCGGCCACCTGACCTCCCCGTTCGGATACCGAACCCACCCGATCACCGGTCAACACCACCTCCACACGGGCTCCGACGTCGCCAACGCCTGCGGGTCCACTCCCGTGTACGCAGCAGCCGACGGGGTCGTCATCTGGCAAGGAGCCGGCGGCTACCAGGGCCGCACCGGCAACCAGATCGTCATCGACCACGACGGCACCGGAGGAGTGATCACCCGGTACGGACACGTCCTGACCGGCTCGATCCTGGTCCGCACCGGCGACCACGTCACCGCCGGCCAGCAGATCGCCAGCATCGGCGGAGACCCACAGCTCGACCCTCAGGGCGCCGGAGGCTCGACCGGCTGTCACCTCCACTTCGAGGTCAACCTTCTCGGTGTCCCGGTCGACGCCCGCGACCATCTCGCATCCTTCGGCGTACAGCTGGGGTCATGATCGGTTCGTCTCATCGAGACTCAGCATCTTGTCGGGTTCTTCGGAGTCGGGTCGCCAAAGCATGATCGACCCGGCCCGGTCTCCCCGCTGGGGCGCCTCCCGCCGGCGGCGGCACCGACGCCGGGGCCCCGTGTGGGATGCCGATCTTCGCTTCCGCTGACGCCGCGGTCTACGCCCGGGCCCGGCCCCCACCCGCGCTTGGGGCTGACGGGGGCACGTGGTTGTCATCGACCACGGCGCCGGGAGACAGACGAGCCACAACCACATGTACGCGGGCGGAGTGGGGTGCGCGTGTGGGGCAGCGGGTGGATGGCGGTGAAGCGTCACGGGTTTGATGCCGCATCTTTCTGAGTCCAGGAGGATGAGGACATGCCCAAGAAGATCGATCCTGCG
>NZ_JAYDZY010000006.1:0-530689 GCF_035607575.1 Georgenia sp. H159 | reverse complement strand
ACGAGCAAGCCCACTACGCTGCAGTCAACCAAGAGCCGCAACCCGCATAGAAGCGGCAGAGAAGCCGTGACGGTTCACACCCCCGACGCCACGTTCGGCGCCCCAGCCGAGGCCGCCCTGGACGCCCCCGGCGGACCCCGCGACCCCCACACCAGCCCCGAACCCAGCAACGGCCCGCACACCACGGCCGGCACGGGAGGCAGCGCCACCGGCCCGGACGGCGCGGCGGACACGGCCAGCACGGCGGGTGGCGGCGATGGCGCCACCGGCCCCGATGGCGCAGCGGGTGGCGGCGGTGAAGCCGCCGACGGTGTGGTGGGTGGGTCGCGGTTCGTGGTCTCGCCCGAGGCGGCGCAGTGGGTGCAGCAGTGGCGCCCGGGTGATGACCACGTGATCTCCACCGCCCTTGACTACGGCGGGCTGGTCGGTCTGCAGGCCGCGGTCCTGGAGGACGGGACCCCCATCCCGCCGGGGCTGTTGTCACGGCTGGTGTGTGAGTCCCAGCTCTCCCGCGTCGTCTTCGGCCCCGAGTCCACGATCCTGGACGCCGGCCGGGAGAAACGCATCTTCCCCGCCAACCAGGTCCGCGCCGTCATCGCCCGCGACAAGCACTGCCAGTACCCCGGCTGTGACGAACCACCCGGCTACGGGGAGATCCACCACTCCCTGTGGTGGGCCAAACACCTGGGCGCCACCGACGCCGAACACGGCATCCTGCTGTGCTGGCACCACCACGACTGGGTCCACACCCACCAGATCACCATCACACGATCCGCCGGCCAGTGGTACTTCCACGACCGCAACGGCTGGCTCCTCACCGCCCACGGCCCCGACAGACCCTGACCCACCCTCCAGGGCACACCCCTGCCCACCGACAGGAGAACCGCCGTGCTCGCCCCGGTGATCTCTCGCGGCCGGGAATGCGATGGCCGTGCCGTCTGACGGGCGCATACGGTGTCGGCTCCGACTCAACTCCGTGGAGCAGCCGTGCCGACCGTCGTCGAACTGATCCGTTCCGGCAACCTCTCCGACGTTGCCGAGTATGCGTACGCCGCCACTGTGCCCGCCGGCACTCGCCTCATCTTCCTCGCCGGTTCCTGCCCGTTGGACGTCGACGGGAACACTGTCGCAGTCGGCGACTATGCCGGTCAGGCGGCGCAGGCCGTCACCAACCTCGGCCTTGCACTAGCGGAAGCCGGTGCCTCGTTGACCGACGTCGTCAGTACCCGTGTGCTGGTGGCGTCCTCGCGGCAGGCCGACCTCGTCTCGGCCTGGGAGGTCGTCCGCGATGCCTTCGGTGACCACGAGGTCCCGAGCACCCTCATGGGCGTGACCGTACTGGGCTACGACGACCAGCTCGTCGAGATCGAGGCCGTCTCGGCGGTGGCCGGCTGAGGGGGGCGCGGCTGTCGCCGACACGTGTTAGGAGCGGAACGCCAGCCCTCGCTCGTCGAGCGCCTCACGCAGCAGCCGTACCGCCCGCGGTCCCACCCCGTGCAGCGCGAGGAGCTCCTTCTCCGACATCCGTGCCACCTCGTCGAGGGTGGTGATCCCGGCTTCCAGCAGCGCACCGTTCGCCGGGCGCCCGATCGCGGGCAGGTCGCCGATCCTGGCGGGCAGGTCACGGGTGCTCATGGGCCCATGGTGGCGCGCCGGCCGCCGCGCGGGCCAGCCCTTTGCTGTTGTGCCCGGTCGGTCACCCCGGCGGGCCGCCGTCTCCGCGGATCCGACAGGAGGTGCGTCGTGAAGACCGGTCTGTGCTCACGGAGCCGCACCACTCCGAGAACGACCTCGCACGAGCTGCTGCAGATCGCCGACAGCGCGCGGGAGCGCGGCACAAACCCGTTGACCCTCCCGTGACGTGAGGCCCTACCGTCCCGGGTCATGGACATCACCGTGCTCGACAGCTACGACGCCATGCGCCGCGTCCTCACCGCCCCCGTCGCCGACCGCGCCGAGATCGCCCGCCCGTTCCTCGAGGAGGCGAAGGGCATGTACCGCTACTTCCCGGGAGAGCCCGACGTCGTCGAGCTCCACCACCTGGGTGGCGGCTTCCGGCTCGACGCCGACGACGACCGCTACTTCCCCGCCCTCGACCTCATGGGCCAGGCCGACGTGTGGACCCGCGTGGAGCACGCCCTCGGGCGGGCGCTCGGCGTCCAGCTCGAGGCGGCGCCGGGCATCACCGTGCCGGACGAGCTCGTCGTCCTCATCGTCCTGGCGCACCCCGATGCGTTCTTCATCGACACGAACCTGGGCATGAGCGCCAACGGCAGTGTCACGGGCTACCTGTGGATCAACATCTGGCCCACCCCGGAGGTGCTCGAGCGGATCCAGGCGACCGCCGTCCACGAGCTCCACCACAACCTGCGCTACGCGAACATCGTGTGGGACCCGGCCACGGTCACCGTCGGTGAGCACGTCGTCTCCGAGGGCCTCGCCGACGCGTTCGCCCGCCAGCTCTACGGCGACCTCGGCTACGCACGGCTCGGCCTCGACGCCCTCGAGGACGACGCCGCGTTCGCCACGGTCGTCTCGGGGCTCGACGTCACGGGCATGCAGAACTTCGTCGCCTGGGTCCACGGCGACGAGCACGCCCGCCGGTACGGTGCCGAGCCCGTCGGCCTGCCCACCGGGGCGGGGTACGCGGCCGGGAACCGGCTGGTGGACGCCTACCTCGCCGCCACCGGCCAGACCGCCGCGCAGGCGCTCCTCGCCGACCGCGAGGAGGTCATCCGCACCGCGCTGGCACGCGCCTGAGCCGGCGACGCCTCGTCGATGGCGCGGCTCCGGAGCCGTTAAGGCCTTTTCACCGGCCCCCGAGGCGCCCACCATGGAGTGGTGTCAGCGTTGGTGCCGCACAGCCCGCCACCGCCGCTGCGTCCGCTCGTCTCTGCGGCCGCCGGCTACCGGGCTGCGGCCTACCCGGCCGGCGTCCACCGGGGGCTGCCCTCCCACCACCTCACGCTCGTGATCGAGCTCCTCGCGCCGCTGTCGGTGACCATGACGGGTGGGTCGGTGTCCGCGCACGGGATCGTCGGCGGACTGCACACCGCGCCCGCCCTCATCGACGCCTCCCGTCCCCAGGAGGGCGTGCAGTACGGCCTCACACCGCTCGGGACCCGGGCGCTGCTCGGCGTGCCGGCGGGGGAGCTGCGCGGCAGCGTCGTTGACCTCGCCGACGTCCTGGGCGGCTCCGCACGGCGACTCGTCGACCGGCTCCGTGCCACGGCGGACTGGTCCGAGCGGTTCCGCCTGCTCGACGACGCGCTCCTCGAGCGGCTCGCGCTCTCCCGTCGCCATGAGGTGGTGGTGCAGCCCGAGGTCGCGGAGGCGTGGCGGGTGATCCTCGCGACGCACGGGACCGTGCCGGTCGCGTCGGTCGCGGCGCACGTCGGCTGGGGACGGCGCCACCTCGGCGAGCGGTTCCGCGCCGCCACCGGGCTCACGCCCAAGGAGGCGGCCCGCGTCGCCCGCTTCGAACGTGCCCACGGGCTGCTCAGTGCGAGAGCGGCGCCCCTCGCGGAGCTCGCCGTCGGGTGCGGTTACGCCGACCAGCCGCACCTCGCCCGCGAGTGGCGCGCCCTGAGCGGCGTCAGCATCACCACGTGGATGCGTGAGGAGCTCCCATTCCTCCAAGACGCCGACCCGTCCCGGCGCGCAGACTCCCTGGCATGAGCACCGACGAGAACAGCCTGCCCGAGCCCGTCCCCGCCGTCTGGCCGAGCATCGGCTTCACCGACGTCGACGCCGGTGTGCGTTTCCTCACCGAGGTCCTCGGCTTCGTCGTCACCGTCCTCCACCGCGACGACGACGGCACGGTCGCCCACGCGGAGGCGCGCTGGCCCGACGGCGGTGGCGTCATGTTCGGCTCCCGCGGCAAGCCGGGGGAGTGGGGCGCCCTGGGGCCGCAAGGGGTCTACGTCGTCGCCGCCGAGGCCGCCACGGTCGACGCCGTGTGGGAACGCGCCCAGGCCGCCGACGACGTCGAGATCACCCTGCCGCTCGAGAACACCGACTACGGATCGCACACCGTCGGGCTGAGGGACCGTGACGGGAACCTGTGGAGCATCGGGACCTACCGCGGCGCGTGATTGCCGAGGCGCGCCGGACGGTTCCGTGTGACAACCCCCACCGTCGGCGACTTTGGCCCCGGCGGGCTCGGCAGGGTAACGTAACGGCGCGGTACGACGTTTGCTCGGAGGGTCCGCAAGGGCTCTGAAACGGTGGGCGTTATACCCCATGGGGTATGGTGTAATCGGCAGCACGACTGATTCTGGTTCAGTTAGTCTAGGTTCGAGTCCTGGTACCCCAGCGGTTTGGAGAGAGCCGGAACTTCCGGTAAACTTCACCGGGCAGAAAATGCCACTAGGGCCCCGTCGTCTAGCGGCCTAGGACACCGCCCTCTCAAGGCGGCGGCGCCGGTTCGAATCCGGTCGGGGCTACATCACAGAGGCCCCCATCCCAGCAGGGATGGGGGCCTCTGGTCTGTCCGGACGCGCCGGTCAGTGCGCGGAGCGAGCCGCTGTGGTGGCGAGGAGCTCGGACAGCACGGCCGCCATCGGCCCCGGCTCCCACGAGTGGAAGGCGCCGGGGACGCGCAGCGCGCGGGCGCCGGGGACGGCGGAGGCGATGAGCTCCGCGGACTCGATCATCTCCGCCCACGCGAGCGACTCGGCATCCGCGCGCAGCGAGACCGTCTGGGTGACCGTCTGCGGCGAGCTCAGTGCCCGCTCGAGCCACTCCGGGGGCATGTCCTTCATGTACTGCTCCAGGGCGGACTCGAGCTCACCGGCGTCGAGTCGGCGGAGGAACTCGGCGACCCACGCGGTGGCCTCCGCGGGGTCGCCCGCGATCGGCGCCTCCCACAGGGCCAGGCCGGTGACGGGGAGGCCGTCCGCGGCGGCCCTGAGGGCGATCGAGCAGCCGGAGGAGTGTCCGCACAGCACCGCGCTCCCGCCGGCGACGTCCAGCAGCGCCCGGATCGCGGTCAGCTCCCGGTCGAGGTCGAGGACGCCGTCGGCGACGCTCTCGCCGCGGCCCAGGCGGTCGAAGACGATCGTCGTGGCGCCGGTGGCGGCAACCGCCTGCGCCGTCGCGGTCGTGACGGGGTCCGACGCACGGTGCGGACCCGCCCCGGCGACGAAGACGAGTGCCGGTCCGGAGCCGTACCTGTCGTAGGCGACGCGGTCGCCGCGGTCGGTGGTGACGTACTCGGTCATGTGGTGCCTCCAGGGACGGGTGGACGTGCCGACACAGGCACAGACCCCGCCGGGGTACCGAACTCATCGTGGCGGACGGCACGGGGAGCCCCGCGTCGTCGTGGTGGCTCAGTGCTCCTGGTGCCCGGGAACCGTCGTCGGTGGCTCGGTACCCGGCTCGACGACGACGAACTGGCCCATGAGGCCGAAGTCCTCGTGGCGCAGGAGGTGGCAGTGGTACATGTACGGCACCTCGGGGTTGGCGTAGTGGTCGAAGCGCATGATGAGGCGGTACTCACGGCCGGGCTCCGTGTAGATGGTGTCCTTGCGGCCGGAGAGCTCGGGCGGGGGAGCCTGCCCGTCGACGGAGAGCACCTCGAACTGGACGTCGTGGATGTGGAGGTTGTGGGGCAAGGGGTCGGCGTTGCGGACCACCCACACCTCCGTCGTCCCGACGGTGACGACCTCGTCGATGCGCTGCATGTCCATGCGTTGCCCGTTGATCCGGATGTTCTTCAGCTCGAACTCCCGGGTGACCGTCGCGTCGGCCTCGTCCAGGCGCTCGTAACCGGACAGCGGCTGGGCGATCGGCTCCGACGGCGCGAGCTCCGGGTCGGCGACGAGGCGCAGCACGTCGAGGGTGTCCAGCGCGCCGTAGCCCTCCGGGTCGGCGATGTCCCCCAGGGGCTGCGGGTAGGAGCGGAGCATCGCCTCGGTACCGGGCTCCATCGCCACGACGATCTCCGCGCGCTCCCCGGGCGAGAGCATGACCCGCGTGGTCTCGTGCGCCTTCTCCAGGAGCCCGCCGTCCGTCGCGACGAGCCGGAAGGTGCGGTCGTCGTCGAAGCCGAAGTTGTAGGAGCGCAGCGTCGAGCCGTTGAGCAGCCGCAGCCGCACGAGCTCGGTGCTCACCTCCTGGACGGCACCGATCGTGCCGTTGGTCATGACGGTCTCGCCCATGATGCCGCTGGGCACGGAGGAGGCGAGGGTGAGCTGCCCCTCGGCGTCGAACGCCTTGTCCTGGACGACGACGGGGATGTCGTCCACCCCGTAGTCGCGCGGCAGGCCGCTCGCGTCCGAGACGTCGTCGTCGAGGATGAACATGCCCGACAGGCCCAGGTAGACGTGCCGCTCCGTCGCCCCGTGGGGGTGCGGGTGGTACCAGAGCGTCGCGGCCGGCTGGTCGACGAGCCAGGTGGGCCGCCAGGTCCCGCCGGCCGCCACCTCCTGGTGCGGCCCGCCGTCCATCTCCGGTGGCAGGTGCATGCCGTGCCAGTGGACGCTCGTCGCCTCGTCGAGGGTGTTGGTGACCTCGACGGCCACCTGCTCGCCGGCCCGCGCGCGCAGCGTCGGCCCGAGGAAGTCACCGTTGAAGCCCCAGGTCCGGGTGTCGACCCCGGGGAGGAGCTCGGTGGTCCCCTCCTGTGCCGTGAGCTCGAAGACCCGGGTGCCGTCGTCGTCGATGTAGGAGTCGGCCAGCGGTGGGATCGCGAGCGGCGTGTCGAACTCCGGGTCGGGCAGGGGCTGGGGGTCCGGACCGGGTTCCGGCTCCGGGGCCGACGGCGTGCCGCTGACGGCCGAGGCGCGCCGGATGCCCAGGGCGTCCCGGCCGTCACCGTCCCAGTCTCCGACGACCGTCTCGTCCCCGGCGCGGCCGAAGGTGACGACGCGGTCCGCCGGCCCCGGCCGCAGCTCCTCTGTCAGGTAGTAGCGCGCCTCCCGGCGCACGGCGAGCGCGTCGGGGCCCGAGCCGCCCCAGTCCCCGACGTAGACGTCGTCGCCCGCGCGTCCATAGGTGATGGTGGCGGCCGCCGGACCGGACCGCATCGCGTCGTTGACGAGGTACGTGGCACCCCGGCGGACCGCGAGCGTGTCCGTGCCGTCGCCGTCCCAGTCGCCCACGAGGACGACGTCGTCCGGCCGGCCGTACGCGACGACGCGCTCGGCCGGGCCCGACCGCAGGGTGTTCGCGACGTGGTATTGACGCCCCCGGCGGACCGCCAGGGTGTCGGCGCCGTCGCCGTCCCAGTCGCCGACGAGGACGACGTCGTCCGGCCGGCCGTACGCGACGACGACGTCCGCAGCTCCGCCGCGCAGCGAGTTGGTGAGGTGGTAGGTGTTCCCGCGGCGGACCGCGAAGGTGTCGGCGCCGTCGCCGTCCCAGTCGCCGACGAGGATCTCGTCGTCCGGGCGGCCGTACGACAGCACGTGCTCGGTGCGCGTCAGCTCGTTGTCGGCGAGGTGGAAGGCGTTGCCGCCGGCCGTCGTCCGCTGCTCGGCTGCCATCGCGGAGGGGATGGTGAGCTCCGGGGCCGCGGCAGCACCCGGGAGAGGGAGGGCGACGGCCAGGGCGCTGCCCAGGGCCATCGCGGCGCGCGCACGACGCATGGTCGACCTTTCACCTAAAGGGCGGTGCGGGTGGAGCCGCACCTGAGGCGCGCGGTCCGTTCCGCGTGCACAGTCGATGATGACGCACGCCGAGGAATTTGTGAACAGATAAGGCAAAAAGATCGGGTCCGCGCCGGCCCGCCCTGGTGGCGGTCCCGGCACGGACCCGACGCCGGACGTGGGGCAGTGCTCGGCCGGGCCCACGTGAGCCCGGCCCGCAGCCGTCAGGCGGTGGACTCGGTGAGGAACGTGCGGCAGCGCTCGGCCTCGTCGTCCTCACCGATCGCCGCGGCGGCGTCGCCCAGCGCCTCGAGCGCACCGAGGAAGCCCTGGTTGGGGACGTGATCGGCCGGGATGGGGCCCTGGCCCTTCCAGCCGGCGCGGCGCAGCGCGTCGAGCCCGCGGTGGTAGCCGGTCCGCGCGAAGGCGTACGCGGCGACGGGGTCCTCCTCGCTCATCGCCTCGCGGGCGAGCAGCGCCCACGCGTGGCTCGATGCCGGGAACTGTGCGGCGACCTCACGCAGGTCGTCACCGTTCTCCAGGGCGACGCGGGCGGACATGTCGGGGTGGTCGTCGGGCAGGTACGTCGGGTCGGGGCCGAGGAGGTTCTTGTGCATGTGGCCCAGTCTCCCAGGTGTGCCACGTGCCGGTCCGCCACTCGGGCTTCATGCGCGGACCCGTGGCGGGAGGGCCCGCGTACCGTGGGGCGTGACGGAGCGAGAGAGTGACGGGAGCCGGTGTGCAGAGCGAGCGGGACGCTGCGGTGCCGGCCTCGGACGCACACGCTCGGGCGATCGCGCCGTCGGGCCGACGCCACGTGCCCCTGCGGCCGATGTGCGCCGCCCCGCACAGCTGCTCACCGGAGGTACGCCGACAGGTGCTCCAGCAGGTGCCGCTCCTGCACGGGCTGAGCCCCCGGGAGCTGGCGAGCGTGGACGCGCGCATGACCTCCCTCGCCTGGTCCGAGGGGCAGGACCTCTACGCCGCGGGCGACCCCGCCGAGCACCTCTTCGTCCTGGCCAGCGGGCGCGCGAAGGCCGTGCACGCGACACCCGACGGCGACGAGCACGTCGTCGACCTCCTCGCCCCCGGGGACCTGTTCGGCGGGCTCCGGCTGCTCGGCGCGAACGAGCACAGCGAGACCGTGCGCGCGATGACGACGATCTGCGCACTCCGCGTCGACACCGGTGACTTCCGCAAGATCCTGCTCGAGCACCCGGAGGTGGCGGTGCGCGCGCTGGAGATGACCGCCGACCGCCTCGCGCAGGCGCGCTCGAGCCTCAGCGCCCGGTCCCTGGCGCCCGTGCCGCAACGCGTGGCAGCGGTGCTGCTGAGGCTGGCACGCAAGTTCGGGCAGCGGACGCCGGACGGCGCGGTCCTCATCCAGCTCCCCCTCTCCCGGGCGGACATCGCCTCGATCGCGGGCTCGACGCCCGAGTCGGTCTCCCGCGCGATGAGCCGGTGGCGCACGGAGGGCATCATCGACTCCGGCCGCCGCTGGACCGAGATCCGCCGACCGGAGCGCCTGGAGCAGATCGCCGCCGGTCAGTGAGCCGGCGTCACGCCCGCGAGCGGACCTGGCCGAGGAAGGCCGTGACGCCGTCGACGACGGCGGCGAAGCGCAGGGAGTGGAACAGGTCGAAGGAGTGCTGGCCACCCGGCAGCTCGGCGTAGACGACGGGTTCGGACGAGCCCGACCGCAGGTGCCGGACGACGCGCCGCGCCGTCTCGACGTGGGCCAGGGAGTCCTTCTCGCCGTGGGCGACGAAGACCGGCGGGGCGGCGGTCGCGTCGTGCCCGAGCGGCCCGACCTCCGAGGTCGGCCCGCCGAGCTCGTAGTAGCCGCCGTACCAGCCGTACAGGCTCACCACCGCGCTCACCGCGGTGTCGGCGTCCTCGAAGCCCGGCTGGTGGCGGGGCTCGTTCGGGGTGAGGGCGGCGATCGTCGAGAGGTGTCCACCGGCCGAGCCGCCCGCGAGGACGAGCGTGCTCGGGTCGGCGCCGTACTCGGGCCCGTGGCGCCGGACCCAGGCGATGACCCGCTTGGCGTCGACGAGGTGGTCGTGGAAGTCGGCGTGCGGCCGCAACCGGTAGTTGGCGCTGATCGTGAGCCACCCCTGCTGCGCGAGACGGAAGAGCAGCGCGCGGGACTCGACGCTCTTGCGCCCGCCGGAGTAGGCGCCACCGTGCAGGTGCACGAGGACCGGCGCGCCCTCGGGCAGCGTCCGGTGCCGGTAGACGTCGAGCATGTGCGCGCGCCCGGCGTCGCCGTAGGGCACGTCCGCGATGCGCTCGACGTCACGGGGACGGAGCACGATCGGCATGAGCAGTCGGGCGGTCGACGGCCGGCGGCGTGGTCCGCGGACCGGGTCGGGCCCCGTGTCCTGCACCGTCCCGAGCCCGTCCACCAGCGCCTGCGCGACGACGGGCCGCGCCCGGCTCCCGCGCCACGCGATGAGGACGAACCCCGCGAGGACGACGGCGGTGAGGCCTACCGCGACCGCACGCCAGAGCGGTTCCTTCGTCCCGTCGAGCAGGCTGGGGACCGTCCCGGCGAGCACGACGACGGCCAGGAGGAACGGGATCTCGTTGTAGGCGGCGGCCACCCGGTGGCTCAGACCGGCCAGCCAGAACGGCCGGCGGGGTGAGACCAGAGTGAGTGCGACCAGCGCCCCGTGGACGAGGAGGCCGGCGAGGAGCCCGTACGGCATGCCCAGCACCGTAGGGAGACGGCGCGGCGACTGTCGCGGCGTTTTTGCATTGTCAACGTACCGCTCGGGGTGCTGACATGGTCCTCCACAGACGGGCACGTGCTGCCCGTCGAGGACGGCGGAGCGGTGATGCAGCGGGACGACGCGAGTGCGGCCGCGGGCGCCTTCGTGGGACGGCGCGCGGAGCTCGCGCAGCTCGAGGCGGCCGTGCTCGCCGCCGCGGCCGGCCGGGGCGGGCTCTGGCTCGTCACCGGCGAGCCGGGCATCGGCAAGACCCGCCTGGTCACCGAGCTCGCCGGCAGGGCCGCCGCGGCGGGGGCCCGGGTGCTGTGGGGGCGCTGCCCGGAGGTGCCGGGAGCACCGGCGTACTGGCCGTGGAGCCAGGTCCTGCGGACGTACGTCCGCAGCGCCACGGTCGACGCCGCGGACCTCGCTCAGCTCGGCCACCTCGTCGGGCTCACCGGCCCGGGCGATGCGGTCCCGGAGACCACCGACCAGCACCGCTTCTACCTCTTCGACGCCGTCAGCCGCACGCTGCGCTCGGCTGCCGAGGCCCAGCCGCTCGTCGTCATCCTCGAGGACCTCCACGCTGCCGACGCGCCGTCGCTGCGGCTGCTGGAGTTCCTCACGCGCGAGCTGGCGGTCGCACCGGTCCTCGTCCTCGCCACGACCCGCCCGACACCCACCGGTCCCGCCGCCGGCGTGGCCGCTCTCCTGCACGACGCCGTCCGGCCCGCCCAGCGGCTGGTGCTGTCCGGGTTGTCGCGGGGCGAGGTCGGGGACCTGCTCGGGTGGTGGCAGCCCTCGCCCGACGTCGTGACGGCCGTGTGGGACGCCACCGGCGGCAACCCGTTCTTCGCCCTGGAGACCGCCCGGCTGCTCGCCTCCGAGGGGCGTCTCAGCGAGATCGGCACGGCCGGTGTGGCCGTTCCCGACGGCGTCCGGCACACGCTGCGGCAGCGGCTGGAGGCGCTGAGCGAGGACGCCCGGGACGCCGTGGAGACGGCCGCGGTCCTCGGCCCCCGGTTCGACCTGGTCGCCCTGACCGGGTGCCTCGACCTGCCGCTGGACCGGGTCGTCGCCGCGCTCGGGGAGGCGACCGAGCTCGGTGTGCTCGCCCAGCCCCGGATCGACCTCGGCACCTACCGCTTCGCCCACGCACTCGTGCGCGAGACGGTGTACGCGGACCTCCCGCCCGCCCGCCGGCTGCGGCTGCACGGCCGCGTGGGGGAGGCGCTGACCGTGCGGTACGGCGGGGACACCGGCGCCCACCTCGAGGAGCTGGCGAGCCACTTCCTGATCGCCGCCCCCGTCGGGTACCACGGGCAGGCGGTCGACCTCGCCGTGCGTGCCGGCCACGCTGCCCTCGCCGAGCTCGCGTACGAGCAGGCGGTGCGCTTCTTCCGGCAGGCCCTGGACCTCCTCGCTGCGGACGGGGACGTCGACGCCGTCGGGGAGGTCCAGCTCGCGCTCGGGCACGCCCTGCTCCGGGTGGGGGAGCCGGACACCGCGAAGGCCACCTTCCTGCGGCTCGCTCAGCTCGCCCGTGAGCACGACCGGCCTCACCTCCTCGCCCGCGCCGCCCTCGGCCACGGTGGCCAGTGGACCTTCAGCGGTGAGACCACCGACGAGACCGTCGTCGACCTCCTCGAGGCCGCCCTCGCCGCCCTGCCCGACGACGAGCGGGAGCTGCGCGCGCGGCTGCTCGCGCGCCTGGCCGGGGAGCTGTACCACTCCGACGAGCACCCACGCGGTGCGGAGTGCTCCGCGCGGGCGGTGGCCATCGCCCGCGAGAGCGGGGACGCCGCCACCCTGGCCACTGCGCTGCTGGCGAGGATCACCTCGCTGTGGCGGCCGACCGGTCCGGAGAACCTCGCCGAGCGCCTGCGGCTCGGCCACGAGGCCGTCGCCCTCGCCGAGCGCGTCCAGGACCAGGAGCTGCTCCTCGGCGCCCGGGCATGGTGCGTCGTCGACCTGCTCGAGGCCGGTGACGTCGTCGGCGCCGACGCGCAGATCGCCGCCTTCACCCGGTCCGCGGACGAGCTGCGCCAGCCCTTCTTCCGCTGGTTCGCCGAGGTGTTCGCGGCCATGCGTGCCCTCATGGGAGGTCAGTACGCCGAGGCGGAGCGTCGTGCCGCTGCGGCGCTGGACGAGGGGCGGCGGGCACAGGGACGCCGCGAGCTGACCGAGAACGCCGTCGTCGCGCACGTCATCCAGTCGCTGCTCGTCGTGCGTGAGCGCGGCGCGGACGCCGCGGGAGACGGGCGGGCGCCGGTGCGCGAGGCCCTGGACCGGTTCCCGCGACAGCCGGCGTGGCGTGCCGCCGTCGCGCTGCGCGAGCTCGCCGCCGGCAACGCGACCGTGGCCCGCGCCCACTACGACGTCCTGGCCGCCGACGGCTTCCACACCCTGCTGGGCGGCGAGATCTCCCTCGTCGCCGTCTGCCTCACCGCGGAGCTCGCCGCGGCCCTCGAGGACCACGACGGCGCGCACCGGCTCTCGGAGTACCTCGCGCCGTTCGCCGGGCACCACGTGGTCATCGCCCCACCGGCGATCGCCTACCAGGGCGCCGTCGACCTGTACCTGGGGCTGCTCGCCGCAGCTCGCGGGGACACCACGGCCGCCCTCGGCCACCTCGAGGACGCGCTGCGCCGACACGCGTCGGTCGGGGCCACGCCGTGGGTGGCGCGCACCCGGTACGAGCTCGCCCGGCTCCACCTGGCCCGCGGTGGGGCCGGCGACCGCGCCGCCGCGGCCGAGCAGCTCGCCGCCGCCGACCGGATCGCCGAGGACCTCGGCATGCACCCGCTGCAGCGGCGCGTCGCCGCACTCCGAGAGGACGCCCCGGCACCGGCCCCGGCGCCACGTGCCACGCACACGTGGCCGGCGGCCCTGCGCCTCGAGGGCGAGGTGTGGACCGTGACACTGGGTGCCGAGACGGTGCGCGTCCAGGACGTCAAGGGCATGCACTACCTGCACCGCCTGCTCAGCCACCCCGGGCGCGAGTTCCACGTCCTCGACCTCGCGGCGGCGACCACGAGAGGCAGCACCACGGCCCGCTCCGCCGTCGCCGAGGGGCTCAGCCGCGACGACGGCGGACTGGGACCGTTGCTCGACCAGCAGGCCAAGGACGCCTACCGGCGGCGGCTGCGTGAGCTGCGGGAGGAGGTGGCGGAGGCGGAGGAGCTCGGGAGCACCGGGCGGGCCGCCCGTGCCCAGGAGGAGATCGACGCCCTGGCGCACGAGCTGTCGCGCGCGATCGGGCTGGGAGGCCGGGACCGGACGACGGGGTCGGCCGCGGAACGCGCCCGGGTCAACGTCTCGCGGGCGATCCGAGCGGCGATCACCCGAGTGGCCGCCGGCGCGCCGTCCCTGGGCCACCATCTGAGCACCTCGGTACGCACAGGGACCTACTGTGTCTACACCCCCGACCCGGCGGCTACCCCCGACTGGGACCTCGGTCAGCCCGCTGACCGGCGGTCACCGCGAGCGAACGCGAGGTGAGCATGAGCGCCACCGACCCGGCCGCCGTCGTCGCCGCCTACTACACCGCCCTCCGTGCCGGTGACGTGGAGTCGTGGCTGGCGGTGTTCTCCCCGCACGCCGAAGTGACCAACCCCGCCGGTACGCCGCCCGTCAGCGGTCCGGTGGCGCTGCGGGAGCTGTGGGAGGAGCTCACCTGCCCGTTCCGGGGCCTCGACGTCACCGAGGACCTCGTCCGTCTCACCGCCGCGGGCGCTGCAGTGAAGTGGACCGTCCGCGGCGTCCCCTGGGCCGGGGAGCCGGTGAGCGCCGAGGGCATCGACGTGTTCGAGACCGACGGCGCCGGGCGGATCATCACGCTGTCCTCCTACTGGGACCCGTCGCACGTGCGCGACCAGCTGTGCCGGTGCCCGTCGTCGACCCCCGACGGCGCCTGACCGGTACCGGGGACCGCGACACGGCCCGCTGCGGGCGACCACGACGGTGCTCCTGACCGGTGCGAGCGGCGAGGACGGGGCCGCCGCCCCCAGGCCGGTCGACGCCCGGGCCGACGAGCCCGGCGAGGCCTCCTCTCAGACCCGGGCCGGCTCGGAGGCGCTCGCCGCGACGGCGTCCGCCGCGAAGGACAGCGGCCACCCCGTGCGGCGGGAGCGGACCCGGGGCTGCCAGCCGAGCTCACGGAAGCGGCTCGCGTCGACACGGTGGGAGCGGGCCAGGCTCCGGAGCGGGGCCGGGGCGAGGTGCCGCAGCCCACCGGGCAGCGGGCGCACCCGCGGCACCCCCGCAGCGTCGGCGAGGATGCCGAGCAGCACCCGACGGGTGAGCGGCTCGTCGTCGGCGACGTTGTAGACGCCGCCCGGGGCGGTCAGCGCCACGAGGAGCGCCGTCCCGACGTCGTCCGTGTGCACGGCGCTGGTCCAGCCGTCGACGTGGCCGAGAATCGGGACCCGGCCACGCCGAGCGGCGCGCATCAGGGCCCGGCTGAACTCGTCGTCGGGCCCGTAGAACGGCGCGAACCGGAGGACGACACCTGCGCCGCCGTGAGCGGTGAGACGGGCGACGTGCGTCTCCGTCGCGAGGTTCGCGGCGAGCGCGCCGCGGGCGTCGACCGGGCTCGTCTCGTCCAGCGGCGTGCTGCGGCCGTCGGCGTAGACCATGGTGGCGGTGTCGTGCACGACGCGCGGCACGTCGGCGGCCAGCGCGGCGTCCACGAGGACGGCCGCCGCGCGGGCCCGCAGGCGGGTGTACTCGCGCCAGGCCCACGGGGCCATGGCGCGGGTGGCGGCGGGGACCGAGACGCGCAGGTCGATGGCGGCGTCGGCGCCGGTGAGCCACGAGCGCAGTGTGCCGGGGTCGTCGGCGTCACCGCGGAGCGGGGTGGCGCCCGCTCGGCTCAGCCGTGCTGCGCCGTCGTCGGACCGGCTGTGGGCGAGGACCTCGTGACCGGCGGCGACCAGGACGGGGACCGTGGAACGGCCGGCGGTACCGGTCGCCCCGAGAACCACGACTCTCATCGCGGTGACCTCCTGAGGATGTGGGTGGCCGGTGCGTCACCGGCCGAGGCGTTGTCACCTCCATTGCCGTTCACCGCCGGCGACCGTCGTGCAGCGGCGCTGACCGCCGGGGGAACGACCAGCAACCCGACCGGGAGACACACCATGTCCGCACCACCCACCACACTCGACATCGACTCCGTCCGCGAGACCGTCGCACGCACTGTGCTCGTCGCCGGCGAGCCCGGCTACGACGAGCGGCGCGCCCTGCACACCGGGGGGTTCGACCGGCGACCCGCACTCATCGTCGTCCCGGCCGACGCCGCGGAGGTCGCCCGCGCCGTTGCGCTCGCCCGCGACACCGGCCTGGAGCTGGCGGTGCGCTCCGGTGGTCACCACGCCGCGGGCCTCGCCACGACCGAGGGCGGCCTCCTCCTCGACCTGCGCGACCTGCGCCAGCTGACGATCGACGCCGAGCGGCGCATCGTCCGGGTGGGCGCCGGGCTGACGGCGGGCGAGGTGACCCGGGCGCTGTCGCTCCACCGGCTCGCCGTCGGTTTCGGTGACACCGCCTCGGTCGGCGTCTCGGGGCTCACGCTCGGCGGAGGCATCGGTCTGCTGTCCCGCAAGCACGGACTGGCCGTCGACTCGCTCCTCGCGGCCGAGCTCGTCACCGCCGACTCCCGGCTGCACCGGGTGAGCGCGGACGTCGAGCCGGACCTGTTCTGGGCGCTGCGCGGTGGCGGTGGCAACCTCGGCGTCGTCACGTCCCTGACGTTCCGGCTCGTCGAGGTCGACCCGTTCCTCGGCGGGCGGCTCGTGCTGCCCGCCACCCCCGAGACGCTTGCGGGCTTCGTGCGGCTGGCCACCGAGGCGCCGCGCGAGCTCACGACGATCGTCAACGTCGTCCCTGCGGCCATGCTCGGGGGCGCCGCGCCGGCCGGATCCGCCGCGCTCGCGGCCACCCTCGCGTGGACAGGCGACCTCGACGCGGGGGAGGCCGCCGTCGCGCCGTTCCGGGCGCTCGCCACGCCGCTGGTCGACGACGTCGTCCCGCGCCCGTACGCCGACATGCTCGCCGAGGGGCCCGAGGGTGCGCCACCGGTGTCCGTCAACGACACGGTGTACCTGCGGTCCCTGGACGTCGACGGCGCGGCCGGGCTCGTCGACTGGGTCCGGGGGGCCGCCGGCTACCTGCCGGTCGTGCAGCTGCGGGTGCTCGGTGGCGCCATCGCCGACGTCCCCGCGGACGCGACCGCCTACGCGCACCGTGAAGCGCCGATCCTCGCCTTCGCGGCCGCCATCCTCACCGGGCCCGGCGACCGTGCGGTGGCCGGCGCCGACGTCGCGCGGGTGCTGACCGGGCTGCCGCAGCACCCCGGTGCCTACGTCAACTTCCTCGGCCACGACGACGGGCCCCGCGTCGCCGCCGCCTACCCCGGGCGGACCGGGCAGCGGCTGGCAGCGGTGAAGGCCCAGGTCGACCCGGACAACCTGTTCCACCGGACGCACGGTGTCGCACGCGGGGGTGGCCGGTGACCACGTGGGCGTCCATCGACGCGCAGCCCGCAGCGGACCCGGTCACCACGGGCGTCGACCGGGTGGCCGTCCTGAGCACGACGTGAGGACAGTGACATGACCGTCTTCCTCGTCTTCCTCGGCGCCACCGCGGCGTCGTTCCTCGTCGCCGTCCTGGTGCTGCGCCGGCGGCCACGCGCGTCCGCTGTGCTGGCGCTGCGCGGCGGTCTGGCGACACTGTTCCTCGTCACCGGCACCACCCACTTCGTCGTCTTGCGTGACGACCTCGTCGCCATGGTGCCGCCCGCGCTGCCGGCCCCGGAGCTCCTCGTCACGGTGACCGGCGTGCTCGAGCTGCTCGGCGCGGTCGGGCTGCTCGTCCCTGCCACGGCGGCGTGGGCCGCCGGGGGACTGGCGGTGCTGCTCGTCGCGATGTTCCCGGCGAATGTCCACGCCGCCTCTGCGGGCCTGACGCTCGGCGGTGACCCCGCCACCGCGCTCCTTCCCCGGACCCTGATGCAGGTGGCCTACCTGGGTGCGGCGCTCGCGGTCGTGCTGGCGACGCGGCGGACGGCATGGCGTCCGGGTCCGGCCCGCGGGCGTACCGAGCGCGACCTGCAAGACGCCCGGCGCTGAACCGCCGGGTCGGCCCGCCCGGCGGCCCGTCGGCCGATCCATCGGGCGGGACGCCGGACCGGCCCGCCCGGCGGCCCGTCGGCCGATCCACCGGGCGGGACGCCGGGCCGGTCAGCCGGCCGGCCCGCCGCGCCGACTCACGGGGCGGCCCGTAGCGGGGCCGCCCCGTCCCGCTGCCCGCCCACCCGTACCCGCTCGCGTGCCGGGCGCCGTCGGGTGAGTGCGACGCCGGCGAGGGCGATGACACCGCCCGCCGTCGTCGTCGCAGAGGGGACCTCGCCGAGAAGCAGCCACGACAGCACCACGGACACGACGGTGACGAGGTAGGCGACCATCCCCAGGCGCCCCGCCGGGATCCGGGCGAGGGCGTAGGCCCAGGTGGTGAACGCCAGCGCCGTCGAGAACACGCCGAGGTAGACCACGCCGAGCACGGCAGGCACCGCGGCCGTGCGCAGCTGGTCGGTGAGCGCGGGGGCGAAGGGCAGCAGGACGACCGTCCCGACGACGAACCCGAGCCACGTCGCGGTGAGCCCGTCCAGGTCCCGGAGGATCACCTTCTGGAGCAGCACGGAGGTGGCGTACAGCACGGCGGCCAGGAGGGCGAGAACGACGCCGCCGGCCGCGCCGGGACCGGTGAGCCCAGCACCGGAGACCCCGAGCGCCATGACGGTCACCCCGACGAGGCCGACGGCACCACCGACGAGGAGCCGGCGCGGTAGGCCCTCGTGCAGGAGCACGCCCGCGCCGAGCGCGATGAGCAGCGGGGCGACGTTGACGAACAGCGCCGCCGTTCCGGCGTCGATGTACTGCTCGGCGGCGTTGAGCGCGAGCTGGTATCCCGCGAACCACAGGACGCCGTAGCCGAGCACGAGACCGAGCAGGCGGCCCCGGGGCACTCGGCGGAGCACGCCCGCCCGCAGGGCCACCGGAGCCAGCACGGCCGTGGCGACGGCCATCCGCAGCAGGGCCATCGGACCGGGGGAGAGGTCGGTCCCCGCCGCGCGGATGACCACGAAGGACGAGCCCCACAGGAGCACGGTGACCGCGACCGCGGCGACGGCCGGCCACGACCGCGCGGGCATCCGGAGCGCGGGAGGGTTCACTGCCATCGGGTCCTGCCTTCCGTGACGGTCCGGTTGACCGAGGGGGACGTCGGGGGCGCGGTCCGGGGCGCGACCCGCCCCGCGAGGACGACCGCAGCGAGGGCGGTGGTGACGAGGGCCGCGACCGCCGGGTCGTAGAGCGACGGCGGGAGCGCGAGCCAGGCCGTGTTGGACCCGGCCTGGACGACCGCCGCGGCGGTGACGCCTCCGCCGGACGCGGCGACGAGCTCCTGCAGGACCACCCGCAACGCGACCGAGTAGGCCACCTGACCGGCGATCCACCCAGCGTCCCACCCGGCCTGAGCGTAGGCCCCCACGTGCCACAGGCCCCAGACAGTTCCGATCGCCACCCCGGAGGTCAGTCGTCCGAGCCGGTGCTGCCACAGCGGCTGCAGGTAACCGGTCCACCCCACCTGCTCGGTGAGCCCGGACACGACGAAGACCGCGGCCATGACGACGACGACGGACAGCGGCGCACCCGTGTCGTCACCCGTCCCGCCGCGGACCGCCGGCACGACGTCGGCGGCCGCCAGCAGCACCAGCGGCGGTGTCCCGGCCAGGACGAGCCACCACGAGCCGCGCCGGACGTGCCAGCGGGTCAGGTGCGCGAGGACGCGGCGCGGTCCGTCGGTGCCGTCGGTCAGCCTCGCTGCCGCGAGGGCGGCGAGCAGGGGCGTCACGGCCATCGCCGCGCTCGGGGGTAGCCGCAGCCCGCCCGGCAGCTCACCGGGGAGCAGCAGGAGCGGCAGCGAGAACAGCAGGACCAGCCCGAGGAACATGGCCGAGCGCCGCACGTCGGCTCTCATGACCAGCCCGGCGTTCTCCGTCACTGCACGTCGGTCAGCACCGCCGCACGGTGGCGGTGGGCGGTCAGCCCTCGGCGGTGTCCTCGGTCCGGCGGAGCACCTCGGTGAGGCGGTTCGCCGCGGAGACGACCGCGCCGGCGTGGAGGCGGCCCGGCTGGCGGCCCATGCGCTCCATCGGCCCGGAGACGGACACGGCGGCCAGGACCCGTCCGGACGGTCCGCGCACGGGCGCGGAGACCGAGGCGACGCCCGGCTCCCGCTCACCGACGGACTGCGCCCACCCGCGGCGGCGGACGCCGGAGAGGATCGTGGCGGTGAAGCTCGCGCCCTGGAGGCCCCGGTGGAGGCGGTCGGGCTCCTCCCACGCGAGCAGCACCTGTGCGGCCGAGCCGGCGCTCATGGTGAGCGTCGCGCCCACCGGGATCGAGTCGCGCAGCCCCATCTGCCGCTCGGCCGCGGCCACGCAGATGCGCTGGTCGCCCTGCCGGCGGTAGAGCTGCACCGACTCCCCGGTGTGGTCGCGCACCGCGGTGAGCACCGGACCGGCGGCTGCCAGCAGCCGGTCCTCGCCCGCGGCGGAGGCGAGCTCGCTCAGCCGCGGTCCGAGGATGAAGCGGCCCTGCATGTCGCGAGCGACGAACCGGTGGTGCTCGAGCGCGACGGCGAGGCGGTGCGCCGTCGGCCGGGCGAGGTGAGTGGCAGCGACGAGCTGCGCGAGGGTGGCGGGCCCCGCCTCGAGGGCTCCGAGAACCGTGGCGGCCTTGTCAAGGACGCCGACTCCGCTAGAGTTGTCCATGTGGCGATATTGGCATCTCACAAGTTGAGATGCAAGCCCCCGGGGCCGACCAGGCCCGGAACGAGCGAGAAGGTCGCGGCTACCGCCGCGCCCGAGAGGTGGAGAACATGAGCGGCACCCTGGCGGAGAAGGTCTGGAACGCGCACATCGTGCGCGAGGGCAGCGACGGAGCGCCCGACCTCCTCTACATCGACCTGCACCTCGTCCACGAGGTCACCAGCCCGCAGGCCTTCGAGGGCCTGCGGCTCGCGGGGCGTCAGGTACGTCGTCCGGACCTCACGATCGCGACCGAGGACCACAACACCCCCACCCTCAACATCGACCTGCCGATCGCGGACAAGACGAGCCGCACGCAGATCGAGACGCTGCGCAGGAACGCCGAGGAGTTCGGCATCCGCATCCACTCCCTGGGCGACGCCGACCAGGGCATCGTCCACGTCGTCGGGCCCCAGCTCGGGCTGACCATGCCCGGCCTCACCGTCGTGTGCGGCGACTCCCACACGAGCACCCACGGCGCGTTCGGCGCCCTGGCCTTCGGCATCGGCACCAGCGAGGTCGAGCACGTGCTCGCCACCCAGACGCTGCCGCTGCAGCCCTTCAAGACGATGGCGATCAACGTCGACGGCACGCTGCCCGAGGGCACGACCGCCAAGGACATCATCCTGGCGATCATCGCCAAGATCGGCACCGGTGGCGGCCAGGGCTACGTCCTGGAGTACCGCGGCGAGGCCATCCGCTCGCTGTCGATGGAGGCGCGGATGACCATCTGCAACATGTCGATCGAGGCCGGCGCCCGCGCCGGCATGATCGCGCCGGACGAGACGACCTTCGAGTACCTCAAGGGCCGTCCGCACGCCCCCGAGGGCGCCGATTGGGACGCCGCCGTCGAGTACTGGACGACCCTGCGCAGCGACGACGACGCCGTCTTCGACGTCGAGGTCCAGCTCGACGCCTCCGACCTCGAGCCCTTCGTCACCTGGGGCACCAACCCCGGCCAGGGCCTTCCGCTGTCCGCGAACGTGCCCAACCCCGCCGAGATCGGCGACGAGGGCGACCGCGTCGCCGCCGAGCGGGCGCTGGAGTACATGGGCCTGGAGCCGGGCACCCCGCTGCGCGACATCCCGGTCGACACCGTCTTCATCGGCTCGTGCACGAACGGCCGCATCGAGGACCTGCGCGCGGTCGTCGACGTCATCAAGGGACGCAAGAAGCACGACGACGTCCGCGTCCTCGTCGTCCCCGGCTCGGCCCGCGTCCGCCTCCAGGCCGAGGCCGAGGGTCTGGACCAGGTCTTCCTCGACTTCGGTGCCGAGTGGCGCAACGCCGGCTGCTCGATGTGCCTGGGCATGAACCCCGACCAGCTCAAGCCGGGGGAGCGGGCCGCCTCGACGTCCAACCGCAACTTCGAGGGCCGGCAGGGCAAGGGTGGGCGCACCCACCTCGTCTCGCCGCTCGTCGCCGCCGCGACCGCCGTCCGCGGCACCCTGTCCTCGCCCGCCGACCTCGAGCCCGCCCGCGAGCTCGTCAACGCCTGAGAGAAGAAGCGCCATGGAGAAGTTCACCCAGCACACCGGCGTCGGCGTCCCGCTGCGCCGCAGCAACGTCGACACCGACCAGATCATCCCGGCGGTCTACCTCAAGCGAGTGACCCGCACCGGCTTCGAGGACGCCCTGTTCGCGGCCTGGCGCGGTGACCCGGACTTCGTCCTCAACCAGGACGCCTACCGCACCGGCTCGGTGCTCGTCGCCGGCCCGGACTTCGGCACCGGCTCCTCCCGCGAGCACGCCGTGTGGGCGCTCAAGGACTACGGCTTCAAGGCCGTCTTCGCCTCACGCTTCGCCGACATCTTCCGCGGGAACTCGGGCAAGCAGGGCCTCGTGGCCGGCATCGTCGCCCAGGAGGACATCGAGCAGATCTGGAAGGTCCTCGAGACCGAGCCGGGCACCGAGGTGACCGTCGACCTCGTCTCGCGCACCGTCGCGTGCGGGTCGGTCGTCGCCCAGTTCGAGATCGACGACTACACCCGCTGGCGCCTCATGGAGGGCCTGGACGACATCGGCCTCACCCTTCAGCACGAGCAGGACATCACCACCTACGAGGAGTCCCGCGCCCCGTGGCGTCCCACGACGCTGCCGGCCAAGCACCTGCCGCCGGTGGAGGTCACCGCCGCCCGGCCGGTCGAGGACGGTGTCCCCGCCCACGACGCAGCGCCCCTACGCTGACCCACCCCCAGATATCGCCGAGAGCGGAGTTGTTGCGCAGCAACAACTCCGCTCTCGGCGTCGGATCTACGCCGGTGCCGGGCCGACTGAGCCGCGGCGCACGACGGGGCAGTGGACGAGCAGCTCCCCGGCCGCCGGCTCGCCGCCCATCTCCGCGATGAGCGACTGCGCCGCGAGGCGGCCCATCTCCCGGTGCGGCAGGGCCATGGTCGTCAGGCCGGGGGTGAGCTCGCTCGAGACGACGTACAGGTCGTCGAAGCCGATGACCGACAGGTCCTGCGGGATCCGGACCCCGCGCGCGACGGCCGCCCGGTAGGCGCCGATCGCCATCTGGTCGTTGAAGGCGAAGATCGCCGACGGCGGGCGGGGGGAGTCGAGCAGCACCCCCGTCGCGCGGTCCCCGCCCGCGGAGTCGGAGCGCTCGAGCACGACGAGACCCGGGTCGGCCTCGAGCCCGTGCGCGGCGAGGGTCTCCTGGTAGCCGCGCAGCCGCCGGTCGACGGCCGGGCCGTCGTGGAGGTCACGGATGAAGCCGATGCGCCGGTGCCCGTGGCGCACGAGCTCCTCGACGGCGGACCGCGCGCCCTGCTGCTCGTCGGGCACGACGAAGGTCGTGACCCCCTGCGCCGGCCGGGAGTCCAGGAGCACGGTGGGCAGCCCGTCGAGGACAGCCGGCACCGTGACCGAGCGGTGGTACATCGTCGCGTAGATCGCCCCGTCCACCTGCTGCTGCCGCAGCGCCCGCACGGCGTGCTCCTCCAGCACCGCGTCACCGCCGGTGTTGACGAGGATGAGCAGGTAGCCGGCCTCCCAGGCGGCCTCCTGGGCGCCCTGGATGAGCTGGCCGGCGTAGGGCGTCGTCGCGATGACGTCACTGATGAGCGCGAGGGTCCCCGAGCGCTGGGTGCGCAGCCCCCGCGCCAGGGAGTTCGGCGCGTAGCCCAGCTCGGCGGCCGCGGCCCGGACCCGGTCCCGGGTGCTGCCCGCGACCCGCGCACCGGCCGTGTCGTTGAGCACGACCGAGACCGTCGACGGCGCGACCCCGGCGAGCTCCGCGACGTCGCGGATCCGTGGCCTCCTCGTCACCGCCCGACCTCCCTCGTCCGCTGCTCACCACACTCTAGGACGGGCGCGTCACCCTGATCACACCCTGCTCGTCCACGGAGACGGGCATCGGGTCGCTGATCCGGCCACCGAAGCCGCCGTCGGGGTCGACGTGCTCCCACGCGAGGAGGTACCACTCGCCGCGGTGCTCGACGAAGCGCCCCGCGTACAGGCTCGCCGTGGCGTCCCCGAGCAGGAAGTGCTCGTCGTCGAGTCGGAAGGGACCCAGCGGCCCCGGCCCGGTGAGGAGGTGGGTGCCGCCCTCGGCGACGAAACCCGGCCGTGCCTGCCGCGCGGTGCTGTGCTCGGCGGCGGTCAGGCAGAAGGCCACCCGCCAGGCACCACCGAGGTGGACCAGCTGGGGTACCTCGAGGTGGTAGAAGTCCCCGGGCTCGGAGACGGGGGCCGCGGCCTCCCAGGTGCGGAGGTCGTCGGACACCGCGTGCCCGATGACGCCGCGCCCGTCGAGCGGGCCGTGGTCGGCGCGGGCGGTGAGGAGCATGTGGAAGCGGCCGGTCGTCGGCTCGTGCCAGACCCACGGGTCGCGCCACGCCTCCTCCCGGACGCCGTCGTGCAGGCGCTCGTACCAGCGCGGGTCGGCCTCCAGGACCATCCCGTGCTTCGTCCACGTGACGAGGTCGGGGGAGGTCGCGCGGCCGACGCGCTGGACGGCCCCGCCCTCCGCCGTCGAGACGCCGGTGTAGAACATGTGCCACTCGCCGTCGTGCCGCAGGACGCAGCCGGTCCAGGTGGCGAGGGAGTCGAAGTCCCCGTCCGGTCCGGGGCCGAGCGCGTCCGGCAGCACCGTCCAGGTGCGCAGGTCGCGGCTCACCGCGTGGCCGACCGTCGCGTTGTGGTGGCGCAGCTCGGGATCCCCGAGGGAGCGCGGCGCCTGGAGGTAGAAGACGTGGACGTCGTCCCCGTCGTGGGCGAACCAGAAGTCCCAGACCCAGCGGTCGGGCAGGGCGAGTGTCATTGCGGATGCGGTGCTTTCTGTCGGGACGTGCGGACGTCGGCGCGGGTCAGCCCTTGAGGCCCGAGGAGGCCAGGGACTGGACGAACCAGCGCTGGAAGACGAGGAAGACGGCGAGGACGGGCAGCACCATGAGCACGCCGAAGGCGAAGATCTGGCCCCAGTCGTAGGGCGGCTGGCCCTGGAAGACCGCGATCGCCAGCGGCAGGGGGCGCTTCTGCGGCTGGTCGATCATCATGACCGGCCAGAGGAAGGAGCCCCACGTCGTGAGGAAGGACAGGATCGCGACGGTCGCGAAGGCCGGCTTGGACATCGGCACCACGATCTGCACGTAGGTCCGCCAGACGCCGGCGCCGTCGATCCGGGCGGCCTCCTCCATCTCCTTGGGCAGGCCGATGAAGAAGGAGTAGAAGAGGTAGATCGAGAACGCGCTCGCGACGAACGGCAGGATCTGGATGTAGTACGTGTTGCGGTGGTCGTTGAGCGCGTAGAACAGCGGCACCGCGATCGCCTCGAAGGGCAGGATCGTCAGGGCGACGACGCCGAGCAGGACGGCGTCCCGGCCACCCCACCGCAGGCGCGCCAGGGAGTAGGCGGCCATCGAGTTGACGAGCAGCCCGACGAGGACGACGGCGCTGGTCACGAGCAGCGACGTGAGGAAGAAGTCGTGGAAGTAGCCGGTGGCCGGGCTGGAGAAGCGCCCGAGCATGCCGGTGTAGTTGTCCAGCGACAGGTCGCGGGGGACGAAGCTGCCGACGCCGTCGATGACCTCCGAGGACGGCTTGAAGCTGCCGATGACGAGGTAGGCGATCGGTGCGACGAAGACGAGGGACAGCACGGTGAGCACGACGTAGCTGCCCACCGCACGCGCGGGCCTGGGGGGCTTGGTCGCGACGGTCATGAGATCTCACGCTCCTCGCGCAGGACGCGGCGCTGGACGAGGGTGATCGCCAGCACGATGACGAAGAACAGCACGGTGATCGCCGAGGCGCGCCCGACGTTGTTGGCGTCGAAGGCGGTGGTGACGGCCTGGTACATGACCGTCGTCGTCGCGTCCTGCGGGCCGCCGCCGGTCATGATGTAGACCTGGTCGAAGAGCCGGAAGGCGAGGATCGTGGTGACCATCGCGACGAAGATCAGGGTGTTGCGCAGCCCCGGCAGGGTGACGTGGCGCAGCTGCTGCCACCGGTTCGCCTTGTCGAGCGCTGCCGCCTCGTACAGCTCGGCGGAGATGCCCTGCAGGCCCGCGAGGAGGATGACCATCTGCAGCCCGGCCCCCTGCCAGATCGACATGACGATGATCGCCAGCAGCGCCGTTCGCGGGTCGCCCAGCCAGTCCTGTGCGGGGATGAGCCCGAAGGACACGGTGTCCAGCACCGAGTTGAGCAGCCCGAGCTCGCCGCGGGTGTAGATGACCTTCCACACGACGGCGACCAGGGCCATCGGGAAGACGACCGGCATGAAGAAGAAGGTGCGGAAGACCGGCATCCCGCGCAGCGGCCGGTTGAGCAGCAGCGCGAGCCCGAGCGCCAGCGTCGTCTGGACGGGCACGACGACGGCGGCGAAGAGCAGGTTGTTGCGCAGGGCGGTGTAGAAGTCCCCCCGGAAGTCCGGGTCGACGAGGATGCGCCGGTAGTGCTCCAGGCCGAACCACGACGGCGGCTGCGGCGTGTCGAGGCGCACGTTCTGCGTCGAGAGCCAGCCCGCCAGGAGGAACGGCACGAGGACGAACAGGACCAGTCCCACGGCGGCCGGTGCGATCATCGCCCAGCCACCCAGGGCCTCTCTGCGTTTGGCGCGCGGCTTGCGCGCGGCCTGGACGGTGGTGGTCATCGTTCCTCCTCCCGGGCGCCGGGGGCGGGAGCCGGTGCTCCCGCCCCCGGCGGGGTCAGTTGAGGCCGTAGCCGTCGTTGTCCTGGAAGTCCAGGTCGATGGTGCGGGCCGCGGAGTCCAGCAGCTCCTGGGCGTCGCCGCCCTCGTAGGCGCCGAAGAACGCCTCGGAGAACTGCTGGCTGATCACCGGGTAGGCAGGGGTGATCGGGCGGGGGACCGCGACGCAGTCGGCGCTCGGCTCGGCGTCGCCACAGGTGGCCTGCAGGGACTCGGCGAAGATCGCGAGGGGTCCGTCGGCTCCGTAGAGCTCGCTGCTCTCCAGGACGGTCGTCGTCGCCGGCGGTGCGGCGTTGGCGTCGGTCATGGCCGCGACCTGGTCGTCGCCGGCGAGGAAGTCGAGGAAGGCGGCTGCCCCCTCGGGGTTCGCGCTCTCGGGGTTGACGCCCCACGCCCAGGAGCCCTGGCCGCTCTTGGGGCCGGCCCCGAAGTCGGGCAGGGGGAGCACGGCGAGGTCCTCGCCGAGGGCCTCGGCGTAGGGGTTGTACATCCAGTGACCCACCCAGCTCAGGGCCACGCGTCCGTCGACGAACGCGGCGTCGTCGGTGTTCGGGTCGATGTACTCGCGCCAGCCGGCGAAGCGCTCGACGGCCTCGACGACCGCCGGGCTGTTGATGTGCCCGTCGGCGGTGTTGTCCACGATGATCTGCTCACCGGTCGACCAGGCGACGGGCAGGAAGCCGTACGTGGGCCACTCGGCGCCGTAGTTCTCCTTGATGTCGAGGACCTGGCCGTCGGAGTCCTCCGCGGCCAGCGTCTCCAGGGCCGCCTCGAACTCGTCGACCGTCCACGCGTCGTCGAGGCCCTGGGGGTAGTCGACGCCGGCGGCGTCGAGGAGCGCGACGTTGGCGTACATGCCGAGCGAGGCGTCGAACTGGGAGATGCCGTACACCTCGCCGTCACCGGGGTAGGTGTTCTGCGCGAGCGCGGAGTCGGTCTGGTTCTCGAGCGTCTCGGCGGCGACGAGGTCACCGACCGGCGCGAGCTTCCCGGCGTAGACGAGCGAGGCCATCATCGGCCCGTCGTACTCCAGGACGTCGGGCAGCGACTCGGGGGACGTCGTCGTCACCGTGCTCGTGTAGTCGGCCTCCGGGACGAGCTGGAGGGTCGCCTCCACGTCGTCCTGGGAGGAGTTGAAGGCCTCGACCGCGGCCTCCAGTGCGGAGACCTCGGACTCCTGGCCCTGGTGCGCCCAGACGGTGATCTCGCCGCCCTCGCTCGCGCCGCCGCCGTCGCCATTGCCGCTGCCTGCGTCGTCGTCCCCCGACCCGCCGCAGGCCGCCAGTGTCAGGGCCGCCGCCAGGACGACCCCGATGCGTGCTCGTCGAATGTTCATGTGTGCTCCCGACCACGATGTCCGATGGGTGGATCGACTCGCTTCCGATTCGTGCCGAATCGATTCGGCACGATGCTTGCAGCCGTGCCCTCACCTGTCAAGGTGATGACCCGGGCCCGGGGGGCCGAGCGCGCCGGGGAGCGTCCGGTGACCTCCCCCGTTCCCCTCCGAGCTCCCCCGTCCGAGCGCGGCCTGTCGAGGAGAACGGGGCGCTCAGGAGGTGAGTTTGGCCATCTTCACCGACCCTTCACCGCCTCACATCGCTCTCTCACATCCGCGGCCTATGCTGAACTGTCCGGGTCACGCGGGCCCGACGTGGGCAAAGAGGTGTGTATGAGCGCAGTACTGCAGGTGAACGGCGGGGCTCCGCTGAAGGGTGACATCACCGTCCGGGGGGCCAAGAACTTCGTCTCCAAGGCGATGGTCGCAGCACTGCTCGGCGAGTCGCCGTCCGAGCTCAGCAACGTCCCGCAGATCAAGGACGTCGAGGTCGTCTCCGGCCTGCTCCGCCTGCACGGCGTCAAGGTGGACTACGACGTCACCGCAGGCGTCATCCGCTTGGACTCCAGCGACGTCGAGACGGCGCACGTCGCCGACATCGACGCCCACGCCGGCTCCAGCCGCATCCCGATCCTCTTCTGCGGCCCGCTGCTCCACCGCCTGGGGGAGGCCTTCATCCCCGACCTCGGCGGCTGCCGCATCGGCGACCGCCCCATCGACTACCACCTGGCGATCCTGCGCGAGTTCGGCGCCGTCGTCGACAAGCGCCCCCAGGGCATCCACATCACCGCGCCCCGCGGGCTCACGGGCGCCAAGATCGCCCTGCCCTACCCGAGCGTCGGTGCGACCGAGCAGCTCCTCCTCACCGCCGTCCGGGCGAAGGGCAAGACCGAGCTGAGCAACGCCGCCACCGAGCCGGAGATCATGGCGCTCATCGCCTTCCTCCAGCGCATGGGCGCGATCATCTCCGTCGACACCGACCGCGTCATCCGCATCGAGGGCGTCGACCGCCTCCGCGGCGCCCGGTACACGGCGCTGACCGACCGCATCGAGGCGGGCTCCTGGGCCTGCGCGGCGCTGGCCACCCGCGGCGACATCTTCGTCCGCGGCGCCGACCAGCACGGCATGATGGCCTTCCTCAACACCTTCCGGAAGGTCGGCGGGGACTTCGAGGTCTTCGACGACGGCATCCGCTTCTGGCACTCCGGCGGTGACCTCAAGTCCATCGTCCTGGAGACCGACGTCCACCCCGGGTTCATGACCGACTGGCAGCAGCCGCTCGTCGTCGCCCTCACCCAGGCCGAGGGGCTGTCGATCGTCCACGAGACCGTGTACGAGAACCGCTTCGGCTTCACCGACGCGCTGCGCGGCATGGGCGCCCAGATCCAGGTCTACCGCGAGTGCCTCGGTGGCTCGCCCTGCCGCTTCGGGCACCGCAACTTCTACCACTCGGCCGTCGTCTCCGGCCCGACGCCGTTGCGCGCCGCCGACATCGAGGTCCCCGACCTCCGGGGCGGGTTCTCCCACCTCATCGCGGCGCTCGCCGCCGAGGGGACCTCCCGGGTGAGCGGCATCGACATCATCTACCGCGGCTACGAGAACTTCATGGGCAAGCTCAACGCCCTCGGGGCCGACGTCGAGCCCCTGGAGCTCGCCCGGGTGAGCTGACCCACCCCGACCACCCGGCCCGCCCCCGCCTGCAGCCGGACCCTCTGCGGATCCCGCTGCGGGCGGGATGACAAACGTCATGGCGTCGCCGTGCGCACCGCACCTCGACCGGTGACGGCGTGCACTGCTCCGCGCCGGGAACCGGGTGGAGGGTGGAGTCATGACCACCACCGACACCAGCTCAGTCATCAGCATCAGCGGCGTGCACCGCCGCTACGGCTCCGGCCGGACCTCCTTCAGCGCCGTCCGCGGGGTCGACCTCGCGGTGCGCCGCGGTGAGCTCTTCGCCCTGCTCGGCACCAACGGTGCCGGCAAGACCTCGCTGCTCGAGGTTGTCGAGGGCATCGCCCCACCGAGCGCCGGCACCGTCACGGTGCTGGGCAGCGACCCCTACCGCGAGCGCCACCTCGTGCGTCCCCGGACCGGGATCATGCTCCAGGAGGCCGGCTTCCCCTCGGACCTCACCACCGTCGAGACCGCCCGCATGTGGCACGGCACGCTCGGCGCGCCGATGGCCGCCGAGGCCGCCCTCGACCTCGTGGGCCTGGGACAGCGCGCCCGCGTCCAGGTGAAGTCGTTGTCCGGGGGTGAGCGCCGCCGGCTGGACCTCGCCCTCGCGATCATGGGCCGGCCCGAGATCCTCTTCCTCGACGAGCCGACGACCGGCCTGGACCCGCAGTCCCGGCGGGACGCGTGGGAGCTCGTGCGCAACCTGCTCGAGGCGGGCACGACCGTCGTGCTCACCACGCACTACCTCGAGGAGGCCGAGGAGCTCGCCGACCGGCTCGCGATCATGCACGCCGGGGAGGTCGTGCGCGCCGGCACGGTCGAGCAGATCGTCGCGGGGGAGCCCGCCCGCATCCGCTACCGCACCACCGCCGGGGACCTCGCCGACCCGCGCACGCTCCACGGCCTGCCCTCCCTCCTCACAGCCGCACGCTCGCGCTCCGGCGTCGTCGAGCTCGAGTCCCGTGACCTCCAGGCCACCCTCACCGCGCTGCTCGAGCGCGCCAACGCCGCGGGCGAGCTGCTGACCAACCTCGAGGCCAGCCACGCCTCCCTCGAGCGCGCCTTCCTCGCCGTCGCGAACGAGGACGCCGACGACGTCGCCCGCACCCCCGAGCCCGCCGCCGCCTGAGCGGCCCCACGTCTCCCGAAAGGCACCTCGACCATGACCACCACCGCCCCTGACCTGTTCCGCCCGGCCACCGACTCGGCGCCCCGCGCCGGGCGCGTGCCCCGGGTGCTCTCCCTCGTCCGCGCCGAGGTGCTGCTGCTCGTGCGCAACCGGACCACCCTGTTCAACGCCGTCGCGCTCGCGCCGCTCACCGTCGCGTTCCTCGGCAGCATCGGCATGGTGCCCGACGCCGCGGGCAGCGCCGTCGCCGGCATGCTCCTCACGACCCTCGTCGGCCTCGCGCTGGTCATCGTCGTCTACTACAACCTCACGACGACGCTGGTCGCGCGCCGCGAGGAGCTCGTCCTCAAGCGGCTGCTCACCGGTGACGTCTCCCGCGAGGAGATCATCGCGGCGACGACCACGCCGGCCGTCGTCGTCCTGCTCGCCCAGCTGGTGCTCGGCGTCGTCGCGATGGCCGTGTGGTTCGACGTGCCGACGGTGCAGAACATCGTCTGGGTGCTCATCGCGGTCGTCGGCGGGATCGTCGTCTTCGCGCTGCTCGCCGCGGCCTCGGCGGGCCTCACCCGCACCGTCGAGACGGCACAGCTCACCACGCTGCCGATCCTCATGGTCGCCACGGCACTGTCCGGACTCGCCGTCCCCCTCCACGTCCTGCCCGACGTCGTCGAGCGGGTGGCGGAGTGGACCCCGATGTACCCGGTCGTCGCGCTCATGCAGCACGGCCTGGGCGCCGTCGCGCTGGACGGCACGACCGCCTCGGGTGCCCTCGCCGACGTCACCCAGCCGCTCGCCGCGCTCGCCCTGTGGATCGTCCTCGGTGCGCTGGCCACCCGCCGGTGGATGCGGTGGGAGCCGCGGCGCTGACAGGATCGCCTCCATGCGAATGATGGACGCGTGGAACCGGCGGACCGGTCCGGAGCGCTTCGAGACCTACACGCGCTGGACGCTGTACATCCTGCTCGGGGTGCTCCCGCTCATGGCCCTTGCGGTCGTGGGCGCCACCGGGGAGGACATCGACGCCGACCGCAGCACCGCGCTCATGGTCTACCTCGGCCTCATCGCCGTCCAGGCGGCCGTCTCGATCGCGGTGATCCGCGAGGGGGTCACCGCGTTCCGGGACAGCACCCCGCTGCGCCGCGGCCCCCTCGTCGTGCTGCTCGTGCTCACCGCGGTCACCGTGGTGGCCGCGATGCTGGCCCTGCCCGCCGCGGGGGACGTCGGCTGGCAGGGCCGGGGTGCGGGGGTGCTCATCGCGCTCGCCGCGGCACTGTTCGCGGTGACACCCGTGCTGACCTCGGGCGTCCTCCTGCCGGCCGCGCTCGCCTGCGGGGTGGTGGCCGCGCTGCTCAACCGGCCCGCCCTGGACTGGCCGCTCGTCGTCTCGTCCTCGATCGTCTTCTCCGTCGTCATGGTCGCGATCACCCCGAGCTTCCGGATCTCGGTGTGGATGCTCGGCGTCGTGTGGGAGCAGGAACGCACCCGTCAGCTGCACGCGCGGCTCGCCGTCGCGGAGGAGCGGCTGCGCTTCTCCCGCGACCTGCACGACGTGCTGGGGCGCGCACTGTCCGCGATCGCCCTCAAGAGCGAGCTGGGCGCCGAGCTCAGCCGCCGCGGCCAGCAGGACAGGGCGGCCGAGCAGATGCTCGAGGTGCGTGAGCTCGCGAACGACTCCCTCCGGGAGGTGCGCGCCGTCGTGGCCGGCTACCGGCAGGCGGACCTCGCGACGGAGGTCGCCGGCGCCCGCTCGATGCTGCGCTCCGCGGGTGTGCGCACCCGCATCATCGGCGAGGAGACGGCGCTGCCTCCCCGCGTCCAGGCGGCGCTCGCCTGGGTGGTCCGGGAGGGGGCGACCAACGTCGTGCGTCACTCCTCGGCCTCGACCTGCACCATCGACGTGGCGGTGGTGGACGACGACGGCGGGCCGGTCGCGCAGCTGACGATCGTCAACGACGGCGTGACGGGCGCCCCGTCGACGGGCTCGGGGCTCGTCGGCCTCTCCGAGCGGCTCACCCGGCTCGGCGGGACCATCACGACCGAACCGCGCGGGGACACGTTCACGTTGCGTGCACGTGTGCCGCTCGGCGGCGACGACGACGTCCCGGTCGGCGCCGGTGAGACGATGGGCGCACCATGATCCGGATCCTGCTGGCCGATGACGAGAACCTCATCCGTGACGCGCTCGCCGGCCTCCTCGGCCTCGAGGACGACATCGAGGTGGTGGCCCAGGCCGCGTCCGGCCCGGAGGCCGTGGCCGCCGGGCGGCACCACGCGCCCGACGTCGCCGTCCTCGACCTCCAGATGCCCGGGCTCGACGGCATCGCCGTCGCCCAGCAGCTCGCCGAGGCGGTGCCCGGCTGCCGGTCGATCATCGTCACCAGCCACGGGCGGCCCGGCTACCTCAAGCGGGCGCTCGAGGCGGGCGTGTCGGCGTTCCTGCCGAAGACCGTCTCCGGCAAGGTGCTCGCCGACGTCGTCCGGCAGGTGCGCGACGGCGGGCGGTACGTGGACCCCGAGCTCGCCGCCGAGGCGATCAGTGCCGGCGACTCGCCGCTGACGCCGCGCGAGTCGGACGTCCTCGAGCTCGCCGCGGACGGCACGCCGGTCGAGGAGATCGCCCAGCGTGCGCACCTGAGCCCGGGCACGGTCCGCAACTACCTCTCCGCCGCGGCGATGAAGCTCGGTGCCGCGAACCGGCACGAGGCGGTCCAGGTGGCCCGCCGGCACGGGTGGATCTGAGGCTCGGTCGCCAGGGTCCGCCACGCCGCCGGGGTCGCGAGGCGGCCCGCGCCCGGGGATACGATCCGTCGGTGACCAGGCCCGTCCCTCCGATGTACCGCACCGCCGCAGCGATCCTGCGCCCCATCCTCCGCATGACCATGCGCCGTGACTGGCGGGGCGTCGAGCATCTGCCGGCCGAGGGCGGGTTCATCGCGGTGGGCAACCACATGACGAACGTCGACGCGCTCGTCTTCGCCCACTTCCTCTACGACCACGGCGCCGCGCCGCGGTTCCTCGCCAAGCACACGCTGTTCGAGGTCCCCGTCCTCGGGTGGATGATCCGCAAGGCGGGCCAGATCCCGGTCCGGCGGAACACCACCTCCGCCGCCGACGCCCTCGGACCGGCCCAGGCGGCACTCGCCGAGGGACTGTGCCTGGGGATCTTCCCGGAGGGGACCTTCACCCGCGACCCGGACCTGTGGCCGATGACGGCCCGGCTCGGGGCCGCTCGTCTCGCCCTGTCGGTCCGCGTGCCCGTCATCCCCGTCGCGCAGTGGGGGGCGCAGGACGTGCTGGCCCGGTACGGCAAGGTCCCTCACCTCGTCCCGCGCCGGACGGTCCACGTGCACGCCGGCCCGCCGGTCGACCTCGACGACCTCTACGACCGCGCGGCCGAGCCCGAGGCGGTGCGCGAGGCCACCGAGCGCATCATGTCCCGCATCACCGCGATGCTCGCCGAGATCCGCGGGGAGGAGCCGCCCGCCCGCGTCTACGACACCCGGCGCGACGGAGACCCCAGGGCCGAGGAGCTCGCGGCCCGCGCCGCCCGCAAGGGTGCCAGGCGGGCGCGCCGTGGCCGCGGGGAGGCTGCGTGACCGCCGCCGTCCTCGGCACCGGCAGCTGGGGGACCACCTTCGCCTCCGTCCTCGCCGACGCGGGCAACGAGGTCGTCATGTGGGGGCGCTCGGCCGAGGTGTGCCGGGAGATCACCGAGCAGCACAGCAACGAGCGCTACCTCCCGGGCGCCGAGCTCTCCCCGGGCATCAGCGCCACCGGTGACATCCGTGCCGCCGTCGCGGGTGCCCGGGTCGTCGCCGTCGCCGTCCCGTCGCAGGTGCTGAGATCGGTGCTGTCCGGGATCGCCGACGCCCTGGAGCCGGATGCCGTCGTCGTCTCCCTCATGAAGGGTGTCGAGCTGGGATCGGGGGAGCGGATGAGCGAGGTGATCCGGGAGGTGCTCGACCTCGACGACTCACGGGTCGCCGTCGTCTCCGGGCCCAACCTCGCCCGGGAGATTGCCGCCCACCAGCCGACGGCGACCGTCGTCGCCGCGTCGGACGAGCGCACGGCCGCCGCCGTCGCGCACGCGTGCGCCACCTCGTACTTCCGGCCCTACACGAACACCGACGTCGTCGGCGTCGAGCTCGGCGGGGCGGTGAAGAACATCATCGCGCTCGCCGTCGGCATGGCTCAGGGGGCCGGCTTCGGCGACAACACGACGGCGACGATCATCACCCGCGGTCTGGCCGAGACCACCCGGCTGGGCCTCGCCCTCGGCGCGCAGCCGGAGACGTTCGCGGGGCTCGCCGGGCTCGGGGACCTCGTCGCGACGTGCGCCTCGCGGCTGTCCAGGAACAACACCCTCGGGCGCCACGTCGGTGAGGGCATGACCCTCGGTGAGGCCGTCGACACGACGGGCGGGACGGCGGAGGGCGTGAAGTCCTGCCGGGCCGTCCTCGAGCTCGCGGCGGCCCACGGGGTCGACATGCCGATCAGCCAGGCGGTGGCGGCGGTGCTCTACGAGGAGCTGCCCGTGCTGACGATGACCGAGGCGCTGCTCTCCCGCCCGCGGAAGGCCGAGGGGCACTAGACGAGGGCGCGTCACCGGGCGGACCGACGACGAGGCCCCCGCTCGCCGGTGCGTGCCGAGCGGGGGCCGGTAGCCGGGAGAGGCGTCAGCCGTCCTCGGGGTCGGCGATGTCGATGACGAGCCGCGCCGGGTCGGCGAGGGTGAAGACGCGGTAGTCCGCCTCGCCGCCGTCCACGCCGATGAAGAGCTGGGTCAGCCCCTCGAAGGTCCCCACGTAGTGGACCTCCTCGACGACGTCCGAACCCTCGACCGGCCCCTGCGGGGCGTAGTGGTCCTCGCCCTCGTCGGGGTAGCGGGTGCCCGAGACGTAGACGCTGAGGATGGCGTCACCGTCGACGTCGATGGTCTCGCCGCGGCCGTCCTCGACGGCCTCGGTGACGTACTCGGTCTGCCAGCCGGGAACGCCGTCGCCGGTGAGCTCGAGGACGACGCGGTCGTAGCCCTCGTGGTCGCCCACCCGCATGTCGACCGGCAGCAGCATGTCGCCACTCGGCTCGACCGACTGCGGCGTGCCCGCGGGCGCGAAGGCCGGCAGCGCGGCCGGGTCGGTCTCCTCGTCGGTGGGGCCGGAGGACGTCGGCGTCTCGGTCGGACCGGCGGTGGTCGCGTCGTCCGTCGGCGTCGCGGTGCCCGGCTCGGTCGTCTCGACGACGGGCGGCGGGTTCGTACCGTTGCCGGACGTGGGCGGCTCGTCGTCGCCGCAGGCGGCCAGGCCGAGAGTGAGCGTTGCCGCGGTTGCTGCGGTGAGCAGCCGGGTGGCTGCCCTGTGTCGTGCGGTCATGTGTGCCTTCCTCTGCCGAGCGGTGTCAGTCCCGATGCTAGACGAGCGTGGCCGCTGCCAGCCCGACGCGCAGGTCGCGCCACAGGTCCTCGACGTCCTCGATGCCGACGGACAGCCGGAGGAGGTCCTCCGGCACGGTCGGGGCCTCGGAGGCGAACCGGCGACGACGCTCCAGGCTCGACTCGACCCCGCCCAGGCTGGTCGCGGGTACCCACAGCTCGACGGCGGCGGCCAGCGCGTCGGCACCGGCCGCCCCACCCGCGGGGCGCAGGGTGATGATCGAGCCGTACCCGTCCATCTGCGCGGTGGCACGCTCGTGCTGGGGGTGGCTCGGCAGCGAGGGGTGGCTGACCGCGACGACGTCGGCGTGCTCGGCGAGCCGCCGCGCGAGCTCGGCGGCGTTGGCCTGGGAGCGCTCGACGCGCAACGCCAGCGTCCGCAGCCCACGCAGGGCGAGCCACGTCTCCCAGGGGCCGGCGATCGCGCCGCCGATGTCGCGGCGCTCGCGGGCGGCGTCGTAGACCTCCCGCGAGTCGGTGAGGACCGCGCCGAGGATGAGGTCGGAGTGCCCGGACAGGTACTTGCTCACCGAGTGGACGACGACGTCGGCCCCCAGCTTCAGCGGACGCTGCGCCAGCGGCGTGGCGAAGGTGTTGTCGACGACGACGAGCGCGCCGAGCTCGTGCGCCGCGGCGCTGATCTCGCGGATGTCGGCGATCTCGAGCATCGGGTTGGTCGGCGTCTCGGCCCACACCAGCGACGTGGGCCCGCCGGCGATGGCCGCGCGCACGGCGTCGGTGTCGGCGATGTCGACCTCGACCACCTCGATGCCGCTGCGCTCGCGGAGCCGTCGCGCCGCCACCAGGGCCGCGTGGTAGGCGTGCTGCGGCACGACGACGCGGGTCCCGGGCCGGGCGAGGTCGAGGGCGGCGCTGACCGCGGCCATGCCCGAGCCGAACACGAGGCCGGGCTGGTCGGCGTGCTCGAGCCCCGCGAGGGCCTCCTCGAGGGGCTCCCAGGTCTCGGTGCCCAGGCGCGTGTAGACGGGGACGCCGGGCTGTGCCGCCCCGCGGCCGATGTACGTGGAGGAGAGCACGACCGGCGGGTTGACCGGTGCCCCCTCGGTGCGGTCGGGTCGTCCGGCGACGACGGCGTACGTGGCGGGGCTGAGGTCTCGGTCGGTCACGCGCACAGGGTAAGCCCGGCCCCGCTGGATGTGCCGTGGTGATCCATGGCCGGGCCCCCGGTCCGCCCGCCGGGAGGCGGTCGGTCCGCGTGACCGTGGGCCGTCCCACCGGACCGTGCGCCCGTTCATGCAACCGTGCGCCCGTTCTGCTGGGCGCACGGCTCCACAACGGGCGCACGGTTCAGCTGTGCCCACCCTGCGCAGGCGCACGCCGCCCGACCCCACGGTCGGGAGGGCGCGTCGCGGGTGCCGTGACGGACCGCGCCGGTAGTCTCGCTGGCGATGAGCGACTCGACCCAGCCCGCCGCCGCTGCCACCCCTGCCGGCGCCCCGCCGCGCCGCACCCGGGTGGCCCTCGTGTTCGGGGGGCGCAGCGGCGAGCACCCGATCAGCTGCGCCACCGCCGCGGGCGTGCTGCGCGCGCTCGACCGCGACCGGTACGACGTCCTGCCCATCGGCATCACCCGGTCCGGGCAGTGGGTGGTCGTCCCGGACGACCCCGACGCACTGGCCCTCCACGGCGCCGAGCTGCCCGAGGTGACGGCGGCCCCCGGTGACGTCGTGCTCCCGATGGCCGACGCGAGCCGCGAGCTCACCGTCACCGAGTCCGGCCGGGTACCGCAGAGCCTGGGGGAGGTCGACGTCGTCTTCCCGGTGCTGCACGGCCCCTTCGGTGAGGACGGCACCCTCCAGGGGCTGCTCGAGATGGCCCAGCTGCCCTACGTCGGCTCCGGCGTGCTCGCCTCGGCGGCCGGCATGGACAAGCACTACATGAAGGTCGTGCTGGCCGGGCACGGCCTGCCCATCGGGCCCTACACCGTCATCACGCCCCGGCAGTGGCGCGTCGACCCCGCGGCAGCGGTCGACGCCGTGGAGAGCCTGGGCTACCCGGTGTTCGTCAAGCCTGCCCGAGGAGGGTCGTCCCTGGGGATCAGCCGGGTCGAGGATCGCGAGGCGCTCGAGGCCGCCGTCCGTGAGGCGCAGCGCCACGACCCCAAGGTCGTCGTCGAGGCCGCGCTCGAGGGCCGGGAGATCGAGTGCGCGGTGCTGCAGGGCCGTGGGGACGCGCCTCCGCGCACGGCGCTGCCCGGCGAGATCGCCGTCTCCGGCCACGGCTTCTACGACTTCGAGTCCAAGTACATCGACGCGGAGGGCGTGCGGCTCAGCTGCCCGGCCGACCTGCCCGAGGCCGCCTCCCAGCGCGTGCGGGAGCTCGCGGCGCAGGCGTTCGAGGCGCTCGGCTGCGAGGGGCTGGCCCGGGTGGACTTCTTCGTCAGCGCCTCCGGCGGGGTGACGATCAACGAGGTCAACACCATGCCGGGCTTCACGCCGTACTCGATGTACCCGCTCATGTGGGAGCGCAGCGGCCTGAGCTACCCCGAGCTGGTCGACGAGCTCGTCCAGCTCGCGCTCGAGCGCCCGGTCGGCCTGCGGTAGCCGTCAGTACACGTCCTCGACGCCCACGCACTGGCGCTCGACGGTGGTGTGCTCGACCGCCGTGGCGATCTCGACGAGCGGCGCCGTGGGCTGGTCCCCGCCCCGTTCGGCGGGGACCACCACCTCGATCGCGGGCACCCGCCCGTAGGTGATGAAGGTCCACGCCCCGCGCTCGCGGCGGGCGTGCTCGGGGACCATCTCGTCGTCGCCCTCCAGGGCGAGCCAGTCGACGGAGGTGTCGCCGGACTCCACCGTGATGCACCGCTCGGTGCTCGGGCCGGGGACCTCGACGCCGCAGCGCAGCGCGACGGGGGGCTCGCCCCAGGCGGCGGTGGACTGGCTTGCGATCGACCGCCGCTCGCCGTCGGCGACCTCACCGGGCAGCTGCTGGAGGACCTCCGCGCACACCGGGTCGGCCGCGTACGGCCCGGGCGGGACGTTGACGGCAGCGGACCCGCACCCGGCGAGCACCGCGACCCCGGCCACCACCCCCAGTCCGCGCCGTGCCCGTCGGGGCGGGTGCACGGGATCCAGTGCTCGGCGGGGGGAGGGGGTGTTGCGTGGCGTCACGACGTTCACGGTAGCCCGCCGTGGCCGGCGGCCCGGACCACGCGCCGACCCCGCGGCGTCCTGCGCCGGCCGCCCCGGTAGCGTGGCCGGGTGACCAGCACCGGCCCCGACGACGCTGCCGCCGTCGTCGCCGACCTCACCGAGGGCGAGCTCATCGCCCGCTTCGTCCCCCTGCTCCCGCGGGGCCGGGCCACGCTGGTCCCGACCGGTGACGACGCCGCGGTCATCGCGGCACCCGACGGCCGGTTCGTCGTCTCCACCGACGTCCTCGTCGAGGGCCACCACTTCCGGTCCGGGTGGGGCACCGCCCGTGACGTCGGCGCCCGGGCGGCCGCGCAGAACCTCGCCGACGTCGTGGCGATGGGCGCCGTCCCGACGAGCATGGTCGTCGGCCTGGTCATGCCCCCGACGACGCCCGTCCCCTGGGTGCTCGACCTCGCGCGCGGCCTCGCCGACGTGTGCTCCCCGCTCGGTGTCGGCGTCGACGGCGGCGACCTCAGCGCGGGCGAGCAGCTCGTCGTCGCGGTCACCGTCCACGGCGACCTCGAGGGTCGCGCCCCCGTGCTGCGCTCGGGGGCTCGGGTCGGGGACGTCGTCGCCCACGCGGGCGCCGTCGGCCGGTCCGCCGCCGGCCACGCCGTCCTGGTGGCGGGAGAGCAGGGTACGCGCGGGCCCGGTGCGGCAGCCCGGGCCGGCGAGGCGGCCGCGACCGGTCCCGACGACGACGCCGCAGCGGCCGCCGTCGTCGGCTCCTTCCTGCGGCCCACCCCTCCCTACGACGCCGGTCCTGCCGCTGCCGCCGCCGGTGCCACCGCGATGATGGACGTCAGTGACGGCCTGCTGCGCGACGCCGGGAGGATGGCGCGCGCCTCCGGTGTCGACCTCGTCCTCGACCCGCTCACCGACTGCCTTCCGGACACGCTCGACGCGCTCGGGCCGCTCGCCCGCCGGCTGGGCGTCGACCCGGCGGTATGGGTGCTGACCGGGGGAGAGGACCACGGCCTGCTCGCGACGTTCCCCCCCGACCGGCCGCTGCCGCGACCGTTCCGCCGCATCGGGGCCGTCGTCGCGGCCGGGGCGGGGGGGCCCCGCGTGACCACCAGCCCGCAGGACGCGGAGCACGGGACCGCGCTCGGCTGGGACCACTTCCGTCCCGCGTAGGGGCGGAGTCGGGTGGCAACTCCCGGCAACCAAAGACGAGTATGCGATCACCTATTTGAAATCGTATATGCTCCTGCTAGGGTCGTGGGATGTGGATCACACCTGGGGTCCCGACCCCGGTGCCGCCCGTCGCGTCGACGCATGATGACGTGCACCGTGCCGGCCCGCAGGGTGACCAGCAGCGCCTCGCAACGACGGAGGAGTAGGAATGCAGTTCCACCATCACGGCTACGTCTCGCACGACCCCCGGATCCAGCCGGCGGCGGGCATCGGCCTCGACCGTCCCGCGGACCTGCCGGACGAGTTCGACGTCCTCGTCGCCGGCACCGGCCCGGCCGGCACCATCACCGCGGCGCAGCTGTCGCAGTTCCCGCACATCCACACCCGTCTCATCGACCGCCGTCCGCACCGGCTGAAGATCGGGCACGCCGACGGCATCCAGGCGCGCAGCGTCGAGACCTTCCAGGCCTTCGGCTTCGCCGGCCGCCTCACCGACGAGGCGTACCGGATCACCGAGATGGCGTTCTGGAAGCCCGACCCGGAGGACCACGACCGCATCGTGCGCACCGCCCGGCCCGCCGACGACCCGAAGGGCATCAGCGAGTTCCCGCACCTCATCGTCAACCAGTCGCGGATCATCGACTACTTCAACGAGTTCATGGCGAACTCGCCCTCCCGGATGGCGCCCGACTACGGCATCGAGGTCCTCGGGCTGGAGAACACCGGCGAGGGGGACCACCCGGTCCACGTCACGCTGAGGTACACCGCAGGGCCCCGCGAGGGTGAGGAGCGCACGGTCCGGGTGAAGTACGTCGTCGGCGGCGACGGTGCCCACAGCGTCGTGCGCAGGGCCATCGGCCGCCAGCACGTCGGTCAGCAGGCCAACCACGCCTGGGGCGTCATGGACGTGCTCGCCACGACCGACTTCCCCGACATCCGCCTCAAGTGCGCGATCCAGTCCCGGGCCGGCAGCATCCTGCACATCCCCCGCGAGGGCGGGCACCTGTTCCGGATGTACGTCGACCTCGGTGAGGTCACCGACGAGCGCGCGGCGACCGTCCGCCAGACCCCCCTGGAGGAGATCGTCGCCAAGGCCAACGCGATCCTCCACCCCTACACCCTCGAGGTGAAGCACGTCGCCTGGTGGAGCGTCTACGAGGTCGGGCACCGCGTCACCGACAAGTTCGACGACGTGCCTGCCGAGCGCGAGGGCGAGCAGATGCCCCGGGTGTTCATCGCCGGCGACGCCTGCCACACGCACAGCGCCAAGGCCGGCCAGGGCATGAACGTCTCCTTCCAGGACGGCTTCAACATCGGCTGGAAGCTCGGCTACGTGCTCACCGGACGCAGCCCCGAGACGCTCCTGGAGACCTACTCCGCCGAGCGGCAGGTCGTCGCGCAGAACCTCATCGACTTCGACCGCGAGTGGTCCACCCTCATGGCCAGGCCCGCCGAGGAGTTCGAGAACCCCGCGGAGCTCGAGGACTTCTACGTCAAGACGTTCGAGTTCCCCGCCGGCTTCATGACGCAGTACACCCGCTCGCTCATCACGGGTGCGGACGACCGCCAGTCGCTCGCCGCCGGGTTCCCGGTCGGCAAGCGCTTCAAGTCCGCGATGGCCGCGCGGGTGTGCGACACCAACCCGCTGCACCTCGGCCACCTCGCCACGGCCGACGGCCGCTGGCGGATCTACGCCTTCGCCGACGGCGCCGCGGCCGGGCAGGACTCCGCCCTCGCGCGCTGGGCGCAGTGGCTGGGCAGCGCACCGGACTCACCGGTCGTGCGCTACACGCCCGCCGACGGCGACGACGACGCCCTGTTCGACGTCAAGGTCGTCTACCAGCAGGGCCACCAGCAGATCGACATCAACGCCGTCCCGCGGGTGTTCAAGCCCACCGTCGGCCCGTTCGGGCTCACCGACTACAACAAGGTGTTCGGGACCCTCGAGGGCAACGACATCTTCGACGTCCGCGAGATCGACCGGGGCGGCGCCGTCGTCGTCGTCCGTCCCGACCAGTACGTGGCGCACGTGCTACCGCTCGACGACACCGCCGGGCTCGCCGCGTTCTTCAACGCATTCCTCCTCGAGCCGGCGCAGGCCGCGACCGAGCCCACGCCCACCCCCGTCACGGAAGGAGTCTGAGATGACCCAGACCCAGCCCTCGCTCACCGTTCCCGCCGGCGTCCCGGAGCGGATCCGTCACTACATCAACGGCTCGTTCGTCGACTCGGTCGGCGGACAGACCTTCGACGTCCTCGAGCCGACGACCAACACCGTCTACGTCCAGGCCGCTGCCGGCCAGCAGGCCGACATCGACGCCGCGGTCGCGGCGGCGCGGGAGGCCTTCGAGAACGGGCCCTGGCCGCGGATGAAGAACCGCGAGCGGGCCCGGGTGCTCAACAAGATCGCCGACGCCGTCGAGGCGCAGGACAAGGCGCTGGCGGCGATGGAGTCCTTCGACACCGGGCTGCCGATCACCCAGGCGCAGGGCCAGGCGCGGCGCGCGGCGGAGAACTTCCGCTTCTTCGCCGACCTCATCGTCGCCGGCTCCGACGACGCCTACAAGGTGCCGGGCATGCAGATGAACTACGTCAACTCCTCACCGGTCGGCGTCGCGGGCCTCATCACCCCGTGGAACACCCCGTTCATGCTCGAGTCCTGGAAGCTCGCCCCGGCGCTCGCCTCGGGCTGCACCGTCGTGCTCAAGCCCGCCGAGTTCACCCCGCTGTCCGCGTCCCTGTGGGCCTCGATCTTCGAGGAGGCCGGGCTCCCGGCGGGCGTGTTCAACATGGTCAACGGGATCGGCGAGGAGGCCGGTGACGCCCTCGTCAAGCACGAGGACGTCAACCTCATCTCCTTCACCGGCGAGACCACCACCGGTCAGCTGATCTTCGGCAACGCCTCCCCGACGCTCAAGGGCCTGTCGATGGAGCTCGGCGGCAAGTCCCCGGCCATCGTCTTCGCCGACGCCGACCTCGAGGCCGCGCTCGACTCCACGCTCTTCGGGGTCTTCTCCCTCAACGGGGAGCGGTGCACCGCCTCCTCCCGGATCCTCGTCGAGCGGTCCGTCTACGACGACTTCGTCGCCGCCTACGCCGAGCGGGCCAGGAACATCAAGGTCGGCCCGCCGTCGGACCCGGCCACCGAGGTCGGTGCCCTGGTCCACCCCGAGCACTACGAGCGGGTCCTCGGCTACGTCGAGGCCGGTAAGGCCGAGGCCCGGCTCGTCGCCGGAGGGGAGCGCCCCGAGGGGCTGCCCGAGGGCAACTACCTCAGCCCCACCGTGTTCGTCGATGTCCCGCCGTCGGCCAAGATCTTCCAGGAGGAGATCTTCGGTCCCGTCGTCGCCATCACGCCCTTCGACGACGAGGAGCACGCCGTCGAGCTGGCCAACGACGTCAAGTACGGCCTGGCCGCCTACATCTGGACCAACGACCTCAGGCGCGCCCACACGGTCGCCGACCGCGTGCAGGCCGGGATGGTGTGGATCAACTCCCACAACGTCCGCGACCTGCGCTCGCCCTTCGGTGGCATCAAGGCCTCGGGGCTGGGAAACGAGGGCGGCTACCGCTCGCTGAGCTTCTACACCGAGCAGAAGGCCGTCCACATCACCCTCGGCGACGTCCACACCGCCCGCTTCGGGGCCGAGGGCTACAACGACGACGACCCGTTCTTCGCCGCCAAGAACCTGCAAGCCTGACCCGCTGACAAGGAAGACAGCCATGACCGACATGCCCGCGATCGCGACCGACCTGCCCGCCCCCGACATCCTGCGCTGCGCCTACATGGAGCTCGTCGTCACCGACCTCGCCGCCTCGCGCGAGTTCTACGTCGACATCCTCGGCCTCGTCGTCACCCACGAGGACGACGACGCCATCTACCTGCGCTCCTTCGAGGAGTTCATCCACCACAACCTCGTCCTGCGCAAGGGGCCCGAGGCGGCCGTCGCGGCGTTCGGGTTCCGGGTCCGCAGCCCCGAGGACGTCGACCGCGCCGAGGCCTACTACCGCGCCCTCGGCTGCGACGTGCGCCGCTCCGCGGAGGGCTTCGTCCGGGGCGTCCGCAACGCCGTACGCGTGCAGGACCCGCTCGGCTTCCCCTACGAGTTCTTCTACGAGGTCGACCACGTCAAGCGGCTCGCCTGGAACTACGAGCTCTACGGACCCGGTGCCCTCGTCCGCCTGGACCACTTCAACCAGGTCTACCCCGACGTCGTCACCGGCGCGGAGTACCTCGAGAACCTCGGCTTCAAGCGCACCGAGGACATCCAGGACGAGAACGGCGTCGTCTACGCGGGCTGGTTCGCGCGCAAGCACACCGTCCACGACACCGCCCTCACCGGCGGGGACGGGCCGCGGATGCACCACGTGGCCTTCTCCACCCACGAGAAGCACAACATCCTCTACATCTGCGACAAGCTCGGTGCGCTGCGCCGGTCGGACTCCATCGAGCGCGGCCCCGGGCGGCACGGCGTGTCCAACGCCTTCTACCTCTACCTGCGCGACCCGGACGGGCACCGCGTGGAGATCTACACCCAGGACTACTACACCGGCGACCCTGACAACCCCGTCGTCACCTGGGACGTGCACGACAACCAGCGGCGCGACTGGTGGGGCAACCCCGTCGTGCCCAGCTGGTACACCGAGGCCTCGACGGTCCTCGACCTCGACGGCAACGCCGTCCCCCTCATCCAGCGCGAGCAGCCCAAGGAGATGGACGTGACCATCGGCGCCGACGGCTTCTCCTACACCCGCAAGGGCGACACGGACCGCGGCTTCAAGCTCGGCAACCAGGTCTGACCCGTCCCGCACAGCATCGGAGCCGTCATAGCAGCAGAGCAACGAGTGCTCAACCCCATGCAACGGGAAGACTGACGCGTCGCCGTCGCCACCCTCGCCGGCCCACCATCGAGTGGTACGACTTCTCATCTATGTCAGCGCGGCAGCCCTCGTGCTCGCGCCGCTGTTCTTCGAGCCCTTCACGAGCTCGATGAGCGACCTCGCCCCGTTACCTTCTTCCTAGCTCCGATGGGTCGGGGCTCTGGTCGCCAGGTCCGGTATGACTGTCTGCCCCTGTCGTTTGCATGATCCGGGGGGTGTTGTCGCCGGGGCTGGTGGCGTGGGGTGACCGCTGATAGGGACAGGGCCGCCTCTCGCCCGGTGGGGTCGGGGGCAGGTCTCTTCGTAACGTGGGTGTCGGCTTCCTGCGCCAGACTGCGGCCAGTCAGGGACTGGGCTCGCAGAGGAGAACAGGAAGATGGTCCCCAGCGATTACGCGGTATTCGTCGGCTTGGACGTGGGCAAAGAAGAGCATCACGCCTGCGCCCTGGATCCGGGCGGTGCACGACTGCATGACAAGGTGCTGCCTCAGTCCGAGACTCAGATCCGCCGAGTGCTGACCGGTCTGGCGACGCGAGGCCCGGTGCTGGTGGTGGTCGACCAGCCCGCCTCGATCGGAGCGCTGGCTGTCACCGTGGCCCGTGACGTCGGCATCGACGTCGCCTATCTACCCGGACTGGCGATGCGGCGGATCGCGGACCTGCATCCGGGCAACGCCAAGACCGACGCCCGCGACGCCTACGTCATCGCCGAGGCTGCCCGGTCGATGCCCCATGCGCTGCGCCGCGTTGACGCCGGGGATGAGGCACTGGCCGACCTGGAAGTCATCGTGGGCTACGACGATGACCTGGCCGGGGAGGTCACCCGTGTCAGCAACCGGATCCGCGGACTGCTGACCCAGATCCACCCGGCGTTGGAGCGGGTGCTGGGACCCAAGATTCAGCACCCGGCCGTCCTGGAGCTGTTGGTGCGCTTCGGTGGCCCCCAAGGCCTGGCCGGGGCCAGTCGCCGGCAGTTGCTGGCAGCGACGAAGACCCGCGCTCCGCGGTCCTACGAGGCACTCATCGACTCCCTCACCACGGCCTTGGACGAGCAGACCGTCACGGTCCCCGGCACTCGGGCCGCAGAGCTCGTCCTGCCCAGGCTAACGGCGACCTTGCGCGAGCTCCTCCAACAACGGGAACAAGCCGCAGGCCAGATCGAGGAGATGCTCGATGCGCACCCTCTTTCCACGGTCCTGACCTCGATGCCCGGCATCGGCGTCAGGACCGGAGCCCGCATCCTGCTCGAGGTCGGCGACGGGTCGTCCTTCCCCACCAGCGGACACTTGGCCGCCTACGCCGGCCTGGCCCCCGTCACCCGCCGTTCGGGCACCTCGATCCGCGGCGAGCACCCCGCCCGCGGGGGCAACAAGCAACTCAAACGCGCGTTCTTCCTGGCAGCGTTCGCCTCGTTGTCAGACCCCGCCTCCCGCGCCTACTACGACCGCAAACGAGCCGCCGGCAAGAAGCACAACGCCGCCCTCATCTGCCTAGCCCGCCGCCGCATCGACGTCCTGCACGCCATGCTCCGCAACGGCACTCTCTACGAGACCAGACCCGCCCAAGCCGCTTGACCAACCGATAGGGACTCCCCCGCCCGGCTCATCTCCTCCGCCATGGTGGGCGTGAGCTCATTCTTCCGGCCGCTCGCGGCGATGGTCGCCGGGCACTACGGTGGCCGGCTGGCAAGCTCATGTTCGTCCTCATGGGCGGGGCGACGGTCCTCATCGGCCTCCTGCCCACGTACGACAGCATCGGGATGTGGGCGCCGATCCTGCTCGTCCTCCTCCGCGGCTCTAGGGCTTCTCCGCCGGAGGCGAGTGTGGCGGGGCGGCACTCATGGCCGTCGAGCACGCCCCGCCAAGAAGCGCGGCCTGTTCGGCCGGTTCCCGCAGATCGGCGTGCCGCTCGGCATGCTGCTGGCGGGCGGCGTCCTCGCGATGGTCACCTCGACGACGACGGAGGGTTCCTGCTCTCGTCGTGCTAGACGGCGACCGTGCCGAGATGTGCAGCGTCGCCCCTCCGGAGCAGAGCGGTTTCATCGGGCGTGACGGGACGGTGTCCCCGCGCTACGCCGACCAGCTCGAGCTCTACGTCGACTTCGAGTGCACGACCGACCACCTGTCCGCCGAGGACGTCGACGCCAATGTCGAGAGCATCACTTTGCTCGTGCCGCCGGCTCCCGAGCCGACGCCTACGCCGCCGCCGACACCCACGCCGAGCCTGACGGACGTGCAGCCGCCCGCGCCCACGTAGCCGCCGACCGCGGACACCGGAGGGCCGGGTGGCGGGGTTCGTTGCCGTCGACGGGGGCCGACGGGCTGATGCTCGGACGCTCTCCCTCGCTCTCGTCGTGGCGGGTGCAGCAGCCGCGGTGGCGGTTCGTCGCCGAGGCGCCGGGGGCGCTTAGCAGGTGCCCCGCCCGCGGGAGGGCTCGGTCGCGCACGGCGCGGCCGAGCCCTCCCGGGGACGCGTCAGCCCGCGGGCGTCTCTTGCTTGGAGTACGCCTTGAGGTCGAACTCCGGGTCCTGCACCTGGCCGACGGTCACCGGGAGCCGCTTCTGGAGCACCCGTCGGGCGGCCATGTGGTCGGCCGGCTGGTTGACGGACTCGACCGCCACCAACCGGTCCGCGTGGAAGGAGAAGACGGAGAACTTGCCGGTGGCCTGGTCCCCACGCGTCACCGTGAGGACGTCCGGAGCGGTCAGGCCGGCGATCTGGAGGCGGTAGGGGCCCTGGTTGGACCAGAACCACGGCGGGTCGGTGTACGGCGAGTCGTGCCCGACAAGGACCTTGGCGACGTGGCGCCCCTGGTCGGTCGCGTTCTGCACCGCCTCCAGCCGCACCCGGGCGTCGGCGTCGACGCTGGGGAAGGCGGCGCAGTCCCCGATGGCATAGATCGCCGGGTCCTGCGTGCGCAGTCGGTCGTCGACCACGATGCCGTTGTCGACCTCGAGGCCGGCGTCGACGGCGAGCTCGACGTTCGGCACCACCCCGATCCCGATGAGCACGAGGTCGGCGGGGTAGCGAGCACCGGTCGTGCTCCACGCGGCGGTCACCCTACCGTCGTCCCCCTCGAAGTGCTCGATGCCCTCGGACAACCGCAGGTCAGTGCCCAGTGCGGCGTGGGCGTGCACGAAGTACTCCGACATTGCGGAGGAGAGCACCCGCCCCATCGGCCGCGGCGCCCCCTCCAGCACCGTGACCTGCAGGTCGTGAGCGCGGGCGGCGGCTGCGAACTCCAGACCGATGAAGCCCGCGCCCACGACCACCACCCTCCGGACGCGGCCCAGCTCCTCCCGGAGGGTTTCCGCGTCGGTCAGGGTGCGTAGCCCGTGGATCCCACCGAGCTCGATGCCCGGGACCGAGAGCCCACGGTTCCGCGCACCGGTGGCCAGGACAAGGGCGCCGTACCCGAGCTCGCTGCCGTCGGCCAGGTGCACGGTCCGGCTGCGACGGTCTATCCCGGTGGCGGCCACCCCCGAGCGCAGGGTCACGCCGCTCTCGGAGTAGAAGCGGTCCCCGCGGAGCGGCAGCGGGGTCGGCTGCCCGTCGGGAAGCATGTAGTCCTTAGACAGCGGCGGCCGCTGGTAGGGCGCCACGCTCTCGTCGGCGACGATGGTCACCGCGCCGGTGAACCCGCCGGCGCGGAGGGAGTCGGCTACCTGCACGCCGGCCTGCCCACCGCCGACGATGACGACGTCGTCCATGGCGCCGCGGCTCAGACCTGGCTGGGCGGAACGTCGACCTCGAGCCGGTCGAAGTGCGTACCGCACTTGAGCTGGCAGCTCAGGCGGCTGCGCTCGTCGTCGCGCGGCGCCGTCGTGCAGTCGAGCATCTCGTCCTCGTCGTCGCTGATCTCCGGCAGTCCGTCGAGGTACTCCTCACGCACGTACACGTGGCACGTGGCGCACATGGCCTGGCCGCCACACTCACCGACGATGCCGGGGACGCCGTGTCCGACGGCGGTGCGCATGACGCTGGTGCCGTCCTCTGCCTCGACGACGTCGGGGTCGGCGTCCGGGTGGTGGTAGGTGACTGTGGGCATGGTGGCGCTCCTAGAGGGGGTGAGGGAGGGAGGTGTCAGTGGTACGTCCGCGCGGAGGACAGGTGCTCAGCCCCAGTGCACCGGCAGGCTGAGCATGCCGCGGAACACCCATCCGGCGTCCTTGGCGGAGTTGTACGGGTCCAGTCGCAGGTTCGGCAGCTCGTCGAACAGCATCGGGGCGGCAACCTGCATCACCGACGCGCGGGCCACCCATGTGCCGGCGCAGAAGTGGTTACCGCCACCGAAGGCGAGGTGCGGCTGCTTGGGCCGATTGATGTTGTAGGTCTCGGGGTCCTCGAACACGGCGGGGTCCCGGTTGGCAGCGCCGATGACGACCCCCAGACGGGCACCCTTCGGCACCATGACACCGTCCAGGACGGTGTCGCGGGTGGCTTCGCGCGGGTACATCCCGATGGGGGCGACCCAGCGCACCGACTCCTCGAAGGCGTCCGCCCAGCGGCCGTCCTGCAGCACCTGCTGCAGCTGGTCGGGATTGGACAGCAGCGCCCACACCATGGTGCCCAGGGCGTCACGCGGCTCGTTGAGCCCGCCGCCGATGGTCATCTTCATGTTGGCGCGGACCGCCTCGAGGGAGATGGGCATGTCGGCGAGCTGGGAGAGCAGGCTGCCATCGGGGTTGTCGCGGTAGTACGGCAGGAGCTGGTCGATGGCCTCGTCCACCTCCTGGGAGGAGGTAAGGGCCTTCGCCCACACGTCGGGGTCGTCGGCGTAGTTGCCGGTCCCGTCGATCATGGTCTGGGACCACCGCTGCATGTCCTCCTGGGTGGCGTCCCGGAAGCCCATGATGAGGCGCAGGTTCTCGGCGGCGTAGGGCGCGGCGAACTCGGCGATGAGGTCCGCACCCGACCCGGCGTCCTTCAGCCGGTCGAGGTAGGTGCGGGCGTTGCGCTGGAAGACCTCGGTCCAGTGCTGCTTGATCGCCCGGGGGCGCAGCACGCCGCCGTAGGACTTGCGCTCCACCTCGTGCTCGGGGTCGTCCTTGCGGAGCATGCTGTGGCCCATCGAGCGCTTCATCAGCGAGCCGGTCTCGTCGGCGGAGAAGCGCTCCTGGTCCTGCTCGATCTCGTGGCAGGCGTGGTAGCCGACCACCATGTACCGGCCCACCGCGGGCACCCAGTGCACCGGGGCATCGGCGCGCATCCGCTGGTAGATGGGGTAGGGGTTGGCGTACAGGTCCGCGATGGTGACCCAGTCCGCGGTGGGGATCGGGCGGGCGTCAGCGGTGGCTTCGGTGGTCATCCTCGACTCCTTCATGTCGCCGGCCGGCGGTCGGTCGTTGGTTCCAGTGTGAGGCCCCGCACTTCACCTAGTAAAGTTCAAGTTTCCGCACAGACACCACTAGATCGGTTCATATGGCTCCGCCCCGCTACACACTGCGGCAGCTCGCGTACTTCGTCGCCGTGGCCGACACCGGGTCGGTGTCCGCGGCGGCGACGCGCCTGCACGTCTCACCCACGGCCGTGTCGGCCGCGATGACCCAGCTGGAGAAGGTGCTGCGGACCCAGCTCATGGTTCGCCGCAAGGCCCACGGGGTGTCGCTCACGCCGGCGGGCACCTACCTGTACTCGCGCGCACAGGGGCTGCTGCAGGAGGCGGAGGAGCTCGAGCTGAGCGTGGCCAGCGGGGGACAGGTGCTGCGCGGGCCGCTCGTCATCGGCTGCTACGTCACGGTGGCGGCCACGGTGGTGCCGCCGCTGATGGAGGGGTTCGCAGCCGAGCATCCTCAGGTCGACCTGTCCTTCGTCACGGGCACCCAGGACGAGATCCCGCTCCGCCTGCTCGACGGCGAGCTCGACCTCGCCGTCGTCTACGACATGGACCTGCCCGAGGGCCTGCACATGCGCGTACTGTTCGAGACGGCCGCCTACGTGCTGCTGCCCGCCGGTCACCGGCTGGCCGACGCCCCGGAGGTGGCGTTGGCCGACCTTGCCGCCGACCCGATGATCCTGCTGGACGCGCCGCCGAGCAGCCGGCACACCATGACCCTGTTCGACCGTGATCGCGTAACTCCGCACGTCGCGCACCGCACCACCGACTACGAGCTGACCCGCTCGCTCGTGGCACGTGGCTTCGGGTACGCGATCCTGGTCCAGCGTCCCGCCGGTGACCTGTCCTTCGAGGGGCTGCCCGTTGTGGCCCGGCCCATCGTCCCGGCCGTGCCTCCTGTCCAGGTCCTCATTGTCTGGGCCCAGGGCACGCGGTTGACCGACCGGGCCCGGGCGATGATCGCCTACGCCCCGCAGGTGAGGTTCCCGCGCATCGAGGACCCGGCGCCCTGAGTGCCGGTCAGACCGTGAGGACCTGGACCGCGCACGCCCCCGTCTCGATCCCGGCCGAGGCGCCACCGAGCATCTGCGCCACACCGACCCGCGCCCCGGGCACCTGCACGTCGCCGGCCGTGCCACGCAGCTGCGCGGTGACGTCGGCGACCACGCGCACCCCCGATGCCGAGAGGGGGTGCCCCAGGGACAGCAACCCCCCGCTGGGGTTGACCGGCACGCGGCCACCGAGGCTGGTGGCTCCCGAGCGCAACAGACCCACCCCGTCACCGACCGGGCACAGCTGGAGATCCTCGTAGTGGACGATCTCCTCGGAGGCGAAGGCGTCGTGCAGCTCGACGACGTCCACGTCCAGTGGGTCGACGCCCGCGGACTCGTACGCCAGTGCGGCCGTGGTGGCTCCCAGGGTGAAGGAGGTGAGGTCACGCCGCTTGTAGAAGTAGTCGCCCGAGCGCAGCACGGACGCGGCGATCCGCACCCGCGGTGTCGAGCTCGCGATCCGCTCCGCGTACTGCGCCGAGCACAGGACGACCGCGGCCGCTCCGTCGGTGTTCGGACAGCACTCCAGGAGCCGGATCGGGTCGGCGATGACCCGCGAGGCGAGGACCTCCTCCACGGTCAACCGCGCGCGGTACTGCGCGCGCGGGTTGAGCGCCCCGGCGTCGTGCGCCTTGACCGAGACGCGGGCGAAGTCCTCCTCCGTGGCCCCGTGGGTTTCCATGAGGCGGCGCGCCTGGAGGGCGAAGACGACGGGCATCGTCATGCCCAGCTGCCCGTCGAGGTCCGACTCGGCCGGCGGGATCAGCTTCCCGGCCACCGGGCTCGTGGTCATCGACTCCACGCCGAGGGCGAGCCCGACGTCGCAGAACCCGCCGGCGATGCTCTTGTACAGCTCGTGCACCGCCGTGGAGCCGCCGGCGCAGGCGTTCTCCACGTTCACCATCTCGATCGCGGTCACCCCGATGCCCTTGAGCACGACTTGGCCGGTGATCATCTCCGAGTACAGCCGCGAGGTGTAGGCCATCTGCAGGTCCGAGCCGCGGATCCCGGCATCGGCGAGCGCCGCGGTCGCTGCCTCGCCGCCCAGCTGCTCCACGGTCGACTCCCGGAGCTTGCCGAACTGGCTCTGCCCCACACCGAGGACGACGACGTCCCTCATGCGCGCTCTCCCTCCGCCGGGACGAACACGTGCCCGCGCACGGGCGTGCCGTCCTCCCGCTCCCACAGGTCCTGCACGTCGACGGTCATCGGCTGGCCGACCCGGTAGGTGTCGGAGCCGCGCAGCTGACCGAAGACGAGCACCGGCGTACCGTCCGGGTCGGTGAAGCGGACGTAGCCCACCGTGTAGCCCGGAGCGAAGTTAGCGGCGGCCATCGCCACCCGCGTATACGTGAACAGCTCACCGGTTCGGCCCAGCTCGACCTCCGTCCAGCCGGCCCGCCCGGTCGGGGGGAACGCGACGGCGCCGGTCGCCTCCTCGCGGGAGGCCAGGAGGACCGGCCCGGCGGGCCCCTGGCGCACCGTCCCCTCCCTCAGCGGCGTGGTTCCGTCCGTGCTCATCTCAGCTCCGTCCGGGCGCGACGGGGAGGTACACGCCGCCGTCGAACCGGTACGTGCGTCCGTTGTGCAGGCGATTGCGGAGGAGCTCCTCGACGAACATGGCGAACTCGACGCCCGCGCCGAGCCGCTTCGGGAACAGCGTCACGTCGACCATCTCCTCCTTGACCGCCGGCGGGATCGTCTCGTAGATGGGGGTGTCGAACGCGCCGGGAGCGATCGTCATGACGCGGATGCCGTGCTCGGCGAGCTCCCGTGCCAGCGGCAGGGTCATTGCCACCAGCGCCCCCTTGGAGGCGCTGTAGGCCACCTGCCCGACCTGCCCCTCGAAGGCCGCCCCGGAGGCCACCGCGATGAGCACGCCACGCTCGCCGTCGGGGCCGGGCTCCCCGGCCACCATCTGCGCGGCCGCCGCGCGCATGACGTGGACGGTCCCGTAGACGTTAACCTTCATCACCGCGTCGAACCGCTCCATGGGCAACGGCCCGCGCTGGCCGAGCAGCTTGCCCGGAGCGGCGATGCCGGCGGCTGCGACGACCGCGGTGATGCCGTTGAAGGCATGTGCTCCCTGGGCGACTGCCACATCGACGGCGTGCTCGTCGCTGACGTCGACGTTGCTGTAGAGGTAGCGGTCACCGAGCTCGTCGGCGAGGGCCGCGCCACGCTCGGCATCGACGTCGAGGGCCACGATGCCGCGCGCGCCGAGGCCGAGCAGATGACGGGCGGTCGCCTCGCCCAGGCCCGAGGCTGCCCCGGTGATGACGGCGACCGTCCTCGAGATGTCCACGTGTGCCCTCCAGGGGATCGAGGGAGGAGCGGTCCTCCCCGCTCTGTCATGCGCGGGTGCGCGGCGACGTGCCGCGCCTCCGAGCTCGACTATGCCCGTGACATGCAGTTGTGTAAAACGCGTAAAGTTAAGCAGTCCTACCGGAATTAGTCCTAAGGAGCGATGTGCGCACCGGCGTGACCCTGCGCCAGCTGGCCTACTTCATCGCGGTCGCCGAGACGGGGACGACCGCGGCGGCTGCCGAACGGCACTACATGTCGCAGTCGGCGATCTCCGCCGCCCTCACCGACCTCGAGCGGACGCTGCAGGTCCAGGTCCTGATCCGGCGCAGGGGCAAGGGCGTGGAGCTCACCGGCGCCGGACGCGAGATCCTCGCCGACGCCCGCCACCTGCTCACCGCGGCCGAGGAGCTCGAGCGCAAGGCCTCCGGCCTGCAGCAGTCGTTGTCCGGCAGCCTCGTGGTGGGCTGTTTCGCGACCATCGCCCCGCAGGTCATGCCCCGGCTGCTGGCCGGGTTCGCCGACCTGCATCCCGAGGTGGACGTCGACTTCCTCGAGGAGGGGCAGCCCGAGCTCCACGCGGCGCTGCTCGAGGGGCGGCTGGAGCTCGCCGTCCTTTATGACCACGACACGCCCGACGGAATCGTCGGGGAGGTGCTGTACGCCCCGCGCGCGCACGTCCTCCTGCCGTCCGGACACCGGCTCGCCGACGCCGCGTCGGTGTCCCTGCGGCAGCTCGCCGGAGAGCCGTTCGTCCTGCTCGAGGCACACCCGAGCCAGCTGTTCGTCCGGGAGACCTTCGCCGCCGCCGGGGTGGAGCCGGCAGTACGGTTCCGCTCGCGGAGCTTCGAGCACATCCGGGCGCTGGTGCACCGTGGCCTGGGCTACACCGTTCTCGCCGAGCGCGAGGGGGGAGACCCGCACCGCTGGGGCCCGGCGCTGAAATCCGTCCTCGTCGCCGATCCGGTGCCGCCGCAGACCATCATGCTGGCGCGAGCCGCGGGGGCACGCATGACCCGCCGGGCTCAGGCCTTCCGCGACCTCTGCCTGGACACAGCGCTCGGCTCGCTTCCCGCGGTAGGTCCGGAGACGGCTTGACAGGTGACGCGGAGCACATATGATCGTATAGGACATCGTCAATGACGGCGGGTCTGGGGCAGTCGCCCGTCACCTGGGGGCAGTGGCGGGCGGGGCCATTCATCCAACGGTAAGGAGGCTGTGGCCTTGACGGTGACCGTAACGCTGGCCCCCTCGGCGCCCACGCTCGAACAGTGCGCCGCGAACACCTTCGGTGAGTGGGTCGACCTGATCGGCAGCCGGTTCGTCCGCCTCAACCTCAGTACGCCGGATCCCGCCGTCTTCAATGGCGAGCTGCGCTCCCTCGCGATCGAGGGCACGCACATCTCCGATATCCGGGCCGGTGCCCACCGGGTGGAGCGGCGGGAGACAGACGTCCTCCCCAGTGACCCACGCCACCTCAAGGTCACCCTCCAACTGCGGGGCACTGGCGTCGTCGCGCAGGACGGACGCGAGGCGGTCCTCCACGCGGGTGACGTCGCCATCTACGACACGTGCCGACCGTACACGCTGGAGTACAGCGACGACATGCGCACCCTGGTGATGGTCTTCCCGCACCAGACGCTCGGGGTCTCGGCCGGCCTCGTGCACAACCTCACGGCGGTCCGCCTGTCGGGGGACAGTGGCATCGGCAGAGTCATCTCTCCCTTCATGCAGCATGTCGCGGAAAACCTCGACCAGCTCACCGGGGCGAACGGCTCCAGGATCGTGCGTAGCGCCCTCGACCTGCTCACCGCCATGCTGTCGGAGGAGCTCGTGGAGCACCACGCTCCCGAGGAGCCGTGGAAGCGCATCCTGGACGCCGTCCAGCAGTACATCGACAGCCACTTGGACGACCCCGAGCTCAGCGCCGCCAAGGTCGCTCGTGAGCACTACGTGTCGCTGCGGTACCTGCAGTACCTGTTCCACCAGGAGGGACAGACCGTGTCGGGCTACATCCGCCAGCGTCGGCTGGAGCGGTGCCGTCTGGACCTCCAGGACCCCGCGCTGCAGGACCAGTCGATCCTGCGCGTGGCCCAGACCTGGGGGTTCACCGACCCGAGCCACTTCAGCAAGGTGTTCAAGGCGGCCTACGCCACCAGTCCCCGCGAGTACCGGGCCCGCTTCGAGGCGCAGCGCGAAGCGCGCCGCGCCGCGGCCTCGTGATCCCGACAGGAGCAGTGATGGAACCAGTTGAAGTCGTCATGGCGCACTACGAGGCGATGTCCCGCGGTGACGTCGAGGCCGCCATGCGGAACTTCGCCGCGGACGTGCGGTGGACCGAGGCGGCCGGCTGGCCGTACCCCGGCACGTCCGTGGGCCGGGAGGAGGTTCTGGCCAACGTCTTTGGCCAGATATCGCGCGACTGGGAGAAGTTCGCCGCTATCCCCTCCGAGCCCGTGGCCCAGGGTGACACCGTCGTGGTCCTCGGTACCTACCGCGGGACCCACCGGGTGACCGGCCGGGCGTTCGACGCGCGCTTCGCGCACGTGTGGCGGGTGCGTGGGGGAGAGGTCGTCGAGATGGAGCAGATCGCCGACTCCGCCCGTGCCCTGGCGGTGATGGGGCAATGAGCTCGGCGTCCCTGCGCGTGCACCGTAGTGCACTGCACCCAGGGACAAGCCACATTCGGCCGGTCTCCGCGAGTATCGGTACATGACCACCCAGACAGCAGCCACCCAGTTCCTGTTCACCGCCGAGCAGGAGGACTACCGGGCGCGATTGCGGGCCTTCGGTGACACCTTCGCCGATGGCTACCACGAGAGAGCGCTGAGCACCGAGTTCTTCTGGGACGTCTACGAGGGCATGGCCGACCAGGGAGTGCTCGGGCTGTCGGTGCCCCGGGAGCTGGGCGGCCAGGGCGAGACCGCCATAACCTCCGGGATCGCGATGGAGGAGATCGCACACGCAGACTTCAACGCCGGGTTCGCCCTCTTCGGTGCCCTGTGCACCAATGCGCTGCTCGCCGAGCACGCTTCCCCCGAGGTCCGAGACTCCTGGCTGCCGCGGGCGCTGGCAGGGAAGACGGCGATCGGCCTCGCGCTCACCGAGCTCGTCGCCGGGTCCGACGCTCGCGGCATCCAGACCCGCGCGACCAAGGTGGACGGCGGGTGGACGATCACGGGCCACAAGACCTCCTCGGGGTTCACCATGGTGGCCGGAGCGACGATCGTGTTCGCCCGCACCGGTGACGGCCCGAAGGACATCACCGCCTTCCTCGTCCCACTGGACAGCGCCGGCGTGGACCGCGAGCGGATCCCGAGCTTCGGGTTCCGACCCACCGGCCGCGGGAAGATCGGCCTGAGCGACGTCTTCGTCCCCGAGGTGAACGTCGTCGGTCAGGTCGGCCAGGGGTTCGGCCTTGTCATGGAGGCCTTCGACTACACCCGTGCCATCCTCGCGCTGCTCGGGGTGGGCACCGCCACCCGTGCGCTCGACGTGACGATCGACTTCGTCAGCGAGAGGGAGACGTTCGGGCAGAAGCTGGCCACCCGTCAAGGGGCGACCTTCCCCATCGCCGAGCACCTCACCGTGTTGGAGTCCGTGCGCTGGATGGCCTACCACACCCTGGCCCTGAAGGACGCCGGCCTGCCGCACACCAAGGAGGCGGCCATGGTCAAGTGGTATGGCACCAAGGCTTCCGTCGACGCGGTCCGCGACGCCATCGTGCTCTTGGGTCACCGCGGCTACTCCGAGGAGCTTCCCCTTATGCAGATGATGCGGGACCTCGCGGGGCTGGAGATCGCGGACGGCGCCCCGCAGATCCAGAAGATGATCATTACCCGGGAGGTCTTCGGACGGTCCCACTACCGACGCGGCACGACGGCGTGAGACCGGCGCGGCAAGGAGAGGCACGACGATGAAGGTCATCGACAACTTCGACACGGGGCTCGCGCTGGGACCAAACCGTCCCGTCCTCGTGGACCCGGGCACCGGTGAGGTGCGGACATACAACGAGGTGGCGCGCTTCACCCACCGGTTCGCGCACGCCGTCCGTTCCCGCGGCCTCGGCAAGGACTCGAAGATCGCCGTGCTGAGCCGCAACGACGTACTCATGTACGAGGTGATCCTCGGCACCATGCGGTCCGACGCGATCTGGACGCCGATCAGCGCCCGGGCGAGCTACCCCGAGACGGTCGACCTGCTCACCCGCTTCGACTGCGACGTGCTGTTCTACGAGGAGGGCACCGAAGCGCTGCTCGGGCTCATCGCCGCCTCCTCTCGCCGCGGCATGGATACCGTGCCGCTGAACCGCGAGGCCGTCGAGCGCTGGGTCGGGGACCAGCCCGACACGGACTTCCGGTCCGACGCGACGGGCGAGACCATCTACGCGATCCAGGCCACGGGCGGTACCACGGGTGTGCCCAAGGGCGTGCTGTTCTCCAACGACAACGCCGAGTACATCGTGCGCAGCTTCGAGACGATGTGCCCCTTCACGGCGACCGAACGGACACCACACCCGGTCTTCCTAGCCTCGGCGCCGCTCACCCACGCTGCGGGCCAGGTGATGCAGCTGGCCCTGCGCCAGGGCGGGACCGGCGTCGTCGTCGGTGCGGCCCGCCCGGCGGAGCTGCTCGAGCTGATCGAGCGCTTCTCGGTCACCCACCTCTTCCTGCCTCCGACGGTCATCTACGGGATGCTCGAGCAGCCCACCCTGACCGCGCACGACTACTCCTCGCTGCAGTACCTCCTCTACGGCGCCGCGCCGATGTCCCCGAACAAGCTCGCGCAGGCCGTCGACGCCTTCGGTCCGGTGCTCGCCCAGCTCTACGGGCAGACCGAGACCGGCGTGCCCAACGTCTTCATGCGTCCCGAGGAGCACTTCGTCGACGGTGACCCGGCCAACGGCATCGCCCCCGCCTCCCGGCTGACGGCGGCCGGACGCCCCGTTCCCGGCACGAGTCTGGTCATCCTGGACGAGGACGGCAACCCCCGACCCGTCGGGGCGACGGGCGAGATCGCCATCGACTGCAAGGGGGTCACCCCGGGCTACTACGACGATCCGGAGGCCACGGCCGCCGTGAAGGCCGGGCGCTACCACCGCACCGGTGACATCGCGTTCATCGACGAGGACGGCTTCGTCCACATCGTCGACCGCAAGCGCGACATCATCATCACCGGCGGGTTCAACGTGTACTCGGCCGAGGTGGAACGCCGCATTCTGTCCTTCCCCGGGGTACAGGAGTGTTCGGTCTTCGGTGTTCCCGACGAGAAGTGGGGGGAGGCGGTCACCGCCGCCCTCGAGCTCTCACCCGGCGCCACGGTCGACATCGAGGAGCTGCGTGCCTACTGCCGGGCCGAGCTCGGCCCGGTGAAGACCCCCAAGCATTTCGAGATCCGCGACCGACTGCCCCGCAGCGCCGTGGGCAAGGTCCTCAAGCGCGAGCTGCGCGCGGAGCACTGGAAGGGCAACAAGAGGATGGTTTCATGACGGACGGCACGCTGATGGCCGAGCGCACCGGCGACGTCCTCGCCGTCACGCTCAACCGGCCCGACTCCCTCAACGCCATCACCATGGAGATGCTCGACGAGCTGGACGCGGTGCTCGACGCGGCACTGACCGACGGCACCCGGGTGGTGACCCTCACCGGTGCCGGGCGCGCGTTCTGCGCCGGCGCGGACCTCAGCGCCTTCGGGACCGAGCCCGGCGCGACCCTGCCCTTCCTCGAGCGGCTGCAGGCGGTCCTCGTGCGGATCACCGAGCTGCCGCTGCCGGTGGTGGCCGCCGTGAACGGGACGGCGATGGGCGGCGGACTGGAACTTATCCTCGCCTCCGACTTCGCCATCGCCGCGGAGTCGGCCAAGGTCGGCGACGGGCACACCAACGTCGGGGTCATCCCCGGCGGCGGTGGCGCGACGGTCCTGCACCACCGGGTACCGCCGGCGATCGCCAAGTACGTCGTCTTCACCGGTGGCCGCCTCACCGCCGCGCAGTGGCAGACCTACGGGCTCTTCGCCGAGGTGGTCCCCGGGGACGAGCTCGCCGAGCGCACCGGCCAGGTGGCCGCCCGGCTCGCGGCCAAGAGCCCGCTGGCGCTGCGGTCGATCAAGGCGCTCATGGCGAGGACGCGTGAGGTCACCAACCCCGCGACCGCCCTCGGCATGGAGCTCGCGGCCAACGTGGAGTACTCCACGTCCTTCGACATGGCCGAGGGCGTTCGCGCCTTCAACGAGAAGCGCACCCCCCGGTTCCGGGGGGAGTGAGCGTGTCCGCCGTCGGCACCGACACCCGACGAGCGCGAGCGCAGCGTCTCCTCGCCGGCGACCCCAGCACCCGCGAACCGGGCGTCGAGCTCGTCGACGCCACCGAGGAGGAGCTCGTGCTGCGGCTGCCCGTCGGCGAGCAGGACGCCAACGGCGTGGGTGTGTGCCACGGCGGGGTCATCTACCACCTGGGCGACAGCTGCGCCGGCATCGCCGCGAACTGCAGCGGCACCGGCTCATGGGTCACGACGACGGCAACGGTGACCTACGTCGCCCCTGGCCGGCCGGGTGACGTCCTGACCGCTCGGTCCCGCGTGCGGTGGGACGGTGGCCGCTCCCGGCTGGTGGACACCGAGATCACCGGGCCCCGCGGGACGGTCGCGCTCATGCAGTCCCAGATGCTCCGCCTGCGCACGGCCGAGGGGGAGGGGCAGTGAGGCCACTGGAGGGTGTGCGCGTCGTCGAGCTGGCCGCACTCGGTCCGCTCGAGCATGCCGGCATGCTGCTGGCCGACCTCGGCGCCTCGGTCCTGCGGGTGCACCGCCCCGGTGCGCCCGGTGACCCGCGCAACCCCATCCTGCGTGGACGCCGGCACCTGGAGCTGGACCTCAAGACCGAGGACGGGCGTGCCTGCCTCCTGGACGAGGTCCGCGACGCCGACGTGCTGCTCGAGGGCTTCCGTCCAGGAGTCATGGAGCGCCTGCGACTCGGGCCGCATGACCTCGCCGAGGTGGCTCCTGGCCTCGTCTACGGTCGCATGACGGGCTGGGGCCAGTCGGGGCCGCGGGCCGCCAGGGCCGGGCACGACATCAACTACACCGCCGAGACCGGTGCCCTCTGGGCGACCCGGACCGACGGCGCACGCCCCACGGCGGCGCTCAACCTTGTCGGGGACAACGGCGGCGGCTCGCTGTACCTCGTCGTCGGGGTGCTGGCGGCCCTCCTCGAGAGGCGGCGCACCGCGCGGGGCGCCGTCATCGACGCCGCGATCGTCGACGGCGTCAGCTCGCTGCTGCAGACGGTCCGCGGCCTCCAGACCGAGGGCCGGTGGGGTCAGGAGCCCGCCGCGAACCTGTTCGACAGCGGGGCGCCCTTCTACGACACCTACCGGTGCGCGGACGGCGAGTACATGGCCGTCGGGGCCATCGAGCCGCAGTTCTACGACGCGTTCGTCCGCGGCCTGGGACTGGACCCGGCTGGGCTACCGGACCGGGCTGATCGGACCACCTGGCCGACCCTGCGCGCACGTTTCGCCGAGATGTTCGCTGCCCACACCCGCGCGCACTGGGCGCGCGTGTTCGCCCCGCTGGATGCCTGCGTCAGCCCGGTGTGGAGCCTGGCGGAGGCCGGTCACAGCGACCATCTGGTCAGCCGCCGCACGCTGCTCCCGGACAGCACCGGTGGCTGGAGCGCCGCGCCGGCTCCCCGGATCCACCCGCTGCCCGCACCCGACGACTCCCGAGCCCCCGAGAGGACCCATGCGAACTCCTGAGATCGGCACCTCCCACACCCTCGAGTACACCGTCCGCCCCGAGGACGCCGCGACCTTCGACGGGGAGATGATCCACCCCGTGTACTCGACCCCGTCGGTGGTTCGCACGATGGAACGCGCGGCCCGGCTGGCGCTGCTGCCCTACCTGGAGGAGGGAGAGGTCGGTGCCGGCCACGAGGTGCACGTCATCCACCGGGCGCCCGCCCCCATCGGGGCGCACGTGCGGGTGACGGCCACCATCACCGCGCACGCACCGCGTCGCCTCACCTGCACGACGGTGACCAACCACGGCGATCGCGTCATCGCCACCGGCACCGTGGTGCAGGGCATCGTCGCCGCAGCGGACTTCCGGTCGCGCTACGAGGCCGCGCAGGACGCTCCCGGACCCGCTCCGGGCGCCGGTGCCGGGCACCGCGACGACCCCGCGCTGCGCTGACCGTTCACCAATGGCCGGGGGAGCCTGCATCCCTGGACAAGACCCCCGACAGCCGTGTCCGCAAGACTGCCGGTGGAGCCAGCTACCGCACCGTGCCGCGTGCGACCTGGCCGCACCGGCGCCACGAGGGCCGCCGGAGCCGCTGACACGAACGAGAGGTGCACGATGATCCGTGACGAGTTGTACGACACCGGCCTGGCGCAGCGCCGCGCCATGTTCGGCCCGGCCGGCGCCGAGGACCAGGTCGAGCACACCACCGACCTCGACGACAAGCTGCAGGACTTCGTCACCCGGTACTGCTTCGGAGACATCTGGCAGCGGGAGGGCCTGTCCGTGGCCGACCGCAGCAAGATCACGCTGGCGATGCTCATCGCCACCGGCAAGCCGCACGAGATCCGTGTCCACACCCGCGGCGCCCTGGAGAACGGCGTCTCTCCGCTGGAGCTGCGCGAGGTCGTCGTGCACTCCCTGCTCTACTGCGGCATCCCCGCTGCCGTCGAGGGCATGCGCGCGCTCGGGGAGATCCTCCAGGAGAAGGGGCTCTCGCTCGACCTCGACGGCGAGGCCGACCGGCCGACGACGAAGGCCACCGCGAGCACCGGCAAGGGAGCGAAGTAGGCGATGAGCATCACGCGCGCCACCACGACGGTCGGCTTCATCGGATTGGGCACCATGGGCGGACCCATGGTCACCAACCTCGCCAAGGGCGGTGTCGACCTGCATGTCTACGACGCCGACCAGCAGCGCACCGCCGAGCTCGCCGCCGAGCTCGGCGCCACCCCCGTCACCGACGTCGCCGGCCTCGCCCGGTGCGACGTCGTCGTCCTCATGCTGCCCACGAGCAAGATCGTGCAGGCCGTCCTCCTGGACGACGCCCGCACGGGCCTGCGCATCCCCTTCGAGCCCGGCGCCGTCGTCGTGGACATGAGCTCCTCCGACCCCATCGACACCGTGGAGACCGGTCGCGTCCTGGCCGACCACGGCGTGTCGATGGTCGACGCCCCGGTCTCCGGTGCACGCGAACGCGCCATCGCCGGGACCCTGTCGATCATGCTCGGGGCCGACGACGAGGCCGCCGCCGAGCGCGCCGTGCCGGTGGTCGACACCATGAGCCAGCAGATCTTCCGCACCGGCAAGCTGGGCAGCGGGCACGCCATGAAGGCGCTGAACAACTACGTCGCTGCGGCCTCCTTCACCGCCAGCACCGAGGCCCTCGTCGCCGGCCAGCGGTTCGGGCTCGACCCGCAGGTCATGGTGGACATCTTCAACGCCTCGACCGGACAGAGCTTCGTCACCACGCACGTGCTCGGCCCGCACATCGTCGACGGCAAGTACGCCTCGGGCTTCGCCCTGCCGCTGATGACGAAGGATGTGCGCATCGCCCGCTCGCTGCAGCAGGCCGTCGAGCACGAGGCGCCGGTGTGCGAGGCCGTCACCGGCGCGCTCGGCGACGCGCTCGACGCGCTGGGCGACGTCGACCACACCCGCGCGCACGAGTTCTGGTCCCAGCGCTGAACGCGTCTCGTTCGCCGGACACCGGCGGGCGATCGGGAGTAGACAGCACAGCAAGCATGTCCTCACCAGTCCGATGAAAGGACGCGGGATGTTGGAGAAAGCCCTGCGAGGAGTGAGCATCGTCCTCGCGATCATCGCCACGCTGAGCATCATCGTGCTCATGCTGGCGATCGCCCTGGACGTCACGTTCCGGTTCACCACCGGGGCCAGCGTGCCCGGCATGCTCGAGCTCGCCGAGTCCTGTCTGGTCGTGGCGGTGTTCTTCGGCCTGGCGTGGGCGGGCATACAGGGTGAGCACATCGCGGTGACCCTCGTCGCGAACCGGTTCGGCCCCCGGGTCAACCGGGTCTTCGACCTCGTCACCTGGACCGTGTCCACCGCCTTCCTGGCCTGGCTGGTCTACGCCTCGATCGAGCGGGCCAGGGCAGCGACGGCCCTAGGGGAGTCTCGCTTCGGGCTCATCGAGTGGCCGCTGTACCCGTGGCGGTGGGTCATCGTCATCGGCCTGGCCGCCCTGCTGCTCGTCTCGCTCGCCAACCTGCTGCGCTCCGCCATGGGGCGCGAGCCGTATGGCACCTCCACGGTCCCGGTCACCGTCGACCGCACGCTGGACGTCGACGACGACGCCCCGGACCCCGCCCAGACGCACCGCACGGCAGTCGCGGGGACCCCTGAAGAGAACAGGACCAACTGACTGTGGACGTTTCGACGATCATCCTCATCACCCTGCTGGCGCTGGTCGGCCTCCTGGTCATCAAGACCCCGGTCGCCCTCGCCCTGGGCATCAGCGGCGCGTTCGGGCTCTTCCTCCTCCGGGGGTTCGACTACACGACGAGCGTGCTCAGCTCGACGCCGTTCTCCACCACCTCGAGCTTCAGCCTGACCATCGTGCCCATGTTCATCCTCATGGGGCTGTTCGCGGTCAAGGCCCGCGTGGCCGAGAGCGTGTTCGCGGTGGCGAACCACTTCGTGCGCCGTGCCCCGGGCGGGCTCGGCGTGGCCACCGTCATGGCGTGTGCCGGATTCTCGGCGGTCTCGGGGTCGAGCATCGGCACCGCCGCGACGATGTCCAAGCTCTCGGTCTCCGAGATGCGCGCCATGGGGTACCCGGCGAGCCTGGCCACCGGACTCGTCGCCATCGCGGGGACGCTCGGCGTCATGATCCCGCCCAGCACCTTCCTCGTCCTGTACGCGATCATGACGAACTCCTCCGTGGCGCAGATGCTCGCCGCGGGCATCGTCCCGGGTCTGCTCTCGGCGCTCGCCTACATCGTCTACGTCATGGTGCTGGGCCAGCGGAAGATCGGACGCTCCACCGACGTGGACGACCTCGCGACCGCGGTCTCCCGGGCCCACGACGCGGCCAAGGTGGCTGCCGGACGCGAGAGCCGCAGGGGCGTCGCCTCCGCGGGCGTGGACACGGTGACGGCCGAACGCCCGGGGGACGGTCCGCGGCGGCACACCCTCCGCACGCTGCCGTGGCGCGGGGTCGTCTACATGGCCCTCCTCTTCGTCATCGTCATCGGCGGCATGTACTCCGGGATCTTCACCGCCACGGAGTCGGCGGCCATGGGCGCCATCGCGGCGGTGATCATCCTCGTCGTGGAGAACTGGAAGGACGGCGTCAAGGGCGTCGCGGCGAAGGTCAAGGACGCGCTGCTGGACACCGCGGCCACGACGTCGATGGTGTTCTTCATCATCGTCGGTTCGGCCGTCCTGTCCGCCTTCTTCGTGGCGGCCCGGGTGCCGGAGGCGATCACCGGGTTCGTCTCGGAGCTGGGCCTGCCGGCCATGCTCACCATGGCACTGCTCCTCATCTGCCTGATCCCCCTGGGCACGGTGCTCGAGTCGCTGTCCATCCTGGTGATCACCGTCCCGATCCTCCACCCCATCGCGGTCGAGCTCGGCTTCAGCGAGATCTGGCTCGGCATCATGATCGTCAAGCTCATCGAGCTCGGCATGATCACCCCACCGGTGGGCATCAACGTGTTCGTCGTGGCCGGCAGCACCGGCGTGCGGCCCGAGACGGTGTTCAAGGGCGTGATGCCCCTGTTCGTCGTCGACCTGGCCATCACCGCCCTGCTGTTCCTGGTACCGGCCATCACCCTCTTCCTGCCCGGGTTCGACCCCTCGTCGTAGACAATCTCCCGCCGACACCCGCCACACGAAAGGTCCACACCAAGCTGATGAGCTACTCCGACACCTCCGACACCGACGTCCTAGTCCGGCGCGAGGGCGGCCTGCTGCACCTCACGCTGAACCGTCCGAAGGTGATCAACGCGCTGACCGCGCAGATGGTCGCCACCCTCGAGGCCGCACTGGACGACGCCGCCCAGGACCCGTCCGTGCAGGCGGTCTACCTCGACGGCGCGGGGGAGCGGGGGTTCTGTGCGGGCGGTGACATCACAATGACGGTCTCGGCGCCGCGTGAGGTGCTCCTGGCGTTCTGGGAGCACGAGTACCGGCTGAACCTCAAGATCTCCAGGTTCCCCAAGCCCTACGTGGCCGTCATGGACGGCATCACCATGGGCGGCGGGATCGGTGTCGCTGCCCACGCCAACACGCGCGTGGTCACCGAACGCTCCCGCCTGGCCCTGCCCGAGGTACGCATCGGGTTCATCCCGGACGTCGGCGGCTCGCTGCTGCTGGCTCGCGCACCCGGGGAGCTCGGCGCCCACCTGGGGCTCACGGCGGGGGACATGAACGGCGCAGACGCGCTGCTGTGCGGCTTCGCCGACGTCTACATCGCGTCCGAGACGCTCCCCCGACTGCGCGCGGCGCTCGCGGCCGACCCGGGCAACGCGTCCGCCGTCGTCCAGCGGTTCAGCGAGCCGGCGCCCGCCTCACGGCTCGCCGAGCAGCGCGAGTGGATCGACGCCTGCTACAGCGCCGACACGGTCGAGGAGATCATCGCGCGACTGCAGGCCCGCCCGGAGCCGGAGGCCCAGCGAGCTGCCGAGCTCATCGGGCAGATGTCGCCCACGTCGGTGGTGACCGCCCTGGCCGCCCTGCGCCGTGCCCGGGAGCTGGACGACCTCGAGGCCGTGCTCGGCATGGAGCTGCGCATCGGGAACCACCTCATCGACACCCCGGACATGAAGGAGGGGGTGCGGGCGCAGATCGTGGACAAGGACCGCAACCCGCGCTGGCAGCCGTCGACGGTGGGTGACGTCGACACCGGGTGGCTGGATGGCACGCTGCAGAGGACCTGATGACCGCGCCCATCGAGTACGTCCGGCGCATGATCGAGTACCACGCCGACCACGAGCCCTACCGGTGGCTGCGCCACGACACCTCCCCCCCGCTGGCACCGCTTACCGCACCGCTGCCGGAGGCCAGGGTGCTGCAGGTGACCCTGGCCGGGGTGCACCACGAGGACGAGGCCCCGTTCTCTGTGCGGGAGGACACCACTGTGCGGGTGCTGCCCACGGACGCGGATCCCACGCGGCTGCGCATCGCGCATTTCGGGTTCAAGCTGGAGCGCGCCCAGGCCGACGTCGGCACGGTCTTCCCCTACCGAGCTCTGCGGGCCTTGGTACGGGACGGCCTGGTGGGCTCGGACACGGGGGCGGCGGTTTCGATGATGGGGGCCGTGTACTCCCAGCGGCGAGTCCGGGAGCAGCTCACCCCGGCGCTGCTGGAGGCGGTCGCTGCCCGGGACCCCGACCTGGTGCTCCTCCTGCCCGCCTGCCCGCTGGACCACCAGACGGCCGGATCCCTCGCCCGCGCCGTGGAGACCAGCGGTATCCCGACCGTGGTCCTGGCCGGCGCGCGTGACATCACGGCTCTGGTGCGCCCGCCGCGCAGCGTGTACGTACACGCCCCTCTCGGCTGGCTCACGGGTATGCCCGGGGACCTCGATGGTCAGGCGCAGCGCCTGCACGCGATTCTCGAGGCGGGGCTCACGATCACGGAGTCCGGCCACGTCTTCGACCTCCCTCCTCGCTACCCGCTGGGAGCCGGCGCCGTGCCGCCCGACTACTGGCACCCGGACCTGACCGACTGGGAGGAGCGCGAGTTCGCGCGGGGCTACGTCACCGGCGGGGTGCGCTAAGCATTCGTTAAACACCGACAACGGTTCGCCTAGGCACAAGTGCGACGTGACCCCCGCCCATACGATCGACGCACACGGGCGATGAGGCCGCGGTTTTCGAGTACGCGCCCATCTTCGACCAAACGCCGGAAGGCGTTCGTACCGAGAGGAAGAACGATGAAGTTCACACAGCAAACAGGACGCGGCCGCCCCCGCGCGCGCGTCGTAGCTGCAGGCGTCGCGGCGACCGTGGCGCTCGTGTTGGCAGGCTGCGGTGGCGGCGACAACGGCGGAGGAGACGGTGACGCCGGGGGTGGGGACTCGGAGGAGACCTTCGAGTTCACCCTCGCCACCGGCGCCACGGCCGGGACCCCGAACGAGGCGGTCCAGGACTGGTTCCTCGACCGGGTCGAGGAGGAGACCGACGGCCGGATCACCTTCGAGCGCACCGCGACCGAGGCCCTGTGCAAGATGCAGGAGGTCGTCGACTGCGTGCGGGACGGGCGCGCCCAGATCGGCGTGACCGTGCCGGACTACACCCCGCAGTACTTCCCCTCCACCTCGATGGTGAGCATCCCGTTCCTGAGCCAGAACTCGGCGGCGGTGACCCAGACCATCCACGAGATCCACACCGAGTTCGAGCCGGCCCAGCAGATCATGACGAACAACGGCCTGTTCCACATCTCCACGTGGCCGGCCGGACGGTTCCTGTTCGGCTCCAACGAGCCCATCGAGAGCGTCGGGGACCTCGCGGGGTGGCAGGCCCGCAGCTCGGGCCCCATCATCCAGCAGGTGCTCAGCGACGCGGGCGTGAACGTGGTCGCCACGACCGCCGGTGAGACCTACGAGGCCGTCCAGCGCGGCGTCATCGAGGGCGTGGGTGGTGCCATCGACTTCCCAGTGAACTACCGGCTCATGGAGCTGCTGCCGTACTGGACCGACCCGGGCGTCGGCCAGTACTCGGTGTTCGGCATGTGGTTCTCCCGCGAGGCCTACGACAGCCTGCCCGACGACCTCAAGGAGATCGTCAACCAGGTCACCGAGGAGCTCAACAGCGGCGCCGGCATCGAGGCGTTCAACGAGGTCGCGGCCGGACAGTGCCAGGAGATGCTCGACTCCCCGGACGTCGAGGAGCTCGACCGGTGGAGTGAGGAGGCCACCGAGGAGTGGCAGAGCCAGGTCGGCGAGCAGGGCAAGCAGATGTGGGTCGACCTCGCCACCGAGCAGGGCCTGGAGAACGCCCAGGAGGTCCTGGACCGGTACGTCGCCGGTCTGGAGGAGCATTCCGACATGGAGTACACCGACGCGACCATCGAGTGCGTGGACACGTTCGCCAGCGAGTGATCAGCTCTTGCTCCCGGGTACCGCACCTGCGGTGCCCGGGAGCAGCGTGCGTTCCTCAGGCCTGCGTGAGGACCGCGAACTCGCGCGCGGTGTGCTGCAGCCGCTGGGCGGCCACCTGGTCGGGAAAGGGCCGACCCCCGTAGACGACGGTGAGCGCGGCCGGCCAGCCGATGGCCCCCGGACCGGAACCGCGACCGAACGCACGCCGGGGATGACCTCGTCGTGCGACACGGCCCAGCCCCGGGCACGTGCCTCCTGGACGTAGGCCAGGCGCTCGCCGGCGAGTGCCGCGAGCCGCGCGGCGCTCATGGTGTCCGCGAGTGAGACGAGCAGGGCGATCCCCGGCGCGCCGAGCGTGAGCGGGTGGACGGTGCCGGAGCGCTGGACCAGGTTGACGCCGTCGCTGCGCGGCTCGACCAAGGCGCGGGTGACGCACAGGTCGTGCTCCGCGACGGCGAGGAACGCCGTCACCCCGAGATCGTCGACGACGCCCTGGAGGATCGGCATCGCCCTGCGCTGCTGCGGCTGCTCGGCAGACTCGAGCAGCACGCGCAGCGCGGGCCCGGGGACGTACCCGTCCTCCGTGCGGCTCGCCAGGCCGTGGTGCTCCAGGGTGCGCAGCAGCCGGTAGGCGACGGACCGGTGGACCGCGAGCTCCGCGGCGACCTCGCCCACCCGCATCGGCGACGGCCGGGCGCACAGAGTCTCCAGCGCGCAGGCCCCGGGACAGGGTCTGGGCGGTGCCCGCGGGCGTATCGCTCATCGTTGACGTCTCTCCGTGGCCACTCGGCTCCAATATCGTATTGGATTTGCGGCTCGGTATGCGAATATCGCACGCAGCGTCTTTGCCCACCTTGTCGAATCACGCAGATCGCTTGTCGGAGTGTGGTCTGGCTCATGCATCCCGTTCCGCGGCCCCGGTACGGTCCGTAAGGTCTGCACGCGGGGGCAACGAGTACTCGACGACGAGGCTCGAGACCTGAAGGAGCGTGACCCGATGACGACGTCACCGACGACAAGTACCCAGGACCTGTCCACCGAGGCGGGCCTGGCACGCCGAACGTTGACCGTCCCACACCTGGTGTTCCTCATCATCGCCGCCTCTGCCCCGCTGACGGTGGTGGCCGGTGGCGCGCCGACGAGCTTCGCGGTCACCGGCCTGACCGGCGTGCCCGTCGGGTACCTGGCGCTGGGGCTCATCCTCGTCGTCTTCGCCATCGGCTACGGCGCGATGAGCGCCCAGGTGCAGAATGCGGGCGCCTTCTACGCCTACGTCAGCGCGGGGCTCGGCGTGCGGCAGGGCATCGGCGCCTCGATGCTCGCGCTCATCAGCTACAACGCCATGCAGGTCGGCCTCTACGGCATCTTCGGGTTCGCGCTCGCCTCGTTCGTCTCGGCGAAGACGGACGTCGACGTCCCGTGGTGGGCCGCGGCGCTCGTCGGCTTCGTCGTCGTCGGCTGGCTCGGCCTCAACAAGATCGACCTGTCGGCGAAGGTGCTGGCCGTCGTCGTCGTCCTCGAGTTCGCCGTCGTCATCGCCGTCAATGTCGTGTCCTTCGTCGTCGCCCCGGAGGGCGTCGGCGCCGAGCCGTTCGCCCCGGAGAACTGGGCCACCCACGGGATCGGTGCCGTCCTCGCGTTCGGCATCGCAGCGTTCATGGGCTTCGAGTCCGGCGCGATCTACAGCGAGGAGGTCAAGGACCCCCGGCGCTCGGTCGCGCGTGCCACCTTCATCGCCGTGGGCATCATCGCCCTGTTCTACGCCTTCTCCGCGTGGGCGCTGGCCGTCGGCGTCGGGGTGTCGAACGTCGTCCCGCTGTCCCAGGAGTACGGCCCCGACCTCATGTTCGTCTTCCTCGAGGAGCAGGGCACGGTGCTGCTGGCCGACATCGCCAACGTCCTGTTCGTCACGAGCCTGTTCGCGGCGCTCATGGCCTTCCACAACGCCGCTGCTCGGTACTTCTTCTCCCTCGGCCGCGCCCGGGTGCTGCCCCACGTCCTGGCCTCCTCGAGCCGCCGCAACCACGCGCCCGTCGCCGGCTCCATCGCTCAGTCCGCCCTCGCGCTGACCCTCATCGTCATCTTCGCGGTCGTCGGCGCGCGGTCCGAGCTCGGCCCGCTCTTCCCGGTAGTCACGATGTTCACCTGGCTGACGAACGCCGGCGCCTTCGGGCTCGTGTTCCTCCTGTTCATCACCTCGATCGCCGTCATCGCCTACTTCTGGCGCGACAACCGCGGCTACCCCGCCCTCGTCCGGCTCTGGGCACCCGCCCTTGCCGCACTCGGCCTCGGCACGGTCTTCGCCCTCATCCTCGTGAACTTCGACGTGATGATCGGCGCCGAGGGACCCTCGCCGCTGGTCGTCGTCATGCCGGCGATCATCCTCGGGGCCGGCGTCGTCGGCCTCGTCTGGGGCGAGGTGCTGCGTCGTACCAGGCCGCACGTCTTCGCCGCCCTGCGCGACGCCGACGTCGGCTGACCGTCCCCCAACCCCCGAACGGAGTCCCATGCCCGCCAAGGTCGTCATCGTCGGCGCCGGCTTCGCCGGCCTCGTCGCCGCACGTGAGCTGCAAACCGCCGGGGTGGGGGTGGAGATCTTCGAGGCGCGCGACCGCATCGGCGGACGAGCGTGGACGGAGGAGCGGATGAGCCATACCCTCGAGCTCGGGGCAACCTGGGTGCACTGGATGCAGCCGTTCGTGTGGACCGAGATCGCCCGGTACGGGCAGGAGATCTACCCGAGCCCCGACTACGAGCGCGCATACTGGATCGCCGATGGGCAGGTGCGCGAGGGCGCCGAGGCCGACCTCGACGCCGCCCTGGCCCGTCCCCAGGCGAAGATCTTCGAGGGCTCGGAGGAGTTCTTCCCCTACCCCCACGACCCGCTGCACGTGCTCAGCGCGGACTACGACGGCCCGGACGACGTGCCCGAGCGCTTCCGCGCCGCCGACCACGGTAGCGTCCTCGACGCGCTGCGGGACGGCACCTTCTCCCAGGAGGAGATCGACGTCTGCGACGCGTACTGGTCGGCCGGCTACAACGGCTACACCGCCACCGCGTCACCGCTCATGGCCAAGCACTGGGCGGCGCTGTCGGACCACCGGCTCTCCCTGCTCGACGAGCAGACACTGAAGTTCAAGCTGCGCAACGGCATGCGCGGCCTGTACGAGAACATCGCGGCCGACCTGCGGTGCCCGATCCACCTGTCCAGCCCCGTGACCGCCGTCGAGCACGACGACGACGGCGTCCGCCTCACCCTGGAGGACGGCTCGGTCCGCGAGGCCGACGCCGTCATCGTCACGATCCCGATCGGCGCGCTGCGCTACGTCGGCTTCACCCCCGACCTGCCGGCCCCCATGCGCAAGGTCGTCGCCGAGGGCACCAACAGCACGGGCTTCAAGATCTGGATCAAGGTCGAGGGGCACCACAACTTCATCGCGACCGCGCCGACGGGGAGCCCGATCGCGATGATGAAGAGCGAGTACTTCCTCGACGACGGGACGACGATCCTCGTCGGCTTCGGGCCCGACCACACGACGATCGACCTGCACGACACCGCCCACGTGCAGCAGGTCGTCCACCAGTGGCGCCCGGACCTCACCGTGGTCGACAGCGACGGGCACGACTGGTGCGCGGACCGGTGGAGCGGTCAGACCTGGGCCACCATCAAGTCCGGGCAGTTCATCGAGGGCTGGAGCACCTTCCACGACACCGACACCCGGCTCTACTTCGCCGGTGCGGACATCGCCAAGGGCTGGAACGGCGTCGTGGTCGACGGCGCGATCGAGACCGGCATCACGACGGCCCGGCGCGTGCTGCGTGAGCTCGGGACGAGAGGGGTGAAAAGCGCCGCTGCCGCGCAGTGAGTGACCCGCCCGTGCCACGACGGTGCCGCGCGGAGCCCCTGGCGCCCCCGGTCGGCGGATATGGTGGGAGCCATCTCCTCCGACGAGGGAGGCCCCATGCCCCGCTTCGCGGTCGACGTCGTGGACATCGACCACCTCCCCGACACGCTCGACCTGGACACGTGGCGTTCGGTCATCGCGAACAGCTTCGTGCCGCTGGAAATCGACGCGCTCGGCAGCGCGCCCTTCCGCGGGCACCTGGACCGCACGGTCGTCGAGGACGTGTCCGTCTTCGACATCGTCGCCACGCCGCACGAGGTACGCCGCACGCCCCGGCTCATCGAGCAGGTGGAGGGCCGGTACTACAAGCTCAGCCTCCAGCTCACGGGTCCGGCCGTCCTCGAGCAGGACGGCCGGCAGGTCACGCTGCTCCCCGGCGACATCGCCATCTACGACACCCATCGCCCCTACCGGCTCACCTTCCCCGAGCAGAACCGCGCGATGGTCATCATGTTCCCGCACGAGGCGGTCGACCTGCCGCGGGACGAGGTCGCCCAGGTGACGGCCGTGCGCTTCCCGCGCGACCGGGGGCTCGGGCGGGTGATCAACCCCTTCTTCGTCGAGCTGGGCCGCAACATGGACGAGCTGTCCGGGTCCCACGCCTCCCGGCTCGTGCACTCCGCGCTCGACCTGCTCGTGACAATGCTCTCCCAGGAGCTGTACCAGACCCGCCACGGCGCGGTCGGGCCCGCGCGCAGCCTCGCGCGGGAGGTCCGCGAGTACATCCTCGACAACCTCGGAGACCCGGAGCTCACGCCGGCGTCGATCGCGCAGGCGCACTACATCTCCACTCGGCACCTCTACACGATCTTCTCCGAGGAGGGGGAGACCGTCTCGGCGTGGATTCGGGCCCGGAGGCTGGAGCGCATCCGCCGCGACCTCATCGACCCGCTTCGCGTCGACCGCCCCGTCTCGGCGGTCGCCGCGCGGTGGGGCCTGCTCGACGCCGCCCACTTCAGCCGGCTCTTCAAGGCAGAGTACGGGCAGTCCCCGACGGCCTACCGGGTTGCTGCCGCTGCCCGCAGCGGCGCGGCCTGACGCTTCCGGGCTCACCGTGCACGTGCGGTCAAGTCGAGGGCGTGGAAGCACAAGACCGCGGCCGGTGCGCCGGGTGACGCTGGACGCAGCGCCACATGTGGCCCACGTCACGGCGCCCCCCGCAGACCGACCCTCCGCTGGAAAGAGACACGATGACCACCCAGGACTCCACCCTCACCGCTCTCACCTACGACGACCTCCTCGCGGCGATCGTGCCCGCGGAGGGCGGTCGGGAGATCACGGACCCGGCGACCGGAGAGGTCGTCGCACGCGCGCCGGAGCACACCACCGCAGACCTCGATGCGGCGGTCGAGGCGGCGCGCCAGGCCCAGCCGGAGTGGGCCGCGCTCGGCCACGAGCGCCGCAGCGAGCTCCTCAACCGGGCTGCCGACGCGATCGAGGCCTCGGCCGAGGCGCTCGCCGAGCTCCTCTCCCGCGAGCAGGGCAAGCCGCTCAACGGCCCGAACGCCCGCTTCGAGGTCGGCGCGTGCGCCGGCTGGCTGCGCGCGACGGCGGCGTTCGAGATCGAGCCGGAGGTGCTCGTCGACGACGACGACGGCGCCCGGTCCGAGATGCACTACCGGCCCCTCGGGGTCGTCGGGGCGATCGGCCCGTGGAACTGGCCGATGATGATCAGCATCTGGCAGCTCGCCCCCGCGCTGCGCATGGGCAACACCGTGGTGATGAAGCCCTCGGAGTACACGCCGCTGAGCGTGCTCGCGCTCGGGCACGTCATCAATCAGGCGCTGCCGGCGGACGTGCTCCACGTCGTCTCCGGCGGCCGCGACGTCGGTGAGCGCCTGGCGGCCCACCCGGACGTCGCCAAGATCATGTTCACCGGCTCCACCGCGACCGGGAAGGCGATCATCCGCTCCTCCGCCGACACCGTGAAGCGCCTGACGCTCGAGCTCGGCGGCAACGACGCCGGCATCGTGCTGCCCGACGCGGACCCGAAGGCGATCGCGCAGAACCTGTTCTGGGGCGCCTTCATCAACACCGGCCAGACCTGCGCCGCCCTCAAGCGCCTCTACGTCCACGAGGACATCTACGACGACGTCTGCCAGGCACTCACCGAGGTCGCCGCGCAGACCCCGATGGGCGTGGGCCTCGACGAGGACAACGTGCTCGGACCACTGCAGAACAAGGCGCAACTCGACATCGTCACCGACCTGGTCCAGGCGGCCAAGGACGCCGGTGCCCGGGTGCTCCTCGGCGGCAACCCCGACCCGGACCAGCCCGGCTACTTCTACCCGACGACCCTCGTCGCGGACGTCGACAACGACAACCCGCTCGTCGCCACGGAGCAGTTCGGCCCGGCCCTGCCCATCGTGAAGTACTCCACGGTGGACGAGGCAGTGGAGATGGCGAATGGCCTCGAGGTCGGCCTGGGCGCCTCCGTCTGGGGCTCGGACCGCGACCAGGCCCGTGCCGTCGCCGCCCGCATCGAGGCCGGCACCGTGTGGATTAACAACCACGGCGGCATCGACCCCCGCGTGCCCTTCGGCGGCGTCAAGCAGTCCGGCTACGGGCTGGAGTTCGGCGTCGCGGGCCTCAAGCAGCTCGCCGCCCCCCAGGTCATCACGTACTGACCCCGGCCGGGCGCGCCGTCGTTTGATCTGCGGCGGCGCGCCCGCCATCCTGAGCCCATGACATCGACGAGGACGTCGCTGGGTACCGTCTCCACTGCCGTCGCCGACGTCGTCGCCGAGCGCAGTGGCGCGGTGTTCGGCGTCATGGGCAACGGGAACGCCTACGTCGTCGGCCATCTCACGGCCGGCGGCGCGCCCTACGTGCGCATGCGGCACGAGGCGGGCACGGTGGCCGCCGCCCAGGCCTACCACCTGGCCTCCGGCGGGACGGCGACGGCGACCACCACCTACGGGGCCGGGTTCACCAACGCGCTCACCGCGCTCGCGGAGGCCCGCCTCGCGCGGGTCCCGCTCGTCCTGCTCGCCGGGGAGGGGCAGAGCAGCGGGCCGCGCTGGTGGGACGTTGACCAGGACGCGCTCGCCGCGGGCCTGGACGTGCCCGTCGTCCCGGTCCACGCGGACGGCGCCGCGGCCGCCGCCCACTACGCCTACGACCTCGCCGAGTGGGACCGCACGCCGGTCATCCTCTCGATTCCCTGCGACGTCGCGACGGCGCCGGCCACCGCGCACCGCACCGCCCCGCCGATCGAGCGGCCGGACCCGCCGCGACCCACCGACGAGCAGGTCGCCGCCGTCGCCGCAACCCTCCGCGGCGCCGAGCGCCCGCTCCTGCTCCTCGGCCGCGGTGCGCACCTGGCCGAGGCAGGTGAGCTCCTGCGGCGCGTCGGCGACCGGGTGGGCGCGCTGTTCGCGACGTCCGCGATGGCGGCAGGACTGCCCCGCTCGCCGTGGGACCTCGGCATCGCCGGCGGCTTCAGCACGCCCGGTGGCTGGGAGCTCATCACCCGGGCGGACGTCGTGCTCGCCGTCGGGATCTCATTGGGCGACTTCCAGGACCAGCGCGGCCACCTCCTCTCCGGCGCGCGCGAGGTGCTCCAGGTGGACCTCGCCCCGGTCGCCACGCACGGGCAGGTGACCCGGTACGTCCGCGCCGACGCCGCCGCCTTCGCATCCGCGCTCCTCGCCGAGATGGACGACGACGACGCCCCCGCGGCGGCGTCGTCCGGCACCTGGCGCGAGCGCGCCCCGCACGCCGCCGGGGACCTGCGCGCGGCCCTCTCCGCGGTGCCCGAGCTCGCCGAGGACGGCCGGCTCGACCCGCGGCTGGTCGCGCGGCGGCTGGACGAGCTGCTCCCTCCGGCCCGCGCCCTGGTCCACGACGGCGGGCAGTTCATCGGGTGGATGCCGCAGCACGCGCGGGTGAGCGACCCGAGCCAGCTCGTCCTGGTCGGCACCGCGCTGCAGACGATCGGGCTCGGCTCGGCCTCGGCCGTCGGGGCGGCCCGCGCCCGGCCGGACCGCCCGACCGTCCTCGTCACGGGCGACGGCGGAGGCACCATGGGCCTGGCCGACCTCGTGACGTTCGTGTCCGAGGTGCGCTCCGGCGTCGTCGTCGTCTTCAACGACGCGGCCTATGGCGCCGAGCTGCACCAGTACGGCGCCAAGGGCGTGGACCGCCGGGGCATGCTGCTCGACGACGTCGACTTCGCCGCGCTCGGGCGCGCGCTGGGCGCCGGCGGCCGGCGGGTGACGCGGCTGGCCGAGCTCGACGTCGTGGGGGAGTGGGTGCGGGACGGGGCGCAGGGCGTGCTCGTCGTGGACGTCGCGGTGTCCCGGACCGTGGTCGCGGACTTCATCAGAGGTCATTGACGGCCCGGCGGGCGGCGGACGCCGGCGCCCGCCCAGCTCCCGCCGGCCCCGTCCGCCGCGTGCCGCGTGCCGCGTACGCGTACCGCCAGATCGCAGCTGGGCGCCGGCATCGCAGCCGCGCGCTGCGATGCCGGCGCAGGACTGCGATCTCGCCGAGCGGTGGTGTAACCGTCTGCGACCTCGGCTCGGGACTGCGATCTCGCGGAAGCGACCTCGACGTCCCAGCGGCAGCAGATCGTATATGGTCAGCCGGGAACATCTCCCCGATGACGAGGTGAGCTGATGAGCCTGGTGGCGGACGCGTGAGCCGCGACGCGCGCACACAGCCCGGCGAGCGGCTGTGGACGGCGGAGTTCGTCACCGCCGTCGTCGTCAACTCCCTCGTCATGGTCGTCTTCTACCTGCTCATGACGACGATGGCGCTGTACGCGGCACAGCGCTTCGCGGCGTCGGACAGCCTGGCCGGGCTCGCCTCGAGCATGTTCATCATCGGCGCGGTCGGTGCCCGGTTCGTCGCCGGGCGGCTTGTCGGCGCGGTCGGACCGCGCCGGGTACTCGTGCTGGCGCTCGTCGTCTTCATCGGCATGTCGCTGGCCTACCTCGTCGCCGTCGAGCTCGTCCTCCTGCTCGCGGTGCGTCTCGTGCACGGCGTGGCGTTCGGCCTCGCCAACACCGCGGTGACGACCATCGCCCAGTCGATCATCCCGCAGGCCCGGCGCGGGGAGGGCACCGGCTACTTCAGCCTCAGCGTCCCGCTCGCGACCGCGCTCGGGCCGCTGGTGGCCCTCGCCCTCATCGAGCGGTGGGGCTACGACATGCTGTTCTGGGCGTCGGTGGCCGTCTCCTGCGCGGCCTTCCTCAGCTCTCTCCTGCTCCCCGAGCGCCCGGCACGGCCGCAGCCCCGGGGGCTGGGGTGGCGCAGCTTCGTCGACCGCGACGCACTACCGATCGCCACGGTCATGCTCGCCGTCGGGGTCGTGAACTCCTCGATGATCACCTTCACCCACCCGTTCGCCGACTCCCTGGGGCTCGGGTCGCGCGCAGGGACGTTCTTCGCGGTGAACGCCCTCGGGGTGCTGGCGTCGCGGCTGTTTACCGGACTGGTCCAGGACCGGTTCGGGGACAACTGGGTGATGTACCCGGCTCTTGCCGTCTACGCCGGTGGGCTCGCGGTGCTCTCCCAGGTCGAGTCGACGGGCACGCTCGTGGTGGCGGCGCTGCTCATCGGCCTCGGCTTCGGCACCGTGATGCCCACCGGTCAGGCGGCAGCCGTCCGACTCGCCCAGCCGCACAGCATCGGCCTGGCCGTCGCGACCTTCTACCTGCTGCTCGACCTGGGCACCGGCCTCGGCCCGGTCGTGCTCGGCGGGCTGGTGAGCGCCTGGGACTACCGCGTCATGTACCTCGCCGTGGCCGGCCTCGTGCTGGCCACGGCGCTGCACTACCACCTCGTGCACGGGCGCCACCGGGAACGGGCGCACCGCGGCTGAGCCGGTGACGTGCCGCGCGGCTCCCGGTGCCGCCGAGGGCGCCGCTACCGGTCGGCGACGAACAGCTCGCACGTCGTGTTGTAGAAGCGGTCCGTCGTCCCGCGGTGCTCCATGCCGATCCGCACCGCGACCCGCTGGGAGGCGTGGTTCTCGGCGTGCGTCACGGCGACGACCCGCTCCAGGCCGCCCGCGAAGGCGTGGTCCAGGGCCGCGGTGGCAGCCTCGGTGGCGTACCCGAGACCCCAGGCGCCGGGGTGCAGGTGCCACCCCACCTCGGTCTCGCCCGAGGGCGCGAGGTCGGGCCCGGATGCCGGGATCGGCTTGAGGAGCAGCGTGCCGTAGGGCTCCTCCGTCATGAGGTCGGACACCAGCCAGATGGCGTGGACCGGGTGGTCCAGCGCGGCGAAGCGCGCCACGCGCTCGGCCGCCTCGGCGCGGTCCTCGACGACGCGCGGGCTGGTCCCGATGTACTGCTGGACCTCCCAGCGCGAGTAGAGGTCCAGCGCGAAGTCGACGTCGTCCTCGGTCCACGCGCGCAGCAGCAGCCGGCGGGTGGTGAGCTGCTTCACGGATCCACGGTAACGGCCCCGCCGGTCACGGGCTCGCCCAGGCATCACCACGCTCCAGGGCCCGCGACCGCAGGTGAACCTGCCGGGCGCGGGCCGCGTTTCACCCGCGGTCGTCAGTGTCGCGTGCGGCCGATCAGCAGGGGCCGCCAGCCGACGCCGTGCGCCCCGGAAGGACGCCGCGTGGCCGCCGCCGGCGCGCCCCGCGGCCGCAGCGTCCGGGCACGCCGAAGGGCCGCCCGACGATGTCGAGCGGCCCTTCGGCGATGCTCAGCTCACCCGGCGGACCGGGGAGGTGTCAGACAGCGGCGCGCTGGACCTTGCCGGCCTTGAGGCACGAGGTGCACACGTTGAGGCGCTTGGGGGTGCCGTTCACGACGGTGCGCACGCGCTGGATGTTCGGGTTCCACCGACGGCTCGTCCGCACGTGGGAGTGCGAGACGCTCTTGCCGAAGCTGGGGTGCTTGCCGCAGACGTCGCAGGTGGCAGCCACGGTCTTCTCCTGAATCTCTTGCTGGCACACGATCTGGTGATCGCGGGGGTCTGTCGTGGTCGACGGCGCGAGCCGCGACCGCCCGTGAGGGCAACCTGAGCAGGATACCCGACGGCGCGCGGGCCACCCAAACGGTGCCGGGCGACGTACGTCACCCCGGGCACGGGTGTCGGTACCTGCTACTAGCCTTGACGCGATCGACCATACCTGGAGGACGGACCGTGACCGACACGCTCACCGTGCTCGGCCCGGCGCACGTGCGCCGCTGGTTCGAGCTCGGGCTGCGGTCGATGCTGGCGGTGCGCCGGCAGGTCGACGTGCTCAACGTCTTCCCCGTCCCCGACGGCGACACGGGCACCAACCTCGTCCTCACGCTCGCCGGGGCAGCCCGGGCAGCGGGCAGGCTCGGGCCCCACGCCGGTCTCGCCGAGCTCACGGCCGCTGCCGCCCGTGGCGCGCTCGTCGGGGCACGGGGGAACTCCGGGGTCATCCTCAGCCAGGCCATGCGCGGCCTCGCCCGCTCGGTGGCGCAGGGTGAGTCCCTCGACGGTCCCGGCCTGGCCGCGGCGCTGTCCGCCGCCGCCACGGCCGCCCGGGAGGCGGTCGAGCGGCCGGTCGAGGGCACCGTGCTCACCGTCGCGTCGGCGGCGGCCCGGGGTGCCCGGGACGCCCCTGACCCGAGCCTCGGCGGAGTCGTCACCGCCGCGACCGGGGCTGCTACGACGGCGCTCGCCGACACCCGCAGCCAGCTGCCGGTGCTCGCCGAGCGGGGGGTGGTCGACGCCGGAGCGGCCGGGTACGTCATCCTCCTCGAGGCGCTCGCCGCCGTCGTCGCCGGCGGAGCCCCCGCCACCGGCCGGGCCAGGGACGCCCTCGCGAGCCTCTGGTCGACGCCCCGTCCCGTCGCCGCGGGGCCGTCGTGCGCGCTCGGGCAGAGCGTCGTCGGGGAGCACGACGACGCCGCACCCTCGGCCTACGAGGTCATGTACGTCCTGCACGCGACGGACGCGGCCGTCGCGGCGCTGCGCACCCGGCTGGACTCGGTTGGTGACTCCGTCGCGGTCGTCGGAGGCAGCGACGGGTTCGAGGGGCGCGGCCTGTGGCAGGTCCACGTCCACACCGAGGACCCGTCCGCCGTCCTCGCCGCGCGGGCCGACATGGAGCAGGTGTGCGTGCGCTCGCTCGCCGCGCCCGCCGCCGGTGTGCTCGCCTGCACGCGCCTGCCCGGGCTCCTCGCCCCGCTCGCGGCCACGGGCGCCGAGGTGGTCCTCCACCCGGACGCCGCGGGTCTGGAGCGCGGCGTCGTCGACGCCGGCAGTCGTCACGTGCTCGTCCTGCCCTGCGACGCGGAGTCCGCCGCGCTGGCGGAGCAGCTCCTCGCCGGTGAGGCCGGTGCGCTGCTGCCCGGTTCCCAGCGCGTCGACGTCCTCGGTACCCGCTCGGAGCTCGCCGTCCTGGCCGTCGCCGGGGAGCAGCACCCGGGCTCCGCCGAGGACGAGCGCCTCGCTGCCGCCCGGGAGACCGCGGGCCGTGTCCGCACGGCGTCCTGCGCCGCCGCGGACCTCGACGGAACCGTCGCGGACCTCCTGCAGCCCGGTGACGAGCTGCTCACCGCCGTCGTCGGCCGCGAGCTGGCACCCGGCTCACCCGCCCGGGAGGATGTCCTCGCCCGCCTCCGCACCGCCGTCGTGACCGCCGCCCCGCAGGCCGAGCTCGTCGTCCTCGACGGCGCCCAACCCGCGCCCGACCTCCTCCTGGGGGCACAGTGACCGCACTGAGCACACCGCTGTCCCGCCTCGTGGGTGACCGGACCGCCAAGGCCCTGGCCAAGCTCGGCGTCGAGACCGGGTGGGACCTGCTGCGCCACTACCCGCGGCGCTATGGCGACCCGGGCCGGCTCACCGACTTCGACGACCTCCCGGTCGGCGACCACGTCACCGTCACCGCCCGCACCGTGCGCACGTCGCTGCGGCCCACCCGCAACCCGCGCACCGCCATGCTCGACGTGACGGTCACCGACGGCCACCGGGAGCTGCTGCTGCGCTTCTTCGGGGCGCGGGGGTTCCTCGCCAGCCAGGAGCGCCGGCTCCAGGGCGGCCGGGTCGGGCTGTTCACCGGCACCGTCGAACACTTCGGGGGACGGCGGATGCTGAAGAACCCCGACTTCCACTTCTTCGACGACGAGGAGGACAAGGCGGCGGTCATCGAGGACGCGTCCGCGCCGACGCCGATCTACGCGGCCTCCGCGGCGCTGCCGACGTGGCGGATCCGCGGGGCCGTGCAGACGGTTCTCGAGCCCCTCACCGAGGACGACGTCCCCGACCCCCTCCCCGCCAAGATCCTCGAGCGCGACGGGCTCCCCAGCCTCCTCGCGGCCCTCCGGCTCGTCCACGCGCCACGCACGGAGGAGGACTGGCGCCGCGGGCGGGACCGGCTGCGCTACGAGGAGGCCTTCGTGCTGCAGGCGGCGCTCGCCGTGCGGCGCGCCGAGGCCGAGGCGACAGCCGCAACGTCCCGGCCGCTGCGCGACGGCGGGATCCGCGAGGAGTTCACCGCGCGGCTGCCCTTCACGCTCACCCAGGGCCAGCAGGAGGTCGTCGCCGAGGTCTCCGCCGAGCTCGCCCGGCCGTGGCCCATGCAGCGGCTGCTCCAGGGAGAGGTGGGCTCGGGCAAGACGGTGGTCGCGCTCCTGGCGATGCTCCAGGTCGTCGACGCCGGGGGACAGGCCGCCCTGCTCGCGCCCACCGAGGTGCTCGCCGCGCAGCACGCGCGCTCGATCTCCGCGATGCTCGGCCCGCTCGCGGAGGCCGGGATGCTCGGCGGCGCCGAGAACGGCACCCGCGTCACGCTCCTCACCGGCTCGCTGCCCACCGCGGCGCGACGCACGGCGCTGCTCGCCGCGGCCTCGGGGGAGGCCGGGATCGTCATCGGCACCCACGCCCTGCTGTCGGAGAACGTGCAGTTCGCCGAGCTGGGGCTCGTCGTCGTCGACGAGCAGCACCGCTTCGGCGTCGAGCAGCGCGATGCTCTGCGCGCCAAGGCCGCGACGGCGCCGCACCTGCTCGTCATGACGGCCACCCCGATCCCGCGCACCGTGGCGATGACCGTGTTCGGGGACCTCGAGACGTCCACGCTCCGTGAGATCCCCGCCGGACGCTCCGGGATCCGCACCTTCCTCGCCCCGGCGACCCACCCGCGGTGGGTGGAGCGCACGTGGCAGCTCGCCCGCGAGGAGATCGACGACGGCGGCCGCGTCTACGTCGTCTGCCCGCGCATCACCTCCCAGGACGACGACGTCGAGTCCGACCTCGTCGACACGGGCGACGACGCCCCGGGCGACGACCCCGGGCCCGACGGCCTGCCCGTCGGTGGGAGCGGGCGCGCAGGCACGGCCGGGACCGGCGCGGCCGGCGCGAACGGCGCAGGACGTGCCGCAGCGGGCAACGGTGCCGGTGCTCAGCGACCGCTCGCGGCCGTCGACGAGGTCGCCGCGATCCTGCGCGAGCACCCCGTGCTCGACGGCGTGCGCGTCGGTGAGCTCCACGGACGGATGTCGCCGGAGGACAAGGAGGCCGCCATGGCCGCCTTCTCCTCCGGTGATGTTCCCGTGCTGGTGACGACGACGGTCGTCGAGGTCGGCGTCGACGTCCCGGAGGCGTCGGTGATGGTGATCATGGACGCCGACCGCTTCGGCATCTCGCAGCTCCACCAGCTGCGCGGCCGCATCGGGCGTGGCGCTCGCCCGGGCACCTGCCTGGCGTGGACCACCGCGCCGGAGGGCACCCCGGCGATGACCCGGCTGCGCGCCTTCGAGTCCACCACCGACGGCTTCGAGCTGGCGCAGGTGGACCTCGAGCAGCGGCGCGAGGGCGACATCCTCGGCGCCGCCCAATCCGGCCGGGGCAGCTCCCTGCGGCTGCTGCGGGTGCTCACCGACACCAAGGTCATCGAGAAGGCACGCTGGGACGCGCGCGCGATCGTCGACCGCGACCCGACCCTGCGCGACCACCCCGCCCTGGCCCGCACCCTCGCCGAGCAGCTCGACCACGAACGCGCCGAGTTCCTCGACCGCACCTAACCCCCCTCCTCGCCGAGCGCGGAGTTGTTGCGCGCCCGCACGCGAGCGGCCCCCTGTCCCGGCGAGCGTGCCGTCCCCTTGGCGTCGAGCGCGGAGTTGTTGCGCGCCCCCACGTGAGCGGGCCCCGGCCCCGCCGAGTGCCTGCCATCCCCTTCCCGCCGAGCGCGGGGTTGTTGCGCGCCCCCACGTGAGCGGGCCCCGGTCCCGCCGAGTGCGTGCCGTCCCTTCCCGCCGAGCGCGGGGTTGTTGCGCGCCCCCACGCGCGCAGCTCGCGCGACCCCTGGTCGTGCAGAGGAATCTGCTTCCTCCCGGTGGACACAACTCCGCTGTCGGCGCGAGGAGGGGGAGGGGGACACAATCCCGCTGTCGGCGCGAGGAGGGGGGGAGGGGGCGTGGGGCCTGGGCCGGTACGCTTCCGCGCATGCCCGATGAGCCGCTCCTTCGCGTCCGCGGCCTGTCCGTCGGCTACGGCGAGGACCCGGTCTGTGCCCCGATCGACCTCGAGCTGCGCGCGGGCGAGGCGGTCGCGGTCATCGGCGCGAACGGCACCGGCAAGTCGACGTTCCTGCGCACCGTCCTGGGGCTGCAGGAGCCGCTCGGCGGGCAGGCGGAGCTCTTCGGCGCACGACCGGACCCGCGCTCGGGGGACCTGCGGGCGAGTGTCGCCAGCGTGCTCGGCGACGACGCCTTCTTCTCTGCCCTCACGGTCACCGAGCACCTGCTCCTCACCGCGCTGGGCCACCGCGTCCCGGACGCGCGAGACCTCGTCGCGGGGCTGGTCGAGGACTTCGGCCTGGAGGACCGGGCCGACGCGCTCCCCACCGCCCTCTCCTCGGGCCAGCGCCGTCGGGTCCTGCTCGCCGCCGCCTTCGTCCGCCCACGCTCCCTCCTCGTCCTCGATGAGCCAGAGCAGCGCCTGGACGCCGGCATGCGCAACCGGCTGGCCGACATGCTCGTCGAGGAGCGGGAGGACGGCGGCGCCGTGCTCGTCGCCTCGCACGACCCGATCCTCGTCGAGCGCGCCACCACACGCGTCCTCCTGCTCCACGACGACGGTGTCACCACCCTCGACCCGTCGGCCGGCGCCGCCGCCATCGCCGCGCTCTGAGCCGTGACGACCACCGAGGTGACCACCGGCGCCGCCGGCTACCCCAGCGGCGGGGCGATGCGCCGCTGGACGCGCCTGGTCGTGCGGACCCGGAGCACGACGAGCATGGGCGAGCTCCTCTCCGACGTCTACACCATCGTCCTCACCCTCGCCGTGACGATCGCGATGGTGGCGGCCCTCGCACGCAGCCAGGGCCTCACGCGCGCGTCGGAGCCGGCGCCGACGGTCCTCGACACCGGCTGGGTCAGCGTCCTGCTGGCCGTCGCGGTGCTGGGGCTGACCACCGGCCTGCTCGCCCGCACCGGCCCGGTCTCGCTCGGCTCGGCGCGGGCGGCCTGGTGGCTGCCGCTGCCCGGGGAGCGTGGCTCGCTGCTGCGCCCCTCGCTCCTCGCCCCGACCGCCACCTCGGCGTCGGTGGGTGCCGTCACCGGGCTGCTGCTCGTCCTGGCGCTCGACCCCGACGTCACCGCCGCCCACGGGCTGGCGGCGGCCCTCGCGGGACTGCTCCTCGGTGCCGCGCTGGCTCTCGGGCTCGTCCCGGTCGAGGCGGGTGGACGACGGCGCGTGGCCAGCGCCGTCGGCGACGTCCTGCTGGCCCTCGTCCCCCTCACTGCCCTCGCCCTGACGCTCGCGCCGCCGCCACCGCTGCGGGTCGGGGGAGCGTGGTGGCCGGTCGTGGTCGCGGCCGTCGTGCTCGGGCTCGCCTGGTGGGCCGCTGCGCGTCGCCTCCCGTGGGTGCACGACACCGAGCTGCGGGAACGGGGCGCCGCCACCATGGAGCTGGCCGGCGCCTCCCTGTCCATGGACACCCGCGCCCTGGGCCGCGCGCTCGACGTCGCGCCCCGCCGCAGCCGCCTCCGGGGGTCGGCCCGGCTGCGCGCCGTCCCGGTGCTGGTGCGGGTGCTCGGGCCCGGTGCCGCCCTCGCCGGCGCCGACGCGCTCCTCCTGCTGCGTTCGCCGCGCAGGATCGTCCAGCTGGTGTGCGGCGGGGCGCTCGCGCTGACCGCCCCGCTCCTGCCCCAGGTGCCCGCCCTGCTCACCGCCGTCCTCATCGCGGCCGGGGCCTGGATCGCCGCCCTCACCACGGCGCAGGGGGCGCGCAACGCCGAGGCAGTCCCCGCCGTGGACGCGCTGCTGCCCATCGGCGAGCGGGCGGTGCGTGCCTGGCGGCTCGCCGTCCCGGTCCTCGCGATGGTGCTGTGGTCGGCCGTCGTGTTCTCCGTCCTCGGCCGGCTCCACGACGACGTCGGAGCGTGGGTCGCCCTCGGTCTGCTCGCCGCACCCGTGTGGGCGGGCGGCGCCGTCCGCTCGGCCTACCGGCCACCCCCGGACTTCTCCGGGCCGCTCATCGTCACGCCGATGGGCGCCTACCCGCTCGGCCTCGCGCGGATCGCGAGCACCGGGCCGGACGTCGTCATGCTCGGGGCGATCCCGCTCCTCGTCGCGGTGCTCACCGGCGCCGTGACCGCCGTGACGCTGGGGCTGCAGGTGGCCTTCGCTGCGCTCGCCGTCGTCCTGGCCGTGCGGCCGGTGCGTCCCCCGGGAGCGAGATGAGGCGCCCGTCGCGCTGGTGGACGTGGGCCGCGATCGTCGTCGTCGTGCTCATGGTGCTGGTCGTCGTGCTGCTCGTCGTGGCAGTCGTCAACCTCGGTGTGCCGACCGGCCTGCTCGGTGACGTGGCCGTAGGGTCGTCGGCGTGACGAGGATCGTGGCGGGGACGGCGGGCGGCCGGACGCTCACCGTGCCGCGGGGCGAGACGCGCCCCACGAGCGAACGCGTCCGTGAGGCGCTCTTCTCCCGGCTCGAGCACCAGGGCGTCGTCGACGGCGCGCGCGTCCTGGACCTGTACGCGGGCTCCGGGGCCCTCGGCCTGGAGGCCGCCAGCCGGGGAGCGACGGAGGTGACGCTCGTCGACTCCGCCCGCCCCGCCGTCGCCGCCTGCCGCCGCAACGTCACCAGCCTGGGACTCGGGCAGGTCGGGGTCGTCGGCTCGACCGTCCGCTCCTACCTCGCGGGCGAGCCGTCGACGGCCTACGACCTCGTGCTCGTCGACCCGCCCTACGACGTCACCGAGACCGACCTGGCCGAGCTGCTCGCCCGGCTGCCGGCCTGGCTCGCCCCGGACGCCGTCGTCGTCGTCGAGCGCTCCCGCCGCAGCCCGGAGCCGACCTGGCCGGCCGAGCTCGAGGCGACCGACGAGCGCCGGTACGGCGACACGACACTGTGGTTCGCCTCCACCACCTCCGGCGGCGGCGAGCTACCGTGACACGCATGGTGGACCACGAGGAGCGGCGATGAGCCTGGCCGTCTGTCCCGGCTCGTTCGACCCGATCACCCTGGGGCACCTCGACGTCGTGCGCCGCGCCCGCGGGGTCTTCGACGAGGTCGTGCTCGCCGTCGCGCACAACCCGGCGAAGGCCTACCTCTTCGACCTCGAGCAGCGGGTCGAGCTGGCCCGCGGCGCGCTCGACGGCCTGGACGTGCGGGTCGACGTCGTCGACGGCCTGCTCGCCGACTACTGCCGCGAGGTGGGTGCCGTCGCGATCGTCAAGGGGCTGCGCGGGGGAGCGGACTACGACTCGGAGCAGCCGATGGCCCTGATGAACCGGCACCTGTCCGACGTCGAGACCATGTTCCTCGTCGGCGACGGCGCGCTGGCCCACATCGCCTCCTCCCTCGTCAAGGACATCGCCAGCCACGGCGGCGACGTCTCCGACCTCGTCCCGCCCGCCGTGGCGCGGGCCCTGCACGACGCCTTTCCTCACCCTGGAGCACAGCGATGACCACCGACGGCACCGACCCCCGCCCGGAGAGCGCGAACCACGACGGCGCCTCGCTCGTCGCCATCCTCGACGAGCTCAGCGCGCTCGTCACCGAGGCCCGCGCGATGCCCATGTCCGCCTCCGTGCTCGTCAACCGCGCGGAGGCGATGGACCTCATCGCCGCCGCCAAGTCGGTCGTGCCGAGCGAGATCCAGGCGGCCGACGACGTGCTCACCGGTGCCGAGGACGTCCTCGCCGACGCCCGCGACCGCGCCGCGCGGATCCTGCAGGAGGCCGAGGAGCAGGCCGAGCGGCTGGTGAGCAGCGAGAGCGTCGTCGACCTCGCCAACCAGCGGGCCGAGCAGATCATCGTCGCCGCCGAGGAGCGGGCGGCGCAGCTGGCACGGGACGCGAACGACTACTGCGACCGGCAGCTCGCGCAGTTCGAGATCGACCTCGGCGCGATCACCAAGCAGGTGCGCGCCGGCCGGGACCGCCTCGCGAACACCGGCGAACCCCGCGACTGAGGCTCGGCCCGCCACCCCGCGGGGCCGTGAGGTAGCGTGGAGCGGCTGTGGCGCGCCCCCGGCGCGTCCCCGACTCACACCCAGGAGCGCACACCATGGATGCCCGATCGCCGTTCGTGATCAACACCCACGAGCTCGCGCGTCAGCCCGGGGCGATGCGCACGGTGGAACGCGAGGTCAGTGCCCCGGAGGGCTTCGGCACCGCCGTCATGGGGGTCGTGCCCGACTCCGCGATGCGCCTGGACCTGCGCCTGGAGTCGGTGATGGAGGGGGTGCTCGTCTCCGGCGAGGCCACCGTCGACGTCAAGGGTGAGTGCGCGCGCTGCCTGCGTGACGTCGCCGGGACCGAGACGGTGCCCGTGAGCGAGCTCTACTTCTACCCGGGTGCCCGTGCGGCCGCGCTGGCCGAGGGCGACGAGGAGGCCGAGGACATGCAGGAGCTCGAGGGCGAGCTGCTAGACCTCGAGCCGACGCTGCGCGACGCGATCGTCACCGCGATGCCCTTCCAGCCGCTGTGCGACGCCGCCTGCCGCGGGCTGTGCCCCGGCTGCGGCGAGCGCCTCGACGACCTGCCCGCCGACCACGCCCACGAGGACCTCGACCCCCGCTGGGCCGCTCTGGCGGAGCTCGCGGCCGCGCTCGAGCCCGACGACGCGGGTGAGCCGTCCGATGCCGAGGACCCGTCGCGGACGGAGGACCGCTGACCGTGGGGAAGAAGGTGGCGGCCGGAGCGGCACGCGACGACGTGGGGGTCCTCCTCGAGCGGCTCGGCGTCCACATCGACCCCGAGCTGCTCGTCCTCGCGCTCACCCACCGGTCCTTCGCGCACGAGGCGGGGGGCATCCCGACCAACGAACGGCTGGAGTTCCTCGGGGACTCGGTGCTCGGGCTGGTCGTCACCGAGCGGCTCTACCGGGCGAACGGGGAGACGTCCGAGGGTGACCTCGCGCGCATGCGGGCGGCCACGGTGAGCCAGCGGGCGCTGGCCAGCGTGGCGCGGGACCTCGGCCTGGGGGACTTCGTGCTGCTCGGCCGCGGGGAGCTCGTCACCGGCGGCCGGGAGAAGGACTCGATCCTCTCCGACACCGTCGAGGCGCTCATCGGCGCGGCCTACCTGTGCAACGGCCTGGAGTCGACCCGCGCCATGATCGAGCGGCTCGTCGCGGACCTCCTGGGCAAGGCCGCCTCCCTCGGCGCCGGCCTCGACTGGAAGACCAGCCTGCAGGAGCTCGTCGCCACCCGCGGGCTGCCCGCGCCGACCTACCAGGTGGTCGGCACCGGGCCGGACCACGCGCGCAGCTTCACCGCGACGGTCGTCATCGCCGAGCAGGACTACGGCACCGGTACCGGCCCGGCGAAGAAGATCGCCGAGCAGGAGGCCGCCGAGGACGCCTACACCCGGCTCCTGGCCGAGGAGCCGGCCGACAGCCCCCGTGCCTGAGCTTCCGGAGGTCGAGACCGTCCGCGACGGCCTCGTCCGTCACGTCCTGGGCCGGCGGGTCGACGCCGTCACGGTCCACCACCCGCGCGCCGTGCGCCGCCACGTGGGCGGCGGGCTCGACCTGCCCGGGCGGCTCACCGGCCGCACGCTGAGCGCGGCGGTCAGGCGCGGCAAGTACCTGTGGCTGCTCCTCGACGACGACGCGAGCGACGCCCTGCTCGTCCACCTCGGCATGAGCGGCCAGCTCCTCGTCCGCCGCGACACCAGCTCCCTCACCCTCCCCGCGCCCGAGTCCCTCGTCCACCCCCCGTCGCCCCCCACCCCCACCCCCACCACTCCTCCCGCCGAGAGCGGACTTGTTGCAGCCGCCGCCGCCCCCGCCCCCGCCACTCCTCCCGCCGAGAGCGGACTTGTTGCGGGCGCCCCCGCGCCCACCGCCGCTCCCGGGGTCCCACCCGACCCCGCACGCCACCTCCGCGTCGAGCTGGAGCTCGACGACGGCACCGGCCTGTGGTTCGTCGACCAGCGCACCTTCGGGCACCTGCTCGTCGCCGACCTCGTCCCGACGGCGGACGACGGCCCGGGCGGGCACGGCTCGCCGCTCCCAGCGCTCCCGGGTCCGGCCGCACACATCGCCCGTGACCCGCTCGACCCGGCCCTCGACGTGGCCGCGCTCGCGCGCCGGCTCCGGGGCAGGCGCACCGAGGCCAAGCGGGCCCTGCTCGACCAGTCGCTGGTTTCGGGGATCGGCAACATCTACGCCGACGAGGCGCTGTGGCGTGCCCGCCTGCACCCGCGCCGGGCCACCGACAGGCTCACCCAGGCCACCGCCGTCGAGCTCCTCGCCGCTGCCGAGGCCGTCATGCGCGAGGCACTTGCCGCAGGTGGCACGTCCTTCGACGCGCTGTACGTCGACGTCGACGGCGCGAGCGGCTACTTCGCGCGGTCCCTGGACGCCTACGGGCGTGCCGGTCAGCCCTGCCGCCGCTGCGGCGCGCTCATGCGCCGTGAGGCGTTCATGGGGCGCGCCTCGACGTTCTGCCCGCGCTGCCAACGCGCCCCGCGCTGACACCCGCGGCGCCCGCCCCCGGTCCCACGGCACCGGCCCCGGGCCGTGTGCACCGCCCGGGGCCGGTCAGAACAGTCGGCGCACCAGCGCCCTACGCAGCCCGGTGAACGGCGGCCGGATCGCCGCGAACGTGTCCGGCAGCAGCGGCTTGCGGACCACCGGCTTGGCGTTGCTGAAGGCCCGCACCGAGGCCTCCCCGTGGTAGGAGCCCATGCCCGAGCCGCCCACACCGCCGAACGGCAACGTGGGCATCGAGGCCTGGACGAGGGGCATGTCGAAGCCCACCCCGCCGGAAGACGTCTCCCGCAGCAGGCGCTCCCGGGCGCCGGAGTCGGTCGTGAACGCGTAGAGAGCCAGCGGCTTCTCGCCCGCGCGGACCAGCCGGATCGCGGCGTCGAGGTCGGCCACGGGCACGATCGGCAGCACCGGCCCGAAGATCTCCTCGGCCATGACGGGGGAGTCGGGCGCGACGTCCGCCAGCACCGTGGGGGCGACGTAGCGCTCGGCGACGTCCGCCTCGCCGCCGACGACGACGCGCGCCCCTGCCGCGACCGAGTCCGCAACCAGCCGCTCCAGCCGGGCGGCGTGCTCGGTGGACACCATCCGTCCGTAGTCGGCGCTGCGAGCGGGGTCGCTGCCGTACATGCGGGTGACGGCCCGGGACAGCAGCGGCTCCAGGGCGCGCGCGACGTCGGGCGGCGCGAGGAGGTAGTCGGGGGCGACGCACGTCTGGCCCGCGTTGACGAGCTTGGACCAGGCGATCCGTCGCGCGGCGGCCTGCAGGTCGGTGGTCCCGTCGACCCAGGCCGGGGACTTCCCGCCGAGCTCGAGCGTGACGGGGGTGAGGTGCTGCGCCGCGGCAGTCATGACGATGCGTGCCACCCGGCCGCCACCGGTGTAGACGATGTGGTCATAGCGCTCGCGCAGCAGCTCGGTGCTCCGCTCGACACCACCGGTGAGCACCTCCACGCCGTCGACGTACCGGGGCACGAGCCGCGCGAGCACCTCGGCGGTCCGCGGGGCCAGCTCCGACGGCTTGAGCACGGCGGTGTTCCCCGCGGCGAGCGCACCGACGAGCGGCCCGAGGAGCAGGAAGACCGGGTAGTTCCAGGGGGCCATGACGAGCATGACCCCGAGCGGCTCGAGGACGACGGAGGCCCGCGCCGGCTGGTACTGCCACGGCACGCTCACCCGCCGGGGCGCGAGCCACGACCGTAGGTGCGTGCGCGTGTGCCTGATCTCCTCGAGCAGCACGCCCGTCTCCGTGAGACGGCTCTCCGTCGGTGACTTGCCGAGGTCCGCCGCCAGCGCCTCCTCGAGGTCACGCGCGTGGCCCCTGAGCATCGCGCTCAGCCCGTCCAGCTGCGCCAGTCGCCAGGACAGCGGCTTGGTCACGCCGGAGTCGAATTGGTCCCGAAGTCGGCGGACGACGACGGCGGCGGGCTCGGTCTCCGAGATGGTCACCCGGCGAGGGTACGTGCGGTGGTGGGCACGGCGCCGCCACCGTGATCGACGGAAAGGCTAAGGTCGGGGGCGTGAACACGCAGAACTCGACCGGGCCGCGCGACATCCGCGTGATGATCATCGACGACCACGAGGTGGTGCGCCGCGGCATCGCCGAGATCGTCGACCGCGCCGAAGGACTGACCGTGGTCGCCGAGGGCGGGTCGGTCGCCGAGACGGTGCGGCGCGCCCAGCTCGTGCGTCCCGAGATCCTCCTCGTCGACCTCCAACTGCCCGACGGCACCGGGATCGACATCATCACCCAGCTGAGGGAGACGGTGCCCGAGGCCCGCGCCATCGTCCTCACGTCCTTCGACGACGACGACGCCCTCGCCGAGGCCCTCGAGGCCGGCGCCCGCGCCTATCTCCTCAAGACGGTCCGCGGCGCGGAGATCGCCGAGGTCATCAAGGCCGTGGCCGCGGGCCGGACGCTGCTCGACGAGCGCACCGTCACCCGCCGCCGGGCCGACCAGGACGACCCGACGTCCGACCTCACGCCCTCCGAGCGGCGCGTCCTCGAGCTCATCGGTGACGGTCTGTCGAACCGGGAGATCGGCGAGCGGCTCGGCGTCGCCGAGAAGACGGTGAAGAACCACATCACCGCCCTGCTGGCGAAGATGGGCCTGCAGCGGCGCACCCAGGTCGCGGCCTGGGTCGCGGGCCAGCGCGCCAAGGGCTGGCGCAGCAGCTGAGGTCCCGGCCTCAGTCCCTGCCGGCGACGGCGAACACCCGGCGGAAGGGCAGCACGGTCCCGTACGGCTGCGGCGGGTAGGCCTCACGCAACCGTGCCCGGTAGGCCGCGGCGAACTCCTCGCGCAGGTCCGCGGGCAGGGCCTGGAGCACTGGCCGGGCGCCGGTACCGCTCATCCACTCCCACACCGGGTCGGGGCCCGTCAGCACGTGCAGGTAGGTCGTCTCCCACACGTCGACGGTGTACCCCAGGGCGCTCAGCGCCGTGAGGTAGTCCTGCGGCCCGGGTAAGTCGGGCCGCCGTACGACGTCGGCCACGTGCGGCGCCCAGGGTGCGGCGGCCGCCAGGTCGCGGAGGATCGTGTGGCTCGGGCTCCCGTGATTGCCGGGGACCTGCACGGCCAACCACCCGCCGGGTGCGAGCAGGCGCACCAGTGCCGGCAGCAGCTCGAGATGGTCCGGGACCCACTGGAGCGCAGCGTTGCTCACGACGACGTCGCAACTCGCCTCGTCACGTCGGCTCACCCAGTCGCGCAGGTCCGCCTCCTCGACCAGCAGCGTCCCGGCCGGCGCGCCCCGGGCCACGGCGCGAGCCGCGGCCACCATCTCCGGGGAGGAGTCGACACCGACGACCTGTGCGTCCGGCCACCGGTCGAGCAGGCTCGCGGTGAGCTCACCGGTGCCGCAGCCGAGGTCGACCACCGCGCGCGGCTCGCGGGCGCCGACGCGGCCCAGGAGGTCGTGGAACGGGCGGCCCCGGTCGTCGGCGAACCGGGCGTACTGCGCGGGGTCCCAGCTCGGCATCGCGGCTCCTCCGATCGGGTATCTCGATGTCAAGATACCTCGACCGCGGGGCGGCGGCACCCGGCTCAGCCCAGCGGCACCTGCCAGGACAGCAGCGTCCCCTCGCCGGAGTCGCTCCGGCCGAGGGAGAAGGTCCCCCCGTGCCGGCGGGCCCGGACGGCCAGGTTGTCCAGGCCGGAGCGGCGGGTGGAGCTGCGGTCCACGCCCACGCCGTCGTCCTCGACCTCGACGGAGACGCGCCCGGTGAAGCCTGCCCCGCGGACGCCGACCCGCACCTGCACCGAGGCCGCGCGCGCGTGACGGGCGGCGTTGGCCAGGCCCTCGCGGACGACGGCGACGACGTCGTCGGCGATGTCGTCGTCGACCCGGGCGTCGAGCAGCTCGGCGGGTGAGGCGGCGAGCCCGGCGCCGGTGAGGTCGTCTGCGTCGTCGCGCACGAGCTGCCCGTCGACGGAGATGAGGAGCGAGGGCGCGAAGCTCAGGCCGGTGCGGGCGAGGGACGCCTCCCGCCGCAGCCGCTCGACCAGCCCGACGGCCTCGTCGGGCTCCCGCAGGGAGTGGACGATCGAGCGGATCTGGCGCACGCTCTCGTCGACGCTGCCGAGCGCCGACTCCAGGGTGCCGGCGATCCAGGCGGTGCCCTCGTCGGACGCGGCGGCCTGCCGCGCGGACTCCAGCTGCATGCCGGTGGCGAACAGCTGCTGGATCGCGAGGTCGTGGAGGTCGCGGGAGATGCGCTGGCGCTCCTCGAGGAGCGAGGAGACGTCCTGGGCGTGGCGTGCGGCGGCGAGCTCGAGCGCGACGGCGGCCTGGGCGGCGACCGCCTCGGCCACCTCGAGGTCCGCTGGGGTGAACTCCGTGCCGCCCTGCAGGCGGAGGAGGATGAGCACGCCGAGGCCGGTGCCCTGCGCCATCATCGGGGCGTAGAGCGCCGGGCCGTAGCGGCTGAGCTGGGGGACACGCATCGACCGTGCGCGGGACATGGAGTCGACGATCATCCCGACCCCGTTGGCCAGCACGGTGCGCGCGCGGCCGTGCGGAGGGAAGACGGCGCCGATGACGTCCTCGGCGCCCACACCGTCGGCGATCTCGCACATCCACGTGTCGCCCACGGACGGGAGCACGATGATGGCGGCGTCGGCGCGGGCGACCTCCCGCACCTTGGCGGCGATCATCTCCAGTGCCTCCTCCTCCTCGGTGCCGCTGAGGAGGCGCGTGGTGATGTCCTGGCTGACGGCCACCCAGCGCTCGCGGTCCCGCGCGTCCATGTAGCGCTGGGCGTTGACGACGGCGACGGCGGCGGCGGACGCCAGCTGCTCCATCGCGCGGGCGTCGTCCTCGGTGAACCCGCCGGGCTTGTCGGCCAGGTAGAGGCGGCCGAAGACCTGCTCGCGGATGCGTACGGGAACCCCGAGGAACCCGTCCATGTGCGGGTGCGGCCCGGGCCAGCCGCCGAAGGCGGGGTGGTCGGTGATGGACTCGAGGAGGAGGTGGCCCTCGTTGGGGATGTGGGCGAAGATGCCGTGGCCGTGCGGGGCGTGCCCGAGTCTGCGCGCGGTCTCCTCGTCGACGCCGTGCTGGACGAAGGTGGCGGTGTCACCCCGGTTGTCGAGCACGGCGAGGGCCCCGTACCGGGCTCCGGTGAGGCCGGTGGCGCTGTCGACGAAGCCCTTGAGCACGGTGTCGAGGTCGAGGCTCGCGGTGAGCCCGATCGCGGCGCCCAGCAGCCTGGCGCGCGCCTCACGGTCCGGCATGGCACTCCTTCCTCGCTCGTCCGCCCTCACGCCTCCTCCTGCTCCACCGCCCACCGGTAGGCGGGCAGCGTCTCCAGGAGGTACTCGTGAGGGCCTCGTGCGAGCACGGTAGCCGGTCCCGGGCCCGGCCCGAGCACGACGACCTCGTCCGCGGCGGCGAGCGGGGCGAGCCGGTGCGTCACGAGCAGCACGCCGCGGCCGGAGTCCCGCGTACGGAGGAGGTCAGCGATGAGGCGGTCCGCGGTGGCGGTGTCGAGGTGCTCCCCGGGCTCGTCGAGCAGCAGGAGTGGCGCGTGGCTGGCGAGGGCCCGGGCGAGGAGCAGGCGACGTCGCTCCCCGCCCGAGATCGACGTCGCGTCGGGGTCGAGGAGCGTGTGGACGCCGTCGGGCAGGCCCGCCAGCCAGGTCCCGAGGCCGGCCCGGCCGAGCAGGTCGACGACCTCGGCCTCGTCGACGTCGCCGCGGGCGACGCGCAGGTTCTCCAGCACGGTGGTGGCGAAGACGTGGGCGTCCTCTGCCGTGAGGACGACGGCGTCGCTCACGCTGCGTCGGTCGAGCTCGCTCACCGGTGTGCCCCCGAGGAGCACCTCCCCGCCGCGTGCGGGGATGAGGCCGGCGAGGGTGAGGAGCAACGTGGTCTTGCCGATACCGCTGGGGCCGACGACGGCGACGCTGCGTCCCGGACGCAGCTCGAGGTCGAGCCCGTTCGCCACGACCCCGCTCCGCGGCCACCCCACCGCCAACCCCCGCGCCCGCAGCAGCGACGACGCGGGCGGGCCGCCCACCCCCTCGCGCCGAGAGCGGAGTTGTGTCCGGGGTGCGCCCACCCCCTCGCGCCGAGAGCGGAGTTGTGTCCGGGGTGCGCCCACCCCCTCGCGCCGAGAGCGGGGTTGTTTGCCGGCTCCCGCCACCTCCTCACGCCGAGTGCCAGCTCGCTGACCTTCCTCCGTGCCGGCCGTGCCGGCCGTGCCGGCCGTGCCGGCCGTGTCGGCCGTGCCGGCCGTGTCGGCCGTGTCGGCCGTGCCGGCCGTGCCGGCCGTGCGCGCGGTGGCGCCTCCGGCAGCGCGTGCCCGGTCGAGGAGCTCGGTCACCCGCACGGCCGCCCCCGCGGACCGGACGAGCTGGGTCGCGGCGGGCCCCAGCAGGGCGGTCCCCTCGAAGGCCGCGAGCGGGGTGAGGACGACGACGGCGAGCTCGACCGCCTCCATCGTCCCGGCTGCCGTCGCCCGCACACCGAGGACGAGGGCTGCGAGGACGGCCAGCCCCATCGCGAGGTTGTCGATGCCGGCCGCCAGGGCGGCGGGTCGGGCCGCGGTGTCCTTGGCCTGGGCGAGGCGACGCTCGGTGACAGCCAGGGCGGTCCGTGCCTGCGGGAGCCGGCCGGAGACGGTGAGCTCGGCGGCTCCCTCGACCATCGTCATCGCCCCGGCCGACAGCTCGGTGCGCGCCTCGAGCTGCGCGAGCTCGTCCAGCCGTGCGGCCCGCATGCTCAGCAGCGGCCCCACGACACCCGCGAGCAGCAGGCACCCGGCGAGGACCGCGCCGATGCCCAGGTGCAGCCACCCGACGAGCGTCACGGTCCCGACGCCGACGGCGGCCGCCACGGCAGCCGGCAGCAGCCCGCGGACGACGACGTCACCCACGGCGTCGACGTCGGCGCCCGTGCGGGCGAGCACGTCCCCGCGGCGCAGCCCCGAGACGACGTCGGTGGGGGCGTCGGCCAGCGTCGTGTAGACCCGCTCGCGCAGCGTGGCCATGCCGCGCAGGGCGACCTCGTGGGACACCAGTCGCTCGACGTAGCGCATGAGCCCGCGCGAGATCCCGAAGGTCCGGACCGCGACCGACGCGACACCGAGCTCGAGCACCGGCGGCATCTGCGACGCGCGCGCGATGAGCCAGGCGGCGGTGGCCGACAGCGCGACCGCGCTGCCGAGACCGGCGGTGCCGGCCAGCACGGCGAGCAGGAACCGCCACCGGTCGAGGTCGAGCAGGTCCACGGCACGACGAAGTGCCCGCCGCTCGGCGGGGGTGAGGGGCAGGAGGGAGCGGCTCACCCGTGCCCACCTCCGGCAGCGCGATCGCTCAGCGCGGTGGTCTCCGGGTCCTCGTTCCGGCTCGCGTCGGGACGGGACCGGGTGGTGCCCGACGAGTCACCCGCAGCCGTCGCGGCGGTCCGAACCTCGACGACGTCGTCGGCGAGTGCGATGAGCCGTGGGCGGTGCGCAATGACCAGCACCGCTCGCCCCGCGTCCCGCAGTGCCGTCACGACGTCGAGCACGCGTTGCTCCGCGGCGGCGTCCAGGTGTGCTGACGGCTCGTCGAGGACGACGAGCGGGGCGGGGTCCAGCAGAGCGCGGGTGAGGGCGACACGTTGGCGCTGGCCGAGGGACAGGCCGGTGCCGCCGTGCCCGATGGGTGTGCGCCAGCCGAGCGGGAGCGTCGAGAGGACCTCGTCGAGGCCGCTGGCCCGGGCGGCAGCGCGTTCGCGCTCGCCGACCTCGCCGTCGGCGCCGAGCACCGCCTCGGCCACGGTCCCCGGCGTGAGGACCGGACGCTGGGGGACCCAGGTCACCTGCGCGTGCCACGACGCCGGGTCGATCGTCGCGAGGTCGACGGCGGCGGCTGCACACGATCCGGCCGGTGGCGTGAAGGAAGGTGGCGCGGTGGGAGATTGCGGCCCGGCGGGGGCCGGGAGGACGAGCACCCGGCCGGAGTCGGGGCGGAGGAGGCCGACGGCGAGCATCGCCGTCGTCGTCTTCCCTGCACCCGAGGGGCCGACGAGCGCGGTGACCCGCCCGGGCAGCACGCTGGCGGAGAGGTCGGCGGGGGCGAGCAGGTCGCGGCCCGGCGCGGCGACGGTGACGCCGTCGAGGACGAGACCGCCGACGGCGGGGCAGGGACGGTCCCCGGCCGCCGGCAGCGGGCGCTCGAGCACCGCGAAGGCCTGCTCAGCGGCGGCAAGACCGTCCGCGGAGGCGTGGAACTGGGCTCCGACCTCCCGGATCGGGCGGTAGGCCTCGGGCGCGAGCATGAGGACCGCGAGGCCGGTGGCGAGGTCGATGTGGCCGTAGACGAGCCGCATCCCGATCGTCACGGCGACCAGGGCCACCGCGATGGAGGCGAGGAACTCCAGGACGGCACCGGACAGGAAGGCGACCTTGAGCGTGCTCATCGTCGCGCGCGTGTAGGCGCGGCCCAGTGCCCTCACCCGGGCGCCCGGCCCCCGCTCGCGGCCGAGTGCCTTGAGCGTCGCGAGGCCGGCGAGCAGGTCGAGCAGCTGGGCGCCCAGCCGCTGCATCGCGGTGAGCTTGTCCGCGGCGAACCGCTGGGTGAGCACCCCGATGAGCCACATGAACACCGGGATGAGGGGAATGGTGAGGGCGACGATCGCCGCCGAGCCGAGGTCGAGGCCGGCGATGACGACGAGCGTCGCCGGGGTGAGGGTGGCGGCGAGCAGGAGCTGTGGCAGGTAGCGCACGAAGTACGGCTCGAGGTCGTCCAGGCCCCGGGTGACGAGGGTGACGAGCTCGCTCGGGTCGCTCAGGCCCCGGGGACCGAGCGCCACGGCGCGGTCCAGAACCCCGGCGCGGAGCTCGGCGACGACGTCGACGGCGGCCCGGTGCGCGAGCGACTCCTGGAGGACCGTCACGAGCACGCGGACCGCCGCGAGGACGGCGAACCACACGACGAGCGGGGCGGCCTGCGCCCACCCCGCGTCGCCGTCGACGACCGGCGCGACGGCACCGGCGATGAGCAGCGCCTGCGCGACGACCAGACCGGCGGAGGTGATCCCGAAGCCGGTCGTCAGCGCGATGTAGCGGCGGGCCGAGCGCGCGTGCCGGAGGAGCCGGGGGTCGAGCGGTTTCACCTAGTCCCGGCCCGTGGCCGGCCCGCCGGCCGTCTCGAGGCTGCGTTCGTCCGTGGGGTGCAGCCCCTCGTCCCCGACGATGTCGCTCACCCACACGCGCTTGCGGAAGACCCAGTAGGTCCAGCCCTGGTAGCCCAGCACCACCGGGACGAAGGCGAGGGCCACGATGCTCATCACCGTGAGCGTCGCGTCCGTGGCCGCGGCGTCGGCGATGCTCAGCGACGCTGCCGGGTCGAGGGAGGAGGGCATGACGTAGGGGAACATCGCGCTGAAGATGAAGGCGACCGCCCCGACGATCCCGACGGTGTGGAGCGCGAAGGCCCAGCCCTCCCGCGCCTTGCGCGTGGCGAGGATGACGCCGATGAGGCTGGCGCCGGCGACGACGGCCGGGATGAGGGAGAAGGCGTTGACCGAGTGCAGCGCCTGCGCCCACAGCACCCACACGAGGGCCACGACGCCCGAGGCGATGGACAGCCGGTGCGCCAGCCGGACGGCGCGGATGTGGATCGGCCCGGCGGTCTTGAGCGCGACGAAGATCGTGCCGTGGGTGAGGAACAGGCCCAGCGTGACGAGGCCACCCACCAGGGTGAAGGGCGTGAGGAGGGACAGCAGCCCGCCCGTGAGCTGGTGGGTGCCGTCGACGAGCTCGATCTCGGTGCCCTGGACGAGGTTGGCGAAGGCCACGCCCCACAGGACGGCCGGCACCCAGGACCCGAAGGTCAGTGCGAAGTCCCAGCGGTCCCGCCATCGGGGGTCGTTGATCTTGGCGCGCCACTCGATGGCGCAGACCCGCACGATCAGCGCGACGAGGATGATGAGCAGCGGCAGGTACATCCCGGAGAACATCGTGGCGTACCACTCGGGGAAGGCGGCGAAGGTCGCGCCGCCGGCGGTGAGTAGCCACACCTCGTTGCCGTCCCACACCGGGCCGATGGTGCGCAGCAGGACGCGTCGCTCCTTCTCGTCATGGGCGAAGGTGCGCAGGAGCATCCCGACGCCGAAGTCGAAGCCCTCGAGCGCGAGGTACCCCGTCCACAGGACGGCGATGAGGATGAACCACAGCAGGGGCAGATCCACGGTCAGGCTCCTCGGTCAGTACGCGAAGGACAGGGTCGGCTCGGGCTGCTCGTCGTCCGCCGTCGACTCCTCGACGGGGAGGACGCCCTCCCGGACGTAACGGCGGATCAGGCGGAACCACACGACTCCCAGGGCCGCGTACAGCAGGGTGAACACGACCAGCGAGGTGAGCACCGTGCCGGGCGAGACGACGGTGGAGACGCCGTCGGTCGTGAGGAGCATGACCTGGTCGACCGGGTTGGCGGGGTTGGGGTGGACGACCCACGGCTGGCGGCCCATCTCGGTGAAGATCCAGCCGAAGCTGGAGGCGAGGAAGGGCATGGGCAGCGCGACGAGGCACAGCCGGGAGAACCACGTCGAGTCGGTGATCCGGCCCTTGCGCAGCAGCCAGAGCCCGGCGAGGGCCAGCGCGGCGGAGAAGACGGCGAGCCCGATCATCAGCCGGAAGCTCCAGAAGGAGATGAAGAGGTTGGGGTAGAGCTCGGTGTCCTCGTCGACGCTGTCGAGGCTCCCGTAGAGCTCCATCTGCTCGCGCTGGACGTCGGCGACTCCGGGCAGGTAGCTGTCCTCACCGGTGAAGCTGCCGGTGCCGAGGAAGGAGGTGAGGTACGGGATCTCCAGGATGTGGTTGATGTCCTCGCAGTCGTTGCTGCCGGGGATGCCCACGGACAGCAGCGAGAAGCCGACGCCCTCTCCGCCGTTGCACACCGCCTCGGCCGCGGCCATCTTCCCGGGCTGCTGCTCGTACATGAGCTTGCCCTGGACGTCGCCGCTCGCGATGACTCCGAGGCCCGCGACGACCATGGCGATGAGGCCGACGTAGGCGCCGGGCCGCCAGATGTCGCGGGCCTCCTCGGCGCGGCCGGCTTGGGCCGAGCGGACGAGCCACCACCCGCAGATCCCGGCGACGAAGGTGCCGGCGACGAGGAAGGAGGCGGTGATCGTGTGCGCGAACGCGGCGAGGAGGGTGTTGTTGGTCATCACCTCGACGAAGCCGGCGACGCCGTCGAGCTCGGCGCGGCCGGTCTCCTCGTTGAAGACGGCACCGACCGGGTGCTGCATCCAGGAGTTGGCCGCCAGGATCCAGTAGGCCGACAGGGAGGAGCCGACGGCAACGGCCCAGATGCACGCGTTGTGCAGCCACCTGGGCAGCCTGCCCTCGCCGAAGATCCACAGGCCCAGGAACGTCGACTCGAGGAAGAACGCGGCCAGCGCCTCGACGGCGAGTGGCGCGCCGAAGATGTCACCGACGAACCGGGAGTACTCCGACCAGTTCATCCCGAACTGGAACTCCTGGACGATGCCGGTGGCCACGCCGAGCGCGAAGTTGATGAGCAGGATCTTGCCGAAGAACTTCGTCAGCCGGTGCCAGTGGGCCTTTCCGGTGCGCAGCCAGGCGGTGTGCATGATGGCGACGAGCGGGGCCAGCCCGATCGTCAGCGGCACGAGGACGAAGTGGTAGACGGTCGTGATTCCGAACTGCCACCGGGCCAGGTCGAGCGCTTCCACCGTCGGTCTCCTCCGTCATGTACCGCGCCCGGCGCAGGGCACGGCAACACCGTAGGAATCAGGGGAAATAGCGGTGTGGGACCAAGGTCCCGACGACGCACCAGGGTGTCGTCCGCGCTCGCCGGGGTGCGCTGTGCGATACTCGTCGTGGTTGGGGGACAGGTCCACACCCCGTTCACCGGCCCGACGACGAAACAGGTACTTGCCTCGACTTCGCGCCGCCTCACCATCCGGGTGAGTGCGTTGCTGCTGAAGCGGCAAGGTGCTTCGCCGTACGTCCTCCGGGTCGTGCAGGCGGTGCCTGGGACGCCGCCGCCGTCCGAGTGACGCGAACGCTGCGGAGCCCGGCCGTGACAAATGACTTCCGTCGTGGGCGACCGCCGACGACGACGAACCGACCGAGGCGTCGACGGTGTGGACGACGACCACGGCGAGGAACACGTCCATGACTACGACACCAGACGCAGTGCAGCCCGCGGACCAGCCGAAGCGCAGGCGCGTCACCAAGGCCACGTCGGCGCCCGCGACGGCCGACCAGGCCGCCGCCCCGGACGCGAGCGCCGAGCCGACGACGGCGCCGCCTCGCAAGCGGGCACCGCGCAAGACCGCCGCCGCGAAGGCTGCGGCCCAGGAGGGCTCGCCCGCCGAGCAGTCCGCGGCCGCCCCGCAGGAGGAGTCCGCACCGGCGCCCCGCAAGCGTGCGAGCCGCAGCCGCAAGCCGGCGGCCGCCGACGCCGCGACCGAGACGGCCGCCGAGGCGGTGGCCGACAGCGCTGCCGACCCCACGACACCCGGCGGCTCCACCGACACGACGGCAGATGGCGCGCCCGCTGCCGAGCCGGCCGCCCGCCCGGCCAAGCGTGCGCCGCGCGCCCGTAAGCCGGCCGCTGCCAAGGCCGGCACCGCCACCGAGACCGCTCAGCAGCTCGCCGCCGAGGGGGCCGCCGGCACCGGGGCCACGACCGGCGACGCCACGGCCTCCGCCGCCGACGCCGACCAGGCACCCGCCACGGCCTCCGCCGGCGCGACCGACGGCGCCGACACCGACCAGGCACCCGCCAAGGCGGCGCCGAAGCGGCGCCGGTCCACGCGGAGCACGAGTGCCCCGGCCGACACGACGCAGGGCGAGGCGCCCGACACGACTCCCGCGGCGGACTCCGGCACCGCGACCGCGGCCGCCGAGGCCGAGCAGCCGGCGAAGGCCCGGTCCACGCGCAGCCGGGCGAAGTCACCGGCCGCCACCGAGCAGGACGCGCCGGCCGCGGGCCGGCCGGTGAAGAGCCGCTCGAGCCGGAGCAAGGCCACGCCGGCGCCCGAGCAGCAGCCGGCGGAGGCCACCGAGCAGGCGGAGACCACCGAGCCGGTGGACGCCGCGGACGAGCAGGCCGCCCCCCAGCCGAGCGGCCGCAAGCGCCCGGCACGCAACCCCGAGCAGAAGATCGACGTCCTCGCGGCGTTCAGCGCGGCCGACCAGGCCGCCGAGCCCGTCACGGACGAGGACGAGGAGGAGGACGTCGAGGACGTTCGCCTGCCCGCCACCGCACTGCTCTTCCAGGCGCCGGACCCGAGCCGCGCCCGCCGCCGCGTGCGGGCCGAGGCGGGACCGCCGCGTGCACGGGTGGAGGAGACACCGGCCGCCGCACCGGAGGAGACCGCTCCGGCCCCGCAGGCCGACGACACCCGCACCGCCGAGCCGGCCGAGGACACCTCGGGCTCCGGTGAGGACGAGGGCACGGACGACACCGGCGAGAGCACGGACGGCACCGGCGAGAGCACCGGCGAGGGCGGCCAGCGTCGCCGTCGTCGTCGCGGCGGCCGCGGCCGTCGCAACCGCGGAGGCAACCGCGAGGACTCCGACAGCGGCGAGGACGACTCGAGCGAGGACGAGAGCGCCGAGCCGGCCGCAGAGGCGACTCCGGCCTCCACCGACAGGCGCGACGACGACTCCAGCGACTCGACCGACTCCGAGGACGACGAGACGAGCAGCCGCCGCCGTCGGCGCCGGCGCCGGGGCAGCAGCGGCGGCGGCAACGGCCGCGGTGACGACGGCTCGGCGACCTCTCGCGAGGGCCGCGCCGCGCGCGAGGAGATCACCGCGCTCAAGGGCTCGACCCGTCTCGAGGCGAAGCGGCAGCGCCGGCGCGACGGACGCGACGCCGGTCGCCGCCGCAACACCATCACCGAGGCCGAGTTCCTCGCCCGCCGGGAGGCCGTCGACCGCGCGATGGTCGTGCGTGAGCGCGACGGTCGCACCCAGATCGCGGTCCTGGAGGACGGCGTGCTCGTCGAGCACTACGTCGCCCAGGAGACGCAGAGCTCGATGGTCGGCAACGTCTACCTCGGCCGGGTGCAGAACGTGCTGCCGAGCATGGAGGCCGCCTTCGTCGACCTCGGCAAGGGGCGCAACGCCGTCCTGTACGCCGGTGAGGTCAACTGGGACGCCGTCGGGATGGGGGGCCAGCCCCGCCGCATCGAGCAGGCGCTGTCCTCCGGCGACCCCGTGCTCGTCCAGGTCACCAAGGACCCGATCGGCCACAAGGGCGCCCGGCTCACGGCGCAGGTCACCCTCGCCGGCCGGTACCTCGTCTACGTGCCCTCCGGTGCGATGACGGGGATCTCGCGCAAGCTCCCCGAGAACGAGCGCGCCCGCCTGAAGAAGCTCCTCAAGGAGATCGTCCCGGAGGGCGCGGGCGTCATCGTCCGCACCGCCGCCGAGGGCGCCACCGAGGAGCAGCTGCGCGCCGACGTCGAGCGCCTCACCGCCCAGTGGGCGGACATCGAGGCCAAGGCGAAGTCCGCGAAGTCCGCGCCCGTGCTCCTCAAGGGTGAGCCCGAGCTCGCGGTCCGCGTGGTCCGCGACGTCTTCAACGAGGACTTCGGCTCGCTCGTCGTCTCCGGTGACGGCGCGTGGAACACCATCTCGACGTACGTGCGCGAGCTGTCCCCGGACCTCGCCCACCGCATGCACCACTGGACGCACTCCGCGGACGTGTTCGCCGAGCACCGCATCGACGAGCAGCTCGCCAAGGCCATGGACCGCAAGGTCTACCTGCCCTCGGGCGGTTCGCTGGTCATCGACCGCACCGAGGCGATGACGGTCGTCGACGTCAACACCGGCAAGTTCGTCGGCTCCGGGGGAACCCTCGAGGAGACGGTGACGAAGAACAACCTCGAGGCCGCCGAGGAGATCGTGCGTCAGCTCCGGCTGCGCGACATCGGCGGCATCATCGTCATCGACTTCATCGACATGGTGCTCGAGTCCAACCGGGACCTCGTCCTGCGCCGCCTGGTCGAGTGCCTGGGCCGCGACCGCACCCGCCACCAGGTGGCTGAGGTGACGTCGCTCGGCCTGGTCCAGATGACCCGCAAGCGCGTCGGCCAGGGCCTCGTCGAGGCCTTCAGCGAGCCGTGCGAGCACTGCGGCGGCCGCGGGTACGTCGTCCACGACCACCCCGTCGAGAAGGGCTCCTCCGGTGACGGAGAGGGGCGCCGCCGCAAGCAGCGCAACGGCGGCTCCCGCCCGGCCGAGACCCCCGTCGTCGCGCCGTCGGACGACCCGGACGCTGTGGCGGCTCGCGAGGCCGTCAAGGCCACCCTGGCCACCATTGCGGCAGCAGCAGCGCAGGCTCACCAGGAGGGTGGCGACGAACCGGCAGCCCTCGAGGGCGCGGAGGCCGCGGCACCCGGCGAGGGCACGGCCCCCGCCGAGGACTCCGCACCCGAGCGCGGGGCGTCCGCCAGGGGGCGGGCGCCCAGGGGGAGCCGCGCCCGCACCGAGGACGCGGCCGCCAACGAACCGGTCGCCGACGACGCCTCGGTCGAGTCGACCCAGGCCGCCGACGACGTCCGCGCCTCCCTCGAGGCGCTCGCCGCCGCGCTGCCCGCGGGACGGGAGGAGAGCGCCCCCACCGACACCGACGGTGCGGCCGAGACGGCCGCACCGGCCAAGCGCGGTCGGTCCAGGCGGAGCGCGTCGCGTCGGGAGTCCGCACCGGAGCAGTCCGCCGCCGAGGCGGCCGCCGCACCGGAGCAGTCCGCGTCCGACCAGGCCGCCGCACCGGAGCAGTCCGCGTCCGCGTCCGCACCGGAGCAGCCCTCCGCCGAGCAGGCTGCCGCACCGGAGTCGGGCGCCGGGCAGACCGCCGCACCCGAGCAGCCGCCCGCCACAGAGGCCGCACCCGAGCAGCCGCCCGCCGCAGAGGCCGCGCCCGAGCCGGTGACGACCGCGGACGCGTCCGGGACCGACGAGGCGCCGCCGCGCCGCAAGCGCGGACACCGCCGCGTCACCTCCGGCGGTCCCGTCACCGCCTGAGCACGGCACGACCCTCTCGCCCGCCCCGTGACCCACGGGGCGGGCGAGCCCGTCTGCCCTCCTACGCCGTCGGTGAGCCGTTGAGCGTCGCCTGGGCACGGCGCACTGCCTCGTCGACCCGCTCGAGGAGGTAGCGGGCTCCCGGCCCGGTGAGGTAGCCGTGGTCGGTGACCCACTGACGCAGCGCCGCCACGACCTGCAGCTGGGTCCGGGCGTCACGGGAGGCGGGGAGCAGCCACGCCGGGTGGCAGAAGCCGGGGAGCGCGGCCACAACGACCTCCGCACCCGTCACCCGGACGACGGCGTCGACCGGCTCGAGCTGGCGCTCGGCACCGACGAGGACGAGCTCGTCGGGGGTCAGCCACTGCTCGCCCTCGGTGTCGAGGTAGGTGAGCAGGTGCGCCCGGACCCTGGGCAGGCGTGCCCGGGTGGCGGGGTGGGTCGCGACCGGCGCGGAGGCGAAGAAGGACGCGAGCAGGTGCGCCCCCGACAGCGGGACCCGAGCGTCGTCGTCCATGGCCCCAGCGTGCCAGCAGGGACCGACATCGCCCCGCATCTGGCGTCGAGGCGGGGGGAGGTGATTAACTTAGGTAATGCTTACCTCACCACGGAGCACCGCCGAGGCCCGGCAGGACGTCCCCCTCGACGGACGCCCCGCCTACCGGCCGTTCGCGGTCGAGGTCGACAGGGTCACCACCCTCGGCCCGAGCTTCCGCCGCGTCACCCTCACCGGCCCGGACCTGCGCTGGTTCGGGACCCACGGCCACGACCAGCGCGTCAAGCTGCTCCTGCCGCTCGAGGACGGCCACCTCACCGACGTCGGGCAGGACGACCCCGAGACCATCCTCGCGGGTACGTGGTACGAGCGCTGGCGCCAGGCCCCCGAGGACCGCCGCAGCCCCTTCCGCACCTACACCGTGCGCGCGGTCCGGCCCGAGGCCGCCGAGGTCGACATCGACATGGTCCTCCACGGCGACGCCGGCCCCGCCTCGCGCTGGCTGCTGCGCGCCGCCGCGGGTGACCGCCTCGTCCTCGTCGGGCCCGACGCCCGCTCCCGCGACCACGCCGTCGGCGCCGACTGGGCACCGGGAAACGCCACCGAGCTGCTCCTCGCCGGGGACGAGACCGCCGTCCCCGCGATCTGCTCCATCCTCGAGAGCCTGCCCCCCGGCCGGCGCGCCCAGGCCTTCGTCGAGGTCCCCGGACCGGGGGACGTCCTGGACGTCACCCTGCCCCCGGACGCGCACCTCACCTGGCTCATCCGCAACGGGCACCCCCACGGGCACGAGCTCGTCCCCGCGGTCCGCAGATGGGTCGGCTCCCACGCCGCCGTCGTCGACGACGCGCGCGCCGTCGTCCGGCAGGCCCTCGAGGACGTCGACGTCGACACCCAGCTGCTGTGGGACTCGCCCGTCCTGCAGATCCAGCCCATCGACTCCTGCGGCCGCGGCGAGCGCTGCGGCTCGGAGTTCTACGCCTGGTTCGCCGGCGAGGCCGGGGTCATCAAGACGCTGCGCCGCACGCTCGTGAGCGAGGCCGGCGTGTGCCGTCGTCGGGTGGCCTTCATGGGCTACTGGCGGCAGGGCCGGAGTGAGGCGCAGTGAGCGCCTGCAGCACCCGTCGATGACCGCGACCCTCACCGAGGCCCCCCGACGCACCCAGCCGACGAGCCGCCGGCTCCTCGCGCTCGGCGGCGCCGTCGCGCTCCTGCTGGTCGCCGTCGCCGCCAGCCTGGCGCTGGGTGCCCGGGACATCCCGCTCGCCACGGTCCTCGAGGCGCTCACCGCCCGCGTGGCGGGCGACAACGACCACAGCGTCGTCCTCGACCAGCGTCTGCCGCGCACCGCCGTCGGCCTCCTCGTCGGCGCCGCCCTCGGCCTCGCCGGCACCCTCATGCAGGGCGTCACGCGCAACCCGCTCGCCGACCCGGGGATCCTCGGCATCAACGCGGGAGCCTCGCTCCTCGTCGTGCTGGCGATCACGGTCCTCGGCATCACCAGCCCGTCCGCGTACGTCTGGTTCGCCTTCGCCGGGGCGGCCGCCGCCACGGTCGTGGTCTACGGGATCGGGGCGAGCGGTCGGCAGGGCAGCACCCCCGTCCGGCTCGCGCTCGTCGGGACCGCGCTCACCGCCGGCATCACCTCCGTCCTCACCCTCCTGCTCCTCGGCAGCACGACGGCGACCAACGCCTACCGCTTCTGGTCCGTCGGCTCCCTCGCGGGCCGGGGGAGCGGGGCCGGTGGGGACGTCCTCCTCGCCCTGGTGCCCTTCCTCGTCGTCGGGGCCCTTCTCGCACTCCTGTCCGGGAGGGCCCTCAACCTGCTGGCGATGGGTGACGACGTCGCCCGCGGCCTCGGCCTCGCCGTCGGCCGGGCCCGTCTCCTCGCCATCGTCGCCGCCGTGCTCCTCGCGGGCGGGGCCACCGCACTGGCCGGGCCGATCGTCTTCGTCGGGCTCGTCGTGCCGCACGTCATCCGCGCCTTCACCGGTCCTGACTACCGCTGGATCCTCGCCGCCGCCGTCGTCGTCGGCCCGACGCTGCTGCTCGCCGCCGACGTCCTCGGGCGGCTCGTCGCGCGGCCCGGTGAGCTCGAGGCCGGGCTGGTCGTCGCCTTCGTCGGCGCGCCGGCGATGATCGCGATCGTGCGCCGTTCCCGGCTGGCGGGCCTGTGACGACGACGGCGCCCGCACCGGGCGCGGCACCGACCCGGGACGCCCACGAGGTGCTCCAGGCGGTCCGGCGTGCCCGACGACGGCGCACGGCCACGGTCACCCTCGTCCTCCTGGCCGTCGTGCTCGCCCTGGCATGGGTGAGCCTCACGTGGGGCGGGCACACCGGTGCGCTCCTCGACTACGCCGCCGGGGTGTTCGGCGGGGGCAGCGGGGAGGGCGCCTTCACCATCGGGCGTCTCCGCCTGCCGCGGGTCGTCCTCGCGGCCCTCGTCGGGGTCGCCCTCGGTGTCTCCGGGGGCATCTTCCAGACCGTCCTCGGCAACCCGCTGGCCAGCCCGGACATCCTCGGCGTCAGCGGGGGCGCGAGCGCCGCCGCGGTCTTCGCGATCACCGTGCTCGGGCTCTCCGGTGCTGCCGTCGGCGTCGCCGCCGTGCTGGGCGCCGCTGCCGTCGCCGCCCTCATCTACGTCCTCGCCTGGCGCGACGGAGTGACCGGCTACCGCTTCGTCCTCATCGGGGTCGGCATGGCCTTCGCGGTCAACGGAGTCATCGGCTACCTCCTCACCCGCAGCCAGGTGACCGACGTGCGGTCGGCGCTCGTGTGGATGGTCGGCAGCCTGGGAACCCCGCGCTGGCGGGAGGTCGGGGTGCTCGCGCTCGCCGTCGTCGTCCTGCTGCCGCTCGTCGCCGTCGTCGCCCGCAGCATCCGTGCGCTCGAGCTCGGGGACGAGGCCGCCGGTGGGCTCGGCGTCCGGGTGGAGCCGGCGCGACTGTCCGCGCTGGCGATCGCCGTCGCCCTGGCCGCCGCTGCCACCGCCTTCGCCGGTCCCGTCGCCTTCGTCGCCTTCGTCTCCGCCCCGATCGCCCGGCGGCTGCTGCCCACGGGCGGGCTCGCCCTCGTCCCGGCCGCCCTCGTGGGCGCCGTCGTCGTGCTGGCCGCCGAGCTCGTCGCGCAGCACGTCGTCCCGTCCCTGGAGGTCCCCGTGGGAATCGTCACCGGCGCCGTCGGTGCCACCTACCTGCTGTGGCTGCTCGCCACCGCCGACCGCCAGGGGCGCTCCGCATGACCGGTCACCAGCTGCGCGCCGCCGGCCTCTCCCTCGCGTACGACGGCCGTGAGGTCGTCAGCGGGCTGGACCTCACCGTGCCACCCGGCTCGATCACCGTCATCGTCGGAGCCAACGGCTGCGGCAAGTCCACCCTGCTGCGTGGGCTGGCCCGCCTCCTGCGCCCGGTGGGCGGCAGCGTCCTGCTCGACGGCGAGCCGATCCACGGCCTGCCCGCCCGCGACGTCGCCCGCACGATCGGGATCCTCCCGCAGAGCCCCACCGCGCCGGAGGGGATCACGGTCGCCGACCTCGTCGCGCGGGGACGCCACCCTCACCAGGGCTGGTTCCGGCAGTGGAACGCCCAGGACGACGACGTCGTCGCCTCCGCCCTCGAGGCCACCGGCACCCTGGCACTCGCGGCACGGCGGGTCGACGAGCTCTCCGGCGGGCAGCGGCAGCGGGTGTGGATCGCGATGGCGCTCGCCCAGGACCCCGACGTCCTCCTCCTCGACGAGCCGACGACGTTCCTCGACGTCACCCACCAGCTCGAGGTCCTCGACCTCCTGCTCCAGCTCAACCGGGAGCGGGACCGCACCGTCGTCATGGTCCTCCACGACCTCAACCTCGCGGCGCGCTACGCGGACCACCTCGTCGTCATGCAGGACGGCGCGGTCCGCGCCCTCGGCAACCCCCGCGACGTCCTCACCGAGGACCTCGTCGCCGAGGCCTTCGGCCTGCGTGCCCGGATCGTCCCCGACCCCGTCTACGGCTCGCCCATGGTCATCCCCATCGGGCGGGTGGACGGCCACCACGACTCCACCGACGCCTGACCACCCCACCCTCACCAAGGAGCCCCAGTGTCCCGACACCTCACCCGGCGCGCGGTCCTCGCCGCCGCCGCCGTCCTCGCCCTCGCGGCCTGCTCCACGGAGCCCGCCGACGACGACGGCGCCACCAGCGGCGCCGCTGCCACCAGCGACGGCGGCGACCAGCCCGTCGCCGTCGAGCACGCCTTCGGCACCACCGAGGTCCCCGGCGACGCCACCGACGTCGTCACCCTCGGCTGGGGCTCGACCGAGGCGGCACTCGCCCTCGGCGTCGTCCCCGTCGGGATCGAGGCGCAGACCTACGCCGTCGACGAGAACGGCCTGCTGCCGTGGGTCAACGAGGCGCTCGCCGACGTCGACGAACAGCCGACCATCGTGCCCGCCGGCGTCGAGGAGCCCGCGTACGAGGACATCGCCGGCCTCGAGCCCGACGTCATCCTCGCGCCGTACTCGGGCGTGACGCAGGAGCAGTACGACCTCCTCAGCGAGATCGCGCCCACCGTCGTCTACCCGGAGGAGCCGTGGACGACGCCGTGGCGGGAGGTCATCACCATCGTCGGCACGTCCCTCGGGCTGGACGCCGAGGCCGAGTCGCTCGTGGCCGACCTGGACGCGACCCTCGAGGAGACCGCCGGTGCGCACCCCGAGCTCCAGGGCGTGACCGTCGCGGCGATCTGGGACGTCGGTGGCACCTTCTACGTCTACAAGCCGGCCGACTCACGCGTCGACTTCCTCCTCGACCTCGGCCTGGAGAGCGCGCCGTCCGTCGAGGCGCTGGACACCGGTGAGGAGACCTTCGTCTACTCCCTGTCCTACGAGCAGACCGACCAGCTCGACGCCGAGCTCATCGTCAACTACGCGAGCACCCAGGACGAGGTGGACACCTTCCTCAGCCAGTCCTACGCACAGGCGATCCCCGCCGTCGCCGACGGCGCCGTGGCCCACATCGTCGGTGACCAGCTCGTCGCGGCGATGTCCCCACCCACCGCCCTGTCCCTCGACTGGGGCCTCACCGAGTACGTCGAGGCGATCAGCGCGGCGGTCGCCGAGATCGGCTGAGCCCGGTGGCCCCTCCCGCCGCCCGCGGCGAGGATGGGGACCCGACCGGAAGGAGTGCCATGAGAGTCGTCATCGCCGGAGGGCACGGACAGATCGCCCAGCACCTCGAACGCCGGCTGGCCGAACGGGGGGACACGCCCGTGGGCATCGTCCGCAACCCCGACCACCGTGCCGACCTCGAGGCGAACGGGGCGGAGGTCGCGGTGCTCGACCTCGAGCAGGCGAGCGTCGCCGACCTCGCTGCCGTGCTCGAGGGGGCCGACGCCGTCGTCTTCGCCGCCGGTGCCGGGCCGGGCAGCGGCGCCGCCCGGAAGGAGACGGTCGACCGGGACGCCGCCGTGCTGCTGGCCGACGCCGCCGAGCAGGCGGGCGTGCGCCGGTACGTCATGGTCTCGGCCATGGGCGCCGACAGCGGCGGCGGCGGGGGTGAGGACGTGTTCAGCGTCTACCTGGACGCGAAGAAGGCCGCCGACGACGACGTCATCGCCCGCGACCTCGACTGGACGGTCGTGCGCCCGGGTGGGCTCACCGAGGACCCCGGCACCGGCCGGGTACGGGTCGCTGCGAGCACCGGCAGGGGACAGGTCCCACGGGAGGACGTCGCCGCCGTCATCGTCGCGGTCCTGGACCGGCCGGCCAGCGCCCGCCAGGTCCTCGAGGTCATCGGCGGCGACACCCCCGTCGAGGAGGCCGTCGCCGCCCCCGGCCCCTGACGCCCCCCACCCACGCGCCGACCCCCCCCCACGCGCCGAGAGCGGAGTTGTTGCGCACGCGCCGACGGCGGGCGCCCCAGCCACGCACCGGCGGCGGTCGCCGCCCACCCCTAACGCGCCGAGAGCGGAGTTGTTGCGCTCGTGCCGGCGGCGCCCCACCCGCGCACCGAGAGCGGCGCTCCTCGGCGCAACAACTCCGCTCTCGGCGCGGAGGCTCGGCGCAACAACTCCGCTCTCGGCGCAGGGGCTCGGCGCAACAACTCCGCTCTCGGCGGGAGAGAGAGGGGGCGGTGGGTCGTGTGCGCGAAAGCACACCGGATCCGCCGGATCGGCGGGCTGGCGACATTTGCCCGGTGGGGACGTGGCGCGTACCCTAGAACGTCGGTGCGTCTCAGACGCGCCGTCCCTTACACGCCCCGCGCGGTGCAGCCTCACGGCCGCTGTGCGAGGTCCCGTAACGACAGAGATGAGCAGCAACGTGGTGTACGCGATCGTCAAGGCCGGCGGCCGACAGGAGAAGGTGTCCGTCGGCGACGTCGTCGTCATGAACAAGGTTGACGGCGAGGTTGGGCAGACCGTCAACCTCACCCCGCTCATGCTCGTGGACGGCGACAAGGTGACCACCGGTGCGGAGGACCTCGCCAAGGTCACCGTCACCGCCGAGATCGTGCGCGCGGAGCGCGGCAAGAAGATCACGATCCAGAAGTTCAAGAACAAGACCGGCTACCGCAAGCGCCAGGGCCACCGCCAGGAGCTGACCCGCGTCAAGGTCACCGGCATCAAGTAGCCCTCTGGGCCTCGTCACCCCCGTCCTTTACACACGAAAGCAGGCTTGAGATGGCAACGAAGAAGGGCGCCAGCTCCACCCGGAACGGTCGCGACTCCAACGCCCAGCGCCTCGGCGTCAAGCGCTTCGGCGGTCAGGTCGTCAACGCCGGCGAGATCATCGTCCGCCAGCGCGGCACCAAGTTCCACCCCGGCGAGAACGTCGGCCGCGGCAAGGACGACACCCTGTTCGCGCTCGCTGCCGGTGCCGTCGAGTTCGGCAGCCGCCGCGGCCGCAAGACGGTCAACGTCGTCGCGGCCGAGGTCTGAGCGACACACCGGCATCACGCTTCAGGCGGGGGCGGACGGCACGGGCCGTCCGCCCCCGCTGCTGTATTCACCGCTAGTACCCCCTCGCCGAGAGCGGAGCTGTTCACCGAACAACTCCGCTGTCGGCGAGAGGGGGGATGAGAAGGAGGAGAGATGGCCAGCTTCGTCGACCGTGTCGTGCTGCACGTGGCCGGCGGGAACGGTGGCAACGGCGTCGCCTCCATCCGCCGGGAGAAGTTCAAGCCGCTCGGCGGCCCCGACGGCGGCAACGGCGGCAGCGGCGGTGACGTCATCCTCGAGGTGGACCCGCAGACGACGACGCTGCTGTCCTACCACCACTCCCCGCACCGCCGCGCCACCAACGGCACGCAGGGCGGCGGGGACCTGAAGTACGGCAAGAACGGCGCCGACCTCGTCCTGCCCGTCCCCGACGGCACCGTCGTCAAGAGCGTCGACGGCGACGTGCTGGCCGACCTCGTCGGCGCCGGCACCCGCTATGTCGCCGCGGCAGGCGGCCGCGGTGGACTGGGCAACGCCGCCCTGGCCTCCCCGCGCCGTAAGGCGCCCGGCTTCGCGCTGCTCGGCGAGGAGGGGGAGACCGCGGACCTCGTCCTCGAGCTCAAGAGCGTCGCCGACGTCGCGCTCGTGGGCTTCCCCAGCGCCGGCAAGTCCAGCCTCATCGCCGCCATGTCGGCCGCCCGCCCGAAGATCGCCGACTACCCCTTCACCACGCTGGTCCCCAACCTCGGCGTCGTCCAGGCGGGCGACGAGCGCTTCACGGTCGCCGACGTCCCCGGCCTCATCCCCGGGGCGAGCCAGGGCAAGGGGCTGGGACTGGACTTCCTGCGGCACATCGAGCGCTGCGCCGTCATCGTCCACGTGCTGGACTGCGCGACCCTCGAACCGGGCCGCGACCCGATCAGCGACCTCGACACCATCGAGGCCGAGCTGTCCGCCTACGCCGAGGACCTCGCGGTGAGCGGTCGGCTCCCGCTCGCGGAGCGGCCGCGCGTCGTCGTCCTCAACAAGGTCGACGTGCCCGAGGCCCGTGAGCTCGCCGACATGGTCCGCCCCGAGCTCGAGGCGCGGGGCCTGAGCGTCCACGTGATCTCCGCCGTCAGCCACGAGGGCCTGCGCCCGCTGTCCTTCGCGCTGGCGGGGCTCGTGGCCGAGGCCCGCGCCGCGGCGCCGCCGACGGAGGCGACCCGCGTCGTCCTGCGCCCCCGCGCCGTGGACGACGCCGGCTTCACCGTGACCCGGCGCAACCGGCACGAGGGTGTCTTCTACCAGGTCCGGGGCAGCAAGCCCGAGCGCTGGGTGCGTCAGACGGACTTCGCCAACGACGAGGCCGTCGGCTACCTCGCCGACCGGCTCGCCCGGCTCGGCGTGGAGGACGAGCTCTTCAAGGCCGGTGCCAAGCCGGGCGACGAGGTCGTCATCGGCCCGGACGAGGGCGGCGTCATCTTCGACTGGGAGCCCACCATGCTCACCGGCGCCGAGCTGCTCGGCCCGCGCGGCAGTGACCTGCGGCTCGAGGACGCGGCGTACGCGCCGCGCACCACGCGCGCGGACAAGCGCCGCGAGTACCAGGAGCGGATGGACGCCAAGACCCAGGCGCGGGACGAGCTGTGGACGGAGCGGGAGTCCGGTCACTGGGCCACCCCCGAGGCGGAGGAACCGCCCACGGCACAATAGGACCGTGACCCCACTGCATGACCGTGCCGGCGTCGCCGCTGCCGGGCGGGTCGTCGTCAAGATCGGCTCGTCCTCGCTGACGGCGCCCGGTGGACGCCTCGACGTCGACCGGCTGCGCCGGCTCGTCACCGTCATCGCCGACCGGCGGGCGGCCGGGCAGGAGGTCGTGCTCGTGTCCTCCGGTGCGATCGCAGCCGGGATCGCACCGCTCGGCCTGCCGATGCGCCCCACCGACCTCGCCACCGCCCAGGCCACCGCCTCGGTGGGGCAGGGCATCCTCGTGGCCCGGTACACCGAGGCCTTCGCCGAGCACGGGCGCCGGGTGGGCCAGGTGCTGCTCACCGCCGAGGACCTCATCCGCCGGCAGCACTACCGCAACGCCCAGCGCGCGCTGGGCCGCCTCCTCGCGCTCGGCGTCGTGCCGATCGTCAACGAGAACGACACCGTGGCGACCGACGAGATCCGCTTCGGTGACAACGACCGCCTCGCCGCGCTCGTCGCCCACCTCGTCCGTGCCGACGCGCTCGTCCTGCTCACCGACGTCGACGGACTCTACGACGGGCCGCCGTCCCGGCCGGGCACCCGGCGGATCGATGAGGTGCGCGGACCGGAGGAGCTGGAGGGCGTCGAGGTCACCGGCCGCGGCACCACCATCGGCACCGGCGGGATGGTCACCAAGCTCGAGGCCGCGTCCATCGCGACGAGCGCGGGGGTGCCCGTGGTGCTCACGGCCGCGGACAACGCCGCCCAGGCGCTGGCGGGGGAGCGGGTGGGCACCTGGTTCGCGGCCACCGGGCGGCGCAAGAGCACCCGCCGGCTCTGGCTGGCCCACGCCGCGCGCACCAGCGGGCGCCTGGTGCTGGACGACGGCGCGGTCCACGCGATCACCCACGGCAAGCGCTCCCTGCTCGCCGCGGGGATCGTCGGCGTCGAGGGCGACTTCGAGCCGGGGGACCCCGTGGAGCTGGCGACGACGGCGGGACGGGTCATGGCCCGCGGCATCGTCGGCCACAGCGCCGTCGAGGTGCGCCAGATCCAGGGCAAGACCACTACCCAGCTGCGCGACGAGGAGGGCACCCCGCACCCGCGCGCGGTCGTCCACCGCGACGACCTCGTCATCGTCAGCCGGTACTGACCGACGCCCGGAAGTGGCGGCGGCGCGGCGGGCTGCCGCGCGGCACTTCCCGACGTGCGCCCGGGTCAGGCCGCGAGCGTCCCCGCGAAGATCTGCCAGGCCAGCGCCGACTTCGCGGTGAGACTGAGCGTGATGTAGAGCCGCTCTCCCACGAGGTAGTCGCGGAACCTGCCCACCCGCCGGTACTGGAGCCACTGCACCAGCGCGAAGACGTTGAAGAACAGGAACAGCGACACGATGATCCCGTAGACGAACCCCGGCGGCTCCGCACCGGTCGTCGACCCGGGGGCCACGGTGTAGACGACGATCCCGACCCAGGGGACGGCCCCGGCGATGCAGCCGAAGGCGAACGGCAGCCAGCCGCCGTCGCCGGGTTGGTGGTAGCGCTCCTGGAGCCAGCCGAAGAGGATCATCGCGGCGTTCACGCCGAACAGGCCGAGCAGTGCCACGACATCGGAGATGCCGACGAGCTGGGCGATGACGACGATCATCAGGGAGCTGGACAGGGAGTACTCGACCCAGCGGAAGTAGTTGTGCCCCTGCCGCAGGCCCGAGCGGTAGCGGCCGAAGTACGTCGGGGACGCGACGATGACGTGGAAGAGGGCCGACAGCGCCAGGAACGCCGCGATGGCCAGCGGGATCGGCACGTCCCACAGCGTCACCGCCTCACCGGGCGGGCTCCCGGGTGGGCCGGCCAGGTAGCTGCCGGTGACCGGCAGGGTGAAGTCGGTGGCCAGCAGCACCACGAGTACGGCCTGGACCGCGTGGACCACGGCGGCGAGCACGTTGTAGCGGCGCAGCCCGGTGAATCGCCCGCGGTCGTCCTCGGTGGTGCTCATGGTGCTCCGTCCGACAGCCGACGCGGTCCCGCCAGCGTAGACCGGACGGGGAGCGCCCGGGCCGGTGTCAGCGCGGGAGCTCGGCCGCGGTCTCGTCCAGGCCCTGCTCGACGGCGTCCGGCACGGCGCACACCCCGTCGACACACATCGCGGCGTCGTCGGAGCCGAGCGTCGTCAGCCCGGCCGGTGGCGGTGTCAGCGGCAGCTCGTTCACCGGGCCGTCACCGACTCCGAGCGGACCTGCTCGAGCGCCTGGGTGAAGACCTCCGGAGCCTGCGCGCCCGAGACGCCGTACCTGCCGCCGATGACGAAGAACGGCACGCCCTGGATCCCGTAGGCGCGGGCCTGGGCGATGTCGGCGGCGACGGCGTCGGCGTGGGTCTCGTTCTCGAGCGCGTGGCGCAGCGCGTCGGCGTCCAGACCGACCTCCGCCCCGAGCGCGACGAGCTCGTCGACCCGGCCCACGTGCCGCCCCTCCTCGAAGTACGCGGCGAAGAGCCGTTCGACGAGCTCGAGCTGCCTGCCCTGCTCCTTGGCGGCGTGGAGGGCCTGGTGGGCGAGGAGGGTCTTGGTGTGCCGCACGGAGTCGAAGTCGTAGTGCAGACCGACGGAGGAGGCGATCATCGTGACCTGCCGGAGCATCTGCTCGACCTGCTCCTCGGGGAGGCCCTTGTACGCGGAGAGGAAGTCGACCTCGCTGCCCTCGAAGTCGACCGGGGTGTCGGGGGACAGCTCGAAGGAGTGGTAGGTGACGGTGACGTCGTCGGCGCCGGCGAAGGCCGCGAGCCCGGCCTCGAACTTGCGCTTGCCGATGTAGCACCAGGGGCAGGCGATGTCGGACCAGACGTCGACATGGATCGATGAAGTCATGTCAGCGACAACCCGCCACGACGGGTGGCCATTCCCCGGGCGGTCCGTCCCGGGGCGGTCGCCGCCCGCGGGCCTGGCGTCACGCCGTCTTCTTCGTGCTCGCCTTCTTGCGACTCGTCGACTTCTTCGACGACGACGACGCGGGCTTCTCACCGCTCGAGCTCGAGGTGGACTTCGCGGCCGACGACGCCTTGGTGCTCGAGGACGTGCTCCGCGCGCTCGAGGACCGGCCGCTGCCCGCCTTGGTGCCCGAGGCCTTGGCCGAGCCCGTCGACGAGCCGTCGCCACTCGCCTTCTTCTCCTTGGCGGCGGACACCGAGCGGCGCAGCGCCTCCATGAGGTCGAGGACCTCGGCCTCCTCGCCCTCCTCCCGGTCGGTGCCGAAGGTCTCCTCGGTGTCGACCGCTGCGCCCTGCTCGAGCTTGGCCTCGACGAGGGCGCGCAGCTGCTCCTGGTACTCGTCGGTGAACTCGCCCGGGTCGAAGTCGCCGGAGAAGTTCTCCACGAGCGCGGAGGCCATCTCCAGCTCCTTCGCGCTGATCCGCACGTCCTTGTCGAGACCGGCGAAGTCGGGCTGGCGGACCTCGTCCTCCCACAGGAGCGTCTGCAGGAGCATGACGTCGTCGCGCACGCGCAGGGCACCGAGCTGGGTGCGCTGCCGCAGCGTGAACGAGACGACCGCCGTCCGGTCGGTCTCCTCCAGGGTCCGCCGGAGGAGCGCGTAGGACTTCGCGGACGTCGACGCCGGGGCGAGGTAGTAGGTCTTGGACATCATGATCGGGTCGACCTGCTCGCTGGGGACGAACTGGAGGATCTCGATCTCGCGGGAACGCTCGGTGGGCAGCTCGGCGAGCTCCTCGTCGGTGAGCACGACCGTCCGCTCACCGTCGTCGTAGGCCTTGGCGATGTCGTCCCACTCGACGACCTCCCCGCACACCTCGCAGCGGCGCTGGTAGCGGATCCGTCCGCCGTCGGTGTGGTGCACCTGGTGCATGCGCAGGTCGTGGCTCTGGGTGGCGCTGTAGACCGAGATCGGCACGTTGACGAGCCCGAAGGTGATCGAACCCTTCCAGATGGCGCGCATGTCACTCCTTCCCGGGCAGGCTCGACCGACGTGTCGCCCCGACCGCTGGGGACCAGTGAAGTGCCCGTACCGTACTCCCGCCAGTCGGGACGGCGCAGCATCCTTTTGGCGAATCCGCCGCGCGACCCGCGCCGGAGCCCTACGGTGGTGCCGGCGCAACGGTGCGGAGGGAGCGGGCGTGGAGATCTGGTTGTGGGTGGTCACGGCCCTGCTGGCGGTCGTCTTCCTGGGCTCGGGGGTCTCCAAGCTGGTCAAGTCCCGGCGGGCGCTGTTCGAGAGCGGGATGACCTACGTCCAGGACCTCCACCCGGCGGTGCTCAAGGGCGTCGGGGTGCTCGAGGCGGCCGGGGCGCTGGGCCTCGTGCTGCCTCCCGTGCTGGACCGGTCCGTCCACCTCGTTCCGGTCGCCGCCGGTGCGCTCAGCGTGATGATGCTCGTCGCGACGGCGCTCCACCTGCGTCGCCGGGAGCCCTTCGCCGTCCCCCTGACCCTTGCCGTCGTCGCCGGCGCGCTCACCGTGCTGCGGCTCACGGAGTTCCCGGTCTAACCGGCGCCGACGCTCGCGGCGTCCTCGTCGACGACCCCGCCCCGTCCGGGAGCGGGCAGGTGCGCGCGCTCGCCGTCCTGGTCGAAGATCGTGAGGATCTCCGCGGGTCCGCCCACCGCCCCGAGCGAGTGCGGGACCATCGTGGAGAACTCGGCGGCGTCGCCGGCCTCCACGAGGATCGTCCGGTCACCGAGGTAGAGCCGGATGGTGCCCGACAGCACGGTGAACCACTCGCGTCCGGGGTGGACGCCCTGACGGTCCGGTCCGAAGGGGTGGTCGGGGGAGAAGCGCATCTTGGCGACGGTGACGCCGCGGACCGTGCTCTCCCGTGACATCAGCCAGGTCGTGACGCCCGCCGCGTGCCGGGGCTCGGGGCGGATGACGACGTCGTCGTCGGCGACTGCCTCGACGAGGTGGTCGAGGGTGGTGTCCAGGGCGCGGGCGATCGGCACCAGCTGGTCGAGCGCGATGCGGCGGTGTCCGGTCTCGATCCGGCTCAGCGTCGAGGGGCTGAGGTAGCACCGGGCGGCGAGGGCGTCGAGCGACCACCCGCGCGCGAGGCGCATCCCGCGGATGCGCTGCCGGATGACGGCGTCCAGGTCGAGTTCTTGCGTCATACGCAAGATCCTATGTCTTGGGAGCAAAGCGCGTCTAGCCTTGGTGCATGCCCCGTCCCGACGCCCACGGCCCACACGACGCACCCGCCGCCCACGACCACGCCGGCCATGACCACGCGCACGCCGCCGCGCTGCCCGAGCTGCTCGACCTCGACGCCGACGTCCTCGGCGCGTACCTGCCCGCGGTCACCGCCTGGGCCGCCGAGCACCTCGGCGAGGTCCGGGCCGTCCTGGACCTCGGCGCGGGCACCGGTGCCGGCTCGGTGGCACTGGCCGACCGCTTCCCCGACGCGAGCGTCGTCGCGCTCGAGCGGTCGCCCACGATGCTCGAGCGCCTCGCCGCCACGAGTCGCGCGCACGGCCTGACGGACCGGCTCACCGTGCTTTCCGCAGACCTCGACGAGGACTGGCCCGACCTCGGCCCGGCCGACCTCGTGTGGGCCGCGAGCTCCCTGCACGAGGTCACCGACCCGACCCGCGTGCTCCGCGCCGTCCACGACGTGCTGCGTCCCGGGGGTGTCGCGGTGGTCGTCGAGCTGGCCGCCCTGCCCAGCGTGCTTCCCGACGACGTCGGCCGCGACGGTCTGGAGGCGCGCTGCCACGCGGCCCTCGCCTCGGCGGGCTGGAACAGCTACCCCGACTGGACGCCCGCGCTCGTCGCGGCCGGGCTCGAGGTCGTCGAGCAGCGTCGGTTCCCCGTCGAGGTCGGTCCCGGGCACCCGCGGGCGGAGGAGTACGCCCGGGCGCAGCTGCGCCACCAGCGGCGCGCGCTCGCGGGAACGCTGCCGGCCGAGGACCTGGCCACCCTCGACCGCCTCCTGGCCGACGACGGCCCGGACGCGGTGCTGTCCAGCGGCCGCCTCAGGGTCCGCGGCAGCCGCATCGGCTGGCTCGCCCGCCGCCCCCGGTCCGGTGTCGAGCCACCGGGCCGGCTCCGGACCACCTCCGACCCGATCCCGCACCCGCACGCCACACCGAAGGAGCACTGAGATGACCTCCCGGACCACCACACCACCGGACCCGTCCGACCAGCGCCGTCACGACGTCGTCGTGGTCGGCGGAGGGGCGGCCGGGCTGAGCGCCGCCGTGACCCTCGCCCGCTCACTGCGCGACGTCGTCGTCATCGACGCGGGCGAGCCGCGCAACGCTCCCGCCGAGGGTGCGCACAACCTGCTGGGCCGTGAGGGCGTCGCGCCCCTCGAGCTGCTCGCGGCGGGCCGCGAGGAGGCCCTCGGCTACGGCGCGCAGATCCGTCCCGGCCGAGCCACCGCGGCCCGCCGCAGCTCCGACGGCTTCGAGGTCACGCTGGCCGACGGCGCGACGGTGACCGGCCGGCGGCTGCTGCTCGCGACCGGCCTGGTCGACGAGCTGCCCGACGTCCCCGGCGTCCGCGAGCTGTGGGGCAGCCACGTGCTCCACTGCCCGTACTGCCACGGCTACGAGGTGCGCGGCCGGCGCATCGGGGTGCTCGGCACCAGCCCGAACGTGCTGCACCAGACGCTCCTGCTGCGTCAGCTCAGCAGCGACGTCACCCTCTTCCTCCACGAGGCCCCCGAGCCCGACGACGAGGGCTGGGAGCAGCTTGCCGCCCTCGGCGTCCGCGTGGTCGTCGGGCGGGTGCGCGAGCTGGTCCACGACGGGGACGGCCTGCACGCCGTCGTGCTCGACGACGGACACACCTTCCCGGTCGACGCCGTCGCCGTGCAGCCCCGGTTCGTGGCCCGGAGCGAGCTCTACGAGCAGCTCGGCGGCACGCCGACCGAGAACCCGATGGGCCGCCACCTCACGACCGACCCGACGGGAGCGACCGACCTCGAGGGGGTGTGGGCCGCGGGCAACGCCGGTGACCTCAGCGCGATGGTGGGCGCGTCGGCCGCCCAGGGCGTCATGGCCGGGGCGGTGATCAACGCCGACCTCGTCATGGCCGACGCGCGGGCGGCCGTCCGGGAACGCGCGGAGCGGGCGCGGGCCGTCGGCGTGTGACCGGCCCGGCGCGTGCGACGCCTGCCGCCGCCGGGCAGCATGGCGTCATGGCGAAGGACGGCGACCCCGTGGTGGTGCAGGTGGACGGCCACCGGCTCCGGCTGACCAACCTGGACAAGGTGCTCTACCCGGCCACCGGGACCACCAAGGCCGACGTGCTCGACTACTACGCCCGCATCGCCCCGGTCATGCTGCCGCACTGCGCGGGCCGGCCGGCAACCCGCAAGCGCTGGCCCAACGGCGTGGGGACCGCCGACGCACCCGGTGAGGTCTTCTTCCAGAAGAACCTCGGCAGCGGCGCGCCCGACTGGGTGGAGCGCGTCGACATCGAGCACAGCGACCACGTCAACACCTACCCGATCGTCAACGAGGCCGCGACGCTCGCCTGGTTCGCGCAGGTCGCGGCCCTGGAGGTGCACGTCCCCCAGTGGCGGGTGGGCAGCGACGGCCGGCGCCGCCCGCCCGACAGGCTCGTCCTCGACCTGGACCCGGGGGAGGGGGCGGGCATGGCCGAGTGCGTCGAGGTCGCACGGCTCGCCCGGGACATCCTCCAGGGCATGGGTCTGGAGCCGGTCCCGGTGACGAGCGGGTCCAAGGGAGTCCACCTCTACGCCCCGCTGCGGGGCACCGCGTCGTCGGAGGAGGTCAGCGAGGTCGCCCGCGAGCTCGCCCGCAGCCTCGAGGCCGACCACCCGGACCTCGTCGTCTCCAACATGAAGAAGGAGCTGCGACGCGGCAAGGTGCTCGTCGACTGGTCGCAGAACAACAAGAACAAGACGACGATCGCGCCCTACTCGCTGCGCGGCCGCGAGCACCCCATGGTCGCCGCACCGCGGACGTGGCGCGAGCTCCTCCACCCGAACGTCCGGCACCTCGACCACCGCGAGGTGCTCGAGCGCGTCGAGCGTCGCGGGGACCCGATGGCCGACCTCGCCGAGGCCGCCGACCAGGCCGGCGGGCAGCCCAGGCGCGACCGGCTCGAGGTCTACCGTGCCAAGCGCGACGCCAGCAGGACCCCCGAACCCGTGCCCTCCGCCGTCGCCCCCGACGACGGCAGCCTCGCCTTCGTCATCCAGGAGCACCACGCGAGCCGGCTGCACTGGGACCTGCGACTCGCCCACGACGGCGTCCTGGTCAGCTGGGCGCTGCCCAAGTGCGTGCCGACGTCGCCAAGGAAGAACCACCTCGCCGTGCAGACCGAGGACCACCCGATGGAGTACCTCACCTTCCACGGCACGATCCCCAAGGGCGAGTACGGCGCCGGGGAGATGACCATCTGGGACCACGGCACCTACACCTTCGAGAAGTGGCGCGAGGGCAAGGAGGTCATCGTCACCCTCACCGGGCAGGAGGACGGCGGGCTCGCCGGCCCCGACGGTCCCGGCCGCACGAGCCGCTTCGCGCTCATCCACACCGGCGGCCGGTCCGCCGACGAGGACAACCACTGGCTCATCCACCTCATGGGCGCGAGCAGGGACGACGACGACGGCGGCGGCCGCGGCGCCCGAGCGCGCAGGGGCGGAGGCGAGCGGAGCCCGGGTGGTGGTGAGACCGGCTCGGCCCCGGCCTCCTCGATCGAGCCGATGATGGCCACCCTGAGCGACGTGCACGTGCTCGACCCGTCCGCGGACTGGGCCATCGAGATGAAGTGGGACGGGGTGCGCGCCGTCGTCGTCGTCGAGGACGGGCAGGTGCGCCTCATGAGCCGTAGCGGCCGGGACGTCACCGCCAGCTACCCCGAACTCGGTGACCTCGCCGAGTGCGTCCACGCGACGACGGCGGTCCTCGACGGCGAGATCGTGGCCCTCACCCCGACGGGACGGCCCGACTTCGGTCTGCTCCAGCAGCGCATCCAGCTCACCGACCAGCGGGTCATCGCGCGCGCCGCCGCGGAGGACCCGGTGCGGCTCATGCTCTTCGACGCCCTGGAGGTCGAGGGACGCAGCCTGCTCCGCCGCACCTACGACGAACGGCGCGAGGTCCTCGAGGAGGTGGTCGACACCGGGGCCTCCGCGCTGGTCGACGTCCCGCCCGCCTTCGACGGCGACCTCGAGGCCGCGATCGCGGCGAGCCGGGGCTGGCAGCTCGAGGGCGTCGTCGCGAAGCGGCGCGACTCCGTGTACACACCGGGCCGGCGCAGCCGCTCGTGGCTGAAGATCAAGCACGCCGCGACGCAGGAGGCGGTGGTCGTCGGGTGGCGGCCGGGGCAGGGCAACCGTGAGGGCAAGGTCGGGTCGCTGCTGCTCGCCCTCCCGGAGGACGGTGAGCTGCGGTACATCGGCCGCGTCGGGACGGGCTTCTCCGAGCGGGAGGCGTCGCAGTGGGCCCGGGAGCTGGGTCGCGACGAACGCAAGACGCCGCCGGTCGACGTCCCGCGGGCGGAGGCGCGCGACGCGCGGTGGGTGACCCCGCGCAGGGTGGCGGAGGTCGAGTTCGGCGAGTGGACGTCGACCGGTCGACTGCGCCACCCCCGGTGGCGCGGCTGGCGGCCGGACAAGGAGCCCGCCGACGTCGTGCTCGAGTCCTGAGCCCCAGCGCGAGCACGTAGCATGCGTGCGGACGAAGGGAGCTGGAGATGGCGACACGCGCGGTCCTCCGGGCTGACGACCTGTGGGCTGGTTACCCCGGGGTGCACGTGCTGCGCGGGGTGGACCTGGAGATCCGGACGGGCGACGCCCCCGTGGGGATCGTCGGGCCGTCCGGGGCCGGGAAGACCACCCTCGTCCGTGCGCTCCAGGGGCAGATCCGCCCGTCCCAGGGAGCCGTCACCTTCAACGACCGCCCGGTGCACCGTCTCCCGCGCCGCGACACCAAGCAGTTCAAGGCGGCCGTCCGGTTCACCTCACAGGACTCGCTCACGATCACCGACCCCCGGGTCACCGTGGCGCGGAGGCTGGGGCTCGCGCTGGGCGAGGCCCGCAAGGCCGGCCGCACCCACGGCACCTCGATCACCGACCTGCTCGACGCCGTCGCGCTCCCCGCGCAGTTCGCGACCCGGCGGCTCGTCACGCTGTCCGGCGGGGAGAAGCAGCGCATCGCGCTCGCCGCGGCCCTGGCCACCCGGCCCGAGATCCTGGTCCTCGACGAGCCGCTCACCGCGGTGGACCCGCAGGCGAGGATGAACCTGACCCGGCGGCTGGCGCCGGTGATGGCGGACCTCGACACCGCCGTCGTCCTCGTGTCCCACGACCTCGAGCTCGTCGAGCGCACGTGCGGTCACGTCCACATCCTCGACGACGGCGGGTTCGTCGCGGCCGGAGCGCTCGGCGAGCTGCTCAGCGGGACCGACCAGCACCCGACCGTCCGCGACCTCGCGGAGGCCGCCCCCCTAGCCGTCCAACGCTTCCGCTAGACCCCCGGGGGGTAGAGATACGCCGAGAGCGGAGTTGTGTCACGACACAACTCCGCTCTCGGCGTATCCGGGGGGCGAGGGGAGGGGTCAGACCTGGTCGCCTGCGGCGCGGAACATCCACGCCTGCTTCTCCAGACCGGTGGCGATGCCGACCAGCATGTCGTGGCTGAGCGGGTCCTCCCTCTCGATCGCCTCGAGGTTGGCCTTGATCCGGTCCGCGACGGCCTGCAGACGCTCGTCGAACTGCCGGATCACCTTGTCGTCGGCCAGGCGCCCGGCCGACAGCGGCTCCACCCGCGAGGAGTCGGCCACCGCCGAGGCGCGGCCGTCGGGCTCCCCGCCGATCGCCACGAGGCGCTCGGCGACGTCGTCGGAGGCGAGCCGGACCTCGTCGGTGACCTCGTCCAGCTGGAGGTGGACGGAACGGAAGTGGGAGCCGTAGACGTTCCAGTGGGCCTGCTTGGCCTGCAGTGACAGGTCGATGAGGTCGACCAGAGCCTCCTGGAGGCTGGAGGTCACCTTCTCCGAGGGGGTGGCGGCCATGTGTCTTCTCCCTTCGGCGGCGCACGAGGGCGCCGCGACGACGATGACGGAACGCTCTCGAGCATATGACCGGCGCCAGGTGCCCGCCTCCGCGCCGTCGCGCCCCGGCTTCGCAGCCCGGCTTCGCAGCCCGGCGTCGCGGCGACAGGCTGCGGTAGGGTGGCGGGCATGTCGCGACGGGACCTCCTTACGCAGCCGCGCTGACCTCAGCGGGCGCCCTTCGGCGCCGCATCAGCGCGGCGGACCTCCCTGCGGGGAGGTTTTCTCTTGCCAGGAGTGACCCGCACCCACCGTGAGGATTTCGATGAGCACCGACACGACCCCCGCCGTCCCGGCGGAGCCCGCCTTCCGCTACACGGCCGCCCTCGCCGGCGAGATCGAGCAGAGGTGGCAGGACCGGTGGGAGGAGCGCGGCACGTTCCACGCGCCCAACCCCACCGGTGACCTCGCCGGACCGGTCTCGGACGACACCTTCTACGTCCTGGACATGTTCCCCTACCCCTCGGGCAAGGGACTGCACGTCGGGCACCCGCTGGGGTACATCGCCACCGACGTCGTGGGCCGCTACCACCGGATGAAGGGCAAGAACGTCCTCCACGCCCTGGCCTACGACGCGTTCGGCCTGCCCGCGGAGCAGTACGCCGTGCAGACGGGACGTCACCCGCGTCTGACGACCGAGGAGAACATCGTCACCATGCGCCGCCAGCTGCGGCGCCTGGGACTGGGCCACGACGAGCGCCGCTCCTTCGCGACGACGGACACCGACTACGTCCGCTGGACGCAGTGGATCTTCCTGCAGCTCTTCAACGCCTGGTACGACGAGGACGCCGAGCGTCCCGGCGGCGGGCGGGGCGCCGCGCGCCCGATCACCGAGCTGGAGGCCGCCTTCGCCGACGGCACCCGGCGCACGCCGTCGGGCCTGCCCTGGGGGGAGATGGGCGACGACGCGCGCGCGGCCGCGCTGGACGCCCACCGGCTGGCCTACGTCTCCGACGCCCCGGTCAACTGGTGCCCCGGCCTGGGCACGGTGCTGGCGAACGAGGAGGTCACCGCCGACGGGCGCTCCGAGCGGGGCAACTACCCGGTGTTCAAGCGCAACCTGCGCCAGTGGATGATGCGCATCACCGCCTACGCCGACCGTCTCGTGGACGACCTCGAGGACATCGACTGGCCGGACAAGGTCAAGGCGATGCAGCGCAACTGGATCGGCCGCTCCGAGGGCGCGACCGTGCGCTTCGCGCTGCCCTCCCGGGTGAGCGCGGGGGAGGCCGAGGGCGGGTCGGCCGAGCTGGCGCTGGAGGTCTTCACCACGCGTCCGGACACGCTGTTCGGGGCCACGTTCATGGTCGTGGCCCCGGAGCACCCGCTCATCGACGACGCCGTCCCCGCCGCGTGGCCGGACGGCACGACGGAGGAGTGGACGGGTGGGCACGCCACGCCCACCGAGGCCGTCGTCGCCTACCGCACGCAGGCCGCCGCCAAGACGGAGATCGAGCGGCAGGACGAGGGGCGGTCCAAGACCGGCGTGTTCACCGGCGCCTTCGCCACCAACCCGGTCAACGGTGCGCAGCTGCCCGTCTTCGTCGCCGACTACGTCCTCATGGGCTACGGCACCGGCGCGATCATGGCCGTGCCGGGCGGCGACCAGCGCGACTTCGAGTTCGCCCAGACCTACGGCCTGGACGTCATCCACACCGTGCGGCCCCCCGCCGACTTCGCCGGTGGCGCCTGGACCGGTGACGGGGAGATCATCAACTCGGCGAACGAGGACGTCTCGCTCAACGGCCTGGGCGTCGAGGACGCGAAGGCGGCCATCACCCGGTGGCTCTCGGACAGGGGGCTGGGCGAGGCCCGCACCACCTACCGGCTGCGCGACTGGCTGTTCTCCCGCCAGCGCTACTGGGGCGAGCCCTTCCCGGTCGTCTACGACGACGAGGGCCGGGTCCACGCGTTGCCCGAGTCGATGCTGCCCGTCGACCTGCCGGAGGTCCCGGACTACTCGCCGCGGACCTTCGACCCCGACGACGCCACCTCCTTCCCCGAGCCGCCGCTGGGCCGGGCCGAGGAGTGGGTGACGGTCGAGCTGGACCTGGGGGACGGCGTCAAGACCTACCGCCGGGACACCAACACGATGCCCAACTGGGCCGGCTCGTGCTGGTACGAGCTGCGCTACCTCGACCCGCACAACGAGGAGCGGCTGGTCGACCCCGTCAATGAGCAGTACTGGATGGGCCCGACGGGCGGGAAGTCCCTCGGCGGCGCGGACCTGTACGTCGGCGGCGTCGAGCACGCCGTGCTCCACCTGCTCTACGCCCGCTTCTGGCACAAGGCCCTGTTCGACCTGGGCCACGTCTCCAGCGCCGAGCCCTTCCACCGGCTGTTCAACCAGGGCTACATCCAGGCCTACGCCTTCGCCGACTCCCGCGGGCAGTACGTGCCCGCGGACGAGGTTGAGGAGGTCGCGGCACCCGACGGCTCGGGGGAGGTGACCTACCGCTGGCAGGGGCAGGAGGTCTCCCGGGAGTACGGGAAGATGGGCAAGTCGCTGAAGAACATGGTGACCCCGGACGACATGTACGAGGCCTACGGCGCCGACACCTTCCGGGTGTACGAGATGTCGATGGGCCCGCTGGACCTGTCGCGTCCATGGGACACGCGCGCCGTCGTCGGCTCCCAGCGGTTCCTGCAGCGGCTGTGGCGCAACGTCGTCGACGAGGACTCCGGTGAGCTGCTGGTCACCGACGAGCCCGCCGACGAGGAGACCCGCCGGGTCGTCGCCAGAACCATCGACGAGGTCGAGACCGAGATGTCGGCGATGCGGGTCAACACCGCCATCGCCCGCCTCATCGTGCTCAACAACCACCTCACCGGTCTGGCCCGGACGCCACGGGAGGCCGTCGAGCCGCTGCTGCTCATGCTCGCGCCGATCGCCCCGCACATCTGCGAGGAGCTGTGGGGACGGCTCGGCCACGGGGAGTCACTGGCCCACGAGGCCTTCCCCGCCGCCGACCCGGCGCTGCTGGTCGAGGACACCGTCACGTGCGTCGTCCAGGTCGCCGGCAAGCTCCGCGACAAGCTGGAGGTCCCCGTGTCGATCGACGCGGAGGAGCTGGAGCGGCTCGCGCTGGACACCCCGGGCGTCAAGCGCGCCCTGGGGGAGCGAGCGGTCCGGAAGGTCATCGTGCGCGCACCGCGGCTCGTCAACGTGGTGCCGGCCTGATGGAGCGGGGCGACCTGGGAGGGGAGCCGACCGTCATCGTCCGGCACGGCGGCACGCGGCTGGAGGTCGCGCTCGCCGGGGCGACCGTGCTGCGGTGGTCGACGTCCACGCCCGACGGCGGCACGGTGGAGCTCGCCGCGGGTTACGCCTCGGCCGCCGAGCTCGAGCGCAACCTCTCGGGTGCGTTCGCGATCATGGCCCCGTTCGCCAACCGGCTGCGAGGCGGGCGCTACACGTTCGACGGCAGCGAGTACGACCTGCGCCCCGAGATGCACCCGCAGGACACCGAGGTCATCCACGGGCTGGTGCGGCGGGCGCGGTGGCGGCTCGACGGCGTGGACACCAGCGGCGAGCTCGCCGCGCTCACCCTGTCCACGACCATCCGCCCGGAGCAGCACGCGGGCTACCCCTTCGCGCTCGACCTCGAGGTGGTCTTCCGGTTCGGTGGGCAGCGGCTGGGTGCTGAGCTGCGCGCCCGCAACGTCGGGCCGACGGACGCGCCGGTCGTCCTCGGCTGGCACCCCTACCTCACCCTGCCCGGCCACGAGACCGTCAACGGCCTGCGCCTGACCGTCCCCGCCCGCACCCGGGTGGCCGTCGACGAGCAGCTCATCCCGCTCGCCGGCGAGGAGGCCTACCGGGAGGTGGACGACGACGGTGCCAGCTGGGACCCGCTCGACGACACCCGGCTCGACACGGCCTTCCTCCTCGCGCAGACCGACGGTGTGGCGTCCACGTGGCTGCGGTCCCCGATGACCGGCCGCTCGATCGAGGTGCGGCAGCGCGCCGACCAGGCGCCCGTCATGCACGTGTTCACCGCGGACACCCTCCCGGGCAAGGAGCGGCAGTCGATCGCGCTGGAGCCGGTGAGCGCCGTCGCCGACGCCTTCAACCGCGAGGAGTGGGACGACCGCGTGCGCCTCGCCCCCGCCGCGGTCCGCGAGCTGTCCACCGAGATCATCCACCACCCCAACTCCTAACCGGACCCCCCCTTCTCACGCCGAGAGCGGAGTTGTTGCGCAGGGGGCCCCCCTTCACGCCGAGAGCGGGGTTGTTGCACACGGAGCGCCGAGCCACCTCCTTCCGCCGAGAGCGGAGTTGTTGCGCACGAGGCGCCGAGCCGGTCCCACCCCCCTCGTCATGTCGAGAGCGGGATTGTCGCGCACGGGGCGGCGTAGCCGACGCCACCCTCCTCACGCCGAGAGCCGGGTTGTTGTGCACGAGCCGGCCGAGGCCACCTGCCGGGCCGACGCACGCCCGCGGGACGATTCTGCGTCGTCGGCGTGTTCGACGAGAATGGACGACAGACGACCCCTGGACCGAGGAGAGAGTCGCACGTATGACTGCTGAGAACCCCCTGCCCGTCGACCGGCAGGACTCGCTGGGCAGTGAGGAGTTCAAGGCCGTCTTCCGCCGGCATCCGGCAGGTGTCGCTGTCGTCACGTGCGCTACACCGACGGGGCCGGCCGGCTTCACCGCCACGTCGGTCATCTCCGTCGCGGCCAACCCGGCGATCCTGGCGTTCTCGGTGAGCGCGGGGTCCACGTCGCGCCGTGTCTTGGACACGGCGCCGAGCGTCGTCGTCAACTTTCTCGCCGTCGGTCAGGAGGACCTGGCGCGACGCTTTGCCGTCCGCGGCGCCGATCGGTTCGCGGGGCTGGACTACTGCTCGCTCACCAGTGGTGAGCCGGTGCTCCCGGGCACGACGGCGTGGATCAGGGGCATCGTCGAGCAGCGGGTTCCCGTGGGCGACAGTCTCCTCATCACCGTGCGCGCCGTCCTCGCACACACCTCCGACGCCTCCGAGCCCCTTGTCTACCTCGATCGCGCCTTTCCGCGCCTCCTGCCCTGACGGCGCAGGACGACCGCTCGGCCGAGACCTGTGCTCGCGGGCGTGCTGCGAGCCTGGGTCGTGCAACAACTCCGCTGTCGGCGCATGGGGCGGTGGGCGCCGGGGGTGGGGCGTCGTGCAACTCCGCTGTCGGCGCGACAACGGGGTGTCGGCGTGACGACGGATGGGGTGTCGTGCAACAACTCCGCTGTCGGCGGGGAGGGCGCGGTCGGGGGCCAGGGGGTGGGTGACAGTTGACACGTGAAGTCGGGCCCGGCTAGCGTCAGCGCCAGGTTCAGAGCATCAGTGCGCACGACAGTGCGCTAAGCCCCGGCTTGCTGGTCGGCAACCCGCCACGTGCGGTGGGTGCCCCGGGTGACGACCTGGTCCCGCGGAGTGCGGGGCAACGCAGTGCACCACGAGGTGCAGAGCACGAAGGAAGAGCGATGACCACGCACCAGAGCAGCACCCACCGGCAGATCACCAGCCGAAGCGGTCGCTCCATGTGCATGTGGGCTCGCCCCTGTATGTCGAACTGAGGACATACCAGCGATGCCTCGGCGCACTCCCCGCTGACGCATCACCCCTGGCCCAGCCCCCGGAGACCGGCGCGTGACACGCCGGGACCGGACTCGGCGAGCCAGGCCCCATCTTCCTTCCGGGCCCACGCCCAGCTGACCCGATTGGTGTCCTGCCATGTCCACTGCCTTCCTGCCGACCCGAACCACCGAGACCACCTCGACGGGTGCGACCATCGCCCTCGACCTCTCCGGCCTCGGCGCCCCCGCCCACGACCGTGACCTCGCCGCCGGGCTGCCCGCGGAGCAGGCCAACCTCGTCCGCCTCGCCGCCTACGCCAGGGCGGCACACAAGGGCGGCGTCTCCTTCGTCACGCTGGGGGAGGACTTCCGCCTCCGCGCCGACGCCGCACCTCGCGCCAACTCGTGGCTCGACCCCGTCATCGCCGCACGCCGGATCAGCCCCAGCGCCGGCGGGACGGGCCTGGTTCCCAGCGTCCACCTCGGCCGTGCGGACGGCGCCGTGGCCGCGGAGCTCGCGCAGTTCAACCGCAAGAGCGGCTCGTGGGCCGGGCTCCAGCTCGCCCGCGGGACCGGTGCGCAGCCGGTCACCGCGCTGCCGCAGCTCGGGGACCTGCTCGAGGAGCTCGTGCGCAGCGCCACCGCGCGCACCAGCCAGCGGCCGACCGTTGTCGTGCCGCTCGCGGAGGAGGCCGAGCTGACCACCGCGGCCGAGCTCGCCGACGTCGTCCGTCTCCGCGAGGCCGACCTCGCCTGGGCCCGCGAGCTGCGGTACGCCGTCCGGTCGGCGGCACGGGCCGCCGGCCGCAAGCCCGTCCGGGTGCTCGTCGACCTGCGCACCGTCATCGCGGCGGACTACGAGTCCGCCCGTACGCGGGCCGGTCTCCTCACCGACATCGCGGGCGGGGACGAGGGCTGGGCCGGCGCGCTGGAGGCGGTCGGCACGGTCGGCGACGTCGTCGCGACCATCGAGAAGTGGCTCGAGGCCGGGGCCGCCGACGGGTTCGTCGTGCTGCCCGGGTCCGTCCCGGCGGACGTCGCCCGCCTGGTGAGCGGGGTCATCCCGGCGCTGCAGGCACGTGGCCTCGTCGATGGGGCGGGGAGCCAGGCACGCGCGGCCTCCGCCTGAAGGCCGACGACGACGGCGGTCGCCGCGCTACATCCGCTCGCCGGGCAGCGCGGCGGCCTGCTCGATCCAGGCCGTCAGCTGGTCCTCGTCCAGCTCGTCGTCCTCGCGGACGTCGAGGTAGCGGACCTCGTCGTGCTTCGACTCCTTCGGGGGCATCGGTTTCAGCGAGGTGCCCCTGAGGAACTGGACCTGCACGTAGTCCGTGTAGCAGCGGTAGGAGAGGAACCAGCCCTCGTCGTCCCGCGTGCCGTAGAACGGCTGGTTCCACTTCACGGCCTTCCGCGCGCCCGGCACGGTCGTCGTGACGAGAGCGTCGAGGCGCTGCCCGACCTCCCTTTTCCACCCGGGCATGGCGGCGATGTAGTCCTGGACCGGGCCGTCGCCCTCACCCTTGGGGATCTGCGGGTTGCCACCCGAGAGCAGCCTCGGCCCGGTGTCGTCCTTCTTGCGAGCGGTCATGGGATCACGTCCTGCGTGCGTACCGACTGGTGGGACACGGCACGGTACTCCGTAGCGCCCGGGCCGGTGAAGAGGCGCGTCAGGCGGACGCACGCTCCCACTCGAACCCGTCCGGGTCGGTGAGTGGCCCGAGGTCCCCACCGATGGCGAGCCGGTGCGCCCCGCTGCCGTCGGAGGGGACGGCGGACACCTTCGCGAGGGCGGCGCGCTTGTTGAGCGTGAGCTTGACCGGCCCGGTGTCGAACTCCGCGTACCGGCGCCCGAAGCTCTTCGTCGGCGTCAGCCCGTGGTCGGCGTAGAACCGCTTGCTCGCCTCGACGTCGGCGACGCCGAGCTGGAGCACGACGTCGTCGATCTCCCGGCGGGCGGGGCCGGTGTCCTTCTTCGACGACGACGCCACCGTCCAGACCGTCCCGTCCGGTGCCTGGACCACGCCGCCGTAGCCCCACAGCGACGACGCCGCCGGCTTGAGGGCCGTGGCGCCGGCGTCGACTGCGCTGCGGACGAGCGTGTCGACGCCGGCCGGCTGGGTGACGAGGAGCGAGATCGTGAACCCGCGGAACCCCGCTGTCGGCGCGGCCGACTCCCGCAGCCGGAGCCGCGGACCGACGTCGAAGGCGGTGGCGTAGAACCGTTCGGCGGCCGTCAGGTCGGCCACCTCGAGCGTGACGAAGTCGATGGTTGCCATGACCTCGACGGTAGTGACGCCCACGGCGGAGCACTTCTCGATTCCTGACCACCTTGGGCACCGACCCGTTCAGCCGGCCGCGCGGTCTGCGCCGGCCACCGCGGTCCCGCCGGGTGCGGATCGGCGGTTCGGTCCCCGGGGCAGCCTGCCGACGCGTGGGATGATGGCCGCGCGGGCCGGGTTCCTGCCGACCTGCACCACCGCGTGCGAGGAGTTCGATGGACACCGAGGAGTACCCCACCGGCAGCGTCGTCGTGGGAACCGACGGGTCCCCTCCCGCGGAGCGGGCCGTCGACTTCGCGGCCGCCGAGGCAGCCCGCCGCGGCGTCGGGCTGCACGTCCTCTACGCGTTCCCGTGGCTCTCGCGCGCGCGTGCCTGGGAGTTCGCGCCGTCGCCGGACATCACCGAGACGGGGGAGCGGGTCGTCTCCGCCGCCGTCGACCGCGTCCGGGCCGCCCAGCCCGGCCTCGAGCTCACGACGGAGGTGCGGGTCTACGACCCGGCGACCGCCCTGGTGGAGGCGTCCACCCGGGCGAGCGTCGTCGTCGTCGGGGCACGCGGCCAGGGTGAGGCCGACGAGGGCGTCATGGGCTCGGTGTCCCAGAAGGTCGCCGCCCACGCGCGGTGCGCCGTCGTCGTCGTCCACGGACCGTCGCCCGCGGGCCCCGGGGCCCCGGTGGTCGTCGGGATGGACCCGGAGGACGGGGCCCCCGAGGCGATGGAGTACGCCTTCGAGGAGGCCACCCGGCGGGGTGCCAAGCTCGTCGTCGTCCAGGGTGCCCAGCACGATGCGGCGTTCCCCGACTTCCCCGACGCTGTGCTCAGCGGCCAGTACGACCAGACCGCCGGTGAGTTCGCCAGGATCACCGCCGAACGCCTCAACGAGTGGCACCACCGCTTCCCCGACGTGCCGTTCGAGCTGCGGCTCGAGCGCGAACGCCCGGTCCGGGCGCTGGTGGCGGCGTCCGCGGAGGCGAGCATCGTCGTGGTCGGGACCCGTGCTCGTGGCGGGCTCGCGGGGCTGCTCCTCGGCTCGGTGAGCCGGGGCGTGGCCAACCGTGCGCCCGTCGTCGCGCTCGTCCGGGCACGTCACCACGGCGCCGCGGACTGAGGGGGATGCCAGGCGTCGCCGTCCTCACCGACTCCACGGCCTCCCTCTCGCCGGAGAGTGCGGCTCGGCTCGGTGTCCGGGTCGTGCCGTTGCGCGTGCTCGTCGACGGCGCCGACCACCCCGACGACGCGTCGGCCCGGCACCTGCTGGCACGCCACCTGCACGACGGCGGGACGGCCACGACCTCCCAGCCCACCCCCGCGGCGCTCGTCGAGGCGATGGAGGAAGCGGTCGACGACGGTGCGAGCGCGCTCGTCTCGCTCCACCTGTCCGCGGAGCTCTCCGGCACCGTCGGAGCCGCCCGCCTCGCGGCCGCGGAGGTGGGCGAGCGGCGCGGGGTGCCCGTGCACGTCGTCGACACGCGGACCGTCGGGGGCGGCATGGCGTTCGCGGTGACCGCTGCCGCGGAGCGAGCCGCGCGGGGAGCGGACGCCGACGGCGTCCTCGCCGCGGCCCGCGAGACCGCGGCCCGCAGCAGCGTGTTCTTCGCGGTACCGGACCTCCACTACCTCGCCCGGGGAGGACGGATCGGGCCGGCGCGGGCCTTCCTCGGCTCGGCTCTCGGCGTCCGGCCGATCCTCGCGCTGCGCGGCGGGCGACTCGCCGTCGTCGAGACGGCGCGCGGCGCGGCCAGGACGCAGCGGCGCATCGTCGAGCTCGCGGTCCGCGCGGCGGGCGGCCCCGGGGCGGCGACACCGCGGGGTGACGGTGGGCTCGTCCGGGTGGCCGTGCACCACTTCGCCGACGAGGCGACCGCCGACACCCTGGCCGCCGCGCTCGAGGACCGGCTGACGGAGACGGGGGCGCAGGTCGAGAGCATCGTGCGCAGCGAGGTGACGGCCGTCGTCGGCGCGCACACCGGGCCCGGCGTCGTCGGCGTCGCGCTCGCACCCGCCAGCAGGTGAGGCGGCGCCCGACCGCACACCAGCCGTGAGTCCACGGCGTGTCAGCCGACCGGGACCTGCTCGCCGGCCCGGACGCAGTTGGACACGTGGCCCTCGCCGAGGACCACCGTGGGAACGTGCCGCGCGCACTCCTCGACCGCGAGCGGGCAGCGGGTGCGGAAGACGCAGCCCGACGGCGGGTCGATCGGGGAGGGGATGTCGCCCTCGAGGATGATCCGGCGACGCTGCCGCTCGGCCACGGGGTCGTCCTTGGGGATCGCGGACATCAGCGCTTGCGTGTACGGGTGCCCCGCCTCGGTGTAGATCTGCTCCCGGCCGGCGAGCTCCATGAGCCGGCCCAGGTACATGACCTGCACCCGGTGGCTCATGTGCTCGACGGCGGCGAGGTCGTGGGAGATGAACAGGTAGGCGAGCCCGAGCTCACCCTGGAGCTCCCGCAGCAGGTTCATGATCTGCGCCTGCACCGAGACGTCCAGGGAGGCGGTCGCCTCGTCCAGCACGATGAGCGAGGGGTCACCGGCCAGCGCCCGCGCGATGCACACCCGCTGGCGCTGCCCGCCGGACAGCTCGTGCGGGTAGTGGTCGAGGAAGCGTTGCGCGAGCCCGACGAGGTCCATGAGCTCGGCGACCCGGCGCTCGCGGCCGCGGCCGCGGTGCAGGTTGTGGATCTCCAGCGGCTCGCGGACCGACTCGGCGACGGTGCTGCGCGGGTCGAGCGACGCGAGCGGGTCCTGGAAGACCATCGCCGCCCTGCGCCGCAGCGCACGCAGCCGGGCGCCGCGGGCGGCGAGCACGTCCTCCCCGTCGAGCAGCACCCGCCCGGCGGTCGGCGTGACGAGCCGCAGCAGGGCGTTGCCGATCGTCGACTTCCCGCTGCCGGACTCACCCACGAGGCCCAGCGTCTCGCCGCGGTCGAGGGTGAAGGAGACGTCCTCCACCGCGTGCACCCACTGCCGCCCCAGCCCGCGGACCGAGGGGACGGGGAAGCGGACCTGAAGGTCGCGCACGTCGAGCAGCGGCGCGGTCATGACTGCTCCTGTCGGGACGAGGCGTAGAAGGACCGGACGAGATGGCCCGGCGTGAGCGGCCGGAGCTCGGGTCGCTCGCTCGCGCAGCGCTCGTCGTGGCGCACCGTGCACCGGTCGTAGAACACGCAGCCGGGCGGCAGGTGGCGTGGGTCCGGGGGGCTGCCCGGGATCGTGGCGAGGACGTCGTCACGTGAGCCGAGACGCGGCCGGGCCGCGAACAGCCCCTCGGTGTAGGGGTGGGCCCGTTCCCGGTAGAGGGTCAGGACGTCGGCCTGCTCGAGGATCTGGCCGCCGTACATGACGGCGACCTCGTCGGCCAGGCCGCCGACGACGGCGAGGTCGTGGCTGATCCACACCGTCGCCGTGCCGAGGCGCTCCTGCAGGCCACGGACCGCGTCGAGGATCTGCGCCTGGATGGTGACGTCCAGCGCCGTCGTCGCCTCGTCGGCGATGAGCACCTGTGGGTCGCAGGCGAGGGCGATGGCGATCATCACCCGCTGCCGCATCCCCCCGGACAGCTCGTGCGGGTAGGACCGCAGCCGCCGTGTCGGGTCGGGGATGCCGACGAGCTCGAGCAGCTCCACGGCCCGTGACGAGGCGGCGCGGCGGGTCATGCCCAGGTGCTCCTCGAGCCCCTCGGTGAGCTGGCGCTCGACGGTGAGGACGGGGTTGAGCGAGGTCGCCGGGTCCTGGAAGACGAAGCCGATGCCGCGCCCCCGCACCCGCCGCAGCGCTTCGGGGGACAGGGTGAGGAGGTCGCGCGGCCCGCCCCCGCCGTCGTCGTCCGCGAGGAGCACCTGCCCGCTGACGCGTGCGGTCGGCGGCCCGATGAGGCCGGCCGCGGCGAGGACGCTCATCGACTTGCCGGACCCGGACTCCCCGACGATCCCCAGCGTCTGCCCGGGCTCCACCGCCCAGCTCACCCCGCCGACGATCTCGGCGGAGCCGATCTGCACGCGGAGGTCACGGACCTCGAGGGCGGGGGTCACGGCTTGCCTCCGGAGTCGGCGCGGACGTCGAGGACGTCGCGCAGGGCGTCGCCCACGAGGTTGAACGCGAGCACGGTGACGAACACGGCGGCGCCGGGGAAGATGCTCATCCACCACGCCTGGTCGAGGAAGCCGCGGGCGTCGAAGAGCATCCGCCCCCACGAGGGCTCGGGCGGCTGCACCCCCAGGCCGAGGAAGGACAGGGACGCCTCGGAGAGGATCGCGAAAGCCAGCGAGAGCGAGGTCTGGACGATGATCGGGGCGGAGATGTTGGGCAGCACGTGGCGGGCGATGACCCGGCCCGGTCGTGCCCCGAGGGAGACCGAGGCGCGCACGTAGGGCTCGGTGCGCACGCTGAGCACGCTGGCCCGCGTGACCCGCGCGAAGATCGGGACGTAGACGACGCCGATCGCGACCATCGCCGTCGTCAGCCCGGGGCCGAGGATCGCGACGATCGCCATCGCCAGGAGCATGACGGGGAAGGCGAACAGGACGTCCGCGCTGCGCATGATGACGGCGTCGAGCCACCCGCCGAAGTAGCCGGCCACGAGCCCGAGGAGCACCCCGGCCACCAGGGCGATGCTCACCGAGACGATCGCGACCTGGGCGGACACCCGCGCCGCGAGGACGACGCGGGAGAACACGTCGCGGCCGAGCTCGTCGGTGCCGAACAGGTGCTCCCCGCTCGGTGGTTGCAGGGCCCGGGTGATGTCGACGGCGTTGGCCGGGAACGGCGCGAGCTGCTCCCCGAGGACCGCGGCGAGGACGACGACGGCGAGCACGAGGAGCCCGACGACCGCGATCGGTCTCCGCACCAGCGAGCGCAGCGCGCGGAACCGGTTCGGTGGGCGCCGCGGCGCGGCGGGCGCGGCGGGCGGGGTGGCGGTGGCGGCGGTCATGACGTCACCCGGATCCGCGGGTCGACCTTGCCGTAGAGGAGGTCGACGAGCAGGTTGATGAGCAGGAAGATGGCGGCGACGAGCAGGATCGACCCCTGGAGCAGTGGGTAGTCCCGGGCCAGGACGGCGTCGTAGATGAGCCGACCGAGCCCCGGCCAGGCGAAGACGACCTCGACGACGACGACGCCCCCGAGCATCGTCGCGAGCTGGTTGCCGGTGATGGTGAGGACCGGGATGAGGGCGTTGCGCACGATGTGCCGGCCGATGACGACGCGGTTGCGCAGGCCCTTGGAGCGGGCGGTGCGCACGTGGTCGGCGGCGAGCACCTCGAGCACCGAGGAACGGATGTAGCGGGTGAGGATCGAGCCCGCGACGAGCCCGATCGTCAGCGCCGGCATCACCACCCGCCTCGCCCACCCGGAGGGGTCCTCGGTGAGGGCGACGTAGCCCGACGGCGGCAGCCAGCCGAGCGTCGAGGAGAACAGCAGGATGAACAGCATCGCCATCCAGAAGTCCGGGATCGACACCCCGAACTGCGACAGGCCGCGGACGACCGTGTCGCTCACCCGGCCGTGCCGCAGCGCGGCGAACAGCCCGAGCGGGAAGGAGACGACCAGTGCGATGAGGATGCCCGTGCCGGCCATCGAGACGGTCGCGGGCAGCCGGCCGAGGAGGATCTCGGTGACCGGCTCCCCGGAGCGGAAGGACACCCCGAGGTCACCGGTCACCGCGCTGGTGAGGTAGCCGACGTACTGCTCGACCAGGGGCCGGTCCAGCCCCGACGCCTCCCGCAGGCGGGCGTACACGTCGGGGTCGAACCGGGTGCCCATCGCGATCCGCACCGGGTCGCCCGGGACGAGCTGGACGATCGCGAAGACGAGCACGGACACGCCGAGCAGCACGACCGCCGAGTGCAGGACCCGCCGGATGACGAATGCCATCGTCGCTCCTCGTCAGTCGTTCAGCGAGACGTCCTTGAACCGGATCGCCCGGTTGCTCATCACCGTGTACCCCTCGAGCTGCGGGCTCCACGCCTGCACGACGTCGGGGTTGTAGAGGTAGATGTAGCTCGCGTCGTCGGCGACCAGCGTGGCGACCTCGTCGTAGATCTGCTTGCGCGCGGCCTCGTCGGTCTCCACGCGTCCCTGGTCGAGGAGCGCGTCGACGTCGGGGTTGGCGTACCCCTGGTAGTTGTTGCCGCCCTCGGAGTGGTGCTGGGAGTAGTAGAAGTCGTCCGGGTCGAGGTTGCCGAGCCAGCCCATCATGAGCATGTCGAAGTTGCCCTGGCCCTGCTCGTCCAGCCACGTGCCGAAGTCCAGGGTGCGGATCTCGACGGCGATCCCGACGTCGGAGAGCTGGCTCTCGATGATCTGTGCCGCCTGCACCGTCTCGGGGTAGTCGCTCGCCACCATGAGGTCCATGGTGAGCTCGCCCTCGGCCACGCCGGCGTCGGCGAGCAGCGAGCGGGCCTGCTCGACGTCGTGGGAGTAGCGGTCGTAGGGGGTGTAGAAGCTCGAGGACTCGGGGATCGCCGTCTGGTTGACCGTGGCGTTGCCGTACATCGTCGCCTGGGTGATCGCCTCGCGGTCGATCGCGTAGGAGATCGCCTGACGGACGTTGACGTCGTCGTAGGGCTCCCTGGCCTGGTTGAGCGCGAGGTACCAGTAGTCGTTGGAGCCGACCTGGCCGATCTCGATCGCGTCGTCGCTGCTCAGCGAGGCGACCTGCTGCGGGGGAAGGTTGTCGGTCCAGTGGATCTCCCCGGCCTGCAGCGCCGCGACCGCCGTGGTCGGCTCGGGGATGAACTCGAAGGTCACCCCGGCGACGGACGGCGCGCCGTCCCAGTAGTCCTCGTAGGCGACGAGCTCGATGGAGTCACCGGTCGCATAGCTCTCCACCCGGAAGGGGCCGGTGCCGACGGGCGCGGTGCCGATGTCGCCGGACTCCACGTTCTCCTGCTGGACGATGGCCACGCCCTTGAAGCCGCCGATGTTGGCGAGCAGGTTGGGGGAGGGGCTGGAGACGGTGATCGTCACCGTCGACTCGTCGGTGGCCTCGACGCTCTCGACGGCGGAGAAGCGCCAGGAGTTGGCGAGCTCCTCGTCGATGATCCGGTTGAAGGAGTAGGCGACGTCGTCGGCGGTGAAGGGCGAGCCGTCGTGCCAGGTGACGCCCTCCCGCAGGGTGAAGGTCCACGTCAGCTGGTCGTCGCTGACCTCCCACGACTCCGCGAGGGCGGGGACCATCTCGAGGTTCTCGTCGGGCTGGACCAGGGTGTCGAAGACGTTCTCCAGCACCTGGAAGGAGAAGTAGGCGGTCGTGTTGTGCGGGTCGAGCTGGTCCGGCTCGCCCGCGATGCCCGCGACGACGACGCCACCGGCCGGGGCGTCCCCGGTCGCTGCGTCGTCCGTGCCGGTGTCGGTGCCGTCGACGTCCACACCGTCACCGGTGCTGCAGGCGGCGAGCAGGGCCGCCGCAGCGGCCGCCGCGACGAGCCGACGACGTCGTCCTGGGGAGGCGGTCATGGTGAGCTCCTATGGTTGCCGTGCCGCTGTCATCCAAATGAAGATATCGTCAGTCTGTTGCTTCCGTCGCGTGAACGCAAGTACCGTCCACAGACAGACACCTGACCGAGACATTGGGACCCGATGACCTTTTCGATCGTCGCCCGCAGCGGGGACGCCCTGGGCGTCGCCACGGCCACCCGCTCCCTCGCCGTCGGGGCCGTCGTCCCCGCGGCGGCCCCCGCGACCGGGGCGCTGGCCACCCAGGCGCGCACGAACCGCGGGTTCCGGTCCAGCGGGCTGCGCCTCATGCGCGACGGCGTGGCGCCCCGGGACGTGCTGGCCGCGCTGGAGCGGGAGGACGTGGGCTTCGACCAGCGTCAGGTCGCCCTGGTGGACGCGAGCGGACGCGGCGCGGTGTGGACCGGGCCGGAGTGCCTGCCGTGGGCCGGCGGGTGGAGCCGGGACGGCGTCGCCGTCGCCGGCAACCTCCTCGTCGGCCGGGAGGTCCTCGAGGCGATGGACGCGGCGTTCGCCGCCGAGCCCGACGCCCCGCTCTCCCGTCGGCTGCTCGCCGCCCTCACGGCCGGGGACGGCGCGGGAGGGGACCGACGCGGCCGGCAGAGCGCCGCGCTCGTCGTCGTCGCAGGGGCGGACGACGGCGCCTGGCCGCCGACCACCCGCGTCGACCTGCGCGTGGACGACCACCCCGACCCGGTCGGCGAGCTCGCGCGGCTCGTGGCGCTCGCCGAGGTCGAGGTGGCCACTGCCGAGCCTGCCGAGGCCGTGCCCGAAGGGGAGCGCGGCGCCGCAGCGGGCGCCGGGCCCGACACCGTGACCTCACCGCCCGCGCCTTAGCATGGGCGCCGTGAGTCACTCCGCGGGGGGCCGCGACGCCCACGACGTCGGCGCGCTGGGTGCCGTCGTGCGCCGCACCCGCCAGCGGATGGGCCTGTCGGTGGAGGCGCTCGCGGAGAGCTCGGCGCTCAGCGCCGGCCTCATCAGCCAGCTCGAGCGCGGCCGCGGCAACCCCTCGCTCCAGACGCTCTCCCGGCTGGCCGGCGCGCTCGGGACGCCGCTCATCGCCCTCCTCCAGAGCGCTCAGCGGCACGGTGAGCCGGTCGTGCGGGCCGACGCCCGGCTCGTCCTGCCCGACATCGACCCCGGCGAGGACGGCACTCCGCGGCCGGTGCGTGAGCTGCTCACCCCGGACCAGAGCCTGCCGCTGCAGGTGATCCGGACCGTCATGCCGCCGGGCTTCTCCAACCAGGACCGCCCCTTCCGGCACCTCGGCCTCGAGTCGGTCCACGTGCTGCGCGGCCGCCTCGACGTCGTCCTCGGCGAGACACGGCACGAGCTCGGCGAGGGCGACACGATCACCTACGAGTGCTCCCAGGCGCACTGGTGGGCCAACCCGTCGACGACCGAGGAGGCCGTCGTCATCGGCTCGGTCGCGCCCTTCGCGGTCTGAGCACACTGCTCCCCAGCGCGGGAGCGGGGTGTCCTGGTCCCCGGGCGCGTCGACCGCGCCGTCCGCGTGCGGCCCGGCGTCCCTACGGTCCCGGGTATGGCAGCGCGTACGGCGAGGCGCGGAACGCCCGACTCCGCGGCCCGGCTCCGGGCACTGACCCGCCGGGCCTACACGGCCACGGCCGGGCACCTCGACCTCGACGAGGACGCCGGGCGAGAGTTCGACCGCATCGTCAACGGCGAGCGGGCCGATGGCGGGGTGGGCACGGGTGGTGCCGCCGGCACGGCGGGCCGCACCGGGACGCACGAGGGCTCCGGGACCAGAGCTCGGTCGCGGGCGGGCGGGCGGTCGACGGCGAGCACCACGCCGGGTCGGACGCGGCGGTGGGCCGTCTCCGGCCGGGCGGCTGTGGTGCTGCTCGCCGTCGTCGCGGCACTGGCGGGAGCGGTGGTCGCCCGGGCCATCGCCCTGGGCCCGTCGGACCCGGTTCCGGTGCCGCCGCTGGTCACCCACGCGCCCGGGGCGGGGGCGAGCACGGGGGAGGTGGCGGTCGGTGAGGCGGACGGCAGCGAGGTGCCGGGAGCCGGGATGCCGAGCGGGGTCACGGCCGCTCCGGAGGGTCCGGTCGGGGACGACCGTCCGGGAACCGCGGCGGGTGGTGACCCGGCCGTCGTGGTGGTCCACGTGGCGGGGGCGGTGGTGGAGCCCGGTGTGGTGCGGCTGCCCGCCGGGGCGAGAGTGGCGGAGTCCATCGACGCGGCGGGTGGCGCGCAGCCGGAGGCCGAGCTCGCCGCCGTCAACCTCGCCCGCCCCCTTCAGGACGGCGAGCAGGTCTACGTGCCGCGCGTCGGGGAGGCGCGACCCGGTGCCGCAGCAGGTCCCGCCGGACCCGCTGCCGCGGCTGGTGCGACCGGACCCGGCGGGGAGCCGGGCGAGGCCGGCGTCGTCGACCTCAACACCGCCGACCTCAGCGCGCTGGACACCCTCCCCGGTGTCGGTCCGGCCATCGCCCAGCGCATCCTGGAGTGGCGGGAGACCAACGGCCCCTTCCACTCGGTCGACGAGCTCCTCGAGGTCTCCGGGATCGGGCCGACGACCCTCGAGCGCGTCCGTGAGCGGGTGCGCGTGTGACCCTCGACCTGCGGCTCGTGCCCGCCGCCCTGGCTGCGTGGGTCGTGGCCTTCGGTGGTGTCCTGCTCCCGCCGCCAGCGGGCGGCGGCATCGCGGGCCTCCTGCTGCTGCTCGCCGCCCGCGGTGCCTGGACGCTGCGGCACGGTGCCCGGCACCGGGACCGGGCCGGGCCGACTCCTCAGGCCACCGCCGCGCTCGCGCTCGTCGTGGCTGCGCTCGTCCTGCTCTCGACGGCGGCCCAGGTGCACCAGCGGGCGGGTGGTCTGCTCCGCGAGCTCACCGCCATCTCCGCCGTCGTCGAGATCAGGGGCACCGTCACCGGCGACCCGGCCACGGTGGCGGCACCTCCCGAGCGGGGCGGCGGTGAGCGCGTCATGGTGCCGGTCCGTGCCGACGTCGTCGAGGGGCGGGGGCTCGCGGCGCGTGCCCGGGCGCCCGTGCTCCTCCTCGCGCCGCCCGGCTGGAGCGGCGTCGCGCTCGGGAGCGCGGTCAGCCTCACCGGACGGCTGGTCGCCGTGGACCCGGGGGAGGACGTCACCGCACTCGTCGTCGTGCACGGTGAGCCCGAGGTCCGGGCACCGCCACCCGCGCACCAGCGGCTGGCCAACCGGATGCGCGAGGGTCTGGTCGCGGCAGTCGCCGACGCCCCCGCGCAGGCCCGCGGTCTGGTGCCGGGGATCGCGGTCGGGGACGACTCCCGGCTGCCGCCCGAGCTGGAGGACGCGACGCGGGCCGTCTCGCTCACCCACATCACGGCGGTCTCCGGCGCACACGTCGCGATCGTGCTGGGCGCCGTGCTCGCCGCGCTGGCCTGGGCACCTGGCTGGCTGAGGGTCGGTGTCGGCGCCACCGTCCTCGTGTGCTTCGTCGTCCTCGTGCGCCCGGAGGCCAGCGTGCTGCGCTCGGCCACGATGGGCGCCATCGGCCTTGGTGCACTGCTCCTTGGGCGGCCCTCGCGGGCGCTTCCCGCGCTCTGCACCGCCGTCGTCACGCTGCTCCTGCTCGACCCGTGGCTCGCGCGCTCCTACGGCTTCGCCCTGTCGGTCCTCGCGACGACCGGGCTCGTCGTGCTCTCCGGCCCGTGGGCCGCCCGGCTGACCCGGTGGCTGCCGCGCACGCTGGCCCACGTCGTCGCGGTGCCCGCCGCGGCGCAGGTGTGCTGCGCCCCGGTGGTGATCCTCCTCGAGCCGGCCGTGGCCACGTACGCCGTCCCGGCGAACGTCCTCGCCGCGCCGGCGGTCCCGCCGGCCACCGTGCTCGGCGTGGTGGGCGCCGTGCTCTCGCCCTGGCTGCCCGCGGTCACCGAGCCGCTGGCGACGGCGGCCGGCTGGTTCACCGGGTGGGTCGCGTGGGTCGCGCTCGACTGGGCGGAGCTGCCCGGCTCCCAGGTCCCCTGGCCCGCGGGTCTCGGTGGGGCGGCGCTGCTGGCCGCCCTCACTGCCCTCGTGCTCGTCCTCGTCCGGCGCGGCCGGCGGGCCGGGCTGCTCGGGGCGTCGGTGGTGGGTCTCGTCGTCCTGCTCACCCTCGTCCCGGGTCCCCGACGTGCCATCGGGGGGCTGCTGGGTGGTGTGCCCGACGACTGGCTCGCGGTGCAGTGCGACGTCGGCCAGGGCGGCGGGTTCGCCCTGCGCAGCGGGCCGCGCGCCGCCGTCGTCGTCGACGTCGGGCCGGCGGGCGACGCCGCCGCGCGGTGCCTCACGGACGCGGACGTGCGTGAGGTCGACCTGCTCGTCCTCACCCACCTGCACGCCGACCACGTCGGCGGGCTGGCCGAGGTCCTCGACGCCGTCACCGTGCACCGGGCCCTGCTCACCCCGCACGGCGCACCCACGGACGCGGAGCACGACGTGCTGTCCGCGCTCGCCGAGGAGGGGACGGCGGTCGAACGTCCCGGCCTCGGCGCGCACGGGGAGGTCGGTGAGGTGGGGTGGCGGGTGCTCTGGCCCACGCCACGGGCGCTACAGCTCGCGGCCCCCGGGGACGACTCGGTCGCCAACGACCTCTCCCTCGTCGTGCTGCTCGAGACACCGGAGGTGTCGGTGCTGGCCCTGGGCGACCTGGAGCCCGACGGCCAGCGCGGACTCCTGCCGCAGCTCGGCACCCTCGGGGAGGTCGACGTCGTGCTCGTCCCGCACCACGGCTCACCGGCACAGCTGCCGGCCCTCGCCGAGAGGGTCGGCGGCCGACTCGCCCTGGTGAGCGTCGGCAGGGACAACGACTTCGGGCACCCGGCGGCGGCCACCGTCGAGCTCTACGGGCGCCGGGGTGCGCTCGTCCTGCGGACCGACGAGTGCGGCGCCGTCGTCGTCGTGACGCACGACGGCGCGCTCGCCGCCCGCTGCTGAACCGGTCCGGCCCGTCTCAGCCCTGCGGGAAGCCGAACGTCGTGACCGCCGGGACCGCACCCACGGACAGCGCCGTGAGGACGTGGCGCTCGTGCGGGACCACGGGCTCGGCGAGGGAGTCGAGGTCGTCGAGCCGGACCCACCGCAGGTCGGCCGCCTTCGCCTCCTGCAGCAACGGCTCACCCGCCCACCGGCGGCAGGCAAAGAAGAAGTCGACGCGCTCGTCGACGGCCAGCCCGGTGCGCTGGGTCCGGTGCATCGCGGTCAGCGGGAGGAGGTCGCCCTCGCCGACCCGTACCCCCAGCTCCTCGCGTGCCTCCCGCACCGCGGCGGCGAGGACGCTCTCGCCGGCCTCGACGTGACCCGCGGCCCCGCACGCCCAGTGGCCGTCCATGAACCCGGTGCCGGCGCGCAGCTGGAGGAGCGCGCTGTCGACACCGTCGTCCCCGGTGCGCAGGAGCACGACGTACGCCGCGGGCACCACCCGGTAGCGGTCCACCGTGCCGGGAGCGCTCACCGACGGCCTCGGCTGGCGACGATGCGCAGCACCGCCCGCTCGACGGCGAAGACGGGGTCGCGGCTCAGGCCCTTGACCTCGGCGTCGGCGGCCGCGACGGCGGTGATCGCCCGGGCGAGGCCCTCGGGGCCCCAGCCGGCGAGCTCGCGCCGGGCGTGGTCGACCTGCCAGGGCGCCAGCCCCAGCGCCCCGGCCCCGCCGCGGCCGGCCATCGCCTCGACCTTGGCCATGGTGCGGAGCTTGACGGCCAGCGCCGCGACGAGCACGACCGGGCTGGCGCCCGTCTCGACGGCGTGCCGCAGGAGGGTCACCGCCTGTCCGGCGTTGCCGGAGATCGCGGCGTCGGCGACCTTGAAGCCCGTCGCCTCGACGCGACCACCGTGGTACCGCTCGACGACGTCGGCGGTGACGCGGCCGGTGGTGTCGGCGACGAGCTGGGAGCAGGCGGCAGCGAGCTCGCGCAGGTCCGACCCCACGGCCTGGACGAGCGCCTGCACGGCGTCCTGGTCCACCTGTCGGTGCGCCCGGCGGAACTCGGCGGCGACGAAGCCGGACTTGTCCGCGTCCCGCTTGAGCGGCTCGCAGGCGACGACGGGGTGCCCGGCCTTCGTCACGGCGTCGAGCAGGCGCTTGCCGCGCACCCCACCGCCGTGCTGGAGGACGAGCCACACGTCCTCGGCGGGTGCCCGGAGGTAGGCGATGGTGTCGTCGATGAGAGCGTCGGTGCAGCTCTCCACCCCGGTGACGACGATGCACCGGGCCTCGCCGAACAGTGAGGGGCTGGCGAGCATCTGGAGGCGGCCGTTGTCGTACCCGGCGGCGTCGAGGCGGGTGACCTCGGTGCCGGCGTCGGCCTGCCTGGCCTGCTCGACGATGCGTGCGACGGCGCGGTCGGCGAGCACCCCCTCCGCGCCGCGCACGAGGACGACGGGAGCGAGGGGAGCCTCGTCCCAGCTCAGTCCGGTCGGGGCGCTGCGGCGGGTCTTGGGGGGCACGACCCAAGGGTGCCACGGACCGGGGACACGGTGCGGCTCCGGCCGGGTCGCCCGGCGCGAGGAGCACGGCCCGGCCGTCTCCGGCGCGCCCGCCGCGCCGGGACGACACCTACCGCGGCCGCGGGGAGTGCCTGGCGGGGAAGGAGGCGATGGCGATCGCGACGAGGGCGAGCAGGGTGCCGGCGACGGTCCGGGCACCGACGCCCGAGCCGGAGACCGGCGCGAGGACGTCGAGGGCGAGAGAGGCGACGAGCTGGCCCGCGATGCTCCCCAGGCCGAGGACGAGTACTCCGGTGTGCGGGATGAGCGCGGCCGACCCGGCGATGAAGACGATGCCGTAGAGCCCGCCGGTGTAGAGCCACCAGTCCTCGGGAAACGTCGCGGGCAGCCCCCGGTCACGGACCAGTGCGGTGACGACGAGCGCGAGGGTCCCGGCGACGAAGTTCATCACCGTCGCGGCGAGCGGGGAGCCCGCCACGGCCCCCACCCGGGCGTTGGCCGCGTGCTGGAAGCCGGTGAGCAGTCCCGCGACGAGTGGCAGCGCCGCCGGCCCGAGGAGCTCCAGCCACGGGCGGTCACCGGTGAGCGACGAGGAGGCGGACAGCGCCACCGCGACGAGGACGAGTGCGGCACCGACGAGGCGCGACCGCGTCGGTCGTCGCCGCACGTCCTGGGCGAAGCCGACCGAGTCACTGAGCAGCCCGCTGAGCGTCTGGCCGGCGACGACCGCGACCGTGAAGATCGCCACGCCGATGACCGCGACGACGGCGGACTGGGTGATGACGAGGACCGCTCCGACGGTGCCTGCCAGCAGGTAGCCGGCAGGGAGCTCGCGTCGCCGCACGGCACCGGGCAGGCGGAGCACGCCGCGGCGCACCCGCGGCAGGCACAGCGCCACGACGACCATGACGACGAGCCCGCCCCCGAAGCTGATCGCAGCCGCCAGGACCGCGTCGTCCAGCTGCGCCCCGAGCTCGCCGTTGACGCGGGACTGCAGCGGGACCACCGCGCCGATCACGGCCGCGAGGACGGCTGCCAGCAGGGGTGGCAGTGAGCCCCGTCGTGGCCGGGACGACGGCGCGGTCATCGGGTGCTCCTCGGGAACGCAGGGTGGAACGGACGACGGCGCCGCACCCCGTGAGGGGGAGCGACGCCGTCGGTCCGGGAGGGCCGGGTCCTTAGATGCTGGAGACCTGCTTGGCCAGCTTCGACTTGCGCTGGGCGGCCTGGTTGGCGTGGATGACGCCCTTGCTCGCGGCCTTGTCGAGCTTGCGGCCGGCGGACTGCAGCGCGGCGGCCGCGGTCTCCTTGTCGCCCGCGGCGACGGCCTCACGGACGCGGCGCACGTGCGTCTTGAGCTCGGACTTCACGGCCTTGTTGCGCAGCCGGGCCTTCTCGTTGGTGAGAATGCGCTTCTTCTGGGACTTGATGTTCGCCACGTGTGGACTTCTCCTACGTCTCGCCTGAGGTCAATGGGTCGGTGAGGGCTGTGCGGGTGACCGGGACTGGGGCGTGGGGACACCGGTGGTCGGTCACGAGCCGGCCCCCGCACGACCTGGCGGAGGCTCAGCGGTGCACTTTACCAGGTGTGCCCGGTGGGTGGCCCAGGTGTGGCGCCCCTCATTCCCCACGCCACGTCCGTCTGCTCCCCACCTGCTCCGGGCTGCCGGCGAGGTCCGCCTGCGGGGCGTCGTCGTCGCGCAGCAGCTCGGCGTCGTCGAGGACGATCTCCGGCTCGTCGTCGACGACGACCTCCGTCTCCTCGTCGAGGAGGATCGGGTCGACCTCGAGCGGCTCCTGGCCCGGGACGAGCTCGGGGGTGACCGTGTACTCCTCGTCGTGCCCGTCCTCGTCGGAGCGGCGGGCCGCCTCCTCGGGAGGAAGGACGCGCCGCCAGCGGAGCACCCGGATCGGGGCCCCCTCACCGGCATCCTCCTTGAGGGCCGAGAAGATCATGAACATCATGACGTAGCCGATGACGAAGAACGGCAGGCCGACGACGATGATCACCTGTTGCAGCGCGGCCAGGCCGCCCTCGCCGGTCGCGGCCAGCATCGTGGCCGCCACCGCCCCCATGGCCACCGTCCAGAACACCCGCTGCCGGGCAGGCGCGGGCTCCTCGTAGCCGTTGCTGATCATGTCGATGACGAGGCCGGCGGAGTCGACCGACGTCGTGAAGAAGATGACGACGAGCACGACCGCGACGATCTGGGTGACCGTGGTGAGCGGGAAGTTCTCCAGGAAGACGAACAGCGCCTGGGCGACGTCCCCCTGGGCCACCACGGGCTCGACGAGCTCCCCCGGGTTGTCCCGCTCGATGGCGAAGGACGACCAGCCGAAGACGCCGAACCACAGGACGCTGAAGAGCACCGGCGCCGCCAGCACGCCGATGACGAACTGGCGGATCGTGCGGCCCTTGGAGATCTTGGCGATGAAGATCCCGGTGAACGGCGACCAGGAGATGGTCCAGGCCCAGTAGAAGACCGTCCACGTGTTCTGCCAGCCCGAGTCGCCCATGGTGTCGTTCCAGAAGGCCAGCTGCGGCAGGGCCGAGGCGTACATGCCGACGGACTCGATGGTGCCCTTGATGACGAAGAGGGTGGGGCCGGTCGCGACGACGAAGCACAGCAGGGCGACGGCCACGACGATGTTGAAGTTCGAGAGCCGTTTGATGCCCTTCTCCAGCCCCACGCTGACCGACACGACGGCGATGGCGGCGACCGCGACGATGATGACCACCTGGACGAGCCGGCTCTCCCCGAGGCCCCACAGCGAGTTGAGCCCGCTGTTGATCTGCAGCGTCCCCAGGCCCACCGAGACACCGACCCCGAAGATCGTCCCGACGATGGCGACGACGTCGATCGCCGCGCCGAGCGGACCGTGGATCCGCTCCCCGAGGAGGGGCTGGAAGATCGAGCTCACCCGGGGCGGGAGGTTGCGGCGGTACATGAAGTAGGCGAAGCCCAGGGCGGGCAGCGCGAAGATCGCCCAGGTGTGCAGGCCGAAGTGGTAGAGCGTGAAGCTGATCGCCTCGCGTGCGGCCGCGTCCGTCTGCCCCGGGACGTCCTGCATCGGCGGGTTGGCGAAGTGGTTGATCGGCTCGGCCACGCCCCAGAACATGAGGATCGAGCCGATGCCGGCCGCGAAGAGCATCGCGAACCACGCGGTGCCGGAGTGCTCCGGGCGCGTGTCGCCGAGCCGGACGCGGCCGAAGCGGCTGACCGCGAGGTAGACGAGGAAGAGCAGGAACACCGTGACGCCGAAGATGTAGAACCAGCCCAGGTTCGTCATGATCCAGCCGGAGGCACCCGCGAAGAAGGCGTCGACCTGCTCGGTGAACACGATCGTCCCGACGACGAAGACGATCGCGACGAGGGCGGCGGGGAAGAAGATGCGCGGGCTCGTGCGGAGCCCCAGCACCCCGTGGAGCCGGTCGAGCAGCGTCATTGGTGAAGGTGTCCCTCGTCTCGGTGATCGGTCGCCGACGACCGTAGCCAGGGCGGCAGGCGCCCGCACCCTCCGAGGGCACCCGGGTGAGGCTTCTCACCCCGGGTGCCGGTGCGCCCGGTCGCGCTCGTTCGGCCGCTCCGTGCGCATCACCCTTGCGCGCGGGTGAACGAGTGTTTACTCTGGTGAACATGCGTTCACCGCAGCCGGTGTCGGACACCCGGACCCGCATCCTCGACGCTGCCGTCGGCAGGTTCGGCCGCGACGGTTTCGCCGCGCCGCTGCGGACGGTCGCGGCCGACGCCGGGGTGAGCGCCGCCGCGATCATCAAGCACTTCGGGTCGAAGGAGGCGCTGCACACCGCGTGCGACGAGCACGTGCTCGAGATCATCGGGCACCACAAGCGCGAGGCGATGCAGTCCTCGGACCTGCGGGCGACGTTCCTCGCGCAGATGGCCGTGCTCGACGAGTTCCAGCCGCTCATCCGCTACTTCGTGCGCAGCCTGCTCACCGGCGGCGACGTCGCGCGGCACCTGCTGACGGAGATGCGCTCCCAGGCGATGGACTGGATGCGGGACGGGGTGGCGGCAGGCAACCTCAGGCCCAGCCGCAACGAGGAGTTGCGCGTGAAGTTCACCTTCAGCGCGTCCATCGGCTGGATGGTGCAGTCCGTGCTCGCCGCCGGCGTGGAGCTCGGCGAGCTCGACTCGACGTTCTGGAGACGCACCTTCGAGGAGATGATGCTGCCCGCCCTCGAGGTCTACACCGAGGGCCTTCTCAGCGACCGCGCGATGCTCGACGAGTACCTGCTCTACGTGGGCGACCCGCCGGGGAGCGACGCCCCGGACGACGACGCCGTCAGCGAGCCCGCGTAGCGCGCTCCCGGCCGTCGGTCCGTGGCTCTCACAGCCACCCCTACCCATCCACGTCGAAAGGCAGACCATGGCCACCACCGCACGGGGCGCCGCCCCGGCACTCCACCTGGCCGAGGTCACCAAGAAGTACGGCAGGGTCCAGGCCCTCGCCGGCCTCGACCTCGAGGTCACCCCGGGGGAGGTGCACGGCTTCCTCGGGCCCAACGGGGCCGGGAAGTCCACCACGATCCGCATCCTGCTCGGCATCCTGCGCCACGACTCCGGAACCGTGCGCCTCCTCGGCGGGGACCCGTGGCACGACGCCGTCGACCTGCACGGCCGGCTCGCCTACGTCCCGGGGGACGTCGAGCTGTGGCCCAACCTCACCGGAGGGGAGGCGATCGACCTGTTCGCCCGCCTGCGGGGAGGAGTCGACACGAGGAAGCGGGACGAGCTCCTCGAGCGCTTCGACCTCGACCCCCGCAAGAAGGGCCGCACCTACTCCAAGGGCAACCGGCAGAAGGTCGCCCTCATCTCCGCCCTGGCCAGCGACGTCGAGCTGCTGCTGCTCGACGAGCCGACCGCGGGCCTCGACCCGCTCATGGAGGCCGTCTTCCAGGAGTGCATCCGCGAGGCGAAGGAGGCCGGCCGCACCGTGCTGCTGTCCAGCCACATCCTGGCCCAGGTCGAGGTGCTGGCCGACCGGATCTCCATCATCCGCAAGGGCCGGATCGTGGAGTCCGGGACGCTGGCCGACCTGCGGCACCTCAGCCGCACCACGGTGACCGTGACGACACGGGACCCGCTCGACCGGCTCTCGGGGCGGCCCGGGGTGCACGACCTGCACCTTGAGGGCGAGCAGCTGCGCTTCTCCGTCGACGCCACCCACCTGCCCGACGTCATGGTCGATCTCGCGGGTCACGGTGTGCGGACCCTGGCCGCGGCCCCGCCGACCCTCGAGCAGCTCCTCCTTCGCCACTACGGCGACGAGCAGAACGGCACGGAGTCATGAGCACGACGACGACACCCACCCCACCCCGCGTGCGCGCCGAGGCCGGTGCTGCGCAGCGCGGCCCACTGACGGGCACGGGGACGGTGCTGCGCTTCATGCTGCGCCGGGACCGGATCCGCTTCCCGGCCTGGACGCTGGGGCTCACGGCGATGATGGCCTACTTCGCCAACGCGCTCCCGCTCATCTTCGGGGACGAGGACTCGCTCGAGACGCTGACCGTCTTCGTCACCAACCCGGCGATGGCGCTCATCGGTGGCCGCGGCTACGGCTTCGACGACATCACCCTGCCCCGCTTCCTCGTCGGCATGTACGGCGTCTTCGTCATGCTCGGGGCCGCCCTCATGAGCATCATGACGGTCTCCCGGCACACCCGGGCCGAGGAGCAGACGGGGCGCGCCGAGCTGGTCCGCGCGAACGTCACCGGCCGGCACGCCCAGCTGACGGCCGCCCTCGTCGTCGCCGTGGCGATGAACGTCGTCGTCGCCGTTCTCATGGGCGCGGCGCTCATGGGGTCGGCGATGGAGCCGGAGCCGGCGTCGTCGGCCTTCCTGTTCGCCCTGAGCATCGGCGCGGTCGGGCTCGCGTTCGCCGGCGTCACGGCCGTGACGGTCCAGCTCTCGCCGTACTCGCGTGCCGCGTCCGGGATGGCCGGCGCCGTGCTCGGTGCCGCCTTCGCGGTCCGCGGTCTGGGGGACATGTCCGCGGCGCAGGACGGCGGCCTGGGGTGGCTGTCGTGGCTCTCGCCGCTCGGCTGGGCCCAGCAGACGGCGCCGTTCACGTACGACCGCTGGTGGCCACTCCTGCTGCCCGTCCTCCTGCTCGTGGTGCTCTCCGCGGTCGCCTACGGCCTGCAGGGCACCCGCGACCTGGGGGCGGGACTCCTCCCGGACCGTCTCGGCTCGGCCCACGCGGCCGAGTGGCTGCGCGGCCCGTTGAGCCTCGCCTACCGCCTCCAGCGGGCGGGCCTCATCGGCTGGTCGGTCGCGATGCTCGTCGCGGGCATCGCCTTCGGGGCCTTCGCGCAGCCGATGGAGGAGGGCGTGGCCGGCATGCCCGACGAGATCGTCGAGCTCATGGGTGGTGCCGGTGAGATCGTCGACGGCTACCTCGGCTTCATGGGGCTGTACTTCGCGATCATGGTGGCCGCCTACGCGATCATCTCCGTCCAGGGGCTGCGCGGCGAGGAGCAGGGGGTGCGCGCCGAGCCGGTGCTGGCCACGCCGGTCAGCCGTTCCCGGTGGTTGCTGTCCTGGTCCGCGGTGACCGCGGCCGGTGCGCTGTGGCTGCTGCTGCTCGCCGGCGTCGGTGAGGGGCTGGGCGCCGCGGCGACGATCGGCGACTGGGACCTGCTCGCTCCGACGGTGCTCGGTCACGTCGCCCACACGCCGGTCGTGTGGTTCTTCCTCGGGCTGGCGGCAGTCCTCTACGGGCTGGCGCCGCGCGCCGTCGGCCTCGTCTGGGCGGTGTACGCCTTCGGCGTCCTCATGAGCCTCTTCGGGCCGATGCTCGAGCCGCCGCAGGCCGCCCTGGACGCCTCCCCGTTCCTCCACATCGGCCAGCACCCGGCGGAGGAGATCTCCTGGGTCGCGGCCACCCTGCTCACGGCGGTCGCCGTCGCACTCGTCGCGGGTGGTGCGGCAGCGTTCCGGCGGCGTGACCTCGTCACCGCCTGACCTCACGGGTGCGGACCCGCCGCCGCGGCGTGGCAGGCTTGGACCATGAGTGCGACGAGCGACGCGATGAACCGGGTCGTCGCCAACCTCGTGCGGCTGGCGCGGCGGCCGGGACGGCTGCTGCTCACCGCGGCCGCCGTCCCGGTCGGCGTCTTCGCCCTGCTCGCGCTGCTCCTCGGGCTCGACGCCGCGGCCTGGACCGGGTGGGTGCCGCTCGTCCTCGCGGGGGTGCTCGCCGTCCCCGTCGTCGTCCTCACCGTGCGCCGCGAGCGGCTGCAACGCACGACGGCGGACCTCGGTGACCACCCCGTGACCACGGCCGGCGGCGTCCTCGTCGTCCCCGGCGACCGCACCGCCCGCGCGCCGACGGAGGAGGAGCTCGCCACGTTGAGCGAGGCGATGGACGAGGGCCGGGTCCGCACCGCGCGGTGGTTCCCCCGGGTGGAGGCCACCCAGCGCGCGCTCGTCCGGGCGGCGGGCGGCACCGTCCACGCGCCCTACCTCAGGGACGACCTTCGGGTGACGCTCCTCGCCTTCCTCGGCACGGTGGCGGCGATCCCGCTCGGCGTCCTCGGCGCGTTCGTCAGCGCCTTCGCCCTGCTCCTGGGCTGAGCGAACGGTGCGCGGCCGGCGAGCCTAGCTGCGCCCCGGGGGCCTCGGTGTGGAGTATCGGACCGCAGCGGTCCGACACCCCACACGGAGCGGTCCGGCGGGACGGGGCGGGGCTCGGTGAGCGCGTCAGGAGGGCTCCGCGCGCAGCTGGTCGGCGATCTCCTCCTCGGGACGGGGCGGGACGGTCTCGTCCTCCTCGAGCAGCACGGGGTCGTCGTGGTGGGCGGGGAGCGGCTCGTGCGGCGTCTCGTCGGGCTGGGTCGACATCGGCGGGACTTCCTCTCCTGAGCGGGACGCGGGTGCGACCCGGGTCACCAGCGTAGGACGAGGGCGCGGCAGGAGACGTGGTCGTGGGACGATAGGACGCAGTGTGTTCTCGCGCGGCCGGTGGCCGCGCCTCGTCCCGTCCAAGGAACGTGAGTGTCCCCGATCCCCAGCCCGAAGCTGACCGAAGCGATCGCGCCGGCCGCGACCGCCCCCGAGCTGCTGCGCAACTTCTGCATCATCGCCCACATCGACCACGGCAAGTCGACGCTGGCCGACCGGATGCTGCAGCTCACCGGCGTCGTCGAGGACCGCGCCATGCGTGCCCAGTACCTCGACCGGATGGACATCGAGCGCGAGCGGGGCATCACCATCAAGTCCCAGGCCGTGCGCATGCCGTGGCAGGTGGGCGACACCGCCTACGCCCTCAACATGATCGACACGCCCGGGCACGTCGACTTCACCTACGAGGTCTCCCGCTCGCTGGCGGCCTGCGAGGGAGCGCTGCTGCTCGTCGACGCCGCTCAGGGCATCGAGGCGCAGACCCTCGCCAACCTGTACCTGGCGATGGAGAACGACCTCACGATCATCCCGGTGCTCAACAAGATCGACCTGCCCGGCGCCCAGCCTGAGCGCTACGCGGACGAGCTCGCGAACCTCATCGGCGGCGAGCCGGAGGACTGCCTGCAGGTCTCGGGCAAGACGGGCGTCGGCGTGCCGGAGCTGCTCGACCGCCTCGTGCGCGACATCCCGGCCCCTGTCGGCGACCCGGACGCGCCGTCGCGCGCGATGATCTTCGACTCCGTCTACGACACCTACCGGGGCGTGGTCACCTACGTGCGCGTCGTCGACGGCACGATCCGGCCACGCGAGAAGCTCAGCATGATGTCGACCGGCACCAGCGTCGACCTCCTCGAGATCGGTGTCAGCTCTCCCGAGCCGAAGCCCACCAAGGGCCTGAGCGTCGGTGAGGTCGGCTACCTCATCACCGGCGTCAAGGACGTGCGCCAGGCCCGCGTGGGGGACACGGTCACCAACGCCGCCCGCCCCGCCGCCGAGCCCGTCGGGGAGTACCGCGACCCGCAGCCGATGGTTTACTCCGGGCTCTTCCCGGTGGACGGCTCGGACTACCCGGTGCTGCGCGACGCGCTGGACAAGCTCAAGCTCAACGACGCCGCGCTCACCTACGAGCCGGAGACCTCCGTCGCCCTGGGCTTCGGGTTCCGCTGCGGCTACCTCGGCCTGCTGCACCTGGAGATCGTCCGGGAGCGGCTGGAGCGCGAGTTCGACCTCGACCTCATCTCCACCGCCCCGAACGTCGTCTACGGCGTGGTGACCGAGGACGGCACCCGCACCGAGGTCACCAACCCGAGCGAGTACCCCGACGGGAAGATCGCCGAGGTCTACGAGCCCGTCGTGCGCGCGACGATCATCACGCCGTCGGAGTTCATCGGCCAGGTCATGGAGCTGTGCCAGCAGCGCCGCGGCGTCCAGGACGGGATGGACTACCTCTCTCCGGAGCGCGTGGAGATGCGCTACCACCTGCCGCTCGCGGAGATCGTCTTCGACTTCTTCGACCAGCTCAAGTCCCGCACCCGCGGCTACGCGTCTTTCGACTACGAGGCCGACGGCGAGCAGGTGGCCGACCTCGTCAAGGTCGACATCCTGCTGCACCACGAGCAGGTCGACGCCTTCAGCGCGATCGTCCACCGGGACAAGGCCTACTCCTACGGCGTGGAGATGGCCGGCAAGCTGCGTGAGATCATCCCGAGGCAGCAGTTCGAGGTGCCGATCCAGGCCGCCATCGGTGCCCGGATCATCGCCCGCGAGACCATTCGGGCGCTGCGCAAGGACATGCTCGCCAAGTGCTACGGCGGTGACATCTCCCGCAAGCGCAAGCTCCTGGAGAAGCAGAAGGAGGGCAAGAAGCGGATGAAGAACATCGGGCGGGTCGAGGTCCCGCCGGAGGCATTCATCGCGGCCCTGTCCTCCGACACCCCGACGGGCAAGGACGCCAAGGCCAAGAGGTGAGTCCTGCCCTGCCCGCGGGCGACCCGGTCCCCGCCGACGGCGCACTGCCCGCGACCGCAGCGGTCGGCTCGGCCGAGCGGGACCTCGGCATCTACCTCCACGTGCCCTTCTGCCGGGTGCGCTGCGGCTACTGCGACTTCAACACCTACACCGCCACCGAGCTCGGCGGCGGTGCGAGCCAGGCCGCCTACGCCGACACCGCGCGGCGGGAGATCGACCTCGCCGCCGGCGTGCTCGCGCGCGCCGGTGTCGCCGAACGGCCCGTCTCCACGGTGTTCGTCGGAGGGGGCACCCCGACCCTGCTGCCGGCCGCCGACCTCGCGACGATGCTCGACCACGTCCGCGCGACGTGGGGCCTGGCTCCGGGCGCCGAGGTGACGACCGAGGCCAACCCGGACTCCGTCACGCCGGCCTCACTGGAGGAGCTGGCGTGTGCCGGCTTCACCCGCGTCTCCTTCGGCATGCAGTCCGCCGTCCCGCACGTGCTCGCCACCCTCGACCGCACGCACGACCCGGAGCGACTGCCCGACGTCGTCCGCTGGGCTCGCGAGGCCGGCCTCGCCGTCTCCGTCGACCTCATCTACGGCACGCCGGGGGAGTCGGCCGCTGACTGGCGGACCAGCCTGGAGGCCGCCGTCGACCTCGAGCCGGACCACGTGTCGGCCTACGCGCTGGGGATCGAGCCGGGCACCAAGATGGGCGCCCAGGTCCGCCGCGGCGAGCTCCCGATGCCGGACGACGACGACGCAGCAGCCAAGTACGAGGTGGCCGACGACGTCCTCACCGCCGCCGGGCTGTCCTGGTACGAGGTGTCGAACTTCGCCCGGACGCCGCAGGACGCGTGCCGGCACAACCTCGCCTACTGGCGCGGCGCCGACTGGTGGGGGATCGGGCCCGGCGCGCACAGCCACGTCGGCGGGGTGCGCTGGTGGAACGTCAAGCACCCGCGCGCCTACGCCCACCGGCTCGAGCAGGGCCAGAGCCCGGGTGCCGGGCAGGAGCTCCTCGACGACGACGCGCGCGAGCTCGAGCGGATCATGCTCGGCGTGCGCCTGGCCGAGGGTCTGGAGCTTGCTCCCGGCACGGGACGGGTCCCGGAGCGGCACCGCAGGGCGGTGGCCGAGCTCATCGCCGAGGGGCTGGTGGAGATGCCGCCGGCGCGCCAGGGCCGCATCGCGCTGACCCGCCGCGGCCGCCTCCTCGCCGACGCGGTCGTCCGCGCCCTCACCCCCTGACGGCGCGGTGGTGCCGGTGCGCCGTCCCCACCCGCCCTGCCGCCGGGAGCGGGATTGTTGTGTTGGCGCGGTGGTGCCGGCGCACCGTCCCCACCCCTCCTGCCGCCGAGAGCGGAGTTGTTGCGTCGGCGCCGGGGTGCCGGTGTAGCGTCCCCGCCCCTTCTTGCCGCCGAGAGCTGAGTTGTTGCGTACCCGGGCTGCACACACCCCAGCTGCCGGCGAAGGGGGCAGCTGAGCTACGAGGTGCCGAGCTCCTCCCACACCGGGCCGTAGCCGAGGCGGGCCTGCTCCGCGGCGACCACCTGGCGGGCGAGCTCGGCCTCGGTGACGTCGACGGCGGCCAGCGCGTGCTGGGCCAGGCTCGACTCACCGGCGAACGCGTCGAAGACCTGCCGCTTGCCGGCGAGGAGCTCCTCGATGCGCTCGTCGACGCTGTCCTCGGTGAGGAGCCGGTGGACCTGCACCGGCCGGGTCTGACCCATGCGGTGCACCCGCCCCACGGCCTGGTCCTCGACCGCGGGGACGAGCTGCGGCTCGGCGAGGATGACGACGCTCGCCGCCTGGACGTTGAGCCCCACCCCGCCCGCGGTGACCTGGCTGACGAGCACGGCTCCGGCAGGCGCCACGGTGAAGGAGTCGACGACGTCCTGTCGCTGCGCCGCGGGAACGGAACCCGTGATCGGACCGAAGGCTGCGACGTCGGGAAGGAGTGCCACCTGCTCGGCAACGCGGGCGACGACATCACGGAAGAAGGAGAAGACGACGACGCGCTGGCCACCGTCGCGTGCCTGCTCGACGATCTCGAGCAGCCGTTCGAGCTTGGCGGAGTCGCGCGGGTCCGCAACCGTGAGGTCGGCCCGGCGCATCGCCATGAGGTTGCCGGACGCGACCGCCTCCCGGTAGCGACGCTCGGCGGCCGGGGTGAGCGTCTCCCACTCGTCGACGACGAGCCGCGGAGGCAGCTCCAGGAGCACGTCCTCGAGGTTGCGGCGCAGGTAGACCGGCGCGATGTGACGGCGGAACGCCTCCGCCCCGGCGATCCCGAGGCTCGGCGGCAGCGATGCGACGAGCTCCGGCTGCAGCATCGCGGCCAGGGAGCGCAGATCCTCCACCCGGTTGAGCAGTGCCGTGCCGGTGAGGAACAGCGCACGGGGGACGTGGGCCGCCCACTCCGCCACCCGCTGGGAGCGCCGGGCATCGGGGTTCTTCACGTAGTGCGCCTCGTCGACGACGAGCAGCGCCGACATCAGCGGCGGAAACAACTCCGCTGTCGGCGAGAAGGGGGTGGGGGCTGGCAGCGCGAAGGGGGTGGGTTCCGGTGGGGCGGGGACGTGACTCAGGCCCTGGAAGGTGGTCACCGCGACGCCGCCGTCGCGCTGCCACGCCGCCAGGGCCTCCTCGCGGCCGGGGCCGTGCACGCGGTGGACGCGCAGCTCGCTGTGGGCCGCCACCTCGCGGCACCAGTTGACGACGACGCTCGCCGGGCACACGACGAGGAAGGACCGCTCCCCACCGGCGGCGAGGTGCGCCATGACCGCGATCGCCTGGACCGTCTTCCCCAGGCCCATCTCGTCGCCGATGAGCACCCGCCCCTGGTTGAGGGCGAACCGCGCGCCGAAGGCCTGGTAGCCCCGCAGCCGGGCGCGGAGCAGCGAGGTGTCCAGCGGGAAGGACTCGATGCGCTCGACGAGCTCGGTCGGCAGCGCGCCGTGGCCGAGCACGTTGATCCCCGGGACCACCTCGCCCAGCAGCGCGTAGTACGTCGCGGCGTCGCGCTCGATGTCCTCCCACACGGTGAGCGGGCCGGGTGGCTGCTCGGCCAGGTGGGCGGTGAGCCGTCCGACGACGTCGGGCAGCCCGGTCGAGGCGAGCCACGGTGCCCACCGCGCCAGCCCGTCCAGCGCCTCCTGCGCCCGGGAGCGCGTCCGGCGGCCGCGCAGGAGCAGCCCGAGGCGGCTCCGGGCGGGCCGTGCCTGCTGCGCGAGCACGTCCACCGAGGAGACGACGTCACCCAGCTGCTCACGGTGGGGCGCGAGCAGCCCGTCGAGCCGGTGGAGGCGGTGCAGGAGCGCGGCCAGCCCGAGGCCGAGCGGTCCGTCGCCGCCCATGTCGAGCCGGACGGGCAGGCCGGCGCGCAGCGTGTCGGCCAGCCGCCCGGCCGCCGCGACCGCGGCCCGGGCCGTGTGCGGACCGACGCCCGGGAGCGCGTCGAGCCGCTCCACCCCCACAACGAGGACGTCGTGGACGGTGCGCACGCCGGCGTCCTCCAGCGCCTGGAGACGCAGGTTCCGCTCGGTGGTCCCGCGCAGCCGGCCGACCTCGATTCCCACGAGCTCGTCCCGGAGCCGGGAGTCCCGGTAGCCCTCGACGATCCGCACGATCTGCCGTCGGAGGTCGTCCTCGGCGGCGAGGACGGACGCCGCGGCGCCGGCGAGGGCGAGGCGCTCGTCGAGCAGCGCCCGGGCCTCGGCGCCCGGCCGCACGGGAGCGCTCACGCTACTCCGGGACCTCGGTGACGAAGTCGATGAGCTCCTCCATCCGGCCCAGCAGCGCGGGGGAGAGGTCCTTGTAGCTGCGCACGGTCCCGAGGATCCGCTTCCAGCCGCGCGCGACGTCGCCCTGGTCCGCGTGCGGCCAGCCGAGCGCGGCGAGCGTGCCGACCTTGATGTCCGTGCCGCGCGGCACGTCCGGCCACGCCTGCAGCCCCACCCGTTCGGGGCGCACCGCCTGCCACACGTCGACGTACGGGTGCCCCAGCACCTTGACGTTCCGGGCGGCGCGCGGCCCGAGGGAGCGCAGCACCTCCTGGACGAGGCGGGTCTCCTTGGACCCCGTGACGAAGTGGTCGACGAGCACCCCCGCACGCCGGGTCGGCCCGGGGCCGAAGTCCGCCAGCGCCGCAGCCAGGTTGTCCACGCCCTCGAGGAGCTCGACGACGACGCCCTCGACGCGCAGGTCGTCGCCCCACACCCGCTCGACGAGCTCGGCGTCGTGCCGGCCCTCGACCCAGATCCGCGACGCCCGCGCCACCCGCGCCCGGCTCGTGTCGACCGCGATGGAGCCCGACGCCGTCAACTTGCGCCCCCCGGAGGTCACCGGACCCGTGGGCGTGACCGTGCGGGCGGGCGGCACCAGCCGCACCGGCTTGCCGTCGACCCAGAAGCCCGCGCCGAGCGGGAAGGTGCGGGTGCGGCCGCGCCGGTCCTCGAGGACGACGACGTGCATCCCGCCGGACTTCTCCACGGCGGTCACCGCACCGACCCAGCCGGTCTCGACGTCCTCGACGACGAGACCGGGCTCGGCGGGCTGGTCCCGGGAGGTGGGGCGGTGGGCGTAGGCACCCGTACGGTGGGGGTCGGACGCGAGCACGTCCGAGCCGTAGCGATCGGTCACCCCGGCAGCCTAGGCGCGCGGTGGCTGAGGTCACGAGACACCCGGTGGCGTGGCGCGTAGAATTAGCACTCCGAGCCGGTGAGTGCTGACCACCGGCCGCTGTCGTGACCGGGCCGAGTCGTGAGGAGGACGTCATGGGTCAGGACCGTCGACTCGACGTGCTGCGCGCGATCGTCGAGGACTACGTGCACACCCGGGAGCCGGTGGGGTCCAAGGCGCTGGTCGAGCGCCACTCGCTGGGCGTCTCGCCGGCCACGATCCGCAACGACATGGCGGTGCTCGAGGAGAGCGGCCTCATCCACCAGCCGCACACCTCGGCGGGCCGCGTGCCGACCGACAAGGGCTACCGCCTGTTCGTCGACCAGATCTCCACGCTCAAGCCGCTCTCGACGGCGGAGCGGCGGGCCATCCAGCACCTCCTCGAGGGTGCGGTCGACCTCGACGACGTCGTCGAGCGCACCGTGCGGCTGCTCTCCCACCTCACCCACCAGGTCGCCGTCGTCCAGTACCCCTCGCTGCGCAACTCGGCGCTGCGGCACATCGAGCTCGTCCCGCTGTCCGAGCGCCGGCTGCTCATCGTCATCATCACCGACTCCGGCCGGGTCGAGCAGCGGGCGATCGAGGTCGAGACGCCGCTGGACCCGGTCGTCGTCGCCGAGCTGCGGGCGCGCATCAACGCGGGCAGCATCGGGCGGCGGGTCGCCGACATCGGCACCGGGCTGGAGGACACCACCCGGAAGTTCGCGCCGGAGCACCGCCCGCTCGTCGCCAGCGTCATCGAGGTGCTCTCCGAGACGCTGCGGATGGACGCCGAGGACCGCATCGTCATGGCGGGCACGGCCAACCTGGCGCGCTCGGACCTCGACTTCCCGCGCACCATCGGCCCGGTCCTCGAGGCGCTCGAGGAGCAGGTCGTGCTGCTCAAGCTGCTCCACGAGATGGGTGAGGACGACTCGGTCGGCGTGAGCATCGGTGAGGAGAACCGCCACGAGGCCCTGTCGGAGGCATCGATCGTGGCGACCGCCTACGGTGGGGGCAGTGGCGAGGGGGTGGCGCGTCTCGGCGTGCTCGGCCCCACCCGGATGGACTATGCCTCCACGATGTCCTCCGTGCGGGCCGTGGCCCGCTACCTGTCGCGGATCCTCACCGGCTGACCCGCACGACGCACCACCCGAAGAACCCCCACAGGAAGTGACCTGGTGAACGACTACTACGAGATCCTCGGCGTGCCGCGTACCGCGACGCAGGAGGAGATCAAGCGCGCCTACCGCAAGCAGGCGCGCAAGCTGCACCCCGACGTCGCCGGCCCGGAGGCCGAGGACCAGTTCAAGGAGGTCGGGCGCGCCTACGAGGTGCTGTCCAACCCCGAGAAGCGCCAGATGTACGACCTCGGTGGCGAGTCGGCGCTGGGCGGCAACGGGGGAGCGGGTGCCGGCTTCGGGTTCTCCGACATCTTCGAGACGTTCTTCGGTGCCGCGACGGGGGCCGGCCGCGGCCCGGCTCCCCGCGGCCGCCGCGGCCAGGACGCCCTCATCCGCCTGGAGATCGACCTGCGCGACGCCGTCTTCGGCGTCGAGGAGGAGGTCCAGGTGGAGACCGCCGTGCTGTGCGGCACGTGCAACGGCACGTGCACCCGCCCCGGCACCCACGTGCAGACCTGCGCGGTCTGCGGTGGGCGCGGCTCCGTCCAGCGGGTCGCGCGCTCCTTCCTCGGCAACGTCATGACGACGTCGCCCTGCTCGGCCTGCGGCGGCCACGGCACCACCATCCCGGACCCCTGCCCGGAGTGCTCCGGCCAGGGCCGCGTCCGCACCCGCCGCTCCATCCCGGTCTCCGTGCCCGCGGGCGTCGACACCGGCAACCGGATCAAGCTCACCGGCAGCGGCGAGGTCGGCCCCGGCGGTGGCCCCGCCGGCGACCTCTACGTCGAGCTGAAGGTGCGCAACCACCCCGTCTTCGCCCGCCGCGGCGACGACCTGTACGCCCGCGTCGAGGTCCCGATGACCGCCGCCGCGCTGGGCACGGTCCTCCACCTGGAGACCTTCGACGGCGACGAGGAGATCGACATCGAGCCGGGCACCCAGCCCGAGGAGGTCATCACCCTGCCCGGGCTGGGCGTCGGCCACCTCAACGGCATGGGCCGCGGGGACCTCAAGGTCCAGGTCGACGTCGAGGTGCCCACCGCCCTGGACGACCGGCAGCGCGAGATCCTCCTCGAGCTGGCCACCCTGCGCGGCGAGGAGCGCGCCGAGCCGCGCCTCACGCCCGCCACCAACGGCGTGTTCTCCCGGCTGCGGGACAGGTTCTCCGGCCGCTGATGACCGCGCCCGTCTTCATCGGCGCCCCGGAGGACCTCGCCGTCGCGCGGCCGGGTGCCACCCTCACCGTCCGCGGGCCCGAGGGCCGGCACGCCGTCTCCGTCCGGCGGGTCCGGCCGGGGGAGGTCGTCGACGTCGTCGACGGCGAGGGCACCCGGGCGCGCGGGGAGGTCACCGCGGCGGCGGGCGAGGAGCTCGTCGTCCGGGTCGACGACGTCACCCGCGAGCCCGAGCCCGCGGTGCGGCTCACGCTCGTGCAGGCCCTGGCGAAGGGTGGCCGTGACGAGCAGGCCGTCGAGACGGCGACCGAGATCGGCATCGACGCCATCCTCCCGTGGCAGAGCGAGCGGTGCGTCTCGGTGTGGGCCGGCAAGAAGGCCGGCCGCGGACGCGAGCGGTGGCAGGCCGTCGCGCTCGCCGCCACCAAGCAGTCCCGCCGCGCGCGGGTGCCGCACGTGGAGGAGCTCGCCGTCGGCCGGGCGCTCCTCGACCGGGTCGCGGACGTCACCGCCGCCGGGGGAAGCGTCCTCGTCCTCCACGAGGAGGCGACGCACGCCCTGGCCGCCGCGCCGCTGCCGGACGCGGGCGACGTGCTCCTCGTCGTCGGGCCCGAGGGGGGCCTGAGCCCGCGTGAGGTCACCGACCTCACCGAGCGCGGCGCCGTCGTCGTCCGCCTCGGTCCGCACGTGCTGCGCACCTCGACCGCCGGCCCGGTCGCCGCGGCCCTGCTCGCGCAGCGGCTCGGCCGCTGGGGCTGACCGTTTCGGGAAGGATCCGGCGCCGCTCCCCGTTAGACTCGCCGTACGCCTGCCACCCACTCCAGGAGGAACCGGGCCACCGCGCCCACGCCCATGCCACACAGCGACGACGCGCCCCAGCGGGGCGCGATGCTCCAGCACCAGATCACCGTGCCCGACGACGTGCCCATGGTGTCCCTGCTCGGCCAGCGTGACGAGGTCCTCCGCGCGATCGAGGCGGGCTTCTCCCGCGTCGACGTCCACGTCCGCGGCAACGTCGTGTCCTTCTCCGGGCCCGCCGGGGACGTCGCGCTCGCCGAACGGCTCGTCGACGAGCTCGCCGAGGTCGCCCGCAGCGGCCAGACGCTGACCGCCGACGCCGTCGGGCGCGCGATCCGCATGCTCACCGCGCCGACGGGCGAGCGCCCCGCCGACGTCCTCACCTTCGACATCCTCTCCGCGCGCGGGCGCACGATCCGCCCCAAGACGCTGGGGCAGAAGACGTACGTCGACGCGATCGACTCCCACACCATCACCTTCGGGGTGGGGCCGGCCGGCACCGGCAAGACCTACCTCGCGATGGCCAAGGCCGTCCACGCGCTGCAGTCCAAGCAGGTCAACCGGATCGTGCTGACCCGGCCTGCCGTCGAGGCCGGTGAGCGGCTCGGCTACCTCCCGGGGACGCTCAACGACAAGATCGACCCCTACCTGCGGCCGCTGTACGACGCGCTGCACGACATGCTCGACCCCGAGTCGATCCCCAAGCTCATGGCCGCCGGCACCATCGAGGTCGCCCCCCTCGCCTACATGCGCGGACGCACCCTCAACGACGCCTTCATCATCCTCGACGAGGCCCAGAACACCTCGCCCGAGCAGATGAAGATGTTCCTCACCCGGCTCGGCTTCAACTCCCGCGTCGTCGTCACCGGCGACGTCACCCAGGTCGACCTGCCCAGCGGGACGAGCTCCGGGCTGCGCGTCGTGGAGGAGATCCTCGTCGGGATCGAGGACGTCGCCTTCTGCCGGCTCACCTCCGCCGACGTCGTCCGCCACCGCCTGGTCTCCGACATCATCGACGCCTACGAGCGCTGGGACGCCGGACCGGCCGGCAACCGCGCCGAGCGGCGCGCCGCCGAGCGCCGCGGGGCACGCCGATGAGCACCGAGGTCGCCAACGAGTCCGGCTACGAGGTCGCCGAGGAGGAGTTCGCCGCCCTCGCGCGCTACGTGCTGGAGCAGATGCACGTCCACCCGCAGGCCGAGCTGTCCATCCTCTTCGTCACGAGCGACGTCATGACCGAGCTCCACGTCAAGTGGATGGACGAGCCCGGCCCCACCGACGTGCTGTCCTTCCCGATGGACGAGCTGCGACCCGGCCAGCCGGGGGAGCAGCCCGTGGAGGGCATGCTCGGGGACATCGTGCTGTGCCCGGAGGTCGCCGCCGCCCAGGCCAAGGCCGCCGGCCACAGCACCGCCGAGGAGCTCCTGCTCCTCACCACGCACGGCATCCTCCACCTGCTCGGCTACGACCACGCCGAGCCCGAGGAGGAGAAGGAGATGTTCGCGCTCCAGCGCCGGCTGCTCCTCACCTTCCTCGCCGAGCGCTGACATGGACGGTCTCCTCTCCCAGATCCCCGAGTGGTGGCTGCTCGTCGTCGCTCTCGTCGCGCTGGCCCTCACCGCCCTGCTCGTCGCCGCCGAGTCCGCGCTGCGGCGGATCGGCCGCACCGCGCTGAGCGAGCTGCAGGTCGCCGAGCGGCCGCGTGCCGCCGGGGTCGAGCGGCTCGTCGACCACCGTGACGACGCGGTTCCCGGCCTCACCCTCATGCGGGTGCTCGCCGAGATGACGACGGCGGTCTCGCTCACCCTCGTGGTCGCGGACCTCCTGCCGGAGTGGTGGCAGGTGCTCATCGTCGCCGTCGTCGTCGCCGCGGTCCTCATCGCCGTCGTCGCCGGGACCACGCCACGCATGCTCGGGACCCGGATGCCCGGGAAGGTGCTGCACGCGCTGCTGCCCTTCGTCGACGTCGTCCTCCTGCTCACCCGCCCCGCCGTCGCGATCGCCCGGGCGCTGACACCGCGCCCGAGGCTCACCGAGGCCGAGGCGCGTGAGGAGGCCGCCGAGGACCTGCGCGACATGGTCGACCGGGTGAGCCAGTCCGAGCAGCTCGCCGACGAGGAGCGCGACATGCTCCAGTCGATGTTCGAGCTCGGCAGCACGCTCGTGCGCGAGGTCATGGTGCCCCGCCCGGACATGGTGACGATGGACGCCGGCAAACCGCTGACCAAGGCGCTCGCGCTGTTCGTGCGGTCCGGGTTCTCCCGCATCCCCGTCGTCGGGGAGTCCGTCGACGACGTCAAGGGCGTGCTCTACCTCAAGGACGTCCTGCGGCGCACCCACATGAGGCCCGAGGCCGGCGGGGACCGGGTCGAGTCCGCGGTGCGCGAGGCGGTCTTCGTCCCCGAGACGATCCTCGTGGACGACCTCCTGCGCGAGATGCAGGCGAGGAACTTCCACATCGCGATGGTCGTCGACGAGTACGGCGGCATCGCGGGGCTCGTCACCATCGAGGACCTCCTCGAGGAGCTCGTCGGTGAGCTGACCGACGAGCACGACCGTGCCGAGCCCGTCGTCGAGCACCTCGGTGACGGGCTCGTACGGGTGCCCGCGCGGCTGCCCGTCGACGAGCTCGGCGAGCTCTTCGGCCTCGAGCTGGACGACGACGACGTCGACTCCGCCGGCGGCCTGCTCGCCAAGGCACTGGGCAAGGTCCCCATCCCGGGGGCGCAGATCGAGGTGGCCGGACTGCACCTGCAGGCGGAGCGTGCCGGCGGACGACGCCGGCAGATCGCCACCATCCTGGCCCGGGCGAGCGACTCGCCCGAGCCCGACGAGGAGGACGACGACAGATGACGTACTCGTGGCCCGAGGGGTTCCGGGCGGGTTTCGCCTCGATCGTCGGCCGACCCAACGCCGGCAAGTCCACCCTGACCAACGCCCTGGTCGGGCAGAAGGTCGCGATCACCTCCGGCCGCCCGCAGACCACCCGGCACACGGTCCGCGGCATCGTGCACCGGCCCGACGGGCAGCTCGTGCTCGTCGACACGCCGGGCCTGCACCGGCCGCGCACCCTGCTCGGGGAGCGGCTCAACGACCTCGTGCGCGACACGATCAGCGAGGTCGACGTCGTCGTCTTCTGCCTGCCCGCGGACGAGAAGATCGGGCCGGGGGACAAGTACATCGCGCGGGAGCTCGCGGACGTGCGGACCCCGGTCGTCGCCGTCGCCACCAAGAGCGACGCCGTCTCCCGCGAGCGGCTCGCCGAGCACCTCCTGCAGATCGAGCAGCTCGGCGAGTGGGCGCAGATCGTGCCCGTGTCCGCCGTGAGGAACGAGCAGGTCGGGCTGCTCGCCGACCTGCTGCTCGAGCAGATGCCGGAGTCGCCCCCGCTCTACCCGGCGGGGGAGCTCACCGACGAGCCCGAGGCCGTGATGATCGCCGAGCTGGTCCGCGAGGCCGCGCTCGAGGGCGTGCGCGACGAGCTGCCCCACTCGCTGGCCGTGGTCGTCGACGAGATCGTCGAGCGGGAGGGTCGTGAGGGCATGGCCCCGCTGCTCGACGTCCGCGTCAACCTCTACGTCGAGCGCGACTCGCAGAAGGCCATCGTCATCGGCAGGGGCGGCTCTCGGCTGCGTGACGTCGGCACCACCGCGCGACGCGGCATCGAGGCGCTCCTCGGCACCCGGATCTTCCTCGACCTCCACGTCAAGGTGGCCAAGGACTGGCAGCGCGACCCCAAGCTCCTCCAGCGCCTCGGCTTCTGACGCGCCCCCACCGGATGCGCATCGCCCCACCCCGTCGGTCGCCGCGTGCCCGTCCGGCCGACCGGAGGTGCGTCCCCGGGGAAGAGGCGGGGACCGACTAACCTGTCCCGGTGAGGTCGTGGAGAGTGGCGGTGACGCTCGTCGCGGTCCTGCTCTTCGGTTTCATCGGGACGGTGGCAGGGCCCGGCTGGAATCCCCACCCGCTGGAGCGGACCCTCGTCGTCCAGACCTCGGACGTCGAGATCGGCGGGGACGTCGCGACGACACCGGTCGGCACCTACGAGACGCGCACCGAGACGTTCACGGTCGAGCTCGACGGCGCCACGGTCGAGGCGACCGTCCACGAGCCGGTCGGCGCGCCGGACCGACGGCCCGGCCTCGTGTTCATGCACGGCGCCGGCACCGCCACGCACGACAACTTCTGGCAGCTGACCGAGGCCCTGGCCAGCGCCGGCATCGTCTCCCTCGTCCCCGACAAGCGGCTGGACACCTACAGCGCCAGGTTCCGGGACTACCCGGCGATGGCCCGCGACTACATGCACAGCTGGGAGGCCCTCAGCTCCTGGCCCGGCGTGGACCCGGAGCGGGTCGGCTTCTACGCCGAGAGCGAGGGCGCGTTCATCGCACCCGTGGCGGCGGCCGAGAACCCGGAGGTGGCCTCGGTCGTCCTCGTCTCGGCGCCCGTCGTCCCCGCTCGTGAGCAGTTCGCCCTCGCGACCGACACCTACCTGCGGGCGCTCGGTGCCCCGGAGCAGCTGCTCCGCGCGGTGCCGCGGCTGCTCGGCAGCGAGGTCCCGGGCGGCGGCTTCTACTACGCGGACTTCGACGTCAGCCCCTACCAGCAGCGGATGGACCAGCCGGTGCTCATGGTCTACGGCACCGAGGACGTCTCGATGCCCGTCGTCCAGGCGCCCGCGAAGGTCATCGACGACCTCGCCGTGGCCGGCAACGACGACTACACGCTGCGCTACTTCGAGGGCGCCAACCACGGCATCCGCATCGAGGACGAGCTCGCCCCCGGGTTCCCCGAGGCCGTCGCGCGCTGGGTGCAGGGCCTGCCCGAGACCGCCGACGCCCAGCCCCGCATCGCCGGCGGACAGCCCGACCAGCGCTTCCGCGCCGAGCCGCTCGACAGCCCCCGCTGGTACGCGTCGGGGGACATGATCGTCTTCACCCTGGTCGGGGCCGTCGGCCTGCTGCTCCTCGGGCCCACCCTGTGGCTCCTCACCCGGCTCGTGCGTCGCCCCAGCGAGCCGCTGCCCTCGCCGCTCGCCCGGACCACGGCTGCCCTGACGATGAGCGTGCTCGCCGTGTGGGTCCTGTTCGCCTCCTACCTCCTCGTCGTCGCCGGCCTCGCGCTGAACTACGAGCGGAGCCCCTTCGTCGTCCAGGGCGGGTGGCTGGGCATCCAGGCCGTCGCGGTGGGGTCGACGGCCATCGGTGTGTGGTCCGCCACGACGTGGCTGCGGGTCCGGCGGCACGGGGTCCGGACCGGCACGGTCGGCACCATCACCCTCGTCGGGACACACGTCGGGGCGCTCGTCCTGCTCCTCGCGGCCGGCTACTGGGGCATCTTCCCGACCATCGGTTGAACGGCCACCCGCGCAGTGGGCACGAGCAGGCCGCGGATCCACGTAGGATCCCTGACGGAACGGCGAGAGGATGCGGATGCAGATCCACTGGGGCGTGGCCACCGACGCGGGCGGCCGACGGCAGGCGAACGAGGACTCCGTGCTCGCGCAGCCCCCCGTCTTCGCCGTGGCGGACGGCATGGGCGGCCACGCCCGGGGCGACATGGCCAGCCGTGCCGTCGTCACCGAGCTCGCCCACCTCGCCACCCTCGACCGCGCCGTGCAGCCCGAGGACGTCAGCGCGACGCTGCGTCGCGCCGGTGAGCAGATCCGCGAGGCGATGGCCGGGGACGAGTCCGTCGCGGGGACGACCGTCGCCGGTGCCGTCCTCACCGAGCAGGACGGCGAGCCCTTCTGGCTCGTCTTCAACGTCGGCGACTCACGGGTCTACCGCTGCACCCCGCAGGACATCGAGCAGGTGAGCGTCGACCACTCCCTCGTCCAGGAGATGGTCGACTCCGGCACCATCAGCGCCGACGAGGCGCGGCGGCACCCGCAGCGCAACGTCATCACCCGGGCGGTCGGCACCGGGTCCGTCCCGGAGGTCGACTTCTGGATGCTCCGCGCCGGGGGACCGGAGATGCTTCTCCTGTGCAGCGACGGGCTGTTCGGTGAGCTGACGGACGAGGAGATCGCCGAGACCGTCGCCGCGGCGGGCCACCCGCAGGAGGCCGCGGCCACCCTGCTGGACCGCGCCGTGCAGGGTGGCGGGGCCAACGACAACGTCTCGGTCGTCGTCGTCGCCACGGGGCACGACGACGGCGACGTCGAGAGCACCGCCGCGCGCGGTGCCGAGGAGCAGGGCTCGACCCTGCCGCGCACGGGAGCGGGGCGATGAGCGTGCCGGAGTACCAGAGCGGGCAGTGGACGGCGCTGGTGACACAGGACGCGCTCGCGCTCCTGCACCCGGCCGTCTCCGACGACGTCGCCCGCGAGCTGTGGCAGCTGACGAGCACCGGGAAGCGGCTGGGGGCGTGGGTGGAGTACCTCGCGGCCGCCGGCATCGCGGCCCTGCCGTCCTTCGCCATGGTCGAGGCTCATCCGGAGGGCCTGCGGGTCCTGGTGCGCGGAGAGGTGGACGTCGAGCTCGGTGACCGCGTCGTCTCCGGACGCGGGTACGCGACGTGGCGCGAGGAGGTGCTCCCGGCGAGCGACGTGACGATCCGTGCCGAGAGTGCCGACGGCGGGTGGCTCCCCGTCGCGGGGGGAATCGTCCGGGCCGCGTCGGCGCGGCTCGTCGTGCAGGCACCCCCGGCACCGGCCGCCGAGGAGGAGGACGACGACGTCGAGCTCACCATCGCCCGGATGCCCGCCCTGGCAGCGGCGGTCGGGGGACGCACGTCGACGGGGACGGGCGGTGCCGCGGCCGCGGTCGCGGGAGCGGCCGGTGGCGTCCCCGCGTCCGACGGTCCCCCCGGGCAGCAGGCGGAGCCGGCGTCGGCAGCGAGCACGCCCGCCGCGAGCGGGGCACCCGCGGAGCCCGCGCCCGCCATCGTGCACGACACGCCCGTGCCGGCCGCGGCCGAGCCGGAACCGACGGCGCCCGCCGAGGCTGCCGCGATGCAGGCGGCGGACGACGACGCGACGGCGATGGCCGACCCCTCGGGGGCGGTGCTGCCCGGTGAGGACGAGGAGGAGGACGCCGACGACTACGACTTCCTCCTGTGGTCGACCGAGCAGGTGCGGGCCCGTGAGTCCACGCCGGAACCAGCGCCGCCCGCTGCCGCCGGGGCCCCCGAGCCGGCCGCGCCGAGCGACGACCCGGCCGATCCGGTCCCCGTCGAGCCCGGCCAGGTGGACATCGAGGCCACCCGCGACCCCGAGCCGGAGCCCACCGACAGCGGCTGGGCCCCGGGCGGCATCATCGACTCCGTGCCCGGACGCCCTCACCCCGCGCCGCCGGCCGGCCCTCCGGTGGACGGCCCGACGCCCCTCGCCGGTGCCGCCCATGACGACGGGGACCACGACGGCGAGACGATCGCCACGTCCGAGCTCCCCAGCGTGGACGTCCCGACGGCCCTCGAGCCGGCCACGCGTCCCGCCCCGGACGTCGAGCTCGTCCTGTCGACCGGGCCGCGCATCGAGATGGACCGTCCGGTCCTCCTCGGCCGCGCCCCCGAGGCCGCGCGCTTCGCGGGCGCCGAGGCGCCGCGCCTCGTCAGTGTCTCCAACCCCGAGCGGGACATCTCCGCCACGCACGTGGAGGTCCGGCCGGCCGGTGGGCACGTCGTCGTCACGGACATGAACTCGACCAACGGCACCGTCGTCCACCTCCCGGACCAGCCCTCCTTCCGGCTCCAGCCGGGCACCGGTGTGCCCGTCGGGACGGGCGCCGTCATCGAGCTCGGCGTCGGCGTGACGGCGACCGTCCAGCACGTCGAGGGAGCGCAGTGAGCCCACGGCGCCAGCCGGCCCCGCCGCCGGAGCTGCCCGGCTACACCGTGGACCGGCTGCTCGGGTCCGGCGGCTTCGCCGACGTGTACCTCTACGCCCAGCGGATGCCGCAGCGGCAGGTGGCCATCAAGGTCCTCACCCACGAGGCCGCGGAGGGGCAGTCGCGTGAGCAGTTCGGCGCCGAGGCCAACCTCATGGCGCAGCTGTCCACCCACTCCTCGATCGTCACGATCTACCACGCGGACACCGCTGCGGACGGGCGCCCCTACCTCGTCATGCAGTACTGCCCGCTGCCGAACCTCGCCGAGCGCGTCAAGGTCCGCCCGCTCGGCGTCCCCGAGGTCCTCGGCATCGGCGTGCGGCTCGCGGGCGCCGTCGAGACCGCGCACCGCGCCGGCATCGTCCACCGGGACATCAAGCCCGCCAACATCCTCACCACCGAGTACGGGCGCCCGGCGCTCAGCGACTTCGGCATCGCCGGCCTCACCGGCGCCGCCGACGAGTCCGGGGGCGTGTCGGTCCCGTGGGCCCCGCCCGAGGCCGTCGAGGGCCAGTCCGCCGGTGTGGCCGGGGACGTGTACTCCCTCGCCGCGACGCTGTACACGCTGCTCGCCGGGCGCTCACCCTTCGCGCGTCCCGGCGGGCCGAACTCGCGCCTCGACTTCATCATGCGCATCAAGCGTGACCCGGTCCCCCCGATCGGCCGGGCCGACGTCCCTGCGTCCCTCGAGCAGCTCCTCGCCCGCGCGATGGCCAAGTCCCCGGCGGCCCGCCCGGCGACGGCACTGGAGCTGGCCCGTGCCCTCCAGGTGGTCGAGCAGGAGCTGCGGCTCGCGATGACGGACATCGAGGTGCCCGACACGTCGTGGCTCTCACCGTCCACCGTGAGTCCCGACGACGGTGCGGAGGACGGGCACACCGTCGTGCGGGCCGTCACCGAGGTCGACCCCACCGGCGGCACGCCGCCACCTGCCCCGCGGTACACGGACGAGCCGCACACGGTCCTGCGGCCCGTCGTCCACGTCGAGGACACCGAGGCCACCCGGGGCCGCTCCGCCGTCGCGGAGCCCGAGGAGACCGCTCCGCCGAGACGCCGGCCCACGTGGCGCTGGGTCGCCGTCGGGGCGGGGGCCGCCGTCGTCGTCGGCGGCGGGATCGTCGCCGCGGGGGCGCTCCGCGGTGAGACCCCGCCCGACCCGGGGCCGACGTCGACGATCGGCACCGTCGTCATCCCCGAGGTGGTGCCCAGCCCGGAGGGACTGGCCGGCGAACGGGTCTCGGGCGACCGCGTGGAGTTCAGCTGGACGCCGCACGAGGACCTGGGTGACGTCACGTACTCGTGGACCCGCACCGACGGCGGGAAGATCACGGAGAGCCAGCCGATCACCGAGCCACCGCTGACGATCGAGTCCGCCGGCCGGGTGTGCGTCGAGCTGCGGACGATCTCCGAGCAGGGACGGGTGTCGGCCGACCCGGCCGAGGCCTGCGTCGAGTGAGAGAGGGCGGCATGCTGCAGCTGGAGTTCTGCGGGGAGTGGTTCGAGGTCTCCCCGGACGAGGAGTTCTACATCGGGCGCGACGGTGCCCTGGAGATCGACGACAACCCCTACCTGCACCGGCGGTTCCTGCGGCTGGCGTTCGTCGAGGACCTGTGGTGGGTGGAGAACGTCGGCTCCCGGCTCTCCGCGACGCTCGCGGACAGCGACGGCAACACCCAGGCGTGGCTCGCGCCGGGGGCGCGGCTGCCGCTCGTCTACGCGGGCACGACGATCCTGTTCACGGCCGGACCGACGACCTACGAGATCAACCTCGTCAACCCCGAGCCGGCCTTCGCGCCGGCCCGCGCGGAGCCGGTCCACGTCGGTGACACGACGATCGGGCCCGTCGCCCTCACCCAGTCCCAGCACCTCCTCGTCCTCGCGCTCGCCGAACCGGTGCTCTCCGGACGCGGCAGCGCCGCCATCCCGACCTCCGCGCAGGCCGCGGAACGGCTCGGCTGGGCGCTGACCAAGTTCAACCGCAAGCTCGACAACGTCTGCGACAAGCTCCACCGCAACGGCGTGCGCGGCCTGCGCGGCGGGCCGCAGCAGCTCGCGGTCAACCGGCGCGCCCGGCTCGTCGAGCACGCCGTCGCCTCCCGCATCGTCAGTCCCGACCAGCTCCCGCAGCTGGACGAGGAGAAGGCCCGCAGCGTCAGCGCCTGACCGGGAGGCGATTCGCCGGGCGTGCCCAGGGGGGGCGCGTGGGCAGTTCTCCCCATCGGAAGGGGTGGGACCAACGTCCTGGACCTTGTTAGTCTGCGATGCGGTGCCCAGTGCCCTCCAGCACATCGGGCCCGAGCAACTGACACACGAGCTGAGGCGGAGCTGTGCGATTCGGACGCGGGCGGGCGGATGCGTCGTCGTCCCCGGGAGGGGGCTCCGGGCGGCGTGCCCAGCGGGCACCGGAGCCACGGCGCACCCGGCGCGCGGCCGACCCCAGGCGCCGCCAGCGGGTGGTGAGCGCCGCGACCGTCGGGGTCATCGGCGCCGGCCTGGTCGTCGCGGGTGTGCTGTACGACGGCGTCGCGACGGCGGACGTCGACCTCAACGACGGCGGCGTGTGGGTCACCAGCCAGGAGCACATGCGCCTCGGTCGCCTCAACAGCCAGGTCCAGCTCCTCGACGGCGGGCTCGCGGCCCGCAGCGCCAGCTTCGACGTCCTCCAGGAGGCCGCGGACGTCCTCCTCGTCGACGAGGGTGCCGGTGTCCTCCAGCAGGTCGACCCCGCGACCGTCACGACGACGACCACCGTCTCGCTCCCCGGCGCCCGCCAGATCGAGCTGGGCGGCGGCACGGTCGCCGTGCTCGACTCGCGCAGCGGCCAGCTCCACACCGCCCCGGTCAGGGGCGTCGGCCGCCTCGCCGACGAGGAGCTCGAGGCGACCGCCGGTCTCGGCGCGAACGCGCTCGTCGCCGTCGGCACCGACGGCACGGCGTACGGCGTCGCGCCGACCGACGCCACGCTCGTCACCGTCCCCGCCGGCTTCGACCCGGAGGGTGAGGAGGAGCCGGAGGTCGCCGAGCTCGGCGTCACGCCGGAGCGGCTCGCCGACGCCGAGATCCAGGTGTCCGCCGTCGGCGCGGAGCCCGTCGTCCTCGTCCGGGACGAGCAGGACCGCGTGGCCCTCCTGCGGCCCGGCAGCGAGCCGGTCGACCTCACCGGCCTCGCCGACACCGCCCAGGTCGCTCTGCAGGCGCCGTCCGCGGCGGGCCGTGACGTGCTCGTCGCCGCCCGCGACGGCCTCATCCGCGTCCCGCTCGGCCGCGGCGAGCCGACCGTCGACCCCGTCTCCTTGCCCGGCACGCCGAGCGAGCCCGTCGTCGTCGCCGGCTGCAGCCACGGCGCCTGGGCCGGGGCCACCGGGCTCTACCAGTCCCGCTGCGGCGGCGGCGACCCCGTCGAACAGACGATCGACAAGTCCCTCACCGACGCCCGCCTCGTCTTCCGGACCAACCGCGACGTCGTCGTCCTCAACGACCTCGTCTCTGGGACGGTGTGGCTGGTCAAGGACGCGATGGAGATCGTCGAGAACTGGGACGACGTCATCCCGCCGCAGGCCGCCAGCGACGACGAGGAGGAGTCGCAGCAGGAGATCCAGGAGCAGCTGCCGCTCGACCGCGAGCAGGAGAACCGGGACCCGATCGCGCAGGACGACGAGCTCGGGGTGCGCGCCGGCTCGACGACCGTCCTGGAGGTCCTCGCCAACGACACCGACCCCGACGGCGACCTCCTCACCGTCGCGAACTTCGACGCGCCCGCCGAGGGGTTCGGCACCGTGCGCCCGATCATGGGCGGGCGGGCGCTGCAGATCGCCGTCGCCGACGGCGCGAGCGGCGCCGTCGCCATGAGCTACTCGGTGAGCGACGGCCGCGGCGGGCAGGCGGAGGCCGTCGCCCGTGTCGTCGTCGCTCCCGACGGCACCAACCGCCCGCCCGAGCAGGTGCGCCCGACCACCCTCACGCTCGTCTCCGGCGCGACCGGCAGCGTCAACGTCCTCGACAACGTCATGGACCCCGACGGCGACGAGCTCGTCGTCGTCGGCGCCACCGCGACGACCGACGACATCGTGCGGTTCACCCCCGACGGTGCGGTCACCTTCGTCGACTCGGGCGTCACCCCCGGCAGCAAGCCGGTCGTCGTCGAGGTCTACGACGGCACCGACGTCGCCGAGCTCGAGATGACCGTCGACGTGCGGCCCGCGGGCGCGCTGCCCCCGGTGCCGGTGTACGACTTCGTCACCGCCGTCGCCGGCGAGGAGAAGGTCATCGAGCCGCTCCTCAACGACACCGACCCCGGCGGGGAGGCCGAGCCGCTGCGGCTCGCGGACGTCCAGCAGGTCGCGGGTGCGGCGGTCGTCCCGGACTACGACGCCGGGACCTTCCGCTTCTCCGCCGACGCTCCCCAGACGTACTACCTCACCTACATCGTCGTCAACGACGCGGGCGCGAGCGCCACCGGGCTCATCCGCGTCGACGTGCGGGAGCCTGCGGAGGCCGCCCCGGTCGCGGTGCAGGACGTCGCGCTGCTGCCCGCCGGCGGCCAGGTGCTCGTCGACGTGCTGGCCAACGACGAGGACCCCAGCGGTGAGCTGCTCGCCATCCGACAGGTCGACGTCCCGCCGGAGAGCGGCCTGACCGTCGCCGTGCTCGAGCACCGGATCCTCAAGATCACGGCGAGCAAGGACCTCCAGACGACCCAGCGCTTCACCTACGAGGTGTCCAACGGCTCCGCGAGCGCGACCGGTGAGGTCGTCGTCATGCAGATCCCGCCGGACTCCCTGGCCCAGCCCCCGGTGGCCCAGGCCGACGTCGCGAACGTCCGTGCCGGTGACTTCGTCACCATCCCCGTCCTGTCGAACGACTCCCACCCGGGCGGCGACGAGTTCGAGCTCGTCCCGGAGCTGGTCGAGGAGCCGCCGGCCGGCCACCTCTTCGCCTCGGGCGACACCCTGCGCTTCCGCGCCCCCGAGCAGCCCCAGGCCGTCAACGCGGTCTACGAGATCGTCGACACCACCGGGCAGCGCGCCTCCGCGCAGGTGACCATCTACGTCCAGGCCGACGACGGCGAGCGCAACGCCGCCCCCCTGCCGCTGCCGGTCGAGTCCCGCGCCTTCGCCGGTGAGCGGGTGCGCATCGAGGTCCCGCTCTTCGGCATCGACCCCGACGGCGACTCCGTCCAGCTCCTGGGTGCGGACCGGGCACCGGCCAAGGGCCGCGTCGTCGAGGTCGGGCCGACGTACATCGACTACGAGGCCTACTCCCGGTCGAGCGGGACCGACACGTTCACCTACGCGGTGCGCGACCGGCTGGGTGCGTACGCGAGCGCGCAGGTCCGCGTCGCCGTCGTGCCCCCGCCTGAGCTCAACCGGGCGCCGCAGGCCATCGACGACGAGGTGACGGTGCGGCCGGGACGGGTCGTGGACTTCGACCCGCTGGTCAACGACACCGACCCCGACGGCGACCCCCTCTACCTCGGTGACCCCGCCTACGACGCGGTCGAGGACCTCGGCGTCGAGCTGGTCGACAGCGGCACGCTGCGCATCACCACGCCGGAGGCCGAGGGCAGCTACGCCCTGCCGTACCACGTGAGCGACCAGCGCGGCGGGACCTCCACGGGGATCATCACCGCGCACGTCTCCGCGGACGCGCCGCTGCTCGCGCCGGTGGCGGTCGACGACCTCGTCCGGGCCGTCACGATCCTCGACCAGGAGCGGGTGACCGTGCCCGTCCTCGACAACGACGTCGACCCGGACGGCACGCGTGAGGGGCTCACCGTCGACCTCGTCGACGCGCCCGAGGGCGCCGCCGTCGTCGGCACCGAGATCCAGCTCGACGTCCAGCCGCAGCGCCAGGTGCTCACCTACTCGGTGACCGACCAGGACGGGCTGACCGCCTACGCCTTCGTCGACGTGCCCGGCCTGGACGACTCGGGGCCGGTGCTCCGCACCGACGTCGACCCCATCGTCGTCACGACGGGGGAGACGCGCCAGCTCGAGCTCGCGGACTACGTCATCGCGCCGTCCGGCAAGGACGTGCGGCTCACCAGCACCGAGAAGGTCCGCGCGACGAACTCCGACGGCAGCTCACCCGTCGTGGGACCGACGACGCTCACCTTCACCTCCGCGCCCACGTACGCCGGCCCCGCCTCGCTCACCTTCGAGGTGACCGACGGCGAGAGCGCCGAGGACCCCGCGGGCCTGACGTCGGTGCTCACCCTGGAGATCACCGTCGAGTCCTCGGAGAACACCCCGCCGACCTTCGACGGCGCCGCGGTCGAGGTCGTCCCGGCGGAGGGCCCCGAGGTGCTCAACCTGCGCCAGCTCTCCGAGGACCCGGACACGGGCGACTACAACCAGCTGCGCTACGAGCTCGTCGGCGTCCCCGACGGGATCGAGGCGAGCCTCGACGGCCCCAACCTCACGGTCTCGGCACCGGTGGACACGCCGCGCGGGACGAGGGGCAACGTCGAGATCACCGTCTCCGACTCGAAGGCGGAACCCGTCCCCGGCGTCGTAGAGGTCACCGTCACCGCCTCCAACCGCCGGCTCGCGGCCGTCAACGACGTCGACCTCGGGGAGCTCGAGCAGGGCGACTCGCGGACCGTCGACGTCCTCCAGGGCGCCTTCAACCCCTTCCCGGGGGAGCCGCTGACCGTGGGCCAGGTGCGGAGCGAGACCGGCGGGCCCCAGCCGACGACCGACGGCCGGACGGTCACGGTCACGGCGGGCCAGGACTTCGTGGGCCGGGCGAGCGCGACCTTCACGGTCCAGGACGCCACCGGCGACCCGCTCCGCGACGTCGATGGCCGCATCACCTACTCCGTCATCGGGGTCCCCGAGCGACCCGCGCCGCCACGGGTGGAGGACGTGCGTGACCAGACGGTCGTGCTCACCTGGTCCGCGCCCGCCGACAACGGCGCACCGATCACGGGGTACCGGGTCGACGGCAACGGCGTGAGCCGCGACTGCGCGACGACGACGTGCACCATCGACGGGCTGACCAACAACGTGGAGTACACCTTCACGGTGACGGCGATCAACAAGGTCGGGGACTCGGAGCCGTCCGGCCCGTCGGCCGTCGCGCGCCCCGACGTCAAGCCCGAGCGGCCCGCCCCGCCCGTCCTCACCTTCGGGGACGGGGCGCTCGACGTCGCGTGGACCACCCCGGTGAGCCGTGGCTCGGACGTCACGTCCTACGACCTGCAGATCGCCCCGTCCCCGGGCGGCGGGCAGATCTCGGTGAGCGGCAACGCCCACACGTGGTCCGGGCTGCAGAACGGGCAGTCCTACACCGTGCGGGTGCGGGCCCACAACGACGCCCCCGACCCGAGCGAGTGGTCGGAGTGGTCCGCGCCCGAGGTCCCCGCCGGGCCACCCGACCAGCCGGTCGCCCCGGTGGCGCAGCGGGTCGACTCCCCGGTCAACGCGCAGATCAACGCTTCCTGGACGGCGCCGCCGAACAACGGCGACCCCATCTCCGCCTACGACGTCGTCATCTCCCGCGACGGCGCGGCGTTCAGGTCCTTCACCGTCCCCGGCGGCCAGACGTCCTTCACCGAGGACGCCCCGGCAGGCAGCGACTACACCGTCACCGTCGCGGCGACCAACAAGGCCGGCACCTCGCCGGCGAGCCCGGCGTCCGCGCCCGTGCGGTCGTTCCTGCAGCCCGACCGGGTGGGCGACGTCACCGCGACCGAGGGGGACAGGCAGGCGACCCTCGCCTTCAGTGCTCCCGCCGACAACGGCGACCCGATCCGCCGCTACGAGTACCAGGTCAACGGGGGCGGCTGGTCCCAGCTGCCCGCCAACCGGGTGATCGGCGGGCTGAACAACGGTTCGAGCTACACCTTCACGGTCCGGGCGTGCAACACCTACTGCGGCGAGGCGAGCCCCGCCTCGAACGCCGTCGTCCCCTACGGCCCCTTCGGCCAGGCGACGATGTCCGGGCAGCGGCACGGACGCCACGACGGGTACACCGACGGGGTCACCGAGCAGCCCGGCGCCACCTTCAGCTGGACCACGCCCGCCGGCAACGGCCGGGACGTCACCAGCGTCCAGCTGCGGATCGACAACGGCTCGGGCAGCTGGGGCGGGTGGCAGAACGTCCCGGCCAGCGGCAACCGCCGGATCAACGGCGACTGGGACACGACCTACCGCGCCCAGGTCCGCGCGCAGCGGGCCGACGGGGAGGTCCGCACCGCGGCCGCCTCCGTCACGACGATCAACGCGCCGGTGCGCCGTCCCGACCCGCCGCCGCCGGAGCCGAGCATGTCGATCGTCCGCGACCGCAGCGCCGTGGGGCAGCCCGGCTGCACCCACTCCTCGTGCCGCTTCGTCGACATCAACTACTCGAACCTGCCCGCCGGCAACTACACCTACCAGGTGTCCGACGAGGACGGTGCCTTCGGCAGCCCGATGACCCGCCGGCTGTCCGGCAGCGGCCACCTCGAGGGCTGGAGCTACTTCGGCAACCCGGGGGAGCGGGTCACGGTGACGCTCCGGGGCCCGAAGAACCTCTCGGCCTCGATCGTCTGGTAGCCCGCCCACCGTCCTAGCCCGTCCTGACCCACCCGGAGACCACATGAGCACGACGACACAGCAGACCACGATGACGCCCGAGCAGGCGGCGTGGTTCGCCGACACCTTCGAGAAGATCGTCTCCGCCGTGGGGGTCGCCGTCGTCGGCAAGGCGGGCGTCATCCGCCTCGTCGTCACGACGATGCTCAGCGGCGGGCACATGCTCCTCGAGGACGTGCCGGGAACCGGCAAGACCCAGCTCGCGCGGTCGTTGGCCGCTGCCGTGCAGACGTCGAGCTCGCGGATCCAGTTCACCCCGGACCTGCTGCCCTCCGACGTCACGGGCGTGTCGATCCTCGACCCGAAGACCCAGCGCTTCGAGTTCCACCAGGGCCCGATCTTCGCCTCCGTCGTCCTCGCGGACGAGATCAACCGCGCCTCGCCCAAGACGCAGTCCGCGCTCCTGGAGGTCATGGAGGAGGGGCGGGTGACCTTCGACGGGGTCACGCACGACGTCGGGCGGCCCTTCATCGTGCTCGCGACGCAGAACCCGGTGGAGCAGGCGGGCACCTACAAGCTCCCCGAGGCGCAGCTCGACCGCTTCCTCATGAAGGCCTCGATCGGCTACCCCGACCACAACGCGACCGTGAGCATCCTCGCGGCCGCCGCCACCCGTGACCGGGCCGGCGGGGTCACCCCCGTCATCACCGGCTCGGCGGTCGTCGACATGATCGAGCTTGCCGGCACGGTCCACGTCGACTCCGCCGTCCTGGAGTACGTCTCGCGGATCGTCTCGGAGAGCCGCCGGGCGGAGAACGTCACGGTCGGCGTCAGCGTCCGCGGCGCCCTCGCGCTCATCCGCTCCGCCAAGACCTGGGCGGCCGCCCACGGGCGCAACTACGTCCTGCCCGACGACATCAAGGACCTCGCCGAGCCGGTGCTCGCGCACCGCATCATGCTCGACGCCGAGGCGGAGTTCGAGGGTGCCACGGCCGCCGGGGCGATCCGCTCGGTCCTCGCCGAGATCGCGCCGCCCACCCACCGCGGCGGCGACCAGTAAGCCGTGAGCGAGCCCACCACCACGTCCCGGGCCCGCACCGCGCTCACCGACCGGATGGCGGAGACGAGCGCGCTGCGGACCCTCGTCGACCGCACCCGCGGGCCGCGGGACGGCGTCGGGCGCGCGCTGCGTGCCGTGAGCGTCGCCGGGTGGGTGGTGCTGGCCGCCGGGCTGTTCGCCTGGGTCGCCGGACGACGGCTCGGCTGGCTCGAGCTCGTCGTGCTCGGCGCGGCACTGGTGACGACGTTCGTCGCGGCGCTCGTCTTCACCCTGGGCCGCCACCCCTACGAGGTGGCGCTCAACCTCAGCGACCGTCGCGTCGTCGTCGGGGAGCGTGCGATGGCGGGCGTGACCGTGCGCAACGTCGCCCACCACCCCGTGCTGCCCGCCCGCGTCGAGCTCGCGGTGGGCCGCACGGAGGTCGGCTTCCACCTGCCCGGACTCCCGACCGGCGCGGACCACGAGGAGATCTTCGCGATCCCCACCAGCCGGCGCAGCGTCATCGACGTCGGCCCCGTCCGCACCGTGCGCGGCGACCCGCTGGGCCTCATGCGCCGCGGCGTCGCGTGGGGGGAGTCGCAGGAGCTCTACGTCCACCCGCGCACCGTCCCGCTGACCTCCTCGGCCGCCGGCTTCCTCCACGACCTCGAGGGCCGGCCCACCCGGGACATCACGAGCGCGGACCTGTCCTTCCACGCGCTGCGCGAGTACGTGCCCGGCGACGACCGCCGGTACGTCCACTGGCGCAGCTCCGCCCGGACCGGGACCCTCATGGTCCGCCAGTTCGAGGAGACCCGCCGCTCCCACCTCGTCGTCGGGATGTCGCGCAACGAGAGCGACTACGGCGACGACGACGAGTTCGAGCTCGCCGTGTCCACCCTCGGCTCCCTCGCCCTCCAGGCGATGCGCGAGGACAAGGACCTCACCACCCTCACCAGCCACGAGACGCTGCGCGCCGTGTCCGCCGGGCAGTACCTCGACGTCCTCACCCGCCTGGAGCGCGGCGGCGGGCCGAGCGGGATCGTGAGCATCGCCCACCAGATCAGCCGGGAGGTCGAGCGGGCCTCGATGGTGGTGCTCGTGTGCGGCTCCACCGTCTCCCCGGCGGACCTGCGCACCGCCGGCGCCGTGCTGCCCATCGACGCCCGGGCGTTCGCCGTCCAGGTGGTCGCCGGCGCGGAGACCAGCGTCCACACCGTCGGTGTCGTCACCGTGCTCACCATCGGTGACCTCGACGAGCTGCGCCGCGGCTTCCGGAAGGCGGAGCACCGGTGAGCGGCTTCCTCGCGTTCCTGCGCGCCCGCTGGGTCGACGTCCTCGTCCCCGTCGGGCTCGTCCTGCTCGCCCTCGTCCCGCTCGTCCCGGTCTTCGCCAGCGGGCGGTTCTACGCCGCGGCCGTCGGCGGTGCCGCCCTCGGGGCCCTGGTGGCCGGCCTCGGCGCCTGGCGCCGGTGGACCACCCTCACCGTGCTCGCCGCCACGCTCGTGGCCGCCGTCCTCGGCTCCTCCCTCGGTGCGCCGACGACCGCTCTCGCCGGCGTCGTCCCCACCCCGCAGACCCTCGGCGCCGTCGGGAGCGGAGCGGTGACGTCGTGGAAGCAGGTCGTCACGCTCGCCCCGCCGCTCGGCGCGGGAGGCAACACGCTCACCGCGCCGTTCCTCCTCGCGCTGGTCGCCTCGCTCGTCGCCGTCACGGTCTCCCTGCGCACCCGGCGACCGGCCTGGGCGCTCGTCGCGCCCGCCGTGGTGCTCGCCGTCGCGATCCTCCTCGGCACCGTCCGGGAGGTCCTCGCCCTGCCGCTCGCGCTCGTCGGCGGCCTCGGCGCGCTCGTGTGGGCCGCGTGGCGCACCGGCCGCCTCCAGCGCGGACGCCCCGTCGCCGTGCTCGTCCTCGTCGCGGTCGCCGCGGCCGGGGGCACCGGCGTGGGCCTGCTGGCGCCCGGGGACAACCAGCGCCTCGTCCTGCGAGAGGTCATCGAGCCGCCGCTGGACCCGCACGACTACCCCAGCCCGCTCGCCGGCTTCCGCTCCTACCTCAAGGACCACCGCGAGGACACCGTCCTCACCGTCACCGGCCTGCCCGCCGGCGCCCCGGTCCGGCTCGCCACCATGGACGCCTACGACGGCACGACATGGGCCGTCGCGGGCAGCGAGCACCACAGCGCCGCCGGATCGGGCACGTTCAGCCGGATCGGGGAGCGGGTCGAGGCCTCCGTGCCCGACGACGCCGTCCGTGTCGAGGTCGAGCTCGGGGAGTACTCCGGGGTGTGGCTGCCGAACGTCGGCCGCACCTACGACGTCGAGTTCTCCGGCCCCGACGCCACCGACAAGGAGCGCAACCTCTATTTCAACCGGGCCTCCGCCACCGGCATCGTCACGACGGGCCTGGGGGAGGGGGACTCCTACTCCCTGCTCGCCACGGCTCCCGTCGACCCCCCGGTGAGCGCGCTCGAGGGCGCGCCGCTCGCGCGGATCGGCCAGCCCGAGCTGTCCGGGGTGCCGGACATGGTCGTCGCCGAGGCCTCGGCGATGGTCGCGTCCGCCGACACCCCACTGGCCCGCACCCAGGCGCTGGTGAGCACGTTGCAGGAGGGCTACTTCTCCCACGGTCTCGAGGGGGACGCGCCCTCCCTGGCCGGCCACGGTGCCGCCCGGCTCGCGCAGATGGTCACCGAGGACCTCATGATCGGTGACGCCGAGCAGTACTCGGCGCTCATGGGCCTCCTCGCCCGCGCGGTGGGGCTGCCGACCCGCGTCGTCATGGGCTTCGTGCCGGAGGCGGGCACCGGTCCCGGACCTGTCGAGATCACCGGCGGCGACGTCACCGCCTGGGTCGAGGTCGCGTTCGAGGACCACGGCTGGGTCCCGTTCCACCCGACCCCCGACGAGGACCGCATCCCCCAGGTCGAGGAGCCCGAGCCGCAGGACCGCCCCCAGCCCCAGGTCCTCCAGCCGCCTCCGCCCGCGCAGGAGCCGCCCGACGCACCCCCGATGGACCGCGACGACGTCGACGCCGACGAGGAGGACGTCCCCGAGGAGGAGGGCCCCAGCTACACGCTGCTCATCGCGCTCGCGGTCGGCGTACCGCTGCTGCTCGTCCTCGGGCCGATCCTCCTCATCGTGCTGCTCAAGGTGCTGCGACGCCGGCGCCGCCGGCGCCGCGGCAGCGGCTCCGGTCGCGTCGCCGGCGGCTGGGCCGAGGTCCTGGACCGGGTGCGCGACCTCGGGGTGCCCGTCACCGCGACCGCGACCCGCGACGAGCAGGCCCGCGAGCTGGTGGCGAGCCTGGCCGAGGGACGCAGCACCCGCCGTCGGCGCCCTCGCCCCGTCGACGTCGCCGGCCTGGACGCCACCGCGCTCGCCCGGCACGCCGACGCCGGGGTCTTCGGCCCCGTGCTGCCCGACGAGAGTGCCGTCACCGGCTACTGGGACCACGTCGAGTCCACCGAGGGCCGGCTGCGTCGGGTCGTGGGACGGCGCCGGTGGCTACGCTCCCGGGTCTCGGTCACCTCACTGCGAAAGGGCCGCTGATGCGGATCAAGCTCACGCTGCTGCGTACCGCCGGGGACCCCGCCGACCTCGCGGTCACCGTCGACGGCACCGCGTCCGTCGGCGACCTCGCCCGTGCGCTCGCGGAGTCCGACCCCGTGCCCACGCTCCTGTCCCCGCAGGAGGTCCGCGAGCTCACCCTGCGCGTGCACGGGACGCCCGGCACCGAGGACCGCTCGACCCGGCTGCTGCTGCCCGAGGACGCGGCCGCCGAGCAGGTGCGCTCCGGCGCGGTCGTCTCCCTCGCGCAGGCCGCCGGCCGCTACGCCACCGCCGAGGAGCAGCCGGCCGCCGCCCGGCTCACCGTCACCGAGGGGCCCGACGCGGACCTGGAGGTGACCCTGCCGGAGGGCACCTCGATCATCGGCCGCGGCAAGGGCTGCGACGTGCGGCTCTGGGACCCGACGGTGTCCAAGGAGCACGCCCGCCTGGCCGTCACCGACATCATCGAGATCGTCGACCTGCGCAGCGCCAACGGCCTGCTCATGGGCGACGGGCTCGTCCAGCGCGCCGCCCTGCTCCCGCAGGACACGGTGACCCTCGGGGACACGACGATCCAGGTCTCCCGGATCGCCGCGAGCCGCCACGCCGCGCCCGGTGCCGCGCACGTCGAGTTCAACCGCTCCCCGCGGCTGGCGCCGGTCTACGAGGGGGAGGAGCGGGAGGCCCCCAAGCCGCCGGAGCCGCCCAAGCCGGCGAAGTTCCCCGTCGTCATGCTCATCGTCCCGCTGCTCATGGCACCGGTGTTCCTGCTCGTCGGGCGCGGTCTGCTCGGCATGGTGTTCATGGCGATGATGCCGCTCATGGTGGTCGGCAACTACATCGACAAGAAGGTCACCGGCCGGCGCGAGTACCGCGCCGCCATCGAGCAGTTCGGGGCGTCGGTCGGCCTCATGCGCACCGAGCTGGAGACCGAGCGCGAGCGTGAGCGGATGACCCGGCTCGGCGAGTCGCCCGCCGTGCAGGACATCCGCTCCTCCGCGCTCGCGCTCGAGCCGCTGCTGTGGACCCGCCGCCCAGAGCACGACGCGTTCCTCGACCTGCGCCTGGGGCTGGGTACGCTGCCCTCACGCAACACCGTCAAGCTCCCGGGACGCAACGACGCCATCCCGGAGCACTGGGAGATGGTCGACGCGCTGCGCACGGACTTCCGTGACGTCGACGGCGTCCCCGCCACCGTGCAGCTGCGGGAGTGCGGTGCCCTCGGCCTCGCCGGGCCGCGCGCCGTGCTCGACGACGCGGCCCGGGCCGCCGTCTCCCAGCTCGTCACGCTCCACTCACCGGCCGAGCTCGTCCTCACCGTCGCCACCTCCGCGGCCTCGGCCGCCCGGTGGGACTGGACCAAGTGGCTGCCGCACGTCGGGTCGGTGCACTCGCCGCTGGACGGCGCCCACATCGGCTCCAACCAGGCGGGGGTCATTCAGCTCGTCGGCAGGCTCGAGGGGCTGCTCGACGCCCGCCGCCGCCAGACCCGCGTCGGGGGCCAGCTGTCCCTGCCCACCGTCGTCCTCCTCGTCGAGGACGACGCCCCGATCGAGCGGGGCCGGCTCGTGCGGATCGCCGAGGAGGGGCCGGCCGTGGGGATCCACGTCGTGTGGTGCGCCGCCGCGCAGGAACGGCTGCCCGCCGTGTGCCGCACCTTCCTCACCGTCTCGACGACGACGGACGGTGCGACCGCCGGCTACGTGCGCTCCGGTGCCGCCGTCCGGCCGCTCGTGTGCGACACGGTGAGCGAGGACCAGGCCGTGGCCATGGCCAAGCACCTGGCCGCCGTCGTCGACGCCGGCGCACCCGTCGACGACGCCTCCGACCTGCCCGCCCGGGTGTCCTACCTCGGTCTCGTCGGCCCGGAGACCGCCGAGGGACCGGCGGCGACCCTCGAGCGGTGGCGGGAGAACGGCTCGCTCGTCCCGCGTGACGGCACCCCGCCGCAGCGCCGCCGGCACGACGCCAACCTGCGCGCCCTCATCGGGCAGGCCGCCACCGAGCCCTTCACCCTCGACCTGCGCACCCAGGGACCGCACGCCCTCGTCGGCGGCACGACCGGTGCGGGGAAGTCGGAGTTCCTCCAGTCCTGGGTGCTCGGCATGGCCGCGGCGCACAGCCCGGACCGGGTGACCTTCCTGTTCATCGACTACAAGGGCGGCTCGGCCTTCGCCGACTGCGTCGACCTGCCCCACACCGTCGGGCTCGTCACCGACCTCTCCCCGCACCTCGTGCGCCGCGCGCTCACCTCGCTGCGCGCCGAGCTGCACCACCGTGAGCACCTGCTCAACCGCAAGGGCGCCAAGGACCTCATCTCCCTCGAGCGCACGGGTGACCCGGAGTGCCCGCCGAGCCTCATCATCATCGTCGACGAGTTCGCCGCGCTCGCCACCGAGGTCCCCGAGTTCGTCGACGGCGTCGTCGACGTCGCCCAGCGCGGGCGGTCCCTCGGCCTGCACCTCGTGCTCGCCACGCAGCGGCCCGCCGGTGTCATCAAGGACAACCTGCGCGCGAACACCAACCTGCGGGTGGCGCTGCGGATGAACGACGAGTCCGACTCCACCGACGTCCTCGGCCTGCCGCTCGCCGCCGGGTTCGACCCGTCGCTGCCCGGCCGTGGTGCGGCCCGGACCGGGCCCGGGCGCGTGACGATGTTCCAGACCGGCTACGCCGGTGGGCGCTCCACCACGGCGCGACCCAAGCCGCAGGTCGAGGTCGAGACCCTCGCCATGGGGGCCGGCACCCGCTGGGAGCGTCCGGAGCGGCCGGAGGAGGCCGAGCCGAGCCAGGACGAGGGCCCCACCGACATCCGGCGCGTCGTCGACTCCATCCGTGACGCCGCGCGCACCGCGGGGGTGCCCGAGCCGCGCAAGCCGTGGCTGCCCACCCTGGCCACGGTCCAGGACCTGTCGGCGCTCCACCCGCGCACCGACGCCGCGCTGCCGCTCGGCGTCGTCGACGACCCCGCCCGGCAGCGGCAGACCACCACCTACTACCGGCCCGACGTCGACGGCAACATCGCCTTCTACGGCGCCAGCGGATCGGGCAAGTCCACCGCGCTGCGCACGCTGGCGATCGCCGCCGGGGTCACGCCCAAGGGTGGGCCGGTCCAGGTCTACGGGATGGACTTCTCCTCCGGGGGCCTGGCAGCCCTCGAGGGTCTGCCGCACGTCGGCGCGATCATCGACGGTGACGACGCCGAGCGGATCCAGCGGCTGCTGCGCCAGCTGCGGGACACCGTCGAGGAGCGCTCCGCGCGCTACGCCGCGGCGCGCGCCAGCACCATCGAGGAGTACCGGGAGATCGCCGGCCGGCCCGACGAGCCCCGCATCCTGCTGCTCATCGACGGCTACGCCGGCTTCCGGAGCGAGTGGGAGTCGGTCGGCTCGCGGATGCCCTTCTACCAGCTGTTCCTCCAGCTCCTGGTCGACGGCCGCGGCTCCGGCGTGCACGTGGCCGTCACCGCGGACCGTGCCGGCGCGATCCCGTCCTCCGTCGCGGGAAGCCTCTCGCGCAAGGTCGTCATGCGGCAGGTCGACGTCAACGCCTACGCGATGCTCGGTGCCCCCAAGGACGTGCTCGACGAGTCCTCCCCGCCCGGACGCGCGATCGCCGGTGGCCTGGAGATGCAGGTGGCCGTCCTCGGCGGGTCCCCGAACCTCGCCGAGCAGGTCCGCGCCATCGAGAAGCTCGCCGGGACGCTGCGCCGTGCGGGTGTGCCCGACGCCCCGGCGGTGCGCCGCCTGCCGGAGATCGTCCCCGCGGACACGATGCCGCGGGACCTCGCCGGCTACCCGGTCGTCGGGGTCGCCGACGACACGCTCGAGCCGGTCGGCATCGAGGCGCTGGGGACGTTCCTGCTGGCCGGGCCGCCACAGTCCGGCCGCACGAACGCGCTGCACTGGCTCGTCACCTCGATCCAGCGCGCCCATCCGGAGGCCCGTTTCCTGTACTTCGGGGCCCGGCGCTCGGCGCTGCGCGGCCTGGACCTGTGGGACCACGCGGCGACGGGGACGGCCGAGGTGGCCGAGCTGGCCAAGGCGGTGGTCAAGGACCTCGTCGAGCCGCCACCGGAGGGGCAGGTGGGCGCCGTCGTCGTCATCGAGTCCCTCGCCGACTTCCTCACCTCTCCCGCCGACGCCCCGCTCGTCGAGGTCATCAAGACCGTCAAGCGCAACGAGCACCTCGTCATCGGGGAGGGTGACACGAGCACGTGGGGCGCCTCGTGGCCGCTCGTCTCGGAGATCCGCAACGGGCGCCGCGGGCTGGCGCTGCAGCCGGACCAGATCGAGGGGGACACCCTGTTCCGCACCTCGTTCCCGCGCGTCCAGCGCAAGGAGTTCCCCGTCGGCCGCGGCATGCTGGTCGACAAGGCCAAGGTCCGCCGGGTCCAGCTGCCGATCCTCGGCTGACCGGGGAGTTCTCCCCATGGCGCAGGGGCGACAACGGGGGCCCGGAGCCAGTAGACATGTCCTGTGAGACCTCGCCGGTGGGCGGCGGGGCACCGACGCGAAGGAGAGTTCTCCGTGGCCAACATCAACGTCACCTACGAAGAGATGCGCAACGCCGCCACCTACCTGGTGGCCGGCAAGGACGAGGTCCAGACCAAGCTCGCCGAGCTCAAGTCCTACATCGAGAACCTGGTGGGCTCCGGCTTCGTCACCGACCAGGCCTCGGGTGCGTTCAACGAGACCTACACCGACTTCACCACCAACGCCACCGAGGTCATCGAGAACCTCACCAACCTCGGGAACTACCTCACCGGCGCCGCCGACCAGATGCAGGCGACCGACGAGGCTCTCGCCGCTCAGGCGCGCGGCTGACCCACAACGTCTCCGCCGGGTACGGGCCACGGGTCCGTGCCCGGCGGTGTGCGTTCCGGATGAGAGGACGGACGCGTGCGTGACGCGCGGTTGGTGCCGAGGGCGGCGCTGCCCTACCTGGTGGTCCCCGCCCACACCCAGCACGCGGAGCTCGCCCCGCTCCGCCGCGAGGCGCTCGACGTGCTGGCCGCCGGCTACCGCTCCACGCGCCGGACCCTGCTCGGGGTGCTCGCCTGGGCCGCTGTCGCCGGGGGAGCGACGCTGCTCGCCACGCTCCCGTGGCTCGGCGCGGCCACGGGCCCGACGGTGGCGCTCGCCGTCCTCGGCGCCGTGCTGCTCGCCGCAGGGCTGACCCTGGCGGTGGGCGTCGTGCGCTCGGGACGCCGGATCACGGGTGCGGCGGCCGCGTGGCTCCGGGTGCCGGCCGGCGACACCGACCATGACGCCGCCGGGCTGCTCGGGGTGGTCCGCTGGCGCGTGGTGCTGGCTGTCGCGGTCGCCGCCGCGGCGACCGCGCTGGCCCTCACGCTCACCTACCTCCTGGCCCGGACCGGTGGCCTGGGCAGCACCCACCTCGCCGGCACGACGACGGAGTCGGCCCCGGGCACGGCCCCGGCGTTCCTCGTCGCGGCCCTCGCCGCCGCCGCCCTCACCACCGCGGGTGCGGCGCTCGGCACCCTCGGCGGCGTCCGGACGGTGACCGAGGCCGCGTGGACCCGGCCGACGCTCGACGTCGCCGTCCCGCGCACCGTCGCCGGGTCCGTCCCGCCGGCCCCCGCCCCCGGCGCGCCCGTGGCGCGCCCGACGATATCCTCCGCCGCACCCCTCGCCGACCCCGCCGGACACCTCGCCACACCGGCCTCGGTCGCGGGAGCGCCGCGGGGCACCGGGAACGGCGCCGAGGGGCCACCGACCGTCGAGATCGACCTCTCCGGCCTCCGCGCGGCCGACGCCCACGGGTACGTGCGTCCCGGCCCCGACGACGGCTCCGGCCGGCACGGTGGCGCCGCCGAGAGCGGGCTCGTCGAGGTGGTGCTGCCCGACGGCCGCACACTGGCGCAGGGCACGACGCTGCTGGGCCGCCAGCCGCTGCCCCGGCCGGAGGACGTCGTCGACGAGGTCCTCACCCTCACCGACCAGACGGTCACCAAGACCCACGCCGCGGTCACCGTCGAGGGCGCCGACGTCAGCGTCGTCGACCGCGCGTCGACCAACGGTACGATCCTCGAGGCTCCCGACGGGTCGCTGGTCCGCTGCCGACCGTGGCAGGTGACCACCGTGCGGGTTCCCGCGATCATCCACCTGGGTCGCACCCGGCTCCACGTGCGGGCGGCGGCGGCCCGCCGCCCCCTCGAGGTCGCCTGATGCTGCTGACTCCCACCACCGCCCGCCCGTGGCTCGGCCCCGACTCCCGCAACCGGCCGTGGCCCGGCCACGGCGCGATGATGGTCCGCCGCCGGGAGGCGCTGGACGCCCTCTACCCGGCCTTCGGCTCGTGGGCACGGCTCGGCCTCGGGGCGCTGGCCTGGGCGCTGGGCACCGGGGGAGCGGTGCTCGTCGGCCGCGGGGTCGCCGAGGGTGGTGATGGGCCCGCCTCCGCCGTCGGCATCGGCCTGCTGCTCGTCGGTACCGTGCTCGGCGGCGTCATCGTGGCGACGGGGTCGGCGCTGGCCCGCGCGATCGCCGGGTGGTGGACGCTGACGACGGCGGTGCGCGCCGACGGCGGCCGGGTCGACGCGACCCCGAGCGACCCCGACACGCGTCGGCTCCACGACGACGCCGTCGCGCGTGACCGCTCGACCGGCCGGGCGGAGCTCTGGCGCCCGCCCCTGCTTCCCCGGACGCTGGCCGTGCTCCTCCTCGCCGCGGGCGTCGTCGTGCTCGTCGTCCAGGCCGTCCTGGGCTACGGCGAGGCCGCCACCCCGTACGCCGCGGACGACGTGCGCGGTGCGTGGCTGACGCAGGTCGTCGCCGCCGTCGTCTGCCTCCTCACCGCCCTGCTCACCGCCAGCGGCCTGCGGCGCGTGCACCGCGCCCGGATGCACCGGGTCGCGCACGACGAGCCGGCCACGCCGTCGTCGGACGTCGCGGCGCTGACCCCCGCACTGGGCAGCGGCGCGATCGTCGCCGGCGGCACCCTGCCGCCGCCCGGGGCAGTGACCGCGCCGCCGGCCTGGGCCGGCCCACCCTCGGTGGCGCCCACCGAGGCCGCAGCCGAGGCGGCGCCCGCCGGTGCATCCGCTCCGGAGCCCGCCGCGGGGACGTCCGCGGCGCGTCGCGCCCCGGCCGGCCCGCTGGTCCGGCTCTCCGACGGCCGCGAGCTCGGCCCCGGCGTCACCCTCGTCGGCCGGGCGCCGCGGCCACGGCCCGACGAGCGGGTCGACGCCCTCCTCGCGGTGGCCGACGAGCGCGTGTCCAAGACCCACCTCACGGTCCGGGTCGAGGCGGGGCGCGTCGTCGTCGTCGACCGCGGCTCGACCAACGGCACCGTCGCGTACCTGTCCGACGGCACCACCCGGGAGCTGAGCCCCGGGGAGCCGCACGAGCTGGGCGACGGGGACGCCGTCGTCGTCGGGTCGACCACGGTGACCGTGGGGGAGGCGGGGGACGACGTCGAGCACACGGTGCTGCGCCACCCCGCAGGGTCGTGAGACACGCTCGCGACCTGTCCCGGCCCGTGCGCTACAGTCGGAGCGTGCACACACGGACCCTTCTCCTTCTTCGCTGCCGCGACGAGGCCCACTAGCAGCCGGCCCCTCGTCGCGGTGGTCCTCGCGTCCGGCGCACCCGACGAGCGAAGAAGTTGAGATGAAGACCCGCACCCCCAGCAACGACCAGCAGCCCTCGCGGATGCCGATCGGCAAGTACCGCCCCTTCCACGAGGTCAACGGCATCGACCTGCCGGACCGGCAGTGGCCCTCGCGGCGGATCACCCGAGCGCCCCGCTGGCTCTCCACCGACCTGCGCGACGGGAACCAGGCGCTCATCGAGCCGATGGACCCGGCCCGCAAGCGCCGCATGTTCGACCTCCTCGTCCGGATGGGCTACAAGGAGATCGAGGTCGGGTTCCCAGCAGCCAGCCAGACCGACTTCGACTTCGTCCGCTCGATCGTCGAGGACGGCGCCATCCCCGACGACGTCACCATCTCGGTGCTCACCCAGGCCCGCAGCGAGCTCATCGAGCGGACGGTGAGCTCCCTCGTCGGTGCGCACCGCGCCACCGTGCACCTGTACAACGCGACCGCGCCGGTCTTCCGCGACATCGTCTTCCGCAACGACCGCGAGGCCACCAGGGAGCTGGCCGTCGCCGGGACGCGTGACGTCATGGCCTTCGCGGAGAAAATCCTCGACCCGGAGACGGTCTTCTCCTACGAGTACTCCCCGGAGATCTTCATCGACACGGAGATCGAGTACGCCCTGGAGGTGTGCGAGGCGGTCATGGACGTGTGGCAGCCCGACGGCGGGCGGGAGATCGTGCTCAACCTCCCCGCCACCGTCGAGCGCGCCACCCCCAACGTCTACGCCGACCAGATCGAGTGGATGAGCCGCAACCTCTCGCGGCGGGAGTTCGTCGCGCTGTCGGTCCACCCGCACAACGACCGCGGCACCGCCGTCGCCTCCGCCGAGCTGGCGGTCATGGCCGGTGCGGACCGCGTCGAGGGCTGCCTGTTCGGCCAGGGCGAGCGGACGGGCAACGTCGACCTCGTCACGCTGGGCATGAACCTGTTCAGCCAGGGCATCGACCCGCAGATCGACTTCTCCGACATCGACGGGATCCGGCGCACCGTCGAGCAGTGCACCCAGATGGACGTCCACCCGCGCCACCCCTACGGCGGGGACCTCGTCTACACCGCCTTCTCCGGCTCCCACCAGGACGCCATCAAGAAGGGCTTCACCGCGCGCGACGAGCGCGTCGCACAGGCCGGCGGCGACCCCACCGCAGTGCCGTGGGACGTGCCCTACCTGCCCGTCGACCCCGTGGACGTCGGCCGCTCCTACGAAGCCGTCGTGCGGGTCAACTCCCAGTCCGGCAAGGGCGGGGTGGCCTACCTGCTGGCCAGCACCCGCGCGCTCGACCTGCCCCGCCGGCTGCAGATCGAGTTCTCCGGAGTGGTCCAGAAGGTCACCGACGCCTACGGCGGGGAGATCAGCGCGGAGCGCCTGTGGGACATCTTCTGCGACGAGTACCTGCCGGCTCCGGCGGGCTCCGGTCTCGCGCCGTGGGGGCGGTTCACGCTGCGCGGCACGACGCTCACCTCCGGCGGTGACGGCGAGGGCGCCACGCTGACCGTCACGTTCGTCGAGGACGGCACGGAGAAGGTGCTCGCCGCCGCCGGCAACGGGCCGGTCGACGCCTTCACGAACGCCCTCGCCGAGCTCGGGGTGGAGGTCGACGTCCTGGACTACGCCGAGCACGCGCTGTCGACCGGTGGGGACGCGACGGCCGCGGCCTACGTCGAGTGCGAGGTGGCCGGGCAGGTGCTGTGGGGCGTCGGGATCGACCCGTCCATCACGACGGCGTCCTTCCAGGCCATCGTCTCCGCCGTCAACCGGGCGGTCCGCTAGCGGTGAGCGCCCCGGCGACCTGGCGGATGGACCTGCCCGAGGGGTGGGTCGCCTGGGAGCCGGGGACCTCCGACGCGGCGTCCCTCGCCGCCGACGCGACGACGACGGCGCGTGCCGCCGCGGCCCTGCGTCGCCGCATCCGCGTGGTCGAGAAGGAGACCACGCTGCTGCCCGGGGACGTCCGCCACGTCGGGGTGCGGATGACCGAGCCGCGGAGCGGGCAGGTGAGCGCAGGTCTGTACCTCACGCAGTGGCCGCGCCCGGTGACCGACGGCAAGCAGCTCACTGCCCGCCGTCACCTCGACGCGCTCCGGGCCGCGGAGCCGGCCCCGCACCGGGTCCACCGGCACCGCGAGGTGTCCGTGGAGCAGGTCCCGGCGGGCCAGCTCGTGCTGCGCAACGAGGTCTGGCGGCCGCAGCGGAAGCTGGGCTGGGTGGTCGAGCTGGAAGCGACGATCTTCCCGAGCCGGACGGACACGATGTTCGAGCTGACGGTTCGCTCCCGTCACCTCGACCTCCAGCCGCAGCTCATGGCCGAGCTCAGCCTCATGGCCCACGGCTTCCGGCTTGCGTGACCCTGTCCCGGGGTCGCGGACCGCTCAGCCGGCCTCCACCTCGGGCGGGGCGACCGGCCAGATGACGCGGGTGCGCCACGTCTCGGGGTCCGGGTCGGACTGGGGCCCGGCCTCGTAGAGCTCCCAGCTCTCGTCCTGCACCCGCACGTGGTGCTCCTCCGTCCAGCGCTCGATCTCCCGGTAGGTCTCGCGGAGCGCCTCGTAGCGGCCCCGGTGGGTGGCCTCGACGGCCCGTGCGGCCGGGAGCGTGCCGGTCACCAGGTCCCCTCCGCCGCTCCAGGGCTCGGTGAGCGGGAAGCCGGCCTCGACGTCGACGACGTCGGTGGGCTCGCCGCGGTAGCGCGCGAACGGCGCACCACCGATGTGGGCGCCGGCACGCTCGACCTCGGCGGCCACCGCGTCGAACACCTCCGCGAGGAAGGCGGGCAGCTCCGCCATCGGCACCCGGCGGCGCACGCCGGCGGTGGGTCGTTCCTCGACGTCGATGAGCGAGATCTCGGTCATGGTTCCTCCTGGGTGTCTCAGCCGTGGGCGTACTGGGGGAGCAGGCCGGCGAGCTCGGCGCCCCACGCGCGGGCACGGTCGAGCTCACCGGGCAGCAGCGGCCCCTCCGCGTCCTGGACGTAGAAGCTCTCCGGGGCCGCGACGAGGCGGGCTCCGAGGCGCTGCAGCACCTTCGCGGCCTTGCGACCCGCGTGGCCCGGCAGGTTGGGGCGACGGACGTGGGTGTCGAACGCGGCGGCGCGCACGTCGAGCGCCTGCGAGTCGGCGAGCCACTCGCGGATGCCCCGGTCGACCACCAGGCCGCCCCGCTTCGCGGCGTCCTCCCGCGTGCTGGGGCGACTCATGCCCAGCGCGTGCGTGGGGCCGCCGACGACGAGCAGCTCGACGTCGAGCTCGTGGGGCAGTGGTGCGGAGCCGACGTCGAGGAGCTCGACCTCGAGTCCGCGTCGCATCCCGTCCGCCACGGCTTCCGCGACGGCCCTGGTGTTCCCCAGTTCCGACTCGTACACGACGGCGGCATCCATCGTGCTCACCTCCTTGCGAGCCGAGCAGGCGCTGTGCCTTCCTCGACGGTAGCGCCCCGACGGGCCGGGGAGAAGGGGCTTTCGTCCTCGGCCGCGCGCTGCGTCGCACCGCGCCTACCGGCACCTCGCGGCCGCTGCCCGGCGAGCCGGTTCGCCGTCGTCTCCCGACCCGCGCGACAATGGGCCGGTGAAGCTCTACCGGGACGAGGCCGTGGTGCTGCGCACCCACAAGCTCGGTGAGGCAGACCGGATCATCACGCTGCTCACCCGTCGCTACGGGCGGGTGCGCGCGGTGGCCAAGGGCGTGCGCCGCACGAGCTCGAAGTTCGGGGCGCGGCTGGAGCCGTTCTCCCTCGTCGACGTCCAGCTCCACCTCGGCCGCAGCCTCGACATCATCACCCAGGTGGAGAGCCAGGCCGCGTACGGCCGCTCCCTGGGGTCGGACTACTCGCTCTACACGACCGCCACCGTCATGGTGGAGACGGCCGAGCGGCTGACCGAGGTGGAGGACGAGCCGGCACCGCAGCAGTTCCTCCTGCTCGTCGGCGCACTCCACTCCCTGGCCACCCGCCGCCACCCGGCGAGCCTCGTGCTCGACTCCTACCTGCTGCGGGCGCTGGCCGTCGCGGGCTGGGCGCCGAGCTTCGAGGACTGCGCCCAGTGCGGCACGGCCGGACCGCACCACGCCTTCCACGTCGCCCAGGGCGGGGCGATGTGCGACCGGTGCCGACCACCCGGCTCCTCGGCGCCGGCCCCCCAGACCCTCGAGCTGCTCGGTGCCCTCCTGTCCGGTGACTGGCCGGCAGCCGAGGCCTCGACCCAGCGCGAGCGCGACGAGGCCTCCGGGCTGGTGGCGGCCCACCTGCAGTACCACCTCGAGCGGCAGCTGCGGTCGATGCGTCACGTGGAGCGCGTGTGAGCCCGGTCCCGCCGCCCCCGCACCCCTCCGGTGCCCGCGCGCCCCGGATCGACGCGCGGTTCGTGCCCAAGCACGTCGCCATCGTCATGGACGGGAACGGCCGCTGGGCCAACGCCCGTGGCCTGCCCCGCGTGGAGGGGCACAAGGCGGGGGAGGCGAGCCTGCTCGACGTCGTCGCCGGTGCCATCGAGATCGGCGTCACGCACGTCTCGGCCTACGCGTTCTCCACCGAGAACTGGAAGCGGTCCCCGGAGGAGGTGCGCTTCCTCATGGGCTTCAACCGTGACGTGCTGCGCCGCCGCCGGGACGTGATGAACGAGTGGGGGGTGCGGGTGCGCTGGGCCGGGCGCCGCCCGCGGCTGTGGAAGTCGGTCATCTCCGAGCTCGAGGAGGCCGAGCGCCTCACCCGCGACAACGACGTGTGCACGTTGACGATGTGCGTGAACTACGGCGGGCGGGCCGAGATAGCCGACGCCGCCCGTGCCCTCGCCCGCGAGGTCGCAGCCGGGCGGCTCGACCCGGAGAAGGTCTCCGAGCGGACCATCGCCCGGTACCTCGACGAGCCCGAGCTGCCGGACGTCGACCTCTTCCTGCGGACCTCCGGCGAGCAACGGATCTCCAACTTCATGCTCTGGCAGTCCGCCTACGCGGAGATGGTGTTCCTCGAGGAGCACTGGCCCGACGTCGACCGCCGCAGCCTGTGGCGCGCTGTCGAGATCTACGCCTCCCGCGACCGCCGCTACGGCGGCGCCGTCGACGCAGCAGCCCCCTAGCCCCCCAACCCCACCCCCCATTTCGCGCCGAGAGCGGAGTTGTTACGCCCCGCCGCGCCCCCCACGCGTCGAGAGCGGAGTTGTTGCACCCCGCCGTGTCCCCCTTCGCGTCGAGAGCGGAGTTGTTGCGCCCCGCCGGCGATACCGCCGCGTCCCGCTTCCGGCCGGGAGCGGGTTGTCGTTCCGCCGTCTGCTGTCTGCAACAACCCTGCTCTCGGCGAAAGGGGGAGTTACGGTGGCGCGCCCGGTTGCAACAACCCTGCTCTCGACGAAAGGGGGGAGTCACGGTGGCGCGCCCGGTTGCAACAACCCCGCTCTCGGCGAATGGGAGGGGGCGCGGCGGCGCGCGGCCGCCCCGCGAGGGAGGCCGGGGTTACGGCAGGACGTCCTCGTCGGCCTGCTGGGCGCGGCGTCGGCGCAGCACGACGGCGGCGACGATCCCTGCAGTCAGGGCGACGAGCGTGGCGATGCCCCACGGTGAGCCGGCTGCGGCTGCCAGCGCCGCGTTCCACACCGCGAACCCGACGGTCGAGTAGATCGCGGCCCAGGCAACCGCTCCGGGAACCTGCGCGAGGGTGAAGCGGACCCACCCGATCTGCAGGATCCCGGCTCCCGCCATCACCATGCTCTGGAAGCCGACGGTGAGGTAGGCGAGGGGCACGATGACCAGGCCCCACCGCCGGATCGCGTCCACGCCGCGCTGGGCGCCGTCGCCGTTGAGCGCCCGGTGCGCACGCAGCCGCCACCCGCCTGTCGGGTGGGTGCGTCGTAGCGTCTGCACGGTGGCGATCCGGCCGAGCCAGTAGATGCCCTGCCCGCGCACCATCGCGCCGAAGAGGAGGAAGGCGAAGACCAGCCAGAAGGGCCAGCCGGTGAGGAACTCAGGCACGGTCGTCCGAGCGTGAGCACTCCGCGCACACGCCGAACAGGTCCAGGGTGTGCTCGATGGCCGTGAACCCGTGCGTGGCGGCCATCTCCTCGGCCCAGGTCTCGACCCCGCCGCCGCTGATCTCCACGGTCGTGCCGCACCGGCGGCACACGAGGTGGTGGTGGTGCTTGACGCTCTCGCAGCGGCGGTAGAGGGTCTCGCCGTCGTCCGCGCGGAGCACGTCGACCTCACCGGACTCGACCAGCGCCTGGAGAGTGCGGTACACCGTGGCCAGCCCGACGGTGTCGCCGGCGGCGCGGAGCGACTCGTGGAGCTGCTGAGCGCTGCGGAAGTCGTCGGTGCGCTCGAGCAGGTCGCTGACCGCGGCGCGCTGCCGCGTCATCCGGGGTCTCATGGTGCCTCGCGAACAAGCTCGACGTCGTCCTGGACGTCCGGGTGCGGGTCGGCCGCGGGACGGCGGCGCCCGAGCAGGGGACGTGCCAGCGATACTACGCCGAAGGCCCCGATCGCCAGGACGACGATGGTCGCTCCGGGTGACAGCGGGTGGACGTAGGTGACGGACAGCCCCGCGACGCTCACCGTGACGCCGATGCCCATCGCCAGCGCCATCGTCGCCCGGAAGGAACGGGTGACGAGCTGGGCGGTGGCCACGGGCACGATCATCAGGGCCGAGACGAGCAGGACCCCGACGACGCGCATCGCCACGGAGACCGTCAGCGCGGCCACGACGGCGACGACGACGTTGAGCAGCCGCACCGGCAGCCCGCTGGCCCGGGCGAACTCCTCGTCGTGGGACAGGGCGAACAGGGCGGGCCGCAGTCCCACACCGACCGTGAGGATGGCGACCGCCAGGGCGATGGTCAGCCACAGGTCGGTGAGCGTCACGGAGGCGATGGACCCGAACAGGTACCCGTTGAGGTTGGCGGTGGTGCCCCCGGCGATGCCGATGAGCAGTACGCCGCCGGCGATCCCGCCGTAGAAGAGGAGCGCGAGGGCGAGGTCGCCGCTCGTGCGGCCCCGCTCCCGGACGACCTCGATGAGGACGGCGCCGACGATCGAGGCGACGACGGCGCCCGGGACGGCGAGCGCGTCGTGCGGCGTCAGGTCCAGTGCCCCACCGACGAGCCAGCCCATCGCGACGCCGGTGAGCGCCATGTGCCCGATGCCGTCCCCGAGCAGAGCCAGCCGCCGCTGGACGAGGTAGGTGCCCATCACGGGGGCGACGAGCCCGACGAGCACGGCCGCGATCAGCGCCCGCTGCATGAGCGGGCTCGCCAGCATGTCGAGGAGCGTGCTCATGAGAGCTCGAGACGCAGCTCGGGGCTGTGCGGGTCGCCCGAGGTCTCGTCGTCGTGCGGGTGGAGGTGCTCGTGGTCCGGGCCGCTGTGATCGGCAGCCGCGCGTGGTGGGGGGCCGTCGTGGACGACGCGCCCGTGGCGCAGCACGACGGCGCGCTCGAGCAGGCCGGCCAGCGAGCCGAGCTCGTGGAGGACGACGAGCACACTGGTGCCCCGCTCACGCAGCCCGGTGAGGGTCGCGGCCAGCGCCTCCTGGGAGTCGCGGTCGATCCCTGCGAGGGGCTCGTCGAGGACGAGCAGGTCCGGGCGGCGCACGAGCGCCCGGGCGATGAGGACTCGCTGCTGCTGCCCACCCGAGAACACGCTGACGGTCTCGCGTGCCCGGTCCGCGAGCCCGACCTCGTCCAGGGCCGAGAGCGCGAGCTCGCGCCACCCGCGCGGCGGCCGCAGCCTGCGGTTGTCGAGCAGCCCCGAGCAGACGACCTCCAGCGCCGTGGCCGGGGTCCCCGAGGCCGCGCCGACGCGCTGCGGGACGTACCCGACCCTGCGCCACTCGACGTGCCGGTGGTCCGCGGCGACGTCCGTGCCGAAGAGCTCGACCCGCCCGGCGCTCACGGGCGCGATGGTGAGGAGGGCCTTGACGAGCGTGGACTTGCCCGAGCCGTTGGCGCCGAGCAGCGCGACCATCTCGCCGTCGCGCACGTCGAGGTCCACGCCCTGGAGGATCCTGGCGTTCCCCAGGGTGACGTGGAGGTCGCGCACGTGCACCGGCTGTGCCATGGGACCGTATGCTGTCACGTCCCGAGGGGCGGTGGTCGGTGCGGTCATGCCGTGCATCCCAGGGCCGTCTGCAGGGCGCCGAGGTTGGCGCGCATGACGTCGAGGTAGTCCGCGCCCTCGTCCTGCTGGTTCTCCAGCGGGTCGAGCACCGCCGTCCGCAGCCCGAGGTCCTGCGCGAGGGCCTCGCTGACGGCCGGGCTGAGCAGCGACTCGACGAAGATCGTGTCGACGTCGTGCTCGGCGACGACGTCGGCGATCTCGGCGAGCCGCGCGGGGGAGGGCTCGGAGTCGGGGTCGATCCCGGACAGGCCCTCCTGCCGCAGTCCGTGGTCGGCGGTGAGGTAGCCGTAGGCCTCGTGGGCGACGACGATCGTGTCGCGCTCGCAGGAGGCGAGCCCGGCGTCGAGCTCGTCGTCGAGCGCCCCCAGCTCGGCGACGAGGGTGTCGGCGTTCGCCCGGTAGGCGGCGGCGCCGTCGGGGTCGAGGTCGGCGAGCTCGTCGGCCAGCGCCTGGGCAACCTCGGCGAGCCGCGCAGGGTCGAGCCAGAAGTGCGCGTCCACCGGCTCGGAGCCGGTCGCGGTCTCGTCGGCGTGCTCGTCACCGGCGTGCTCGTCGTCGTGGTCGTGCCCGGTCTGTCCGGTGGTGAGGAGCTCGGTGTGCTCGGCGGCGTCGAAGGCGGGCACCCCCGTGACGTCGACGGCCTCGTCGACGGCGGTCTGGAAGCCGGCGAGGTAGACGACGAGTCCGGCCTCGGCCATGTCCGCGACGGTCCGCGGGGCCAGCTCGACCGTGTGCGGGTCGACACCCGGCGGCGTGAGCGAGGAGACGGTCAGCCGGTCGCCGCCGATCTCCTCGGTGACGTACTGCAGGGGGTAGAAGCTGGTGAGCACGGTGGGGGCGGTGCCGTCCCCACCCGCCGTCGCGCCGTCGTCGCCGTCGTCGGCCTGGAAGGCGGCGCACCCACCGAGGGCGAGGGCGGCGACGACGAGTGCGGGCAGTGCGCGGGAGCGGCTCATGAGACCGATTCTCAAGTGGAGTGAGAATCATTGTCAACTCGACGGCCGTGGGTGGTCGCCGACGGCATGCGTGCGCCACGGGTCCGCGCTCGCGAGGCCGCCTGCCCGAGGCGCCCAGCGGGGCAGGTAGGTTAGTGCGGTGCTCGCACCAGCCAGGTGCGGGACTGCCCAGTTCGCACCAAGCCAGGTGCGGGCCAACCGAGACTGGAGTGATTGACGTGGCCGCAGCGCCTTCCCGACTGGATTCCGTGATCAACCTCGCCAAGCGGCGAGGTTTCGTCTTCCCCAGTGGGGAGATCTACGGCGGCACCCGGTCCGCGTGGGACTACGGGCCCCTGGGTGTCGAGCTCAAGGAGAACATCAAGAGGCAGTGGTGGCGCACCATGGTCCAGGCGCGTGAGGACGTCGTCGGCCTGGACTCCTCGATCATCCTGCCCCGCCAGGTGTGGGTCGCATCCGGGCACGTCGGGGTGTTCACCGACCCGCTCACCGAGTGCCTCTCCTGCCACAAGCGCTTCCGCGCCGACCAGATGATCGAGGAGTTCGAGGAGAAGAAGGGCCGCGCACCCGAGGGTGAGCTGGCCGAGATCTCCTGCCCGAACTGCGGGACCCGCGGCAAGTGGACCGAGCCGCGCGACTTCAACATGATGCTCAAGACCTACCTCGGCGCGGTCGAGGACGAGTCCGGGCTGCACTACCTGCGTCCCGAGACCGCCCAGGGCATCTTCGTGAACTTCGGCCAGGTGATGACGGCTTCGCGCAAGAAGCCCCCGTTCGGCATCGCGCAGATCGGCAAGTCCTTCCGCAACGAGATCACCCCCGGCAACTTCATCTTCCGCACGCGGGAGTTCGAGCAGATGGAGATGGAGTTCTTCGTCGAGCCCGGCACCGACGCCGAGTGGCACCAGTACTGGATCGACGCCCGCACGGACTGGTACGTCGATCTCGGCGTCACGCGCGAGAACCTGCGTCTCTACGAGCACCCGCAGGAGAAGCTGTCCCACTACTCCACGCGCACCGTGGACATCGAGTACCGCTTCGGCTTCTCCGGCAGCGAGTGGGGTGAGCTCGAGGGCATCGCCAACCGCACCGACTTCGATCTCAAGACCCACACCGAGCACTCCGGGCAGGACCTGTCCTACTTCGACCAGGGCAAGAACGAGCGCTGGGTGCCCTATGTCATCGAGCCGGCAGCGGGCCTCACCCGCTCGCTCATGGCGTTCCTCGTCGAGGCCTACACCGAGGACGAGGCCCCCAACGCCAAGGGCGGGGTCGACAAGCGCACCGTGCTACGGCTCGACCCGCGGCTCGCGCCCGTCAAGGCCGCGGTCCTGCCGCTGTCCCGCAACGAGCAGCTCTCCCCGGTGGCGCGCGACCTGGCCGCCGAGCTGCGCAAGTACTGGAACGTCGACTTCGACGACGCCGGTGCGGTCGGCCGCCGTTACCGTCGCCAGGACGAGATCGGCACCCCGTACTGCGTCACGGTCGACTTCGACACCCTCGAGGACCAGGCCGTGACCATCCGTGACCGCGACACCATGGCCCAGGAGCGCGTCGCGCTCAGCCAGGTCCAGGGCTACCTCGCGCAGCGGCTCGTCGGCGCCTGACCTGGGCATCCTCGCCCACCGGGCGTGACGGCCGTGCCGTTGCGCCCGGTGGTCCCGCCCATGCCCCCCGGTGCGGTGTGACGGGGGCAGCCGCACGTCACCGGACGCGGACGACGGCGACGACAGGGCACTCGTGCAGCACTCCGTGCGCCACCGACCCGAGGCACAAGCCGGCCAGCGTGGAACGGCCCCGGCTGCCGACGACGAGGAGGCTCGCGTCAGCACTCTCGGCGGTGAGCGCCTCGACGGGGTGACGGGCGACCTCTCGGACGTCCACCGCCACCTCGGGGTAGCGGACGGCCCAGTCCTCGGCCAGCTCCGCCAGCGCCATGGCCTGCTGCTCGGCGGCCGCAGACAGGGCACGCCGCAGCCGGGGGTCTCCGAGGCCGTCGCCGCGAACGTGTCGCGCATGCACGAGTCGGACGCCGACGGCCAGCCGGGAGGCCTGGGTGAACCCGAACTCCACGACGCGGAGGTCGGTGTGACCGGGGTCGACGCCGACGACGACCGGCCCGTCGGGTACCGCCTCCGTGTCCCGGACGACGACCACGACGCCGTGCGCGCGAGCCGCGACCTTCTGCGACACCGACCCGAGCAGCCGACCGGAGATCCGGCCGAGCCCGCGTCCACCGACCACGACGGCGCTCGCGTGGTGCGGTGCCCGAACGAGCGCCACGGCCGGGTCCTCGAGGAGGATCTCGCTCGTCACCTCGAGCTGGGGGTGACGCTCCCGTGCACGCGCGCGGCAGCGTTCGACGGTGTCGGTCCCGAGCTCGTCCACGTCGATCTCGGGGCCGACCCCCAGGCCCTCGGCCTGCAGCGGGAAGCAGTGCAGCACGTGCAGACCGCACCCGGTCGCGGCCGCCTCCTCCGCAGCCCAGTCGACGGCTCGGCCGTCCTTCTCCGAGCCGTCCACGCCGACGACCACAGCCTCGTCGGGTTGCTGCGCCATGGCGACCTCCTCGTCCCGTGCAGAGGATGACATCCCGGCCGGGCGGGGGCAACGGTGGTCGCCCGGCAGCCGCGGCTGCAGCCGCACGGACAGGACCTTGACCCCTTGTGCGGGCCCACGCGGAGGCGAAGGCTGGAACCCCTCAGCTGCCCGACCTCAGGAGGGACCTCGCATGACCACCTCACGCAGAGCCTGGGCGGTGACCGTCCTCGCTGTCGCCTGTGTGCTCGCCCTGGGGGCCTGTGCCGCAGGCACGAACGTCGAGGAAGGGCCCGGCGGCTACGGCTTCTGGTACGGACTGTGGCACGGCATCATCCTGCCGGTCACCTTCGTCGTCTCGCTGTTCACCGACACGGTGAGCATCTATGACGTGGAGAACAACGGGAACTGGTACGACGCCGGTTTCGTCCTGGGCCTGGCGCTCTTCTCCGGCCCGGCGATGGCGCTGCGCGGCCGGAGCGGCTGACCGGCGGTCGGCCCCGTTCACAGGACGACCACGGTGGCGACGGCCAGGTAGATGGCCACGGTGAGGACGTCCTGGATGACCGTGGCCAACGGCCCGGCACCGAAGGCGGGGTCCTTGCCCAGGCGCTGGATCAACCACGGCAGGGCGAGTGCGATGACGCTCGCCAGGGACGACGCGGCCAGCAGGGCGATCGCCACGGCGGTCGCGACGTGCCAGTCACCCCACAGGGTGCCCACCAGCGGCAGCGCGAGCGCACCGAGGATGAGGCCGAGAAGCAGTCCGGTGACGATCTCCCGCAGAGCCACCCGGTGCAGCCGGATGCCGAGGGAGAGCCCTCGGATGACGAGCGTCTCGGTCTGGGTCCCGACGGCGTCGGCCATGTAGACGACGCCCGGGACGAAGTAGGCGATGAGCACCTCCTCGGCGAGCTGCTCCTCGAATCGACCGACCACCCCGGCGGCAACCAGCGCGCCGACGAGCCCGAGGAGCAGCCAGGGCAGCCGGTGACCGAGCCGTCGGAGCACCGGTTCCACGGTGGTCGTCTGGGCCGCCGACGCCGAGCTCGTGAACCCACCGATCCGCACCATGTCCTCGTCGTGCTCCTCGAGAAGCACACCGAGCAGCGCGGTGGCGGGCACGAGTCCGATGAACCGGCCGCCGTCGTCGGTCACGGCAAGCGTGGGTTCCTCGTGCTGGACAGCCAGCCACGCCGCACGCTCCTGGTCGGTTCCCGGCCCGACGACCGGAGGGTGGACGTCCATGATCTCGACGACGGGGGTCGTGGACGGCTCCGCGAGCATCCGTTCGAGCGCAACGAGGCCGAGCAGGTGGTCCTCCTCGACGACGGCGACCACGGCGGCGCTGTCGTAGCTGCACCCCCGCATCCGGTCGAGCACCGCCGTGACCGTGTCGTCGGGACCCGCGAGGGGCACGTTGCGGGAGACGTGACTCGCTGCCGTGCGCAGTGTGGTCTCCGGGGGAGTGTCGACGTCGACCATCGTGCACCTCTCGCAGACGGCGCTTGAGAACAAGGGGGACAACGGCACAATCGTCTCTCGCGGCCCACGCCCCGTGCTCGGTTTCCGCCACCCGATGCTGTGCCGCGACGGGGTCAGCGGCTCGAGACGGGATCGCCCGCTGTCCGGCTCCGGCCGCGGGTGGTGACCGCGTTAGCCCGGGCGCGCGAGGGAGGACCTGACAGGCTGGGGCAGTGACTGCACTGCAACGCCTCCGCGAGCGTTTCTGGTTCCTTCCCGCCGTCCTGTGCCTGCTGGCCGTGGTGGTGGCCGAGCTGCTCATCTGGGTGGACCGCACCGTCGAGCTGTCCATGCCCGGCTGGGCCGAGGTCCTGCTCTACCGGGTGGGGGAGAGCGGCAGCCGCGACATCCTCGGGGCGATCGCCGGTTCGTCCCTGGCCGTCGCGGGCACGACCTTCTCGATCACGATGGCGGTCCTGGCGCTCACCTCCTCCAGCTACGGGCCCCGGCTGATCCGCAACTTCATGACCGACCGGGGCAACCAGGCCGTGCTCGGCGTCTACGTCGCCACCTTCCTCTACGCGCTGCTCGTGCTGCGGTCGGTCCGCGCCATCGGGGACCCCGGCGACCCGGAGGCCGAGGTGTTCGTGCCGCACCTGGCGGTGAACTTCGCGGTGCTGCTGGCCGTGCTGAACGTCGTCGTGCTCATCTACTTCATCCACCACATCTCCGACTCGATCCAGATCTCCACGATCGCCCGGCGGGTGCGCAACGAGCTGCACCGGACGATCGAGCGGCTCTACCCCGAGGACGTGGGCCGCGACGAGCGCGAGGTCGACGGCGACGACTCCCTGCCGGACCGGCTCGAGGAGGAGGGCGTCCCGGTGCACGCCACCCGGCCCGGGTACGTCACCTCGGTGCGGGACGAGGACCTGCTCGCGACGGCCGAGGAGGCCGGCGTCCTGGTGAGCCTGTCGGTGCACCCGGGGCGCTACGTGCTGGAGGGCAGCGTGCTGGCCCTCGTCCACCCACCCGGCGAGGTGGGGGACGACCTGCTCGACGCGGTCCGCTCGGAGATCACCGTGAGCGACGCCCGCAGCCCCTACCAGGACATCTCGTTCGCGGTGCAGCAGCTGACCGAGCTGGCGGTGCGCGCGCTGTCACCCGGCACCAACGACCCGTTCACGGCGATCAACGCCCTGGACGACCTGTCCTCCGGCCTGTCGCTGCTCGCGCAGCGGGAGATGCCGTCCACCCACCGCTACGACTCGGCCGGCGTCCTGCGGGTGCACGCCCCGTACGTCGGGGCGGTCACGCTCACCTCCGAGGTGCTCGACAACGTCCGCTGGTACGCGGCCACCTCCCCGGCCGTGATGTACGCCGCGCTCACCCTGGTCCGCCGGGTCGGCCGCAGCGCCGCTCACCGCGCGGTCCGCGCCCGGCTGCTCACCCAGGTGAGGCTGCTCGAGGAGGCCTTCGAGCGCGCGGACCACCAGGAGCACGACGTCGAGGAGTTCGGTGCCAGGGCACGGGAGGCGGTGCGGGAGCTCACCCGGGTGTGACCCGTCCGCCGGCGACGTGTCGCACCGGGCCCGGCCCGGCCCCGTGGCTACTGTGGAGCGGGGCACCGTCCTGCCCGGGCGGCGTCGTGTCGCTGCCCACGCCCGCCGAACCGGAGTGATCACGTGGCCCTTGCGCCGTCCGTCCACGTCCACGACTCGGGTTCCGAGATCCCGCCGGAGCAGGCGCGCCGGGCACGCATCGTGCTCGCCGCGCTCGTCGTGCCGCTCCTCCTCGCGACCCTCGCCGGGCTGCTGTGGCTGTGGCCCACGGGGCAGAGCCCGGTCGGGTCCCAGCAGCTCCTCGCCGACGGCATGTCGATCGAGACGGCGGAGATCGTCGAGGTCACCGGGGAGCAGGGCGCCGAGGTCCGCGCCGAGCTGCTCACCGGGGTCGGGGAGGGGCAGGTCATCCCGGTCCAGGTGCCGCCCGAGGTGCTGGACAACGGCGCCGACGTCGGTGACCGCGTCCGCCTGCTCTTCTCCACGTCCGCCCTCGGCTCGGGCGTCCCCTACATCTTCTGGGACTTCGAGCGCACGGTGCCGGTGGCGTGGCTGGCAGTCCTCTACGCCGTCGTCGTCCTCCTCGTGGCCCGCTGGCGCGGCCTGGCGGCGATGGCGGGGCTCGCCGCCTCGCTCGCCGTCGTCGTCGTGTTCGTGCTTCCCGCGCTCATGACGGGAGCCCCACCGCTCGCCGTCGCGCTCGTCGGGGGCAGCGCGATGATGTTCTTCTCGGTCTACCTCGCCCACGGCCTGTCCATCCGGACGACGACGGCGCTCCTCGGGACATTCATCGGGCTCGCCGTGACCACGGGGCTGGCGATGTGGGGCACCCGGGCCGCGAACCTCACGGGCGCCACGTCGGACACCTCGCTCATGCTCCAGGGCACCTTCCCCGGCCTGCGGCTGCAGGACCTGCTGCTGTGCGGCATCGTCATCGCCGGGCTCGGTGCCCTCAACGACGTGACGATCACCCAGGCCTCGGCCGTGTGGGAGCTGCACGCCGCGGACAGCACCATGCCGCGGCGCCGGCTGTGGCTCGGTGGGATGCGGATCGGCCGGGACCACATCGCCTCCACCGTCTACACCCTCGCCTTCGCCTACGTCGGCACCGCGCTGCCGGTGCTCCTCATGGCCGCGTCCTACGACCGCGCGTTCGTCGACACGCTCATGGCGGGGGAGATCGCCGAGGAGGTCGTGCGGACCCTCGTCTCCTCCGTCGGGCTCGTGCTGGCCATCCCCGCGACGACGGCGATCGCCGCGGCCCTCGTGCGCACGAGCGCCGGCCGCGGGCCACTCCTCGCCGCTCGCCCGGCTCGCCCGGCTCCCCGGGTGTCCTCTGAGCTCCCCCCGCGCCGCGCCTCGGAGTGAGGAGATCCGGGGAGGTCGGCGACCGGCGCGCGCCGTGGGCGACCGGCGTGACGGCGCCCACGGTGACGGGGCCGGGCGGCTCGGGCGACAATGGGCCGGTGAGTGAGCTGCGGATCGGACCCATCACGGTCGGGAGCCCGGTGGTGCTGGCCCCGATGGCCGGTGTCACCAACCCGCCCTTCCGTCGCCTGTGCCGTGAGGCCGGTCTCGCGGCGCTCGACGACGACGCCCGCGCCACCGCGCGGCCCGGGCAGCACGCCCCGGCCGGGCTCTACGTCACCGAGATGGTGACCTCCCGTGCGCTGGTCGAGCGCAACCCCGAGACGATGCGGATGGTCGACCCCGACCCGCAGGAGCCGGTGCGCTCGGTGCAGCTGTACGGCGTCGATCCCGTGACGGTGTCGGCGGCCGTGCGGCTCCTCGTCGAGGAGGACCGCGCCGACCACGTCGACCTCAACTTCGGCTGCCCCGTGCCCAAGGTGACCCGTAAGGGCGGGGGAGCGGCGCTGCCGTGGAAGCGGGACCTCTTCGAGGCGATCGTCAGCGGTGCCGTCGACGCCGCCCGGCAGGGCGGGCGCCACCGCGACCGTGAGGTGCCGGTGACCGTCAAGATGCGCATGGGCATCGACGACGACCACCTCACCTACCTCGATGCCGGCCGCATCGCCGAGAACGCCGGCGTCTCCGCCGTCGCCCTGCACGCCCGCACCGCCGCCCAGCACTACTCCGGCGAGGCGCGGTGGGAGACCATCGCCCGCCTCAAGGAGGCGGTGCGCAGCGTGCCGGTGCTCGGCAACGGTGACATCTGGTCGGCCGAGGACGCCGTGGAGATGGTCGAGCAGACGGGGTGCGACGGCGTCGTCGTCGGCCGCGGGTGCCAGGGGCGTCCGTGGCTGTTCACCGACCTCGTCGCCGGGTTCGCCGGCTCGCAGCTGCGGGTGCGACCCGGGCTGGCCGAGGTCGCCGTCGTGATCCGACGCCACGCCGAGCTCATGGTCGAGTACTTCGAGAACGAGACCAAGGCGCTGCGCGAGCTGCGCAAGCACATGGCGTGGTACCTCAAGGGCTACGTCGTCGGGGGAGAGGCCCGGCGCCAGCTCGGCCTGGTGAGCACCCTCGCCGAGCTCGACGAGCGGCTCGCCGCCCTCGACCTGACCCAGCCCTACCCCGGCGAGGGTGCCGAGGGCCCGCGCGGTCGTGCCGGGTCGCCGCGCACGCCCCACCTGCCCGAGGCGTGGCTGGAGAGCCAGGACATCGACGAGCGCCTGCGTCAGCTCCTCACCGAGGCCGAGCTCTCCATCAGCGGCGGCTGACCCGCCCGACCTCCTCCGCCGCCACCCCCCACCTGGCGCCGAGAGCGGAGTTGTTGCGGCGGCTCGTGCACAACAACTCCGCTGTCGGCGCCGAGGGATGGGTGCGAGGCGGGGGCTGGCGCCCGTGCCGGCGCCGGCACCGGCGCCGCCACCGGCACCCCCCCTTCGCCGAGAGCGGGGTTGTTGCGGCGGCTCGCGCGCAACAACCCCGCTCTCGGCGCGAAGGGGGAGGGGTGGGCGCGAGGGGATGGGGCGTCAGCTGCGGGTGCGGTAGATGCGCATGGTGATCGGTGCGAACACCGCGGTGAGCACCGCCGAGGCGACGAGCACCCACGCGACGTCGGAGAACGTCCCCCCGCCGCCCATGAGACCGCGCACCGCCGTCACCAGGTGGCTCACCGGGTTGAGCTCGACGACGGTCTGCAGCACCGAGGGCATCGTGCGCGGGTCGACGAAGATGTTCGACGCGAAGGTCAGCGGCATGAGGACCAGCATCGACACGCCCATGACGGCGTTCGGGCTGCGCATGAGCAGACCCAGGATGGTGAAGATCCAGCTGAGCGAGAACGCGAAGACCAGCAGGAGGAGGAGCGCCAGCACGACGCCGGTCGCCCCGCCCTGCGGCCGGTAGCCGAGGAGCAGGCCGAGCACCAGGGTGACGCAGGAGGCGATGGTGTACCGCACCGTGTCCCCCAGGAGCGCCCCGACGATCGGTGCGGGCCGCCAGATCGGCAGCGAGCGGAAGCGGTCGAAGACGCCCTTGGTGATGTCGGTGTTGAGCGTGAAACCGGTGTAGACACTGACGACGAGCACGGTCTGCACCATGATCCCGGGGAGCAGGAACTGCAGGTAGGTGCGGGTGTCCCCGGCGATCGCCCCACCGAAGAGGTAGGTGAACATCAGGGTGAAGATAACGGGCGTGAGCGTCACGTCGAAGAGCTGCTCGGGAACGTGCTTGATCTTCAGCAGCGCCCGGTGGGCGAAGGTGAGGGTGGTGCTGACGGCGGAGGCCCGGTCGGGCCTGTCGGTGACGGCGACGGCCTCACGCAGCGCGGTGTTGGAGCCGATGTCGAGGGACCTCATGAGGTGGCCTCCGCTGTGCTGTGCTGGTGGTCGGACGTCTCGTCGGGCGGGTTGCCCGTGAGCGCGAGGAAGACCTCGTCCAGGCTCGGCTGGCCGAGGCTGAACTCAGGCACGTCGATGCCGGCGGCGTGCAGCGCCGTCAGCGCGCGGGCCGGGGAGTCGGGCGCCTCCTCGGGCACGCGGGCGGAGAGCCCGAGCCCGTCGGGGAGCTCGGTCACCGGGGTGCCGAGCACGTCGCCGAGGACGGCGCTCGCGGCGTCCCGCTGGGACCGCTCGGCCAGCCGGAGGGTCACCGTCCCCGTCCCCACGGAGGCCTTGAGCTGTGGCGCGGTGCCCTCGGCGATGAGCTTGCCGTGGTCGATGACGGCGATGCGGTCGGCGAGCTGGTCGGCCTCGTCGAGGTACTGGGTGGTGAGCAGGACGGTCGTCCCCTCCGCGACGAGCAGCCGGACGATGTCCCACACCTGGTTGCGGCTGCGCGGGTCCAGCCCGGTGGTCGGCTCGTCGAGGTACAGGACCTGAGGGCTCATCACCAGGCTGGCGGCGAGGTCGATGCGCCGCCGCATGCCCCCGGAGTACGTCTTCACGGCCTTGCCGGCGGCCTCACTGAGGTCGAAGGCGCCGAGCAAGTCCGCCGCCCGCCGCTTGGCGCGCGCGCCGCTGAAGCCGTAGAGGCGGGCCAGCAGCATGAGGTTCTCGGCGCCGGTGAGGTCCTCGTCGACCGAGGCGTACTGGCCGGTGAGACCCACGCTCGTGCGGACGGCGTCGGCGTCGGTGCGGATGTCGTGGCCCAGGACGCGGGCGGTGCCGGCATCGGGCGCGAGGAGGGTGGCGAGCATCCGCACGACCGTCGTCTTGCCGGCGCCGTTGGGTCCGAGGAGGCCGAAGACGGTGCCGCGCTGGACGGTGAGGTCGACGCCGTCGACGGCGGTCGTGTCCCCGAATCGTTTGACGAGGCCCTCGGCCTCGATCGCTGGAGCAAGGTCCATGGCGGCTCCTTCCGACTGGTGTGCCGCGGGTAGAGACCGCCGCTGCGGGCAGAACTCATCGGACCGGACGAAATCTACGCCGGTGGGTGAGATGGGAGAAGCGGATATCTCGGGCGCCGTCGGGCCCGCGGACATGCCGAGAGCCGGGCTCTGGGGGAGCCCGGCTCTCGGCGTGACGGACCGGGCGAAGTGGCCCGGTCCGACGTGTCAGCTCTGCTCGCGCAGCCAGACGGTCGTGTCGGACGGGACACCGCCGTCGGTCAGCGGGCCGCTGGCGAGCAGCACCTCCGCGCCCTCGGGGAGGGTGACGGGCTCGGTGCCGAGGTTGGCGACGACGACGACGGCGGGACGGTCACTCGCCGTGTTGCGCACCGCGACGACGTCGTCCCCCGCCTCGAGCAGCTCCAGCCCGCCCTGACCGAGGCCGAGCTCGGACCGCAGGGCCAGGATGTCCCGGTAGAGCCGCAGCGTCGAGCCCTCCTGCTGCTCCTGGACGTCGGGGGCGAGCCCCGCCCACGACTCGGGCTGCGGCAGCCACGTCCGCCCAGTGGGGGAGAACCCCAGGCCCGGGGCGTCCGAGCGCCACGGCAGCGGCACCCGGCAGCCGTCGCGCCCCTTCTCCGCGTGACCGGTGCGCCACCACGCCGGGTCCTGGCGCAGCGAGTCGTCCAGGGTCGTGTGCTCGGGCAGGCCCAGCTCCTCGCCCTGGTACACGTAGGCGCTGCCGGGCAGGCCCAGCATGAGCAGCGAGGCCGCGCGGGCCCGGCGCAGGCCGAGCTCGGCGTCGGGCTGGGGGTCCTCCGCGCCGATGCCGTTGGGACCCTTGCCGGTCTCGTCCAGCCCGAGACGGGAGGCGTGCCGGACGACGTCGTGGTTCGACAGCACCCAGGTGGTCGGGGCGCCGACGGCGTCGTTCGCGGCGTAGGAGCCGGTGATCGACTCGCGCAGGGCGGCGGGGCTCCACCGCGTGACGAGGAAGTTGAAGTTGAAGGCCTGGTGCATCTCGTCCGGCCGCACGTAGAGCGCGAGCCGCTCGAGCGGCTCCACCCAGGCCTCGGCGACGAGGATGCGGTCGCCGTCGTACTCGTCGAGCACGGCGCGCCACTCGCGGTAGATCTCGTGCACGCCGTCCTGGTCGAACATGGGGCTGCGGCCGGTCTGCGCGTCGTCGCTCGCGTCGGGGACGATGACCTCGTCCTCGGCCGCGGCGAGGCCCTCCTCGACGTCGGTTCCCTCGACCATGCGGACGTGCCCGGCCCAGTCGGGCAGTCCCGGCGCCTTGACCAGGCCGTGCGCGACGTCGACCCGGAAGCCGTCGACACCCCGGTCGAGCCAGAACCGCAGGATGTTGCAGAACTCCTCGTGGACCTCCGGGTGGTCCCAGTTGAGATCCGGCTGGCTGGTGTCGAAGAGGTGGAGGTACCACTGCCCGTCGCGCTCCCACGCACTGCCCGGGGCGTCGGGCCGGTCGCTCACACGCGTCCAGGCGGAGCCCCCGAAGACGGACTGCCAGTTGTTCGGCGGCTCCTCGCCGTGCTCGCCGTTGCCCTCGCGGAACATGTAGCGCGCGCGGGCGGCCGAGCCGGGACCGTCGGCCAGCGCCTGGCGGAACCAGACGTGCTCGTCGGAGGTGTGGTTGGGCACGAGGTCGACGATGACGCGCAGCCCCAGCTCGTGGGCACGCGCGACGAGCCGGTCGGCGTCGGTCAGGGTGCCGAAGATGGGGTCGACGTCGCGGTAGTCGGCGACGTCGTAGCCCGCGTCCCGCTGCGGGGAGCGGTAGAAGGGGGAGAGCCAGACGGCGTCCACCCCGAGCCGCGCGAGGTGGTCCAGACGCTCCGTGATACCGGGGAGGTCGCCGATGCCGTCGCCGTCGGCGTCCCCGAAGGAGCGCGGGTAGACCTGGTAGATGACGGCGGTCCGCCACCACTCGGGGGCGTCGGTCGGTCGGTGGATCACCTGACCGGCCGTGGAAGACAGGGGCGCACGGGAGGAGGTCACAGGCAGTCAATCTCTCGGGTGTAGGTGCAGGTCCGCAGTACGCTACCCGCGCTCCGCGCGCGGGGCCGCCGCGGTCGAGCCGCGGACGATGAGCTCGGCGACGAAGAGCAGCTCGCTGCGCGGCGCCTGCGAGCCCTTGATCTCCGCGACGAGCGAGGTCACCGCGGCGTGGCTCATCGCGTCCACGGGCTGCCGCAGCGTCGTCAGCGGCGGGTCGGTGAACGCCATGAGAGGGGAGTCGTCGAAGCCGACGACGGAGACGTCCTCCGGGACCGACAGCCCTCGGCCCCGCGCGGCACGGACGGCGCCCAGGGCCATGAGGTCCGAGCCGCAGATGATGGCGGTGCAGCCCTGGTCGAGGAGGATGCCGGCGGCCGCCTGGCCCCCCTCGAAGGTGTAGAGGGTCGGGACGATGGGGGCGGCACCCTCGGGGACGAGCTCCGCCGTCGCCCGCTCGAAACCGGTCCGCTTGCGCTGGGCGGGGACGAAGCGGTCGGGGCCGATCGCCAGGCCGATGGTGACGTGGCCCTGGGAGACGAGATGGCGCACGGCCAGCTCCATGCTGCCGGCGTCGTCCGTGGAGAAGGCGGGAGCGTCGAGCTCCCCCGTGTAGCCGTTGACGAGCGCGAAGGGGATGGTGCGGGCCTGGAGCCGCTGGTAGCGGTCGATGTCCGCCTGGGTGTCGGCGTGGAGGCCGGAGACGAAGATGATGCCGTCCACGCCGTGGTCGAGGAGCATCTCGACGTACTGGTCCTCGGTCGTCCCGCCTGGGGACTGGGTACACAGCAGCGGGATGTAGCCGAGCGTCGACAGGACGGACTCGATCGACTGCGCGAAGGCCGGGAAGACCGGGTTGGACAGCTCCGGCACGATGAGCCCGATGAGGCCGGCCGACCGTGCACGCAGTCGCTCGGGGCGTTCGTAGCCGAGCATGTCCAGTGCGGCGAGCACCGCCTTGCGTGTCTCGCCTGCCACCTCCGGCTTGCCGTTGAGCACGCGGGAGACGGTCGCGGTGCTGACACCGGCCTGCTCGGCAACGTCAGTCAGTCTGGTGCGGCCCTGCATCACAGACTCCTCCCTCATTCTCGAGCGCTCATCGTACGTGGCTGTAAGCGTTGCCTGAAAGTTACTGTAACGTGTTGCATCCTACCCGCCGCAGACATACGCTGCGGTGAAATGGCACAGCGACGCGGCTAGGACGCCGGGATGTCGCCTCGGCCACCTGACAGAGGAGAGAAGCAGATGCGCCGAAGCATCGTCATCACCGCAGCCGCTGCCCTGACCCTGGGCCTGGCTGCGTGCGGCACCGAGGCCGAGGAGCCGGACACCGCCGCGACCGACGCCCCGACCGGCACCGCCGAGGAGACCACCGAGCCCGTCGGCGCCGGCGGCACCCTGACCATCTGGGTGGACGACACCCGCGAGGCGGCCGTGGCCGCCGCCGCGGAGGCGTTCGAGGCCGAGACCGGCGCCACCGTCGAGCTCGTGCAGAAGAACTTCGACGACATCCGACCGGACCTCCTCGCGCAGGTCCCCACCGGGGAGGGCCCCGACATCACCGTCGGCGCGCACGACTGGCTCGGCGAGCTGACGACCAACGGCGTCGTCGCACCGGTCGAGCTCGGTGACACGGCGGCGGAGTTCGAGGACGTCGCCGTCGAGGCCTTCACCTACGAGGGCCAGGTCTACGGCCTGCCCTACGCGATCGAGAACATCGCGATCTTCCGCAACGCCGAGCTGGTCGACGAGACCCCGGCGACCTTCGACGAGATGATCGCGATGGGCCAGGAGTCCGGTGCCCAGTACCCGTTCCTCGTCCAGATCACCGAGGTCGGCGACCCCTACACGATGTACCCGTTCCAGACCTCCTTCGGCGCCCCCGTCTTCGAGACGAACGAGGACGGCAGCTACACCGCCGAGCTCGCGATGGGCGGCGAGGAGGGCAACGCCTTCGCGCAGTGGCTCGCCGAGCAGGGCGCGGCCGGCACCCTGAACACCTCGTGGGAGTACGACATCGTGGTGGAGGCCTTCGCCAACGGTGAGGCTGCCTACCTCCTCGGTGGCCCGTGGATGCTGTCCTCCTTCGAGGGCATCGACGTCGCGGTGGACCCGATCCCCACGGCCGGCGGCGAGCCCGCTCAGCCGTTCACGGGCGTCCAGGGCTTCTACGTGAGCGCGCAGAGCGACAACGCGCTGCTCGCCACCGACTTCCTCGTCAACTACATGGCGACCGAGGAGGCCCAGATCGCGCTGTACGAGGCGGGCGACCGCACCCCGGCGCTCACCTCGGCGGCCGACACCGTGTCCGAGGACCCGATCGCCGCGGGCTTCCGCGAGGTCGGCGCCACCGCCGTCCCGATGCCGTCCATCCCCGAGATGGGCGAGGTCTGGAACTTCTGGGGCGTGACCGAGGGACAGATCATCGCCGGCCAGCTCGACCCGGTCGAGGGCTGGGAGAAGATGGTCTCCGACATCCAGGCCGCGATCGGCGGTTGACCACTCGGTGTGGCGCGTCCGGAGCTCTCGGGCGCGCCGCACCGCGGCTGCCTAGTTCCCAGCACCTGAACGAGCCGGAAGGCCACTGATGTCCCAGCCCCAGGCACCTCGCATGTCGACGGCCGACGGCCACGCGAAACAGCTCCGACCCCGGCGCACGCCCCACTCCAGGACGTACTCGCCCGGGTTCTTCGTCAAGGTCGCCCTCATGGCGCTCGTCAACGCGCTCGGCGTCTTCATCATCATCCAGGCGTGGGGCGTGGAGTCCTGGGGTGTGCTCGGCTCGATGCTCGCCCTGCTGGTCGTGGCGGACTACGTCTACTTCGCGCGGCGCACCCTGCCGATGAAGTACATCCTGCCCGGGCTCGCCTTCCTCCTCGTCTACCAGATCTTCACCGTCGCCTACACGGGTTACGTCGCCTTCACGAACTACGGGCAGGGCCACAACTCGACGAAGGGCGATGCGATCGAGGCGCTGCTCATCCAGAACGAGCAGCGCGTCGAGGGGTCGAGCTCCTACCCGCTCGCCGTCGTCGAGCGCGACGGGGAGCTCGGCTTCGCGGTCGTCGACGACGGCGTGGTCCGCGCCGGCACGGCGGAGGAGCCGCTGGGTGGTGTCGACGGCGCCGTCACCGACGGCGCCACGATCACCGAGGTCCCCGGCTGGGACCTGCTCGACAGGCAGGAGATCCTCACCCGGCAGGCGGAGGTCGTCGGTCTGCGCGTCCCCGTGTCCGACGACGCCGAGCAGGGCTCGATCCGGACCCAGGACGCCCGGAGCGGTTTCGTCTACCGGTCGGTCCTCGAGTACGACGAGGCCGCCGACACGATGACGAACCTCGAGACCGGTGTCGTCTACACCCCCAACGACAACGGTCAGTTCGAGGCCGCCGACGGGACGACGCTCAACGTCGGGTGGCGGGTCGCCGTGGGGTTCGACAACTTCACCACCGCCTTCGGTGACTCCCGGTACGCCGGGCCGTTCCTCCAGGTCCTCGTGTGGACCTTCGCGTTCGCGATCATCACCGTGGGGTCGACGTTCTTCCTCGGCCTGTTCTTCGCGCTCGTGCTCAACGATCCCCGCGTGCGCTTCCGCAGGATCCTGCGCGCCCTGCTGATCCTGCCGTACGCCTTCCCGGCGCTCATGTCCTACCTGCTGTGGCGGGGCATGCTCAACACCGACTTCGGCTTCGTCAACCAGGTGCTTCTCGGCGGGGCCGAGGTCCCGTGGCTCACCAACGAGTGGCTGGCGCGCGCCGTCGTCCTCGGTGTGCAGCTGTGGGTCGGCTTCCCGTACATGTTCCTCATCACCACCGGCGCGCTGCAGTCCATCCCCGAGGACGTCATGGAGGCGGCCCGCATCGACGGGGCAGGCCGCTTCCGCATCTTCCGGTCGATGACCCTGCCGCTGCTGTTCATCGCGGTCGCCCCGCTGCTCATCTCGTCCTTCGCGTTCAACTTCAACAACTTCAACGGCATCGAGATGCTCACCGAGGGCGGGCCACGCTTCCAGGACACCTCCGTGCCCGTCGGCGCGACCGACATCCTCATCACGATGGTGTACTCCGTCTCCGGGCTCGACGGCCGAGCGGCGACGAACTACGGCCTCGCCTCGGCGCTGTCGCTCATCATCTTCCTCATCGTCGCGACGATCTCGGCCCTCACGTTCCGCAAGACCCAGGCGCTGGAGGACATCAACTGACATGGCGACCACGACAGTCCCCGCGCAGCGCGGTCCCGACGTCCAGCAGAACCGCCCCAGCCGCAAGCGGTGGTGGGGTGAGGTGGGCTGGCGCTACGTCGTCGCCGCCGTCGCGATCGTCTACGCCGTCTGGCCGATCGTCTACATCCTCTCCGCGTCGCTGGCCGAACGGGGCACGCTCACCGGGTCCAACCGGCTCTTCGGGGAGATCAGCCCGAACAACTACGCGAGCCTCGCGGACACCTACTTCTGGACCTGGCTCGGCAACACCCTGTTCATCGCGACGACGACGGCGGTCGGCACCGTGCTCATGGGCGCGGCGGCCGCGTACGCCTTCTCGCGTTTCCGCTTCCGCGGCCGGCGCACCGGGCTCATCGCGCTGCTCATCGTCCAGATGTTCCCGCAGCTGCTCGCGTTCGTCGCGATCTTCCTGCTGCTGCTGGTCCTCGGCGACGTCTGGCCCGTGCTGGGCCTGAACTCCCAGGTGGCGCTCATCATGGTCTACCTCGGTGGGGCGCTGGGCGTGAACACGTTCCTCATGTACGGCTTCTTCAACACCGTGCCGAAGGAGCTGGACGAGGCCGCCAAGATCGACGGTGCCAGCCACGCGCAGATCTACTGGACGATCATCCTGCGGCTCGTCGTGCCGATCCTGGCGGTGGTCGCGCTGCTCTCGTTCATCTCGACGTTCTCCGACTTCCTGCTGGCCAAGCTGATCCTCCAGTCGGAGTCCCAGTGGACGCTGGGCGTGGGTCTGTACGGGTGGGTCTCGGACCAGCTGTCGGCGAACTGGGGTCTGTTCACCGCCGGCGCGATGATCGGCGCGATCCCGATCGTGGCGATCTTCCTGTTCCTCCAGCGCTACATCGTCTCCGGCCTCACCGCCGGTTCCGTCAAGGGCTGAGCGCCGGCCACCCGCTCCCTGTCGTCGCCGAGCGCGGGACTGTTGCGCGGTCAGCGGCGCGCGCGGGGGTCGCGCTCGCGCGCCTGGGGCTCCAGCCAGAGCCACGCCGTCGTGCTCGGGGGCAGGACCGGCGTTCCGCCGGACCCGGACGTGAGCGGACCCGAGGCCAGCAGGAGCTCCCGGTCGGAGGGGAGGGGGACGCCGTCGTCGCCGAGGTTCGCGATGACGAGCATCTCGCCGCTGAGGAAGGCGAGGACGGTCTCGGGCACGGGGCCGCCGCCCATGTCCTCCACCCAGGCGAGCGCGGCGAGCCCGAGCCGGTGGTCGGTGCGGAGCCGTAGCGCGGCACGGACGGTCTCGAAGTGCGAGCCGCTGACCCCGCGCTGCTCCTCGAGCAGCGCGGTGGCGCGCGCGGTGCGCTCCAGGTCGGCGCCGGGGCTCGTCTTGACCGGCAGCCCGAGCTCGATGCCCTGCCGCAGGTAGACCGCCCCGGGCATGGCGAGCACGACGAGCGCGCTGGCCAGCGCGAGATCGGGGGAGCCCGCCTCCAGGACGTCGGGAACGAGCCACGCCCCGGTGGTCCCCAGGGCGTCCCGGATGCGCAGGCTCTCGGTGACCGAGTCGATGAGCTGCGCCGGGCGGTCAAGGTGGAGGAGGTCCGCGTCGACGAGGTGGTGCAGCCAGTCCTCGTGGAGCATCTCCGCGGCGCGGGACTGCACGGCCGGGCTCAGCCGGCTGGAGAGGATCGGGTCCTCGAAGCGGGCGTGCTCGGCGAGCAGGGCGTGCAGCTCGCGGTACCGGGCGTGGGACACGGGCTCGGTCTCGGTGACCGGCCCGAGGTCCAGGCCGTCGGCTCCGCGGCTCAGCCAGTAGCGGGCGCACGCCTCCTGGCGCGGGTCGTGCGGGTCGATACGCAGCACGACCCGCAGCCCGGTACGGCGTGCCCGGGTCAGCACGTCGCCGACCCCGGTGATGACGTCCTCGCCCGCCTCGCTCGGCAGTGGCGGGCAGCCGATCCGGACCGCCTGGACGCCGAGGCGGGAGACGGCGCGCAGCTGCCGGGCGCGGGTGGCGACGTCCTCCATGGTGGAGACGGCGCCCAGCAGCGGTGGTTCGTTGACGTACACGACGGCGGAGCGCCACCACTCCTGGGTGCCGCGCAGAGCCCGGTGGACCAGGCGGGTGGTCACCGTCCCTACCGGTGGCGCGGCCTCCGTGGGCGCGCTGGGTGTGGGATCGGACATGGCGACCATTGTGGCACTACGACCGGCCGGGCGAACGCCGATGACCGAGCCACTCCGGGCGCAGCACGGACATGATGACCTGGTCGACGCGGGCGTCGTCGAAGCGCAGCGCCTCGCGCTCGCGACCCTCGACGACGAAGCCCGCCTTCTCGTAGACGCGCAGGGCCCGCGGGTTGAAGGCGTAGACACCCAGGGCGATGCGGTGCAGGGGCAGGTGCGTGAACGCGTGGTCGAGGAGCAGGCGGGTCGCCTCGGTCCCCAGGCCGCGGTCGCGGCCGCGCGGGCCGATGAGGATGCGGAAGTTGCAGGACTCGTTGCCCGGGTCCCAGTCGTTGAGGACCACCTCGCCCACCCAGGTGCCGGTCGTGTTGTCGACGACCATGAGGTCGAGCCGGTCCTCGCGGGTCGCCAGGCTCGTGTACCACCGGCGGATGGTCTGCTCGTCGTGCCGGGGGAGGTCCCTCGAGCTGTGCGCGCTGCCGGTGAGACGGACGACCTCCGGGTCAGTCAGCGCCTCGAGCACGTGCGGAAGGTCCTCGTCCAGGTAGGGGCGCAGCGTCGTCAGCGGCCCGGCGAGGACGGGCTTGTGTGCCCACGGTGCATCCATGGAGTGACTGTGCGGGCGTCGCCGGTGTTTTTCAACCCCGCCGCGCGACCTCCTCCTGCGGCCGCGTGAGCACCGTCACGGCGACAGCCTATACCCCCAGGGGTATAGTTGGAGGCATGACGACACCATCACTCGCAGACCGGCTGCGCGCCCTGTTCGGCCGCCGCCGCGACGGCAGCACCCTCGGTTCCTCCGTCAGCGCCGCTCGCGCGGTCGAGCTCGTCCGCGACGGGGCCGCCCTCGTCGACGTCCGGGAGAGCCACGAGTGGAAGGCCGGGCACGCCCCCCAGGCGATCCACGTCCCGCTCGGGAAGCTCGACACCGCGCCCCGGCGACTGTCGGCGACCACGCCTGTCCTCGTCGTGTGCGCGAGCGGGATGCGCTCCCGCACGGGCGCGAAGAAGCTGCGCGACGCAGGCTTCGACGCCGCCAGCATCTCCGGCGGGATGACCGCGTGGGAGCAGTCCGGAGGGGCGGTGCGCCGATGAGCGCCGACCTCACGTCGAACGACCGCCCGCGCAGGCGCATCGTCATCGTGGGTGGGGTCGCAGGCGGCATGAGCGCCGCTGCGCGTACCCGGCGCCTGGACGAGCACGCCGAGATCGTCGTCCTCGAGCAGGGTGACTACGTGAGCTTCGCCAACTGCGGCCTTCCCTACCACCTGTCCGGCGAGATCGGCTCCCGGGAGGACCTGCTCCTGCACACCCCGGCCTCGCTCGCCCGGACCCTCAACCTGGACGTCCGCACCGGGCACCGGGTGACCGCGATCGACCGCGCCCGCCGTGAGGTGAGCGTCGTCAGTGCCGGCTCGACCGACCGGCTGGGGTACGACGCCCTCCTCCTGGCACCGGGCGCCGTCGCCGTCCGCCCGCCCATCGACGGGCTCGACCACCCGGTCGTCCACTCCCTGCGCACCATCCCCGACCTGGACACCGTCCAGGAGGCGGTCGCCAGGCTGCTCGAGCGCTGGGAGCCGGGTTTCGACGCCCCGCAGGCTGTCGTCGTCGGTGCCGGTTTCATCGGCCTCGAGGCCGTCGAGGCGCTGGCGGCCCGTGGGCTGCGCGTCCACCTCGTCGAGCTCGCGGACCACCTCCTGCCCCCGCTGGACGCCGAGCTCGCCCCACTGCTCGCCGAGGAGCTCACCTCCCACGGTGTCGACCTGCACCTCGGCGTCTCCGCGCAGGCGGTCACCGACTCGCAGGACGGGACGACGACGGTCACGCTCTCCGACGGGACCGTCGTGCCGGCCGACCTCGTCATCGTCAACGTCGGGGTCCGCCCCGCCGGCACGCTCGCCGAGCAGGCGGGCCTGGAGCTCAGCCCCCGCGGGGCGATCCGGGTCGACGGCGACCAGCGCACGTCCGACCCGTACATCTGGGCCGTCGGTGACGCCGTCGAGGTCCGCCAGGCCGTCACCGGCGCCCTCGGTACGGTCCCGCTCGCCGGTCCCGCCAACCGTCAGGGCCGGCGTGCCGCCGACTCGATCTGCGGCCACCGCACGACCCCGCAGCAGGAGGTGCTCGGGACGGCCATCGTCCGGGTCTTCGGGCTGACCGCGGCGGTCACGGGAGCGAACCAGGCCGCCCTGCGCTCCGCGGGCATCGATCACGAGGTCGTCCACCTCCACCCCGGCCACCACGCCGGGTACTTCCCCGGGGCCGAGCAGGTCCACCTCGTCGCGAGCTTCGCCCCGGACGGACGCCTGCTCGGTGCGCAGGCCGTGGGCCGCGCGGGTGTGGACAAGCGGATCGACGTCCTCGCCACCGCCCTGCGCGCCGGGATGACCGCCGACGACCTCGCCGAGCTCGAGCTCGCCTACGCCCCGCCCTACGGCTCGGCGAAGGACCCCGTGAACATGCTCGGCTTCGTCGCCCAGAACGTCCTGGACGGCACGATGCCGCAGTGGCAGGCCACCGACCTCGACGAGGTGCGCGCCGAGTCACTCGTGCTCGACGTCCGCTCGGCCGACGAGTACGGCAACGGCCATCTCGACGGCGCCCTCCACGTCCCGCACACCGAGCTGCGGCAGCGCCTCGACGAGGTGCGGTCCGCCGCGGACGGCCGCCCGGTCGCCGTGCACTGCGCCAGCGGTGTCCGGTCCTACCTGGCCACCCGCATCCTGCGCGGTGAGGGGATCGACGCCCGCAACCTCTCCGGGGGCTGGCTCACCCTCCTCGCCGTGCGACCCGACGTCCTGCTCTCACCCGCCACCGTCTGACCGACACCATCCCAAGGAGAACACCCATGTGCAGTCCCATTCGTTGCGCCACCTGCGGCAATGTCACCTGGACCGGCTGCGGCATGCACGTCGACGAGGTCATGGCCGACGTGGATCCGTCGGCGCGGTGCACGTGCCGCTGACCCTCTCGCAGGCCGTGGAGGCGAGGCGGGACGAGGCGCTCGCCCAGCTCTCCACGGCCACCGGCGACGCGTCGCTGTGCGCAGTCTCGCGGAGCGGCACGCCACGGCCCGCGATGAAGTACCACGAGGGCGCCGTCGCGGCCCTCACCGACGTGCGCCGTCGGCTGGGGGAGTCTGCCGAGCCGGCCGACGCCGCGGTCGGCCGCGTCCGTGAGCGCTGGGAGGCGCGCCGCGACCAGGCTGCGGTGTCGGCGTCGCCGACCTGGCAGGCGTACCTCGACGGCGCGGTCGACGCGCTCGACGGCCTGCCCCGCGCACCGGAACCCGAGGGAGCGGGCCCCGCGGCTGCCGCACCCACGAGTGCCGACGCCCTCAGCGACGTCGAGCGGCTCACCCGCGTCCCGGGTCCCGACCGGCCGCTACCGGCGAACCTCGCGCTCTCCAGCGCACGCCCCCACCGCCACTGGTCGCGTCGCCGGACGGCGGTGACGGTCGTGCTCGCGCCCGTCCTCCTCCTCCTGCTCGTCACCGAGGGTGGGGGCTGGGACCCGCCGCGTGCTCCGCCGTGGACCTTCCTCGTCGCGGCCACGGCCACCGGCGCGGCGGCGATCCTCGCGACCTACCTGCATGCACCCGGCGGCTGCCGGGGGAGCCGCGGTGGACTCACGCCGTGCGCCGTCGTCCCCGTGATGACGGTCCTGGCCGCCGGGTGGCTCCTCGGCGCGGAGCCGCACGCGGTGCCCTCGGCGCTCGCGGCGCTCGCCGCCGTGACGTTCGGCCTGGCCCAGCGACTGACCGGCGCGGCCTGCAGCGCCTGAGCCACGCCCCGAAATATCTGCCGCGCTTTGCTGTTGTCATACCCGTAGGGGTATTCTTCCCACTCTTGGAGGCACCACATGACCACCGTCAACCTCACCGCCGGCACCTTCGTCGACACCATCCGTCAGGACGGGATCGTCCTCGTCGACTGGTGGGCGTCCTGGTGCGGTCCCTGCCGCATGTTCGCCCCGGTCTACGAGAAGGCTGCCGGGGCGCACGAGGACATCGTCTTCGCCAAGGTCGACACCGAGGCCGAGCAGGGTCTCTCCGGCCAGGCCGGCATCACGTCCATCCCCACGCTCATGGCCTTCCGGGACGGCATCCTCGTGTTCTCCCAGCCCGGCGCGCTCCCCGCCCCGGCGCTCGAGGAGGTCATCACCGCCGTCCACAGCCTCGACATGGACAAGGTCCGCGAGGAGCTGGCCGCGCAGGAGACCCAGCGCGAGAGCGCCTGACCCCACCCCACCACCGCGAACTGGAGACGACATGAGCTACGGCATCAGCACGACCGTCAAGATGGCGTTCGACGAGACCGTCACGGCGCTGCGTCAGGCGCTGTCCGAGCAGGGCTTCGGCATCCTCACCGAGATCGACATGGCCGCCACCCTGAAGAACAAGCTCGACGTCGACATCCCGCCGCAGGTCATCCTGGGCGCCTGCAACCCGCCGCTGGCGCACCGTGCGCTCCAGGAGGAGGAGTCGATCGGCCTGCTCCTGCCGTGCAACGTCGTCGTCCGGTCAGCCGGGGAGACGAGCACGGTGGTCGAGGCACTCGACCCGCAGATCATGGTCGGGGTCACCGACAACGACGGGCTGCGCCCGGTGGCCGACGACGCCACCGGCCGCCTGCGCGCCGCACTGGCCGCCCTGGACGCGGCATGACCGCGGACGGGCCGGTGCTCAGCGGACCGGCTCCGGCGACCGGCCAGGCCGAGGCCCGTGGCTTCGAGCTGGACCCGCAGGAGATGGGCAAGGTCGTCAACCGCCTCAAGCGTGCGCAGGGTCAGCTGGCCGGCGTCGTGCGCATGCTCGAGGAGGGCAGGGACTGCGAGGACGTCGTCATGCAGCTCTCGGCCGTCTCCAAGGCGCTCGACCGGGCCGGCTTCGCGATCATCGCCTCGGGCATGAGGCAGTGCCTCGTCGAGTCGAAGGGCGAGGAGACCGTGGACGTTCAGAAGCTGCAGAAGCTCTTCCTGTCCCTCGCCTGAGCCACACCGCCGTCTCCCGGGCGTCGTCCGGGGCCGGGTCGCAGCCCAGTAGGCTCGGACCGTGGCCCTTGAAGAGATGGAGCGTGCCCCGTACGGCGCCGCGGACCGTGAGCGCTGGTGGCAGGAGGAGCCGAAGAACCCCAACCGCACCGCCTTCGAGCGGGACCGGGCGCGGGTGGTGCACTCCTCGGCACTACGCCGGCTGGGTGCCAAGACGCAGGTCCTCGGGCCCTCCAGCGACGACTTCGTCCGCACCCGCCTGACGCACTCCCTCGAGGTGGCGCAGGTGGGGCGGGAGCTGGGCAAGGCGCTGGGCTGCGACCCGGACGTCGTCGACACCGCCTGCCTCGCGCACGACCTCGGACACCCGCCGTTCGGTCACAACGGCGAGCGCGCCCTGGACGACGCGGCCGCGGACATCGGCGGGTTCGAGGGCAACGCCCAGACGCTGCGCCTGCTCACCCGGCTCGAGCCCAAGGCGTTCACCGACGACGGCAGCCCGGTCGGTCTCAACCTCACCCGGGCCAGCCTCGACGCCGCGACGAAGTACCCGTGGACGGTGGCCGAGGCGCCGAAGAAGCCCGGTGGTCGCCCCTCGCGCAAGTTCGGCGTCTACGCCGACGACCTGCCCGTGTTCACCTGGATGCGGGCAGGCGCCCCGGACAGGCGGCTGTCCATCGAGGGGCAGGTGATGGACCTGGCCGACGACATCTCCTACTCGGTGCACGACGTCGAGGACGCCGTCGTCGGCAACCGGCTCGACCTCGCCCTGCTGCGGCGCGCGGACCAGCAGGACGCCGTCGTCGCCCAGACCCGGCAGTGGTACAACCCGCCCGTGCCCGACGACCTCCTGGGCGCCGCACTGGACCGGCTCGTCACGCTGCCGGTGTGGCTGGAGTCCTGGAGCGAGAGCCGGCGCGACCGCGCGGCACTCAAGGACATGACCAGCCAGCTCATCGGCCGCTTCTCCAACGCTGCGCACGACGCGACCCGGGAGCGGTTCGGGGACGGCCCGCTCACCCGGTACGACGCGAACCTCGTCGTCCCGGACGACACCCTCGCCGAGATCGTCGTGCTCAAGGGCGTCACTGCCCACTACGTCATGGCGCCCCGGGAGCACGAGCCGCTCTACCTCCAGCAGCGCGCCATGCTCACCCGGATCGCCGAGGCGCTCGTCGCCGCAGGGCCGGCCGAGCTCGAGCCGACCTTCGTGGCCGACTGGCACGACGCGGACGACGACGGCGCCCGCCTGCGCGTCGTCATCGACCAGGTCGCCTCGCTCACCGACCACAGCGCCTACGCCTGGCACCGGCGGCTCTGCGGCTGACGGGCCGCCGGCTAGCGACGGCGCAGCAGACCGGCCACCGGCCGCTGCTGCTCCCCCTGCTGCGCCGAGAGCACGAGGAGCACCCCGGTCAGCGCCGGTGTGACCCACTGGAAGGTACGGAGCCGGCGCTGTGCCCGCTTGAGCTTGGTCGACGCACCGGCGCGTGGCTCGGTCACCCCGTGCGTGCCCTCGTCGGCGAGCTTGGCGACCTTGCGGCCGAGCAGCCCGCTGTAGGCGGTGCTGAGGACGGCCACACCCGTGACGACGGTCTTGACCGCGGTGTTGGTCTGGGTCTCGGGCTGCTTCTTGAGACGGGCCTCGTTGCCGGCGATGAGGCCGAGCCCGCCGTAGACGTGGGCGGCGATCGCGGCGGCGTTCAACGGCGCCCACCGGGCCCAGCCCGCGGACGACAGCGTCAGTCGCTCGCGCGGGTTGTCGGCTTCCGCGGCGGCGCCGTTGAGGCCGACCGCTCCCATGAGGGAGCCACCGAACCACGCGGCCAGACCGAGGTCGTGCAGGCTGCGGACAACCGTGTTGCGTTGAGACATCACATGCTCCTTGCTCGGGCTTGAGGGGACCCGAGTGTCTCGCGGCCCCGGAGTCCGCGCGCGGCGGGCGGCGGTCCTCCACCGGCGGTGGCGGTGCGGTGACGGAGCGTGCCCGTCGTGCGCGCGCCCCGCCGGCGGCTCGCGACGACCTAGACTCTGAGCGTGGCGGGACTGATCAAGCGGGAGGACATCGCAACCGTTCGTGAGCGCGCCCGGATCGAGGAGATCGTCGGCGCCCACGTGACCTTGCGGCAGGCCGGCGTCGGCTCGATGAAGGGGCTGTGCCCCTTCCACGACGAGCGCACGCCCAGCTTCCACGTCCGTCCCCAGCTCGGCCTGTGGCACTGCTTCGGCTGTGACGAGGGCGGGGACGTCATCTCCTTCGTCCAGCGGATCGACGGCCTGTCCTTCGCCGAGGCGGTGGAGTACCTCGCCGGCCGCACCGGGATCCAGCTGCGCTACGAGGACGGTGGCGGCGCCGCCCGCCCCGGCGGGGAGCACGGCAGGCGCCAGCGGCTCATCGACGCGCACCGCGTCGCCGAGGAGTTCTTCCGCGAGCAGCTGCTCACCCCGCCGGCGCAGGTCGGGCGGCGCTTCCTCGCCGAGCGCAGCTTCGACGAGCAGGCCGCCGCCACCTTCGGTGTCGGCTTCGCCCCCCAGGGCTGGGACGGCCTGCTTCGCCATTTGCGCGGCCGTGGCTTCACCGAGCCCGAGCTCATCGCCTCCGGGCTCGTCAGCCAGGGCAACCGCGGCATCTACGACCGCTTCCGGGGACGTCTCGTGTGGCCCATCCGCGACGTCACCGGCGACACCATCGGTTTCGGCGCCCGCAAGCTCAGCGACGACGACCAGGGCCCGAAGTACCTCAACACCCCCGAGACCCAGATCTACAAGAAGTCCACCGTCCTGTACGGGCTCGACCTCGCCAAGCGGGCGATCGCCAGGGAGAAGCGCGTCGTCGTCGTCGAGGGCTACACCGACGTCATGGCGGCGCACCTGTCGGGCGTCGGGACGGCGATCGCCACGTGCGGGACGGCCTTCGGACCGGACCACGTGCGGGTGGTCCGCCGGCTGCTGGGGGAGAGCGGCGACGCGGCGTCCGGGCTCATGCTCGCCTCCGGTGCCACCCGCGGGGGCGAGGTCATCTTCACCTTCGACGGTGACGCCGCGGGCCAGAAGGCCGCCCTCCGCGCGTTCGGCGAGGACCAGAAGTTCGCCTCGCAGACCTTCGTCGCCGTGGAGCCCAGCGGGATGGACCCCTGCGACCTGCGCCAGCAGCGGGGCGAGGCCGCGGTCCGCGAGCTCGTCGACCGCCGGGAGCCGTTGTTCGCCTTCACCATCCGCTCGGTGCTGCGGCAGATGAACCTCGACACCGCCGAGGGACGGGTCGCCGGCCTGCGGGCCGCCGCGCCGGTGGTCGCCGGGATCCGGGACCGCGCTCTCCGCGCGGAGTACGCCCGCGAGCTGGCCGGCTGGCTCGGGATGGACGAGCAGTCCGTCCGGCAGGCCGTCGCGGGAGCCGGACGCAGCGGCGGCGGTGGTCAGGGCGGCGTCGCGGGGCCGGGTCGTCCCGAGCAGGGTGGTCCGCAGCGGGGCCAGTACGGCACCGGGGCACCGCGTGGCGACGACGGCGCACGGTCGGCCGCGCCCGCCCGGCCCGCGGCCCGGCCGGGGCGGGAGGACCCCGTGGCACGGTTGGAGCGTCAGGTGCTCGAGGTGGTGCTCCAGCTCCCGCACCTCGCCCTGGGAGCCGGCTTCGACGACCTCCCCCCGGACACCTTCACCGTGCCGGCCTACCGCGGGGTCCACGACGCGATCCGTGCCGCGGGCGGCACCCGGGCCTACGGAGCGGAGCTCGACCGGGCCTCGGCGCAGCACGGCCGGGCCGACGGTGAGCGCCACGCCGCGACGTGGTGGACCGAGACGCTCCGCGAGAACGCCGTCGGTCCGGTCGGCGGGGTCATCACCGAGCTCGCGGTGTCCCCGCTGCCGGAGGACCGCCCCGAGGCGCTGGGCAACTACGCCAGGGGAGTGCTCCTCTCGCTCATCCAGATGGGGCTCACCCGCCAGATCGCGGACCTGCGCGGGAAGCTGCAGCGCACCGAGCCCGACGGCGAGGAGGCCGTGCGGATCTTCGCCGAGCTCGTGGCCCTGGAGAACCGCCGTCGGGCCCTGCGCGCCGAGGACTGAGCGCCCACCGGGTCAGCGGTCCCAGCCGCGCTCCACGTCGACGAGGAGCGCCCGGTGGTCGGAGATCCCGGTCGCCACGGAGCGCGCCTCGCCGGTGCTGACGACCGACCCCTCGGCGAGGATGTGGTCGATCTGCCGGTCCGGGTGGGAGATCGGGAAGGTGAGGGCGTCGGCCAGGGACCGCCAGCCGGTGAGTACCGTGGGCCGCGAACCGATCATGTTGAGGTCACCCATGAGCACGGCCGGCCGGGGCAGCTCGGCGATGGCGTCGACGATCCTCTGCAGCTGCACCGGGCTCCAGTCGGGGATGAAGGTGAGGTGGGTGGAGACGGCCGTGAGCGGGCCGTCGGGGGTCTCGACGACGGCGGCGACGGCGACGCGCGGCTCGTCGATGACCATCGTCGGCTCCTCGGAGTCGGAGAAGGAGACGGGCACGGGCCCGTGCATGGCCTCCAGCGGGATGACGGTCCAGGAGCTCACCGGCCAGCGGCTCAGGAGCGCGACGCCGTACCCGGCGGTGCCCGGCTGGAGCTCACCCGTGGCGGCGGACCACGTGTCGGGCAGCCCGGCGAGCGTCGCTGCGAAGCGGTGCTCCGGCGCCCCCATCGCCTCGGCAGCGATGCGCGTGAGGTCGGCGCCGTGCGACCGCGGCTGGTCCCGGTCCACCTCCTGGAGGGCGAGGATGTCGGCGTCGAGGGTGGCGACGGCGCGTGCGTACCGGTGGAGGTCCACCTCGTCGTCGGTGAGGGAGCGGCCGTGAAGAATGTTGAAGGTCGCCAGGCGCATGACCTCGATTGTGGCCTCTCGCGGTGCATTCGCGCACACCGTCGTGTAAACCCGAGGCATGGCAGAAGACGAACGCGAGGCCCTCCAGGACGGCCTTCGCATGGCGGCCGCGGCCCTCACCGAGGCCGAGATCCCCTTCGCGCTGTGCGGCAGCTACGCGGCCTGGGTGCGCGGTGCTCCCGAGCCGGAGCACGACGCCGACTTCGTCATCAAGGAGGAGCACATCGAGCAGGCGCGCGAGGCGATCGCCGGCGCCGGGCTCGACGTCCACGAGCCCGCGGAGAACTGGCTGTTCAAGGCCTACCACAAGGGCCAGCTCGTCGACGTGCTCTACCGGATGTGCGGGGAGCCGGTGGGGGACGACCTGTTCGAGCGCGCCGACCTCCTCGAGGTGCTGGCGGTGCGGATGCCGGTGCTCAGCGCCACCGACGTGCTCTCCTCCAAGCTGCGCACGCTGGGGGAGCACTACTGCGACTTCGGGAAACTGTTGCCGCTCACCCGCGCCCTGCGCGAGCAGATCGACTGGCAGCGGGTGCAGGACGAGGTGTCCTACAGCCCCTACGCGCGGGCGTTCCTCAAGCTCATCGAGGACCTGCAGATCGTCGAGCCGGTCCGGACGGCGTGAGTCTAGAGGCACTCCTCCGGGTCCTCGGACGACTCGATGACCGCCCGCAGGCGCGCCTGGCTGATCTCGTAGTCCGCCGCGAGGGTTGCACGCCAGGAGTGCCGGTTCGTCCGCCATCCCCTGCTCGCGTCCAGCGCAGCCTCGGCGGCCAGGTCGATGGTCATGGTGTCCGCCCTCGTCTGGGGTTACGGCACCGCCCGATGCCGATCGACAGCAGTCTCCAACACCGGCGGCCGGCACCGCGTCCCCCGTGACGAGGAGTGCCCTCCCTCGTGCGACGTGGCGTCCCTGGTGCCGAAGGAGGAGGCGGTGTCCTCGGCGGAGAGCGCCTTGCCGCTCGGTCACGCGTGCCCAGGTGCGGCGCGTACCCACGGCCGACGTCGCCGCCGAGCGGATCCAGTCGCATCGCCGCGCGTTGGAGAGTGCGCCGCGCACACGAGCTGCTAGAGGTACTCCAGGGGTGCCTCGGACGAGTCGATGACCGCCTGGAGTCGCGCCTGGCTGATCTCATGGTCCGCGGCGAGCTCGTCGCGCCACGAGTGCCGGAGTGTTGTCGGCCATCCTCTGGCTGCGTCGAGCGCAGCCTCGATGCCACGTTCTACTCCCATGGGTCCGCCCTCCGCATGGTGTTCGTCGGCACCGCCCGATGCCGACAGGTCGCTAGTTTCCAGCAGGAGGCACCGCGAAGCAACTCCTTGCCAGAAGCCAGGTCGGCTAGACGTACTCCTCGGGCTCTGCCGAGCCGTCGATCGCGACGCGGAGGCGTGCCTGCTGGAGCTCGTAGCTCGCCGTCAACGTGTCACGCCACGACCGGGCGCGGCTGATGTCCGCTGCCAGTGCCGGGCTGTACGTCGTGGTCTCCATGGTCTGCCTTCCTGCTGGGCGCCGGCGCCGCCGCCCGCGGAGCCGATCAACACCAGTCCCCAACATAGCCTCCACCAGGGCGACTTTTCGGCCACAGGTCAACACTTCACCCGTCCGCAGGACCCCGTCTGGTCCTAAAGTCGTAGCCGACGCCAGGCAGGCCTCGCTGTGTGGCTGCGCTGACCGCTGTCGCCCGCGCTGGCCATGCCGAACCCGCGCAGTGTTCCGGGAAGGCCGGTGCCCCAGGTGGGGCTTGAACCCACGACCGACGGATTATGAGTCCGCTGCTCTGACCGGCTGAGCTACTGGGGCGTGGTGCGACGGGCTCGCCGCACGGCCACGCAATCCTAGCCGGGCCTCGGATACGGTGAGGACGTGCCCATCTTCCGCCGCGCTGCCCGCCTGCCCGACGCCGTCGCCGCCCACCTGCCCCCCGGCGACAAGGCGCTCGCGTTCGCCCCGCTGAGCGGCGGCTCGTGGGCCGTCGTCGCGCGGGACGCGCTGCTGCTCGTCGGCGAGGACGGGCTCGGGCAGCGCAGCGCCTGGGATGAGGTCGAGAACGGCGCCTGGGACGGCGACACCGGCACGTTCACCATCACCTGGGCCGACCGCGAGCGGCCCGACCAGCCGCTCGTCCTCGACTCCGACGACGTCGCGGTCTTCACCTCCGCGCTCCGTGAGCGGGTCCAGGCCTCGGTCGTGCACCACGAGACGATCACCGTGGACGGCACCCGGGTGCGGGCGACGGTGCGGCGGCGGGAGGACGGCAGCCTCTACTCCCAGCTCACGGCCTTCGGTCCGCTGCGCCGGAGCGAGGACGTCGAGCGCGAGCTCGACGAGCTGGAGCGGCGCGTCCGCGAGGCCGTCGGCATCGGCTGAGCCAGGTGCGGCCGAACTCACAGTCGGTCCGGGCTGCGGCGACTCCCGGTCGCCACCCCGGCTTTGTTACAGTCGACCGGCACGATCCCGCGTAGCTCAATTGGCAGAGCATCCGACTGTTAATCGGACGGTTACTGGTTCGAGTCCAGTCGCGGGAGCCGCCAGGCCCGGAACCGACACGGTTCCGGGCCTTCGTGCGTCCCCGGACCCGGCTGCGCTCGCGCCCGGCTGCCTCGGCGCGCACCATGGCTGAGCCGCCGGAACGACGACCTCGCCCCGGCGGACACGACACCCACGGGAGGCACACGCATGGCACAGATCCCCACCGTCACGCTCAACACCGGCACGACGATGCCCATCCTCGGCTTCGGCGTCTTCCAGGTGCCGCCGGAGGAGACCGAGAAGGTCGTCACCGACGCGCTCGCTGCCGGGTACCGCCACCTCGACACGGCGGCCGGATACCGCAACGAGGACGCCGTCGGGCGCGCGATCGCCGCCAGCGGCATCCCTCGTGAGGAGCTCTACATCACGACCAAGCTGTGGAACCACGACGGCGGCGAGGAGGGCACCCGCCGCGCCTTCGCGACCTCGCTGGAGAAGCTCGGTCTCGACTACCTCGACCTCTACCTCATCCACCAGCCCTTCGGTGACTACTACTCCTTCTGGCGCGCGATGTCCGAGCTGCACCGGGAGGGCACCGCTCGCGCGATCGGCGTCTCGAACTTCTTCCCCGACCGCCTCGTCGACCTCGTCCAGCACACCGACGTCGTCCCGGCCGTCAACCAGATCGAGACCCACCCCTTCTACCAGCGGACCACCGACCAGGAGGTCATGGCCGGTCTGGGCGTGCAGCTCGAGTCCTGGGGGCCGCTCGCCGAGGGCAAGAACGACATCTTCAGCAACCCGGTCCTCACCTCGATCGGGGAGGCGCACGGCAAGACGGTCGCCCAGGTGACCCTGCGCTGGCTGGTCCAGCGCGACGTCGTCGTCATCCCCAAGTCCGTGCGCCCGGAGCGGATGGCGGAGAACATCGACATCCTCGACTTCGAGCTGAGCCAGGAGGAGATGGGACGGATCGCCGAGCTCGAGACCGGCCGCTCCGTCGCGCTGGACCACCACGACCCAGAGGTCGCCAGGAAGCTGGGCGGCGTCCGGCTCGGCTGAGGGAACGGTCGGCGGGCCGCTCCGCCGTCGTCGCTCCGGCGACGGCGGAGCGACGCCCCGCCCCTGGTAGCATCGTGCCCGCGCAATCCCGCGTAGCTCAACGGCAGAGCATCCGACTGTTAATCGGACGGTTGCTGGTTCGAATCCAGCCGCGGGAGCAGAGAGGGCCCCGTCAGGCGTTTGCCTGACGGGGCCCTTCCTCACTCAGCGCTCAGCCGGTGGTGAGGTGCCGGCGGGCGACGAGCCCACCGCCGCCCGCCACCAGGAGCAGCGCGACGAACAGGGCGGTGAGCTCCGCACCCGTCACCGGGAGACCCCCACGGCCCGGACCGTCCGGTCCGCCTGCGGCCGGCGGCGTGGCGCCGTCGGTCGGCCCGTCCGTCGGGGCCGGGGTCGGCGGCTCCGTCGGCTCCTCGGTGGGCTCCGTCGTCGGCTCCTCGGCAGCGGCCACGAGCTGGCCCACGCCCCACCGCTCGGTGCTCTGGTAGCCGAGCACGGTCGGGTTGGCCCAGTTGCGGATGGAGGTGCGGGTCGCGACGCCGTCGACGGTGCTTGCGTCGTTCACCTGGAAGTCCAGGCCGTGGAACGTCCCGAGGCCCCCCTCCTCGAGGAGGCTAATGGCCGCCTCGACGACGTAGCCGTCCTCGGTCACGGACGTCACGCTCTCCACCCGGTTGGCCTGGAACGCCTCGTCGCCGGTGCCGAAGGACACGTACAGGGGTCGGACTATATGAGTTCGACAACGTTGTCGATATCGGGGTCGTTCCGGTCGGTCGTGCGCGATCTCGAAGAGCGACCATGAAGCCTCACGGGCAGCAAGCTCCCGGTGCCTCCGCGTGTCGGTGCGGCCCGCTAGCCTGGCTCGCGACGGTGAGGGAGCCGTCAGGCGGAGAGGAGAACGCATGGATGCGGACGTCATCGTCGTCGGGGCCGGACTGGCCGGTCTCGTCGCCACCGCCGAGCTCGCCGGTGCCGGGCGCCGGGTGGTGCTCGTGGACCAGGAGCCGCTGCAGAACCTCGGCGGGCAGGCGTACTGGTCCTTCGGTGGACTCTTCCTCGTCGACTCACCCGAGCAGCGCCGCATGGGCGTGCGGGACGACCGGGAGCTCGCGTGGCAGGACTGGGCGGGCACAGCGGGCTTCGACCGGCCGCGGGAGGACCTGTGGCCCGAGCGTTGGGCGCGGGCCTACGTCGACTTCGCCGCGGGGGAGAAGCGCGCCTGGCTGTACTCGCTCGGGGTGCGCTTCTTCCCGGTGGTCGGCTGGGCGGAGCGCGGCGGCACGCTCGCCACCGGCCCGGGGAACTCCGTGCCGCGCTTCCACATCGTGTGGGGGACCGGACCGGGGCTCGTGGCACCCTTCGCCCGTCAGGTGCGCGCCGCCGTCGACGACGGTCGGGTGACCCTCGCCCCGCGCCACCGCGTCACCCGGCTCACCATGAGCGGCGGTGCCGTCGACGGCGTCGCGGGGCAGGTCCTCGCGCCGGACGGCTCCCCCCGCGGGGTGGCCACCAGCCGAGACGTCGTCGGTGACTTCGAGCTGCACGCCCAGGCCGTCGTCGTCACCTCCGGTGGCATCGGCGGGAACGAGGAGCTCGTCCGTCGCTGGTGGCCCGAGTCCCTCGGCGTCCCGCCGCAGCGCATGCTCACCGGCGTGCCGGCCTACGTCGACGGCTCCATGCTCGAGGTGGCCGGCGAGGCCGGTGCGAGCCTGGTCAACCGGGACCGCATGTGGCACTACACCGAGGGCATCGAGAACTACGACTCGATCTGGCCCGGCCACGGCATCCGGATCCTTCCCGGGCCGTCGTCGCTGTGGCTCGACGCAGCGGGCCGACGGCTGCCCGCGCCGCTGTTCCCCGGCTTCGACACCCTGGCCACGCTGCGTCACCTGCGCACCACCGGGCACGACCACAGCTGGTTCGTCCTGACCCAGCGCATCATCGAGAAGGAGTTCGCACTCTCCGGCAGCGAGCAGAACCCCGACCTCACCGGCAAGGACGTGCGGCGACTGCTCGAGCGCCTGAAGTCCGGAGCCCCGGGCCCGGTCGCCGCGTTCATGCATCGCGGACCGGACTTCGTCGTCGCAGACTCCCTCGAGGAACTCGTGGCGGGGATGAACCGGATCGCGCCCGAGGCGCCACTCGACCGCGACGTCGTCGCCCGGGAGGTCCACGCCCGGGACCGGGAGCTGGGGAACGAGTTCACCAAGGACTCCCAGGTGACGGCGCTGCGTCAGGCGCGGGCCTACCGCGGGGACCGCCTCATCCGGGTCGCGTCCCCGCACCGCCTGCTGGACCCCGCGGCCGGGCCGCTCGTCGCGGTCAAGCTGCACGTCCTCACCCGCAAGACCCTCGGCGGCATCGAGACCGACCTCGACGCCCGGGTCCTGCGGCCCGACGGCGCGCCCCTGCCCGGGCTCTTCGCCGCGGGGGAGGCCGCCGGGTTCGGCGGTGGCGGCATGCACGGCTACCGCTCGCTCGAGGGCACCTTCCTCGGCGGGTGCCTGTTCTCCGGCCGCCAGGCGGGACGAGGGGCGATCGCCGCGACGGCGTGAGGAGCCGGCCCGGGACGGGAGGCGACCACGGGCCACCTGGCCGCGCTGCAGGAGCTGGCCACCGCCGTCGTCGTCGACCGGCGCCCGACGTAGCCGGCACCACTCGCGGCAGGTTCGGAGCACGCTGCCCGGCGTGGGAAACTGGTGCCCATGGCTATGCGAGAGATCCGCGTCGTCGGCGACCCCGTCCTGCGCACCCCGTGCGAACCGGTCACGGACATCGACGACCGCGTCAGGTCGCTGGTGGAGGACCTTCTCGAGACCGTCGACCACGAGGGCCGGGCGGGCCTCGCGGCCAACCAGATCGGCGTGAGCCTGCGGGCGTTCTCGTGGAACATCGAGGAGGACATCGGCTACGTCCTCAACCCGCGCCTCGTCGAGGTCTCCGAGGAGGAGTACCAGGACGGCGACGAGGGCTGCCTGTCCGTCCCCGGGCTGTGGTTCCCCACCGAGCGTGCCTGGTACGCCCGGGTCGAGGGGATCGACCTGGACGGCAAGAAGGTCGTCGTCGAGGGGGAGGAGCTCATGGCCCGCTGCCTGCAGCACGAGGTCGACCACCTCGACGGCATGCTCTACATCGACCGTCTGGAGCGCGCGCAGCGCAAGAAGGCCATGCGGGCCATCCGGGAGATGATCTGAGTCTCATCGCGCGCCACCACCGGCAGTCGTCGTCTATGGTGGCTGCTGGTCCGACCCTCGGACCCTCACCTCGGGGAGGGTGTGTGCTCAACGCCTGGAATCTCACTGCGCGCTACGACTGCGACCTGCGTCGGCAGGCCAGCGCGCTGTGTTGTCGCCACTGAGCACCTGCGGGACGGCTCGCACCTGAGCTGAGCCACGGACGTTCCGGCACCGCCGCCGGCCTGCCTTGCCTTGCCCTGCTGCCGACCTTCGGCTGCCCGGGCGTCCTCGTCCCGCGCCGTGACGCGCCCGCCTGCGCGCGTCCCCCTCGTCACTCCCGCGTACCCGGAAAGGCAGCCATGTCCACGACCTCAGCTCCCGCTCGACGGCGGTTGCGTGCCCCGTCCTTCACCGCCCAGATCCTCCTCGCGCTCGTCGTCGGCGTCCTGCTCGGCTGGTGGGCGCTCGCCATCGGCGAGACGCCGTCCGGCGAGCCCAACGGCCTCGCCGTCGCCCTCGACACCATCGGCTCGGCGTTCGTCAGCCTGCTGCGGGCCACCGTGCCGCCGCTGGTCTTCACCGCGATCGTCGCCTCGATCGCCAACCTGCGCGGTGTCGCGAACGCCGCCCGCCTCGCCGGCCAGACGCTGGTGTGGTTCGCGATCACCGCGGCCGCCTCGGTGGTCATCGGGATCGGCCTCGGCCTCGTCATGCGGCCGGGCGTCAACACCACCGTCGGCGCCGACGCCGCAGCAGAGCCGGGCCGCACCGGAAGCTGGCTCGACTTCCTCGGCGGCCTCGTGCCCGCGAACTTCCTCGGCCTGCAGACGTCCGCGTCGCTCAACCAGGACGGCGGCGAGATCACCGGGGTCAGCAGCTCGCTGAGCTTCAACGTGCTGCAGATCCTGGTCATGGCGCTCGTCGTCGGCATCGCCGCGCTCAAGGTCGGCGACAAGGCCGAGCCGTTCCTCTCGGTCAACCGCTCCCTGCTCGCGATCATCCAGAAGGTGCTGTGGTGGATCATCCGCCTCGCCCCGCTCGGCACGCTCGGGCTCATCGGCCGGGCGATCGCCACCTACGGGTGGGACGCCCTGACGCCGCTCGGCACCTTCGCCGGTGCCGTCTACATCGGCCTGGCGCTCGTGCTCGTCCTCGTCTACCCCGTGGTGCTCAAGACCAACGGGCTGTCGGTGCTGCGGTTCTACCGGGGCGCGTGGCCGGCGATCCAGCTCGGCTTCGTCTCCCGCTCCTCCATCGGCACCCTGCCCCTGACGCAGCGGGTCGTCGAGCGCAACCTCGGCGTGCCGTCGTCCTACGCCTCCTTCGCCGTGCCGCTGGGCTCGACGACCAAGATGGACGGCTGCGCCTCGATCTACCCGGCGCTCGCCGCGATCTTCGTCGCCCAGTTCTTCGGCCTCGAGCTGGCGGTCACCGACTACCTGCTCATCGCGTTCGTGTCCGTCGTGGGTTCCGCGGCGACGGCGGGCCTCACCGGCGCACTCGTCATGCTCACGCTGACGCTGTCGACGCTCGGTCTGCCCCTCGAGGGTGTGGGACTGCTCCTCGCCATCGACCCCATCCTCGACATGGGCCGCACCGCGACCAACGTCGCCGGGCAGGCGCTCGTGCCGACCGTCGTCGCCAAGCGCGAGGGGATCCTCGACGTCGAGCAGTACAACTCGGCCGAGGCGGCCAACCTCTTCACCGACGAGGAGCACGCGACCACTGCTCCTGAGAACGTCAGCGGACGTCCGCAGAGCGCAGCCCAGCCGGAGCCGGTCCGGTCCTGAGCGGGCTCGTTCCACCGCCGGCAGGGCGGCCCGACCTGGGCGTTCCTGCCGGCGGTGTGGCATGATGAGCACCGTTATGCCGTGACCATGCGGTTCGCCTGGTTCAGCTGAGGTCGTAGGGGAAGACGTACCTCAACCGGAACCAGGAGGGTCGACATGAGTGGTGCCAGCACCCGCGGCGTCATTTTCGTGCACTCTGCGCCCAGGGCGCTGTGCCCGCACATCGAGTGGGCGGCAGGCACGGTGCTCGACGGCCGGGTCTCCCTGGAGTGGACGGAGCAGCCCGCCGCGCCCGGGCTCTTCCGCGCCGAGTACTCGTGGGTCGGGCCGGTGGGGACCGGGGCGCGCCTCGCCTCCGCGCTGCGTGGGTGGACCCACCTGCGCTACGAGGTCACCGAGGACCCCGCACCGGGCGTCGACGGTGGGCGCTGGTCGCACACACCCGAGCTTGGGATCTTCCACGCGCAGACCGACGCGCACGGCAACGTCGTCGTCCCCGAGGACCGCATCCGTGCCGCCCTCGAGTTCGCCGCGGACCCCGCCCGGATGCGCCACGAGATGAACCTGGCGCTCGGTCAGGCCTGGGACGACGAGCTCGAACCCTTCCGCTACGCCGGCGCCGGTGCCCCGGTGCGCTGGCTCCACCGCGTCGGCTGAGCCCCCTCCCACCCCACCCCCTCGCCGAGAGCGGACTTGTCGCCGAGAGCGGACTTGTCGCTGAGAGCGGACTTGTCGCCGAGAGCGGACTTCTTGCCGAGAGCTAATTTGCCGTGTCGTGAAACTCCGACCGGTTGCCCTCGACCCGAGGATCTCACCGTCGTCAGCGATGTCCGTCGTCGGCGACAACTTCGTTATGGGCCACAACTCTGCTGTCGGCGACATCTCTGCTGTCGGCGATATCTCCGCTGTCGGCGACAACCCGGCTGTGGGCGACAACCCGGCTGCCGGCAACAACCCGGCCGCCGGCGACAACTCGGCCGTCGGGGACAACCTAGGTGTGTGCGACAACTCGGCCGTCGGCGATAAGTCCGCTGTCGGCGATAAGTCCGCTGTCGGCGGGAGGGGGGGCCGGGGTCAGGCGTTGCGGACGGCGAGGGCGACGTTGTGGCCGCCGAAGCCGAACGCGTTGTTGAGGGCGACCGCGTCCCCGGACCGTAGCTCGCGGGGGGTGTCCCGCACGAGGTCGATGTCCAGGCCCGGGTCCATCTCGGTGACGTTGATGGTCGGCGGCGCGGTGCGCTCGCGCAGGGCGAGCACGGTGAAGATGGTCTCCAGCGCGCCGGCGCCGCCGAGCAGGTGCCCGGTCATCGACTTGGTCGCCGAGATCGTCACGTGGTCGGCCTCGTCGCCCAGCCCGCGGCGGATGGCCGCCGCCTCGATGCCGTCACCCACCGGGGTGGACGTCGCGTGCGCGTTGACGTGGATGACGTCGCGACCGCTCACTCCGGCGTCCTCCAGGGCCAGGCGCATGGCACGCTCCTGCCCGGCACCGCTGGGGTCCGGCGGCGCGATGGCGTAGGCGTCGGACGTCATGCCGACTCCGCAGACCTCGCCGTAGACCCGGGCGCCCCGGGCGGCTGCGTGCTCCGCGCTCTCCAGGACGACGATACCGGCGCCCTCACCCAGGACGAAGCCGTCGCGCGTGACGTCGTAGGGGCGCGAGGCCCCGGCCGGGTCGTCGGTGCGGGTGGACAGCGCCTGCATCTTGGCGAAGGCGGCGATGGGCAGCGGGTGGATGGCGGCCTCGGTGCCACCGGCGACGACGACCTCGGCCCGGCCCGAGCGGATCATGTGCACCCCGTAGGCGATCGCCTCGGCGCCCGAGGCGCAGGCGGACACGGGGGAGTGCGCCCCGGCCCGGGCGCCGACCTCGAGGGAGACGTACCCGGCGGGGGAGTTGGGCATGAGCATGGGGACCGTGAGCGGCATGACGCGCCGCGCGCCGCGCTCCTTGACGGTGTCCCAGGCGTCGAGCAGGGTCCAGACGCCGCCGATCCCGGAGGCGACGACGGCACCCAGGCGCTCGCCGTCGACCTCGGGCGACCCGGCGTCCGCCCAGGCCTCGCGCGTCGCGATGACCGCGTACTGGGCGCTGGGGTCCATCTTGCGGGTCTCGGTGCGCGGCAGGACGTCGGACGCGGGCACCGCGAGCTGGCCGGCGAAGTCGACGGGGATCTCGTAGCGCTCGGCCCAGTCGTTCTCGAGCGTGCGCACCCCGGAGCGGCCGGCGAGGGCACCGGCCCAGGTCGAGGACACGTCGCCGCCGAGCGGCGTGGTCGCTCCGAGACCGGTGATGACGACGGTGGGGGTAGCCATGACTGCTCCTTGAGGGGTGAGGTCGACCGGGGCGGCGCGGCGGCCGCCCCGGTCGAAGGGGTCAGGCCTGCTGGGCGCCCTGGATGAAGGAGACCGCGTCCTGGACGGTTGCGAGGTTGGCGACCTCCTCGTCGGGGATGCGGACCTCGAACTTCTCCTCGGCCAGCGTGACGATGGTCATCATCGACAGGGAGTCGATGTCGAGGTCGTCGGTGAAGGACTTCTCCGGCAGGACGGAGTCGGCGGGCAGGCCGGTCTCCTCGTTGACGATCTCCGCCAGTCCGGCCAGGATCTCCTGCTCGCTGTGTGCCATGCGCGTTGCTCCAATTCGTGTGGGGTTGGTCGAGAACAGTGTGGTCTACGACGTGCTCGCCGCCGCCGGCGACTCGCGCGTCAGGGCAGGGCCACCACCTGGGCGGCGTAGGCGAGCCCGGCGCCGAACCCGATCTGCAGGGCAAGCGCCCCGGACTCCACCGCGCCCTCCCGCTGCAGCCGTTCGGCGGCCAGGGGAATGGAGGCGGCCGAGGTGTTGCCGGTCTCGGCGATGTCCCGGGCGATGACCACGGACTCGGGCAGGCCAAGCTGCTTGGCGAGCTGGTCGATGATCCGCATGTTCGCCTGGTGCGGGATGAACACCTCGATGTCCTCGGGCCGGAGCCCGGCGGCCTCGATCGCGGCGCGGGCCACCTTGGCCATCTCGAAGCTCGCCCACTTGAACACCGTGGGGCCCTTCTGGCGCAGCGTCGGCCACGAGGTGTCGGTGCCGTCGCGGAAGGTGAGCCAGGAGTGGGTCTGGTAGATCGCGTCCGCCTGCCCGCCGTCGGAGCCCCACACGGTGGGGCCGATCCCCGGGGTGTCGGACGGGCCCACGACGGCGGCGCCCGCGCCGTCGCCGAGGATGAAGGAGATCGTGCGGTCGGTCGGGTCGATGAAGTCGGACATGCGCTCCGCCCCGACGACGAGCACGTAGTCAGCGGCTCCGGCCCGGACGAGGGCGTCGGCCTGGGCGATGCCGTAGCAGTAGCCCGCGCAGGCGGCGGAGATGTCGAAGGCCGCCGCGGGTGTCGCGCCGATGCGGTCGGCGATGATCGTGGCCAGCGCCGGCGTCTGCTCCAGGTGGGTCACCGTGGCGACGATGACGGCGCCCAGCTGGGACGCCTCGACCCCCGAGGCCTCCAGCGCCTTGCGCGCGGCTTCCTCGGTCATCGCGGCGATGGTCTGCTCCTCGGTGGCCCGGCGGCGCTCGATGATGCCCGTGCGCTGGCGGATCCACTCGTCGGAGCTGTCGATCGGCCCGACGATGTCGTCGTTGGGGACGGCGAGGTCACCCCGCACTCCACCGATGCCGAGGATCCGGGAGTAGGTGGTCGGCTGCGCCGAGCGCAGGACGGGCCGGGTCACCGGACACCCCCGTGCTCGCGGACGAGCTCCCGTGCGGCGTCGAGCTGGTCGGGGGACTTCAGGGCGAGGGTCTGCACGCCGGGCAGCGTACGTCGGGCGAGCCCCGAAAGGACACCGGCGGGGGCCAGCTCGATGGCGGCGGTGACGCCGAGGTCGAGCATCGTGCGGCAGCACAGGTCCCACCGGACCGGTCGGGCGACCTGGGCGACGATGCGCTCGAGGGCGTCGGTGCCGGTGTGGACCGAGTTGCCGTCGGCGTTGGACAGCAGGGTGGCGCGCGGGTCCGCGGGGGTCAGGGAGCCGGTGGCGGCCCGGACCTCGGCGACGGCGGGGGCCATGTGCTCGGTGTGGAACGCACCGGCCACCTCGAGGGGGATGACGCGGGCCTTGGCCGGCGGTGCCTCGGTGAGGGCGGCGAGCTGCCCGAGCGTCCCGGCGGCGACGACCTGGCCACCGCCGTTGACGTTGGCGGCGGTGAGCCCATTGGCGAGGATCGCGTCCTCCACCTCGTCGGAGTCTCCGCCGACGACGGCGCTCATCCCGGTGGGGGTGACGGCGGCGGCTGCGGCCATGGCCCGTCCGCGGATCCCGACGAGCGTGAGCGCGTCGTGGGCGCTCAGCGTCCCGGCGACGGCGGCTGCGGCCAGCTCACCGACGGAGTGGCCCGCGGTGACGTCGACCGCGGAACCGTCCTCCCCGACGAGGGCCTGGAACGAGAGCAGGGACGCGGCCACGATGAGCGGCTGCGCGTAGCGGGTGTCGCGGATGGTCTCGGCGTCCGCCTCGGTCCCCAGCTGTCGGAGGTCGGCCTGGGCCGCCTCACTGAAGGCGTCGAGCGACTCGGCGAGTCCGGGGAGCTCCAGCCAGGGGCTGAGCATGCCGGGGGACTGGGCGCCCTGACCAGGGCAGAGGATGGCGAGCACGGATTCCACTCTGCCAACAAAGCCGGGCCTGCCCACGGCTACGACGCCTACCAACTCGTTTCACGAGCGTTGTGGGGCATCGACAAACCGGTGCGTGTCGGCGTGCGATGCGTGGGAGGTGGGTCACACTCCGGCGTGGTCACCTGCGGGAGCGGAGAGCCGGCCGACCGTGAGGGCGACCTGGAGGACGAAGGCCTCGCGCGGCGTCGTCGCGTCCCAGCCGACGGTCTGGGAGACCCGTCGCAGCCGGTACCGCACGGTGTTGGGGTGGACGTAGAGGGCGCGGGCGGCGGCCTCGAGCGAGCGGCCGACCGCGAGGTACTCCCCGAGGGTCTCGAGGAGGGGGCCACCGGCCGCGGCCAGCGGGCGGTAGATCTCGGTGAGCAGGGTGCGGCGGGCGAGCGGGTCGCCGTTGACGAGTCGTTCGGGCAGCAGCTCGTCGGCCTCGACGAGCTCCGGCGCGTCCGGCCACGCCGGGGCGGCGAGCAGACCGGCCAGCGCGGCGCGTGCCGAGCGGCCCGCATCGGCGATGTCAGCCACCTCGGGTCCCAGCACGACCGTGCCCGGGCGCAGGCGTGGCATGAGCGACTCGGCCGCCGCCCGCAGCTCGTGCCCGCCCAGCACGATGACGAGTCGGTCGCCCTGGATCCCGACGAGCGCGTCGTGGGCCGCCCGGCGGCAGGCGCGGCGCAGCTCGGAGGTGCTCCGCTCGTCGAGCGGGCTGCGGGTGGTGCCGACGAGGACCACCGCCGACCCGGTCCCCGACCACCCCAGCGCCGCGGCCCGGGAGCGCAGCGAGCCGTCGGTGTCGCCGCGGATCAGCGAGTCGACGACGAGCGCCTCGAGGCGGGCGTCCCACGCGCCACGTGCCTCGGCCGCGCGGGCGTAGACCTCGGCCGCGGAGAAGGCCACCTCGCGGGAGTAGCGCAGCACGGCGTCACGGAGGTCGCGCTGCTGGCCCGGCGCCGCGAGCTGGACGGCATTGTCCTCGACGACCTCGACGACGAGCCGCACGAGCTGGAGCGTGTGCTGCAGCGAGATGGACCGCGTGAGCTCGGGAGGGGCCGCCCGGAAGATCTCCGCCGCGTTGTAGGTGGCGGCCGACGAGCTCTCGTACCAGGTGATGAAGGCGGAGATGCCGGACTGCGCGACGAGGCCGATCCACGACCGGTCCTCGGCAGCGAGCTCGCGGTACCAGGGGATCTCGGCGTCCAGCCGCTTGAGCGCGGCCGACGTGAGGAGGTCGGTGCCGCCGCGCAGGCGCCGGACGACGTCCGAGCTGCCGTGCTGGTCGGCGGTCGGGGCGGGGGCCATGACGCGAGCATAGGCGAGCGCTTGTGGGAAGCCGACAACCTTGGCGGGGCGCGGATCTCCGTGGCCCGGAGCGACGCGGTCGACCGCGTCAAAGTGAGGGCTCAGCGCTGAGCCGATATGGTCGGTCCATGGCTCTCCTCGCGCGACTCAAGGCGCTGCTCACCCGACGCCGCCCCATGCGGCGGCCGGGGACCCGGCAAGCCACCACCGCTGCCCGTAGCGCCGACCTGCCGAGGGAGGACACCCTGCGGGCCCGGCTGGTCGAGGACCCCAACGACATCCAGGCCTTCCGCGAGCTCGCGGAGCTGGTGCGCAGGAGGGCCGACTCGGTGGAGCCGGTCGACCCGCTTGTCGCGGAGCACGAGCAGGTGACCCACCACATGTCGGCCGACGTCGCGATCTGGGCGCTGGCCGAGGAGCTCGCCGGCAACCCGCGGGCGTGGTTCCCGCTCATCGAGCTCGCCCGGCTGTCCCTGCACGACGACCACGAGGGCGCGATGCGCCGGCTCAACGCCGCGTGCGAGCGCGAGCACACGGGGCTGGCCGTGGCCGAGGGCGTCCGCACGCTCCGCGAGGCGGACCTGCCCGGCGACGGCCTGGGGCTCGGCGTGGGGCAGTGGTCGCCGCGTGAGCACATCCCGGAGGCCGGACGTCAGATCGTCCTGGCGGCCCTGGACGCCGAGCGACCGCACGACGCCCGCCGGCACCTCGAGGAGCTCAAGGGCCGCGACGACGCCGAGACCCACGCCGTCGTCGCCGAGCTCACCCCCCGCGTCGAGGCCGCCGAGCGCACCTGACGGCGTCCGCCGCGTCCGGAGCTCGACGCCGCAGCCGGGCCTCCCGCCGGGGACGTCCGTCCCTCCTTGGTGAACCTGCGCGCTGGTTCACTGGTGCCACACCGCACACGGTGCTCACCACCCGAGGGCCTTGCCCTTCCGGTCCTCGGCCCGAACAAGGAGGACCCCCATGGCCGACACCATGCGCGCCGCCGTCGTCCCGGAGCTCGGCGCCCCGCTAGAGGTCAAGGAGCTCGACATCCCCCAGCCCGGGCCCTACGACGCCCTGGTCAAGGTGGAGTACACCGGTGTCTGCCACACCGACCTCCACGCCGCCCACGGCGACTGGCCGGTCAAGCCGGTCGCGCCGTTCGTCCCCGGCCACGAGGGTGTCGGGACCGTGGTGGCCGTCGGTGACCGCGTCGAGCGGGTCAAGGTCGGCGACACCGTCGGCAACGCCTGGCTCGCCAGCGCCTGCGGCGAGTGCGAGTACTGCCAGACCGGCTGGGAGACGCTGTGCGAGGCGCAGCAGAACAGCGGCTACTCCGTCGACGGCTCGTTCGGGCAGTACATGCTGGTCGACTCCCGCTACTGCCCGGTCATCCCCGACGGCGTCGAGCCGGCCGCGGCCGCACCGATCCTCTGCGCCGGCGTGACGGTCTACAAGGGTCTCAAGGTCACCGACACCAAGCCCGGGGAGTGGGTGCTCATCTCCGGGATCGGCGGCCTGGGCCACATCGCCGTGCAGTACGCGGTCGCCATGGGTCTGCGGGTGGCCGCGGTGGACGTGGACGACAGCAAGCTCGAGCTCGCCCGCAAGCACGGCGCGGAGGTGGCGGTCAACGCCCGCACCAGCGAGGACCCCGCGGCCGAGATCAAGGCCGCGACCGGCGGCGTGCACGGCGCCCTGGTCACCGCCGTCAACGCCCACGCCTTCCCGCAGGCCGTCGCCGCCCTCCGGCGGGGTGGCACCGTCTCCCTCGTCGGCCTGCCGCCGGAGCAGTTCCCGCTCGACATCTTCACCACGGTGCTCTTCGGGCTGACGGTCCGGGGCTCGATCGTCGGGACCCGCAAGGACATGGCCGAGGCGCTGGACTTCTTCGCCCGCGGCAAGATCAGCCCGACCTACACGGTGCGGCCGATGGACGACATCAACGACATCTTCGCCGAGATGGAGGCCGGCGCGATCGACGGCCGCGTCGTCATGAGCATGACGTAGCCCCCCACAAACGCCGAGAGCGGAGTTGTTTCGTGAAACAACTCCGCTCTCGGCGCTATGTGGGGCGGGGCGAGGGACGGTTAGGAGTCGCCGCCTGCGGTGCCGGACTCGCCGGCGTTGACGTCCCAGAGGCGGTACTTCTCGACGGCCTGACGCGGGGCGTCCGCGTCGACGGCGCCCTGGGCCGCGAGGGCCTGCAGCGCCTTGACCACCATGGAGTGGGAGTCGATGAGGAACTGGCGGCGGGCCGCCGGGCGGGTGTCGGAGTAGCCGAAGCCGTCCGCGCCGAGGACGTGGTAGTCGCCCGGCACCCACTGGCGGATCATGTCCGGGACCATGTGGTCCCAGTCGCTCGAGGCGATGTACGGGCCGCCGGCGTCACGCAGCTTGGCGGTGACGTAGGCCTCGCCGTGGTCACCGGCCGGCTCCAGCAGCCGCTTGCGCTCGACGTCCAGCGCCTGGCGGCGCAGCTCGCCCCAACTCGTCACGGACCACACGCCGGCCCGCACACCCCAGTCCTCGGCGAGGATCTCGCGGGCGTGCAGCGCCCACGGCACCCCGACGCCCGAGGCCATGAGCTGCACCCGGGGGCCCTCGCCCTCGGAGGCCGCGATGCGGTGGACGCCCTTGAGGATGCCCTCGACGTCCACGTCCTCCGGCTCGGCCGGCTGGTGCATCGGCTCGTTGTACACCGTGAGGTAGTACATGACGTTCGGGTCACGCGGGTCGTCCGCGCCGTACATCCGCTGCAGGCCGTCACGCACGATGTGGCGGATCTCGTAGGCGTACGCCGGGTCGTAGTTCACGAACGCCGGGTTCGTCTGGGCGAGCACGAGGGAGTGCCCGTCCATGTGCTGCAGACCCTCACCGGCCAGCGTGGTCCGCCCGGCGGTGGCACCGATGACGAAGCCGCGGGCCAGCTGGTCCCCGGCCGCCCAGAAGGCGTCACCGGTGCGCTGGAAGCCGAACATCGAGTAGAAGATGTACACCGGGATGAGCGGCTCGCCGAGGGTGGCGTAGGACGTGCCGACCGTCTGGAAGACGGCGGCCGAGCCGGCCTCGTTGATGCCCATGTGCATGATCTGGCCGGTCTCGGACTCCTTGTAGGAGAGCATGAGGTCGGCGTCCACGGCGGTGTAGTTCTGCCCGTGGGTGTTGAAGATCTTCGCCGTCGGGAAGATCGCGTCCAGGCCGAAGGTGCGGGCCTCGTCCGGGATGATCGGCACGATCCGGCTGCCGATCTCCTTGTCCTTCATCAGCTCCTTGAGGAGGCGGACGAAGGCCATGGTCGAGGCGACCTCCTGCTTGCCCGAGCCGCTCTTGAGCACCTCGTAGGGCTTGTCGCCGGGCAGCGGCAGCGAGTCCTTCGCGGCGCGGCGCTCGGGCAGGAAGCCGCCCAGCGCGCGACGGCGCTCGAGCATGTACTGCAGCGCGGGGTCGTCGTCCTCGGGCCGGTAGTACGGCGCGTTGTACGGGTCCTCGAGCTGCTCGTCGGGGATCGGGATGCGAAGGGCGTCACGGAGCATCTTGAGGTCCGTGGTCTTCATCTTCTTCATCTGGTGCGTGGAGTTGCGCCCGGCGAAGCTCGGGCCGAGGCCGTATCCCTTGACCGTCTGGGCCAGGATGACCGTCGGTGCCCCGGTGTGGTCCATCGCGGCCTTGTACGCCGCGTAGATCTTGCGGTAGTCGTGGCCACCGCGCTTGAGGGCCCAGATCTCCTCGTCGGTCAGGTCCTTGACGAGCTCCTTGGTCCGCGGGTCGCGGCCGAAGAAGTGCTCGCGCACGTAGGCGCCGTCGTTGGCCTTGTAGGTCTGGTAGTCGCCGTCGAGCGTCTCGTTCATGAGGTTGACGAGCGCACGGTCCTTGTCGGCGTTGAGCAGCGAGTCCCACTCACGGCCCCACAGCACCTTGATGACGTTCCAGCCGGCACCCCGGAAGAACGCCTCGAGCTCCTGGACGATCTTGCCGTTGCCGCGCACCGGGCCGTCGAGGCGCTGGAGGTTGCAGTTGACGACGAAGGTGAGGTTGTCCAGGCCCTGCTGCGAGGCGAGCTGCAGCATCCCGCGGGACTCCGGCTCGTCCATCTCGCCGTCACCGAGGAAGGCCCACACGTGCTGCTGGGAGGTGTCCTTGATGCCGCGCTCGTGGACGTACCGGTTGGTGAACGCCTGGTGGATCGCCTCGGCGGGGCCGAGCCCCATGGAGACCGTGGGGAACTCCCAGAAGTCGGGCATGAGGCGCGGGTGCGGGTAGGACGGCAGGCCGCCGCCCGGGTGGGAGTGCTCCTGACGGAAGCCGTCGAGGTCGTCCTCGCTGAGCCGCCCCTCGAGGTAGGCGCGGGCGTAGTTGCCCGGCGAGGAGTGACCCTGGAAGAACACCTGGTCGCCACCACCGGGGTGGTCCTTGCCACGGAAGAAGTGGTTCATCCCCACCTCGTACAGCGTGGCGATGGAGGCGTAGGAGGAGATGTGGCCGCCGACGGCCACGTCCGGCCGCTGGGCGCGGGTGACCATGACGGCGGCGTTCCAGCGGATCCAGCCGCGGTACTTGCGCTCCGTGGCCTCGTCGCCGGGGAAGTACGGCTCCTCGTGCACGCCGATGGTGTTGACGTAGGGGGTGGTCAGGTGCCCGGGCACGGAGACGTTCCGCTGACGGGCGCGCCGCAGCAGGCTGAGCAGCATGTACCGGGCGCGCGGTCCGCCGCGCTCCTCGATGAGACCGTCGAGGGACTCGAGCCACTCCTGGGTCTCAGCGGTGTCGATGTCCTTGACCTGGCTGAGCAGGCCGTCGATGAGCGGTCCAGATCCGTTCTTTGGACTCACACGTCCTCTTTCCCTCGAGCGTCGGGCGCCCCGACGCGCATGGCTGGTGCTCGGTGTCATCCAGATTAGGCCCATTCTCGCCCCGTGACGGGCCGGGGGCCATCACCCGGATCGCCGCTTTGCTATGACCTTGGCAACAGCAGACCGCGCGCCCGTGGGCGGTTCGTCTGGGAATGGCATCGTCCCGGCAGTAGCGTTGTGCCATCCTCACGCTTGGTTGGGGTCCGACGGCGCGACGAGCGCCCAGAACGAGAGTGGGAGAACACGTGGCAGCGACCGCTGGCCCAGGTGCCGGCAGCCGGTTCGGCTTCACGACCGGGCAGGAGATCCAGGAGTTCGGTTACGACGACGACGTCGACGAGACCGTCCGATCGGCTGTCGAGGAGATCACGGGGGGTGACCTCGTCGACGAGGACTACAACGACGTCGTCGACGGCGCCATCATCTGGTGGCGTGACGACGACGGTGACGAGAGTGACCTCACCGACCTCCTGGTCGACGCCCTCGACAACCTGGACGACGCCGGTTCCATCGTCGTCCTCACGCCGAAACCGGGCCGTGGCGGACACGTGGGTCCCGCCGTCGTCGAGGCGGCGGCACGGACCGCCGGCCTGCAGCCCACCGGCTCCGTCGGTGCCGGCGAGGACTGGAACGGGTTGCGCCTGCTCGCCCGTGGTCGCGGTCGCTGACCGGGCGCCGTCGGTCGAGCTGCCCGACACCCACGGCACCCCGGTGCGGGTGGGCGGGCAGCGGGAACGGCCACAGCTCGTCGTCTTCCTGCCGTTCGCGTTCTCGCGCGTGTGCGGGGGAGAGCTGGCCGACCTGGTGAGCAGCCCCGTCCGGGGGGCCGACGTCGTCGCCGTCACGTGCGACCCGGTCTTCGCCCTGCGCGCCTGGGGTGAGCAGGAGGGGGTGGGCTTCCCGCTGCTGTCGGACTTCTGGCCGCACGGCGCGGCCGCCCACGCCTACGGGGCGTTCAACGAGGCGACCGGGGCCGCCGTCCGCGCCACCTTCCTCCTCGACGACGACGGCGCGATCGCCTGGTCCGTGCGGTCGCCCGCCGGGCGGCCGCGGTCCGTCGCGGACTACCGGGCGGCCGTGGCGGCACTCACGGGCTCCTAGCCCTGTGCGTCGAGAGCCGGTTCTGCGCAGGTTCGGTGCCCGTTCTCGTGCCGATGGCCGGGTCCGTGGCGGATGATCCCGCCATGACACAGCAACGCGTCCGGCAGCTGAGGGTCGTCGTCGAGGCGGCGGACTACGACGAGGCGGTGCGGTTCTTCCGCGACGTCCTCGGGATGAGCGAGGAGCTGGCCTACGCCGAGGGTGGCGACGACCGGGTGGTCATCCTCGACGCCGGGCGCGCCACGCTGGAGATCGGGACGCCGGCCCACATCCGGGAGGTCGACCGCGTCGAGGGCGCCACCGTGCCGAGCCCCGCGATCCGGCTGGCCTTCGAGGTGGACGACGCCCCGGTGGCGACGGAGGACCTGGCCGCGGCCGGCGGGGAGGTGGTCGGCGAGCCCGTCACGACGCCGTGGCGGTCGGTGAACTCGCGGATCGCCGCGCCCGCCGGGCTGCAGATCACGCTCTTCCAGGAGGCCGGGTCCTGACACCCGTCGTCGGTCCTTGCCTTCGGTGACCAGTACCCTGGTCGCTGCACCCCCGGGGTGCGGCAGGGCCTGTAGCTCAGTTGGTCAGAGCGCCGCGTTTACACCGCGGAGGTCGCCGGTTCGAGACCGGCCGGGCCCACCGAGGGTTCACCGACCCGCACCCGTGCTCGACGCCCTGCCAGGCGCTCCGGCCCGCGATCGGGGAGTATGGCGCGAACCGACACGCGGGAGAGCGCATGAGCGAGGTACGACGTCGAGAGCTCGGAGACAACGACCTCCCTGTCGAGCAGCACCTGCAGGAGACCTTCGAGCGCACGATGGAGGAGGGTGCCGAGCGGCTGCACCGGACCGTCCGTTCGGTCGTCATCACCGGCCTGTTCGGTGGCATGGAGATCGGCCTGGGTGTCATGGCCTACCTCGCCGTGCTGCACGAGACCGACAGCCACCTGCTCGCCGGACTCGCCTTCAGCGTCGGCCTCATCGCCGTGCTGCTGGCCCACAGCGAGCTCTTCACCGAGGACTTCCACATGCCCCTCATGGGGCTGGTCACCCGGCAGGCGAGCGTCTGGCAGCTGGGCAAGCTGTGGGCGGGGACGCTCGTCAGCAACCTCGTCGGCGGCTGGGTGTTCATGTGGCTGGTGATGCAGGGCTTCCCCGAGTGGCGGGACACGATCGAGGAGACCGCGCGCCACTTCGTCGACGCACCCTTCTCGCTCCAGTCTGTCTGCCTGGCCGTCCTCGGCGGCAGCACCATGACGCTGATGACCCGGATGCAGAAGGGCACCGAGTCGGACGGGGTCCGGGTGGTGGCCGCGGTGGCCGGTGGGTTCCTGCTGTCCGGGCTCCAGCTCTTCCACTCGATCCTCGACTCGCTGCTGATCTTCGGGGCGATCCAGTCCGGCGCGGACATCTCGCTGCTGGAGTGGCTGAGCTGGTTCAGCTACACCGTGGTCTTCAACGCGGTGGGCGGCATCGTGCTGGTGACGGTGCTGCGCATCGCGCGGAGCAAGGAGCTGGTCGTCCACTTCCGCGAGCAGACGCCGCCGGACGCGGACTCCGCCCACGACCGCTGACCGGTGCCGGCGCGCGTGCACGCCCGCGGGTGGGCCGCCCCTACGTGCTGTCGCGCACCACGAGGCTCGCGGGCATCGTCACCGACTTCGTCGCGCCGCCGGCGATGATCTCGAGCAGCAGGGAGACCATCTCGGCGCTGATCCGGTCGAAGGGCTGGCGCATCGTGGTCAGCGGGGGGTCGAGGTTCACCGCGAGACCGGAGTCGTCGAAACCGCCGACGGCGACGTCCTCGGGGATCCTGCGGCCGGCACGACGAAGCACCGTGATGGCCCCGGCGGCCATCGCGTCCGACGCGGCGAAGACCGCGTCGAGGTCCGCGGCCCGCTCGAGCAGCTGGGCCATCGCCGTCACGCCGGACTCGGTGCCGTAGTCGCCGTGGGCGACGAGGGCGGGGTCGTAGTCCGGCCCGAGCTCCTCACGGTACCCCTCGAGCCGGTAGCGACCGCCGGGCAGGTCGAGCGGTCCGGTGATCATCGCGATTCGGCGCCGCCCGCGGGAGCGCAGGTGCTCCACCATCTCGCGGGCCCCGCCGGCCTCGTCCACCGACACCGACGCGACGCGGTCGGACCGCCCCAAGGGGATGCCGCAGGACACGAGCGGGATCTCGTGGGAGAGCAGGAGGTCGACGAGGGGCTCGTTCTCGTGGGAGGAGATGAGCAGCGCGCCGTCCACGTGGCCGGCCGACAGGTAGGCGACGACGTTCTCCCGCTCCTTGGGTGTGCCCGCGACCAGCAGGTTGAGCGTCATCTGCCGGCTGGCGAGCGCCTCGGCCGCACCGCGCAGCAGCGGCGCGTACGTGGGGTCGGCGAAGAGCCGGTCCTGCGGTTCCGCCAGGAGGAACGCGAGGGCGTTCGCCCGCCCGGTCACCAGTGACCGCGCGTGCTGGTTGGCGCGGTAGCCGGTCTGCTTGATGGCGCGCTCCACCGCCTCCCGGGCGTCGGGGGAGACCCACTTGCCGCCGTTGAGGTAGCGCGACACCGTCCCCCTGGACACGCCCGCCGCGGCGGCGACGTCCAGGATCGTGGGTCGCCTGCGCACCGTCTCGCCGGTCGCCGAGGCCACGCGGGCACCGGGCGGCGAGGAGGTGGCGCTCATCGCTGCGACCCTACGCGGCTCGGACGGCCGGACATCCCCGCAGCGTCGGGAGAGGAACTGTGCACGGTCACACCATGGCACAGCCGAACCCGAAAGAGAATCCCTCCAGCACTTGACACCCAACCCTGTGCACGTTCACAGTATGGGCACGGTCACCACGGGGCAGTGGTGCCGATCCACTGCGAGGCGATGGAGCGTCATGTCGAACCACCTTTGGCCGTACCCCGGGGCGATCGCGTACGGGGGCGACTACAACCCGGAGCAGTGGCCTCGGGAGGTCTGGGACGAGGACGTCGCCCTCATGCGCGAGGCGGGCGTCAACCTCGTCAACGTCGGCGTCTTCTCCTGGGCCATGCTCGAGCCGGAGGAGGGCGTCTTCGACTTCGGGTGGCTCGACGAGCTGCTCGACCTGCTCCACGCCAACGGCATCGCCGTCGACCTCGGCACCCCGACCGCCTCGCCGCCCGCCTGGTTCTTCGCGGCCTACCCCGATGCCCGCGTCATCGACGGGGACGGTGTGGTCATGGGCTTCGGGTCCCGCGGGATGGCGTCGCACGCGTCGCCCGAGTACCGGCGGGCGGCGACCCGGATCGCCGGTGAGCTCGCCCGCCGCTACGGCACCCACCCCGCCGTCGTCCTGTGGCACGTCCACAACGAGTACGGCGTGCCCGTCGGTGAGGACTTCTCGCCGCGCGCCGTCGAGGCCTGGCGCGGCTGGCTGCAGGACCGCTACGGCTCCCTCGACGCCCTCAACGCCGCGTGGGGCACGGCGTTCTGGGGGCAGCGGTTCGCCCGATGGGAGCACGTCATCGCGCCGGCGCGGACGCCGTCGACCGTCAACCCCGCGATGAAGCTCGACTGGGCCCGGTTCACCGACGACCAGCTGCGCGCCTGCTACCGCGCCGAGCGGGACGCCATCCGCGCCCACGCCCCGCAGCCGGTCACCACCAACTTCATGGCCCACCAGTCGTGGAACACCGACCTGTGGAAGTGGGCGGAGGAGGTCGACGTCGTCTCCGACGACCACTACCTGTGGTCCCCGGACCCGGACGCCCACGTCGCGCTCGCCCTGTCCGCCGACCTCACGCGGTCGGTGGCACGAGGGCGCCCGTGGATCCTCATGGAGCACTCGACGTCGGCCGTCAACTGGCAGGGCCGCAACATCGCCAAGCGTCCGGGGGAGATGCACCGCAACGCGCTCACCCACGTGGGGCGCGGCGCCGACGCGGTGATGTTCTTCCAGTGGCGGGCCTCGCGTTCGGGCGCCGAGAAGTTCCACTCCGCGATGCTTCCCCACGCCGGGACGACGAGCCGCGTCTTTCGTGAGGTCGTCGCCCTCGGCTCGCGCCTCGGCGACCTCGCCGAGCTGCAGGGCTCCCGCGTGGAAACACAGGTGGCGGTGCTCTACGACTGGGAGTCGCTGTGGGCCCAGGACCTGGAGTGGCGCCCCTCCGATGCGCTGCAGTTCCGCGAGCGGATGCGCGCGTACTACGAGCGGCTGTGGCGCGACGGCGTCCAGGTCGACTTCGCGCACCCCGGCGACGACCTGTCCGCCTACCGGCTGGTCGTGGCACCGGCGTCCTACCTCCTGACCGCCGGTCAGGGGGAGAACCTCACCCGGTACGTCGCCGCCGGAGGCACCCTGCTCGTCTCGTGCTTCGCGGCGGTGGTCGACGAGCACGACGCGGTGCACGCCGGCGGCTTCGGCGCCCCCCTCCGGGAGTCCCTGGGCCTCACCGTCGAGGAGTTCCTGCCCATGCGCGAGGGCGAGACCTGCGCCGTCGAGCTGGACGGCGAAACGCTCCCGGCCGACGTCTGGGCCGAGCACCTCGCACTCGAGGGCGCGCAGGTCCGGGGCACCTACCGCGGCGGCCCCGCGGACGGCGCTCCCGCTGTCACCCGCCACCAGCACGGCGAGGGGACGGGCTGGTACGTGAGCACCCGGCTCGACGTGGCGGCACTCGCCCCCGTCCTGGCCGCCGTCTACGACGACGCCGGTCTGGCGCCGTCGTCGTCGCCGGAGGGCGTCGAGCTGATGGCCCGCCACGGCCGGGACGCCGACTACCTCCTCGCGGTGAACCACCGCGAGGACCCCGCCCACCTCACGGTGCACGGGACCGAGCTGCTCACCGGGGAGCCGGTGGCGGGGGACCTCACCGTCCCCGCCGGTGAGGTGGCCGTGGTCCGGACCGAGCGCGGAGGAGGCCGGTGACCGGCGGCCGGTGAGCGCCGGCAGAGCAGGACGACGGTGGTCGCGACGACGTGACCACCACCCCGAGGTACCGATGGTGCCGCTTCAGAGAGGAAGAACAATGCGCAAGTACATAGGAGTCGGTGCCTCGCTCGTGGCGACCGTCGCGCTCGTCGGGGCGTGCGGTGGCGGCGACCCGGAGCCGGCGGAGACCGCGGCCGAGCAGCCCACCACCGAGGAGACGACCGGCCGCGCGGACGCCGAGGGCGCCGAGCTCGTCGTCTGGTCCGACGCCGAGCGGAACCAGGCCATCCAGGACGCGGCCGCGGCCTTCGAGGCGGACACCGGGGCCACCGTCACGGTGGTGCAGAAGAACTTCGAGGACCTCCGGGCCGACTTCCTGGCCCAGGTCCCCACGGGCGAGGGGCCGGACATCACGGTGGGCGCGCACGACTGGCTGGGCGAGTTCGTCGAGTCCGGCGTCGTGGACACCATCGACCTCGGAGACCGTGCCGCCGACTTCGAGCAGGTCACCCTCGACGCCCTCACCTACGACGGGCAGCTCTACGCCCTGCCGTACGCGCAGGAGACGGTCGGGCTCATCCAGAACGCCGACCTCGTCGGCGAGGAGACGCCCGAGACGTGGGACGAGCTCATCCAGATGGCAACCGACGCAGGGTTCGCCGAGCGGCCGATCATCTTCTACACGAACGGCACGGAGGGCGACATGTACACCTCCTACGCCTTCCAGACCTCCTTCGGGGCACCGGTCTTCCTCCAGGACGAGGACGGCTCCTACACCAGCGAGGTCGGGCTGGGCGGCGAGGAGGGTCTCGCCTTCGCCCAGTGGCTGCACGACAACGGGTCGGCCGGCACCGGTTACTTCACCGACACGGTCGACTACGACATCGGCAACGAGCTCTTCGCCACGGGCGAGTCGCCGTTCATCGTCCAGGGACCGTGGACCATCCCGACCTACCAGGACGCCGGCGTGAACGTCGTCGTCGGGCCGGTGCCGTCGGCGGGCGGGCAGACCGCGTCGCCGTTCGTCGGTGTCCAGGGCTTCTACCTGTCCTCGCAGTCCTCCAACGCCCTGCTCGCCAATGAGTTCCTGGCGAACTACATGTCGACCGACGACGCGCAGCAGGCGCTCTACGAGGCCGACCCGCGCATCCCGGCACTGACCGCCGTCGCCGAGTCGGTGGCCGACGACCCGGTCATCGCCGGCTTCCTGGCCTCTGCCCAGAACGGCGTCCCGATGCCGAACATCCCCGAGATGGGAGCCGTCTGGGAGTTCTGGAACCCCGTCCAGATCGCCCTGATCAACGGCGAGGACCCGGCATCGGTCTGGCCGAGCATGGTCAGCAGCATCGAGAGCGCGATCGCCGAGTGATCCTGCCTCCCGGGCCGGGACGTGCGCGCCCCGGCCCGGGAGGACGGACCCGACACGAGGAGTCCACATGTCCGTCGGCCAGCAGGGCGCGACCCGCCCGACCGATGACCCGATGAGCGAGAGCCACGCACGGAGCTGGAAGGGTCCCGGCTGGGGCTTCCTCCTCAAGCTGGCGGTCATGATGGGCGTCAACGCCCTCGGGCTCACCGCCATCCTGTCCGCCTACCGGGTGCAGGCGTGGTTCATCCTCGGCGCGCTCGTCCTCCTGCTCGTCGCCGCGGACTGGGTCTACTTCTCCCGCCGAGCCGTGCCGCTGAAGTACCTCTACCCGGGGCTCGTCTTCCTCGGGGTCTTCCAGCTGTTCACGATGGCGTACACCGGGTACGTCGCCTTCACGAACTACGGCACCGGTCACCTCGGCTCGATGCAGCAGGCCGTGGACGCGGCACTCATCCAGGACGAGCGCCGGCTGGAGGGCTCGCCGTCCTACCCGCTCGCGCTGGTGCGGGAGGGTGACGAGCTCGGCTTCGCCGTCACCGGCGAGGACGGGGTCGTCCGCGTGGGCACGTCGGAGCAGCCGCTCGAGCCCGTCTCCGGCGCCGTCGTCGACGAACGCGGTGCCGCCGTCGAGGTCCCCGGCTGGGAGGTCGTCCCACGGACCCAGCTCTTCAGTGACAACGACCTCCAGCAGGCCGCTGCCAACCTCCGCGTCCCGGTCTCCGACGACGCCGAGGACGGGGCCATCCGCACCCGGGAAGGGTCCACCGGGACCGTCTACACCTCGAGCCTCGAGTGGGACCCGGACGCCACGACCCTCACCGACACCGAGACCGGCGTCGTGTACGCACCGGACGACCGGGGCAACTTCGTCAGCCCGGACGGGGACCGGCTGGCGGCCGGCTGGTACGTCAACGTGGGCTTCGAGAACTTCGTGCGGGCCTTCACCGACGCCGCCTACGCCGGGCCGCTGCTCAAGGTGACCCTGTGGACCTTCGCGTTCGCCACCCTCACCGTGCTCACCAGCTTCGGCCTGGGGCTGCTCATCGCGCTCATCTACAACGACACCCGGGTGCGTGGGCGCAAGGTGCTCCGCACCGCGTTCATCCTCCCGTACGCCTTCCCCGCCTTCATGTCCGCGCTGCTGTGGCGAGGCATGCTCAACCAGGAGTTCGGCGTCGTCAACGAGTGGTTCTTCCTCGGTGCGGGCATCGGCTGGCTCAGCGACCCGTGGCTGGCGAAGGTCGCCGTGCTGTGGGTCAACCTCTGGCTGAGCTACCCGTACTGGCTGCTCGTGACGACCGGCGCACTCCAGGCGCTGCCCGGCGAGCTCATGGAGGCCGCCCGCATCGACGGCGCGGGCCGCTGGCGGCAGTTCCGCTCGATCACGCTTCCGCTCCTCATGGTCTCGACGGCGCCGCTCGCGATCGCGTCCTTCGCGTTCAACTTCAACAACTTCACGATCATCTACATGCTCACCGACGGCGGGCCGGCCTTCCCTGCCGCGTCGGTCCCGCTGGGGGCGACCGACATCCTCATCTCCGCGATCTACCAGATCTCCGGGGTGGCCGGCGGCCGCGCCGACTACGGCCTGGCGAGCGCCCTGTCGATCATCGTCTTCATCGTCATCGGACTCATCTCGGCCCTGGCGTTCCGCCGGACCCGCAAGCTCGAGGAGATCTAGCCATGACTTCGCCCAGCGACGACAAGCAGCGCACGGCCACCCGCCGCCGACGCTGGTGGCGCGAGGTCGGCTGGAAGTACCCGGTCGCCGTCGTCGTCGTCTTCTACGCCGCCTTCCCGCTCGTCTACGCGCTGTCCGCGTCCCTCGACCCGCGCGGCTCCCTCGCCGGCTCCTCGTCCCTGTTCAACGCGGTCAGCCAGGTCAACTACGCCGCCCTGGGGGAGACGCGGTACTGGACGTGGGTCGCCAACACCCTGCTCGTGTGCAGCGCCGCGGCCGTCGGTGCGGTGCTCATGGGCGCTGCCGCCGCCTACGCGTTCTCCCGCTTCCGTTTCCGCGGGCGGCGCGCGTCCCTCACCACGCTCCTCATCATCCAGATGTTCCCCCAGACGGTGGCGTTCGTGGCGGTCTTCCTGCTGCTCATCGCCCTGGGAGAGGTGGTCCCGCAGCTCGGGGTCAACTCCAAGCTGGCGCTCATCTGCGTCTACCTCGGCGGGGCGCTGGGAGCCAACACCTTCCTCATGTACGGCTTCTTCAACACCATCCCGATCGAGATCGACGAGGCCGCCCGCATTGACGGCGCACCCCACTCGCAGATCTACTGGCGGATCATCATGCCGCTGGTGACGCCGATCCTCGCCGTCGTCGGGCTGCTCGCCTTCATCTCCTCCTTCGGCGACTTCATCCTCGCGCGCATCGTCCTCACCAGCGAGGACAACTGGACGCTCGCGGTGGGGATGTACCAGTGGGTGTCCAACCAGCTCACGTCGCGATGGGGGCTGTTCGCGGCCGGGTCGATGGTCGCCGCCGTGCCCATCCTCGTGCTGTTCCTGTCACTGCAGCGCTACATCGTCGGCGGACTGTCCGCCGGGTCGGTCAAGGGTTGAGGACCCGGCCGTCCACCCACCCGGCGCGTCCTGCCGGGAGCACACCGTCCCGCGCACCCGCGCGGGCGGGGATCAACGAAGATCGAGGAGAGGAATGACATGGCACGTCGGATGAGACGGGGGGCCGTGGTCGTCGCCGCCGCCGCACTCGTGGGGACCGGGCTCATCGCCCCGGCAGGGGCCGACGACGGCCCCGTGGAGGCGGGCATCACGGTGCCCCGCGTCGAGGGCATGGGGGAGGGGTGGATCAATGGCGCCGACTTCTCCTCGGTGCTCTCGCTGGAGGAGAGCGGCGTGACCTTCACCGACTTCGAGGGCAACGACGCCGACCTGTTCGACGTCCTGTCGGACGCCGGGGTCAACTGGGCACGCATCCGCGTGTGGAACGAGCCGTTCCTCGCCGCCGACCCGACCAAGGGCTACGGCGCGGGCAACGTCGACGCCGACCGCGCCACCGAGATCGGGGTGCGCGCCACCGCCGCGGACATGCGGGTGCTGGTGAACTTCCACTACTCCGACTTCTGGGCGCACCCCGGCCAGCAGCATGTGCCGCGTGCGTGGCGCGGGACCAGCCACGAGGAGCGCGTCGCGGCGCTGTACGACTACACCGTCGACACGCTCCAGCAGATGAAGGACGCCGGCGTCGACGTCGGCATGGTCCAGATCGGCAACGAGACCACCAGCGGTGAGATCGCCGGGACCACCGGCTGGGACCGCACCGCCGATCTGTTCGCTGCCGGTTCCCGCGCGGTCCGCGACACCCTCGGCGAGGACGTCAAGGTGGCCGTGCACTTCACCAACCCGGAGCGCGCCGGGCAGTACGCCGCCGTCGCCCGCGAGCTCGACACCCGTGGCGTGGACTACGACGTCTTCCTCAGCTCCTACTACCCCTTCTGGCACGGCACCCCCGAGAACCTCACCGCCGTCCTCGACCAGGTCGCCACGACCTACGACAAGGAGGTGGCCGTCGCCGAGACGTCGTGGACCTACACGCTGGAGGACGGGGACGGCTACCCCAACGCCGTGCGCACCGTCGACGGGCCCTACTCGGTGTCCGTCCAGGGGCAGGCCCTGGCCGTGCGCGACGTCATGCAGGCCGTCGCCGACGTCTCCGAGGGCCGCGGGCTGGGCACCTTCTACTGGGAGCCGGCCTGGGTGCCGGTCGGCCCGCCGGAGCAGCTCGAGGCGAACTGGGAGCTGTGGCAGCGCGACGGGTCCGGGTGGGCGACGACGTACTCCCAGGAGTTCTACGACCCGGACGGCGGGTACTCCGAGGACCTCGACCCGTCCGAGTGGGCGGACGACTTCGGCGGCTCCGGCTGGGACAACCAGGCGCTCTTCGCCCACGACGGCTCACCGCTGGAGTCGCTGCGCGTGTACGAGTACGCGCGCACCGGGTCCGTGGCGCCCCGCGAGCTCGACGCCGTCGCGAGCCCGACGGTCTCGGTCGTCGACGGCGAGCCCGTCGCGCTGCCCGCGACGGTCCAGGTCTCCTACACCGACGGCACGACCGAGGAGCAGGCGGTCACCTGGAGCGACTCCACCGAGTGGATCCTGGGCCCGGGCACCTACCTGGTCCGCGGCACCACGGAGGCCGGTCACCCGGTGACCGCGACCGTGACCGTGCGCTCGAGCGACGTCGAGGGGACCAACCTCGTCGTCAACCCCGGGTTCGAGGACGGGGTGGCGCCCTGGGTGGGGACGGGCAGCGGGTACACGATCAGCAGCGAGAGCGACCCCTACGAGGGGGTGCGCTCGACCCACTTCTGGGCCGCCGACCCGTACAGCTTCTCCATCGAGCAGCAGCTCACCGACGTCCCGGCGGGCCAGTACCGCCTGTCCGCGAAGGCTCAGGGCGGTGACGCCGGGGCGAGCGACACGCTGAGCATCTCCGCCGCCTCCGGCATCTCCACCGTCTCGGCCGACTTCACGCTCAGCGGGTACGACAACTGGCAGACGCCCCAGACCGGGCCGCTCACCGTGGCCGCGGACGGCGTGGTGACGATCCGTGCCGACCTCTCCCTGAGCGGGGGCGCGTGGGGGACCCTGGACGACTTCGCGCTCGTCGCGGTCTCCGAGACCGCCGAGGCGGACACGGCGGCACTCGAGGAGCTCGTTTCGGCTGCCGAGGACGTCGACCGCAAGGCCTACACTCCCGACTCCCTGGCGCTGCTCGACGCGGCGCTCGCACGGGCGGGCTTCGTGCTCGGTTCTGCGGCGCCCAGCCAGCAGAGCGTGGACGCGGCCGTCCTCCAGCTCGAGCAGGCGCTCGAGGGCCTCGTCCCCCTGCCCGCGCCGACCGACCCGCCCACCGAGGTCCCGGGTCCGACCGACCCACCCACGGGTGACCCGACCGACCCGCCCACCGGCGGGCCGGACCCGAGCGACCCGCCCACCGGTGGGACGCCCGGCGACGGTGGAGACTCACCGCCGCGGGGCGGGGCAGGTGGCCAGCTCAGCCGGACCGGGGTGACACTGCCGCTGGCAGCCGTCGTGCTGCTCCTCACCGCCGGTACGGCCACCCTGGTGGTGCGGCGGAGGCTCACCGCCGAGTGACCGAGTGACCGATTGACCGACGGGCCGTGGCCACCGCGGGAGTGCGGGGGCCACGGCACGCCGGCCGGGATGCGAGATGCGCCGGGCTGATCGGTGTGCGCGGCGAGGGAACGCGCAAGGATGACGTGCAGCGGCCGCGCCGGCCGTGAAGCGGGCCGTCCAGCGAGAGGACCAACCATGAGCGTCACCGACGAGCTGTTGAGGAACGCCGAGACCTACGCCGCAGGCTTCACCAAGGGGGACCTGCCGATGCCACCCGACCGGCAGGTCGCCGTCGTCGCCTGCATGGACGCGCGGATCAACCCCTACGGGCTGCTCGGGTTGGAGGAGGGTGACGCCCACGTCATCCGGAACGCCGGCGGCGTCATCACCGAGGACGAGATCCGCTCGCTCGTCATCAGCCAGCGGCTGCTCGGCACGCGCGAGATCATCCTCATCCACCACACCGACTGCGGGATGCTCACCTTCACCGACGACGAGCTCAAGGCGCAGATCGAGGCCGACACCGGCATCCGGCCGCCGTGGGCGCCGGAGTCCTTCCGCGACCCGGCCGACGACGTGCGCCAGTCACTGGCCCGGATCGCAGCCAACCCGTTCGTGCCGCACAAGGACCAGGTCCGCGGCTTCGTCTACTCGGTCACGGAGGGAACGCTCACCGAGGTCCGGTAGCCGCGTGCCGGCCGGCGCCACGGATCCCGGCGGCTGGCTGACGTCGTCGGTCAGCCGGCCAGCCGGTCCGCCCAGCGCCGTCCCGCGTCCCCGCCCCACGCGTCCCACGCGACCCGACCCGGGGAGGGGAAGCCGGGGGTGTTGCCACGGAACCCGGGTGCGTCGCGGTCGACGACGTGCCGCGCGAAGTAGGCGTGCATCTTCTTCAGGTCCTCCTCGCTGACGTCGGCGCCCTCAGCCAGCTGACGGGCGCGGTGCCGCCCGACGTCGGTGAAGCCCTTGCCCGCCTTGCCCTCCTCGATCCAACGGAGGGCTCGCGCGGCGGCCTGCTGCACTCCCTTCGGTGGGGTCGGCACGGCTCAGTCCCTCCTCGTCAGGGCCTCGGGCCGGTGCGCGGCGCGCTTGCCGCTGCGGTCGGACTCCACGATGAGCATCGGCTCGTCCTCGCTCGCGGTGAAGTGCTGACCGGCCAGCTGGAAGTCCTTCGTGCGGGTGTCGACGACGACGCCGTGGGTCACGCCCTGCGGCGTGTTCCACGAGACGCGGTCGCCCTCGGACAGTGCCATGGCGTCTCCGATCCGTCGGGGGCACCACGGTGGCACAGCGGCGGGGCGCCGGCACGGCGGGCTCGGGCACCTGGACGCCGCGGCGCGCCGCCGCACCCGGCGCGCCAGGGCGAGCGCGTGCGAGGCGACCGCCCCACCGCCCGGCCGCCCGTGTGAGGGGCGGCTGCCGGTCACCAGCGCGGGTGGATCGCCTCGCGCAGCTCGCGGTCGTAGAGCGTGTGGACGGCCTCGTCGAGCTCGACGGGCAGGTCGAGGGACCCGGCGGCGGCGTTGGCGCGTGCCTGCTCGGGGTTGCGGGCGCCGGGGATGACGGAGGAGACGCCGTCCTGGGCCGCCACCCACGCGAGCGCGACCTGCGCCGTCGTCGCCGACGGGACGAGACGGCGGGCCACCGACGCGAACTCGGCCGCGGCCCGCACCCCGGTCGCGTAGTCGACGCCGGAGAAGGTCTCGCCGACGTCGAACGCCTCGCCGTGCCGGTTGAAGCTGCGGTGGTCGTTCTCGGCGAAGGTCGTCTCGGGGGTGTAGCGCCCGGAGAGGAGGCCGCTCGCGAGCGGGACGCGGGCGATGATGCCGACGCCCGCCTCCTTGGCTGCCGGGAGCACCTGCTCGAGCGGCTTGAGGCGGAAGGCGTTGAGGATGATCTGCACGGTCGCGACGTTCGGGCGGGCGATCGCCGCCAGGGCCTCGTCGACCCGCTCGACGCTGACCCCGTAGGCCGCGGTGACGCCGTCGGCGACGAGGGTGTCGAGGTCGTCGAACACGCGGTCGACGCCGTACACCTCGGTCGGCGGGCAGTGCAGCTGGACGAGGTCCAGGGTGTCCACGCCGAGGTTGCGCCGCGAGCGGTCCGTCCACGCACGGAAGTTGTCCATCGAGTAGTTCGCGGGCTCCTGCGGCAGGCGCCGGCCCATCTTCGTCGCGACGGTGAGGTCGACGCCGGGGTTGTCGCGGCGCCACTGCCCGATGAAGGACTCGCTGCGTCCGTCGCCGTAGACGTCGGCGGTGTCGAAGAACGTCACGCCGGCCTCGGCGGAGGCGTCGAGGACGGCGCGTGCGTCGGCCTCCTCCACCTGCCCCCAGTCGGCCCCGAGCTGCCAGGTGCCGAGCCCGATGACTGAGACGGTGCGGCCGGTGCGGCCCAGGGTGCGCGAGTGCATGGTTCTCCTTCGAGGGGGGACGCCCTCAGGCTACCCGGGTCGCTGGCACCCGCCCCGGCTGACCGACTTCTCCCGAGTTTCCCCCGGTGTGGTCCGCGGCACTGTGTGGTGGGATGGCAGGGACGGCGCAGGTCTGGCGCCGCCGGCCTCCGGGCCGCCCCAGCGTGCGAAGGAGAACACCATGCCCAACCCCGTGGTCAACAAGGCGAGCACCGAGTGGAACGGTGAGCTGTTCACCGGCTCCGGCACGACGACGCTGGAGACCTCCGGCAAGGCGACCTTCGACGTCGCCTGGAAGTCCCGCGGCGAGGAGCAGGGCGGCGGCACGACGACGCCCGAGGAGCTCATCGCGGCCGCTCACGCGACCTGCTACGCCATGCAGTTCTCCAACATGCTCAAGGAGAACGGCACCCCACCCACCCAGCTCAACACCAGCGCAGCCGTCACGTTCGTCGCGGGCACCGGGATCACCGGCATCGAGCTCACCGTCCGCGGCACCGTCGAGGGCATCGACGCGGCGACCTTCGACGACCTCGCCCGCCAGGCGAAGGAGACGTGCCCGGTGAGCCAGGCGCTGTCCGCCACCGAGATCACCCTCGCCGACGTCCAGCTCGCCTGAGGTCGGCCCGGCGCGGCCGCACCCGGCGGGAGGGGGACGACGTGTCGCGGGACGTCAGATTGAGTCACCAGGTGACTCAATCTGACGTCCGGCGACGACACTGCACCCTGGCCCGGCACTGCCGCCCCGACGGGCCCGCAACCGCCCGGAGCCGCCCCGGGTCGCACGGCCGCACCGCCGGTGCCGGGACTCCGGCGGGCACCGATAGCCTGGGCGAATGGCGAGCACCCTGACCGTGGCCGACGTCGTCGGCCTCCTCGAGCAGCGTTACCCGCCCGGCACCGCGGAGGGCTGGGACGCCGTCGGCCTGGTCGCCGGTGACCCCGAGGCCCCGGTACGCACGGTGGTGTTCGCCGTCGACCCGGTCCAGGACGTCGCGGCGGAGGCGATCGCCGCCGGCGCCGACCTCCTCGTCACCCACCACCCGCTCTACCTGCGCGGCACGAGCACCGTCTCCGCAGCCACCCCCAAGGGCCGGGTGGTCCACGACCTCATCCGTGCCGGCTGCGCCCTGTACACCGCGCACACCAACGCCGACTCCGCCGCCGGGGGAGTGGCCGACGCGCTCGCGGACCTCCTCGAGCTGACCGACCGTCAGCCGCTCACCCCGCACGACGCCGCCGCACTCGACACCCTCACCGTCTTCGTCCCGCAGGACCACACCACCGCCGTCCTCGACGCGCTGGCCGACGCCGGCGCGGGCGCGATCGGTGAGTACGACCGCTGCGCCTTCAGCGCCCCCGGGCAGGGCACCTTCCGGGCGGGGGACGCCGCGAACCCGACGATCGGGGAGCGCGGGCGGGTCACCGAGGTGGTCGAGGACCGGCTCGAGATGACCCTGCCGCGGCACCGCCGCACCGCCGTCGTCGCGGCGCTGCGCGCCAGCCACCCCTACGAGGAGCCCGCCTTCTCCGTCGTCGAGCACGCCACCCACCCGGCCGGGACCGGGATCGGCCGCATCGGCACGCTCCCCGAGCCGACGACGCTGCGCACCCTCGCCGAGCGGGTCGCCGCCGTGCTGCCCGCCACGGCGCAGGGCATCCGCGTCGCCGGTGACCTCGACGCGCACGTGCGGACGGTCGCGGTCTGCGGCGGGTCGGGGGACTCGCTGCTCGGGACCGTGCGAGCCCGGGGCGCCGACGTCTACCTCACCGCGGACCTGCGCCACCACCCGGCGTCCGAGGCGCTGGAGGCGGGCCCGCCGTACCTCATCGACGCCACCCACTGGGCGAGCGAGTGGCCGTGGCTGCCGGTCGCGGCCGCCCGCCTGGAGGAGGACGCCCGGGAGGCCGGCGGCGCGGTGCGGACCGTGGTGAGCACGCTCGTCACCGACCCGTGGACGCTGCGACTCGGTGCACCCGACAATGACAGCACGCACGACAACAAGGGAGTCGCCCAGTGACCACAGCCCCGGTGGCGGACCAGCGCCGTCTGCTCGAGATCCAGGCGCTCGACACGCGCGCTGCCAAGCTCAACCACGAGCGTCGCAGCCTGCCCGTGCTCGAGACCCTCGCCGAGCTCGAGAGCCGGCTGGAGGACGTGCGCAGCGCCCAGGTGGAGGAGCGCACCGTCGTCGCCGACACCCGCCGCGAGCTGACCAAGGCAGAGGGGGACGTCGAGCAGGTGAGCCAGCGGGCGGCCCGGCACCAGGCCCGCCTCGACTCCGGTGCGGTGAGCGCCAAGGAGGCGCAGGCGCTGCAGGCCGAGCTCGAGCAGCTCGCCCGCCGCCAGGGCGACCTCGAGGAGGTCGAGCTGGAGGTCATGGAGCGGCTCGAGGAGGCCGAGTCGCGGCTCGCCCAGCTCGGTGAGCAGGAGGACGCGATCGCTGCCGACGTCGCCCGGCACACCGCGGCACGCGACGCCGAGTGGTCGGCCATCGACGGGCAGCTCGCCTCCCTCGTCAACGAGCGCGCCGCCGTCGTGGCGAAGCTCGAGCCCGCACTCGTGGCCCTGTACGACAGGGTCCGGGAGCGCACCGGTGGCCTCGCCGCCATCGCCCTGTACGGCTCGCGCACCGAGGGGACGCAGCTGGACTTCTCCCTCACCGAGCTCGACGCGATCCACTCCGCGCCGCCCGAGCAGGTCGTGCAGCATGAGGACTACGGCTACATCATCGTCCGGATGGATCCGAAGTGAACCAGGCCAGCCTGTTCGACACCGAGCCCGCCGCGGCAGCTCCCGGCACGGACCGTCCGTCCAAGCGGGCCGGACGGAGCACCCGGGTGCTCGTCGTCGAGGCCGACGGCGGGTCCCGCGGCAACCCCGGCCCCGCCGGGTACGGGGCCCTCGTGCGGGAGGGGGACACCGTGCTGGCCGAGCGCGCCGAGTTCCTCGGCGTGTGCTCCAACAACGTCGCCGAGTACAGCGGCCTCATCGCCGGGCTGCGGGCAGCCGCCGCCATCGACCCGACGGCGCGGGTCGAGGTGCGGATGGACTCCAAACTCGTCGTGGAGCAGATGTCGGGCAACTGGAAGATCAAGCACGCCGACATGCGTCGCCTGGCACTGGAGGCCCGCGAGATCGTCCCGGCCGGCCAGGTGACCTACACCTGGATCCCGCGCGCCCTCAACGGCGCCGCCGACGCCCTGGCCAACGCCGTCATGGACAGCGGTGGGCAGATCGTCAACGACTACGACTACGACGACGACGGCGCCCAGGTCCCGACGTCGTCGGGCAGCCGGGACGCGGGCCCCGTCGCCGACGAGTCCGACGACGACGTCGTGCCCATCCCGGACGTCGACACCAACGCGCCGTCCCTGGCGGACCCGGACGCCATCACGCTCGTCCTCGTGAGCCCCGGCGTGGCACCGCGCGACCGCGACGGCGACCCGGAGCTCAGCGAGCAGGGCATCGAGCTGGCCGGAGCGGCGGCCGCCCTGGTCGACATGATCGGCGACGGCCTGTGGCCCCACCTGGCACGGCCGAGCGTGCTGCTCGCCTCGCCGCTCGTGCGCGCCCTGCAGACCGCCGAGCTCATCAGTGAGGTCGCGGACCTCGGCGTGCCCACGGTCGACGACGACTTCGCCCCGGCGCAGCCCGGTGAGAGCCGCGCCGAGATGGCGGCTCGGGTGGAGCGCGCGCTGGAACGGCTCGACGACGGCAGTGCGGGCTGCACCGTGGTCATCGCCGCTCATGCTGACGTGATCGCCGCCATCGTCGGGACGGTCGTCGCTGCCCCCACCGACTCCTGGGAGGTGTTCCGCATCGCGCCGGGGACCGTGAGCGTTATGCGGCGGTGGAGCGGTCGGGGCGAGGTCCACGTCATCGGCGCCCCTGCCGCCGTCGGGGAGGACTGACGTCCGGCTCGGTGACGCTAGACTCGTGGGGCGGATGAGTCGGCCAGGCGGTCGCGGCGCCCCTCGGGGCGACGAGGAACGTCCGGGCTCCGCAGAGCAGGGTGGTGGGTAACACCCACCCGGGGTGACCCGCGGGACAGTGCCACAGAAAACAGACCGCCGTCGCAGCCTCCGGGCCGCGGCGGTAAGGGTGAAACGGTGGTGTAAGAGACCACCAGCGCGCCGGGTGACCGGTGCGGCTCGGTAAACCCCACCCGGAGCAAGACCAGACAGCAGGCGCCTGAGGGCTGCTCGCCCGAGCCTGCGGGTAGGTCGCTGGAGGCGTGCGGCAACGTACGTCGTAGATGGATGGCCGCCACCGCGGACCTACGGGGCCGCGGGACAGAACCCGGCGTACCGGCCGACTCATCCGCCTCCATTGCCGGCGCGCGCAATCTCGCAGCGCCTCCCGACCGTATCTCTAGGTGTTCGGCGACACGCGCCCGGACGGGACCGAAGGAGAGTGCCATGGGACGGCGGACAAGGGGGATCCTCGCCACCTGCATCATCGGGGCGGGGCTGCTCGGTGCGTGCGGCGACGACGATCCGGTGGTCGACGAGCCGGGCGGCGCGGACGCACCGTCGACCACGGAGGAGCCGATGACCGGTGAGGAGCCGATGGCCGGCGGCACGGAGATCGCTACCGCTGACACGGACCTGGGCACGGTCCTCGTCGACGGCGAGGGCATGACGCTGTACCTGTTCACCAACGACAGCCCGGGCATGAGCGCGTGCACCGGCGACTGCCTCGTGGCATGGCCGCCCGTCGAGGGGGAGCCCGCCGCCGGTGAGGGTGTGGACGAGGCTCTGCTCGGCAGCATCGAGCGTGAGGACGGCACCGTGCAGGCCACCTACGGCGACTGGCCGCTGTACTACTTCTCCCAGGACACCAGCCCCGGTGACGTCACCGGTCAGGGAGTCAACGACGTCTGGTTCGTGGTCACACCCGACGGCGAGATGGTCACCGAGGCACCCGATTCGGGGGCGATGGGGTACTGACGATTGACGCGCGTCATGGTCCGGGCGTCCTGCCGTCCGTAACGTCGTTGTCAGCGCCCCTACCGGGCGAGGAACGACGAAAGGATGCACGCGATGAGCACCACCGCTCAGCCCACCACCACCCGCACGGTCCTGCGGGCGGAGGGATTCTCCTGCCCCTCCTGCGTGGCGAAGATCGAGAAGCAGGTCGGTCGCCTCGACGGCGTCGGCTCGGTCCGGGTCCACTTCGCCTCGGCGCGCATCGAGGTCGACCACGACCCCGCCAAGGTCGACGCTGAGGACCTCGTCGCCGCGGTCGCCAAGGCCGGCTACACCGCTCGACCCGCCGCCTTCTGAGAACCCGTAGCGCCACCGTCCATCGCGGGCGGTGGCGCTGCCGTGTGTCAGCGGATGGCGGTCTCAGGCGTCCTTGACGAGCCACGGCACGGTCTGGTGCTCGTCGAAGCTCGAGTTCACGTACGGACTGGGCGTCATCCTCGACACCCTCGAACGCTCCGTTCCCGACACTGACGGCGACGGCACGATCGCCGAGGAAGTCCCAGCGGGGACCTGAACGACGTTGGTGCCGGCTGAGCGGAGTATCCGCCGCCAGGGCATGTCTCAGGGCGCCATCGGCTTGCGAGCGCCCTACTCGACACCCGGCTTTCGTCACACGATCAGGCCATGAGGCTTGACCGCCGATCGGGCGTGGGCGGACCTCGACCTCCCCGTGTGCTTACGACTCATCCAAGGAGGTGCATCTGGTGTCGCTGGTGCGCTCGGCCTACCCCAAGGAACGGACGTTACTCCGGCGCTGTGACGTGCTTGCGTGCGCGACGAGTGCGGCTATCCGAGCTGACCACGCACCGCTCCGGCCGGGAAGTCGGCGTTGTGCACGTTGACGTAGTAGCCGCTTGGGTCACGAACGATGTCGAGGACCAGTTCACGGTCGACGGTGACGCACCCGGCTGCCGTACCGCTGGTCGGGGGATCAAGGGGCACCACGACCGGGCCTGGTTGGTCCGGCCCAGCGACGTGGATGTGTGCTGCGGTGGCCGGCGCGATGTCGGACACGTCGAGGGTGTAGCAGATCCGCTCTTGGCCGGGGTTGAGGCGGACGTGCGCGATGCCGGAGCCATCTGGGTCTCCTGGGCCGGGCCGCTCGGCGGCTCCGGTCATCTCCACGGTGATTGGCCGACCCGCGTTGGGCGGAGGGTCAGCTGCCGCGATGGTGGGCAGCGCCACCAGGGCCAATGCCGAGACGAGGGCTTGGGCGAGGGTTGTGCGTCGCATGGTTCCTCCTGGAGTGAGCGCGACAGGAGACGGTGTGCTCCGAGTAGTGGTACGTGGACCGCGCCCGGATGGATTGCTACCTTCGGATGCGAGTCATCGGCTCGGCCCCGCATCATGCCTCGAGCGCAAGGGGACAACGCGAGGTGTGTGGTGCGCTGCCCGGGCCGTGCGGGCGGCGACGTGGCCGCCGCCTGGCTGCTCGACCGGTTGTCGTGTTTCGCTCCCGAGCTGGCCGTGGCCAAGGGTCGGTGGAAGGGGAAGCAGCCCGGGGTGGTGGCGATTCAACGCCGTCACCTCGACATCGGGATGAGGCTGTCAGGGGACCCGCGAGGATCGGTAGCGCCACATGGCTTGAGAGGGGCTACGCTCCCCACATCGTGGTTGACGCGCCGTCACGAAGGGGGTGCGATGGCAACGACGCCGAAGGAAAGCACCGAGCGCAGCGCTCCTCTGGTTGCGCGGAACCTCCGTGTCCCGTTCATCCTGCTCATCCTCTGTTTCGCCGCGTGGGGCATGGCCGCCAACCTCACCGACATCCTCGTCGGGGTTTTTCGCGGCATCTTCGACATGTCGAACTTCCAGGCCTCGCTGGTCCAGTTCGCCTACTACGGCGCCTACTTCCTGCTGGCGATCCCGGCCGCGTTCATCAACGCCCGCTACGGCTTCAAGGCCGGCGTCCTGGTGGGGCTGGGACTGGCAGCTCTGGGTGGCTTTCTCTTCATCCCGGCGAGCAGCCTGCTTGCCTACGAGATGTTCCTGCTGGCGCTCTTCGTGCTCGCGGCGGGTCTGTCCATCCTGGAGACCTCGGCCAACCCCTTCGTCATCGGGATGGGGGCCGAGGCCAGTGCCACCCAGCGGCTCAACCTTGCGCAGTCCTTCAACCCGGTCGGTGCCAACATCGGTGTGCTGATGGGCGCCATCCTCATCCTGCCGAACCTGACGCCGGAGGAGAGCAAGACCATCATGAGCGAGGACGAGCTCCTCGCCGCCACGGAGTCCGACCTGGGGTTGGTGCTGCAGCCCTACCTGGTGATCGCCGGCATCCTGGTGCTCATCTGGCTGCTCATCGCACTCCGCAAGATGGAGCTTCCCACGGCGCCGACGCCGGTCGACCTGACCGCGGGCCGCGGTGGCACGCTGGCCCGGCTGTGGGCGAACCGGCACTACCGCTACGGCGTGATGGCACAGTTCTTCAACGTCGCGGCTCAGACGTGCACCTGGACCTTTACCATCCTGTACGCCCAGGACGTTGCCGGGACGTCCCCCGGCGAGGCCGGCTGGTGGCTGCAGGCGAGCCTGATCCTCTTCCTGATCTCGCGATTCGTGATGACCTACCTGCTCGGCATCTTCCGGCCGGCCCTGCTGCTGCTGGTCATGGCGGTGTTCGGCGTGATCTGCTGCCTGACCTCCATCGTCGTCCTCAACGTCGTCGGGTTGGTGGCGGTGGTGGCCATCTCGGCCTCGCTGTCGCTGATGTTCCCGACCATCTACGGCCTCTCGCTGCAGGGACTGGGTCAAGACGCCAAGTTCGGCTCGGCGGGTCTGGTCATGGCCATCCTCGGTGGTGCGCTGGTGCCCATGGTGCACGCGGCCGTGATGGATGCGGCCGGATCGGCGCTGGGCTACATCGTGCCGGGCATCTGCCTGGCGGCGGTCGCTGCCTACGCCCTGTTCGCGTTGAAGAACACCCGTCCGGCGGCTGGCGCCGCGACGGCCGAGGCCTGAAGGGTGGCGATCGCTATGCACGTACGCACGTGGGTGACGGCGGGCGCGATGCTCTCCGGCCTCGCACTGGCGGGCTGCGCCGGTGAGGAGCAGGAGCCCGTGTCGGTGGGGCTGATCACCAAGCAGGAGGAGAACCCCTACTGGGTCTCGATGAAGGACGTCGCCCAGGCGACCGCCGATGACATCGACGTCGAGCTCACCACGGCCACCGGTCTCAGCGACACCGACGTCGCATCGCAGGAGGCCGCTCTCGCTGACATGGTCGCCCAGGGGGTGGACGGCATCCTGATCGCACCCACTGATCCAGCCGCCCTGCTACCGGCGATCGAGGAGGCACGAGACGCCGGGGTGCTGGTGATCGCGCTGGACACCCCGGTCGATCCGCCGGAGGCGGTGGACGCCTTCTTCGCCACGGACAACGAGGCGGCGGGCCGTTCGATCGGGGAGTATGCCGCCGCGAAGGCCGAGGACCTCGGGCTGGAGCCGCAGGTGGCCATGCTCAACCTGGCCGAGGGCATCAGCTCGGGGGAGCTGCGGCGCACGGGGTTTCTCGAGGGCTTCGGGCTGACCGAGGACGATCCGGCGATCGTGGCGTCGGTCGATACCCAGGGTGACCGGGACGACGCCGCGGTCCGGATGACCCAGGTGCTCGCCGAGCATCCGGACGTCAACGTGATCTACACGGTGAACGAGCCGGCTGCTCTCGGAGCCCTGGCAGCGCTCAACGCTGCCGAGGTCGACCTCGACCAGGTGGTCCTCGTCTCGGTGGACGGTGGGTGCCGTGCGATGCGCGAGGCCGTGCGCCCCGGCGACATCGACGCCACGGCGACGCAGTATCCGCAGAACATGGCGCGGGAAGGTGTGCGGGCGCTCGCTGCGGCGGTGCGCGAGGGTGAGACGCCCAGCGGATTCCTCAACACGGGCAGCGAGCTGGTCAGCGACAACCCGGTGGACGGGGTGGAGTCGCGGAGGGTCGAGTTCGGTATCCGGACCTGCTGGGGCAGCTGAACTGGGGACTGGCCGGCGGGGAGGGTGCTCAGCGTCGGTCAGTCAGGGCCCTCAGCGCTCGGTGAGCCGGGTGGGCCAGGCGACGATGGCGGCACCACGGGTGGCCGGGAAGGCCATGGTGTCGCGGGGGGAGCCGGTCAGGAGGCGGTACATGAAACGAGCCATGTCTCCAGGGTCGTCGATCCCAACCGATACGTCCAATTCCTCTTAGGCAGGCAACTCATGCGCTAGCGTCATAGGTGTGGAGACAGAGACTCTGCGTTGGTTCCAACTCGTCGCGGATGGCGTGACGGTGACCGAGGTGAGCGAGATCGAGGGGATCTCGCAGCCCACGGTGTCCCGGGCGCTGAGCCGGCTCGAGCGGCAGATGGGCACCCCACTCCTGCGGCGTGAGGGGCGCGTGCTGCGACTGACGCACGCCGGTTCCGCGTTCAAGCAGCACGTGGACATGGTGCTGCACCACCTCGATGACGGGATCGCGGCGGTGCAACAGGTCTTGGACCCTGAGCGGGGCACGGTCACGATCGCTTTCCAGCCCTCCTTCGGCAGCTGGCTCGTCCCGGACCTGGTGAGCAGCTTCCTTGCCGACCATCCGCACGTTCACCTCGATCTGCGGACCACGGCCGACGAGACGGTGCCTGCCGTCGGTCCGCGCAGCGACGTGGACGTCGAGCTCTCCACGTTGCGACCACCTCCAGGCCCCGAGCACCCTCGGTGGCGGCTCCTTGCCGTGGAGCCCCTTCGCCTGCTGGTCGGACCCGATCACCGCCTCAACGGCACCGACGAGGTCGCGCTGAGCCAGGTCGCCGATGATCCGTTCGTCATGATCAAGCCGACCTCGTTGCTGCGCCGGCAGTGTGAACAGCTGTGCGCCGAGGCGCACTTCGAGCCGAACGTCGCCTTCGTCGCCGATGACCTCCCCACCTTGCGGGGGTATGTCGCGGCGGGCCTCGGAGTGGCCATCGCACCGGCCTTGTGGGGCGGGTCGGTGGCCGCGCCGGTGGTGGGCCTGCACGTCCTGGCACTGACGGACCGGGGCGCGACCCGGGATGTGGGGCTCAGCTGGGACCCTCGGCGGCGCATGCTGCCGGCAGCCGAGCTGTTCCGTGAGCACGTGCTGGCCCGGGCGCGCGCCAGCAAGCTGCCACGGCCGGTCTGAGGTGAAGCCCTGACACGGCGCCCACGATGTCGACTTTCCCTAGCCGTAGGCACGCGCCGCTTCTCCTGGCATTCTCGCTCGGTTTTCCAGGCGCTGGGTGTTCACCGGCGATCTCCAGCGCCGTCGCGACGTCCCCAGACGGCACGGGTGACATATGCGCCACCACCGACGCGGAGGGCCTCGCGACTATCGGCTGGGAGCTGGTCGACAACGAGTCCGACGCCGACGTCACCGTCGAGGGCATCGAGCTCGCGACGGAGGGAGTCGAGGTGGTCGAGTGGGCCATCTTCCCGCCGGGGTGGTCAGGTGGGGTGCTCAGGGGCGATCACATACCCGTCGAGGACGGCGCCCGCGTCATTGAGCCTGGCGAGACGGGTCAGGTGGCGATGCTGCTGCGGCTGGATTCTCAGTCGACGGCAGTGGCTCCGACGCTCGCTTACGGACGGGGATGGTCATCGCGGCTCTGCCGTCCTCACGTGGCGTGTGACCTTGATGCCTTCCGGCGAGGAATGCCCGGACCCGCAGTGATCTCCGATCCCCAACCTCTGGTCGCCCGACGTCCTGCTAGACACGGGGAGTGACCGAGTCCCGAGGTGGCATGAGCGCGTCAGAAGTTCACGCGGTTCTCGACGCGTTGGCGGAGGTCGGCGCCCAGGTATGGGTCGGAGGCGGCTGGGGCGTTGACGCCCTCGTCGGCCGGCAGACGCGGCCGCACCGCGATCTCGACCTCGCCATCGAGAGCACGGCAGAGCAGGCTGCACTCCGTGCCCTGGCGCGGCTCGGCTACGCGGTGCAGACGGACTGGCGCCCGGTCCGTGTGGAGGTAGCCGCTCCCGGAGATCGCTGGGTCGACCTGCACCCCGTGGTGTTCGACGAGGCAGGCAACGGCGTGCAGGCCGGGCTCGATGGCGGCGTGTTCACCTACCCCGCGGCCTGTTTCGTCACAGGAACGATCGCCGGCCGGGAGGTCGGCTGCTTGTCGGTGCAGCAGCAGCTGAGGTTCCACAGCGGTTATCAGCCGCGCGCGGTGGATCTGGCCGACTTGGCGCTGCTACGTCGCATGCAGCGCTGAAACCAGCGCACGGTCAGGCCGCTGTCACAGCGCGTGGCCATGCCGAGAAGGCCCCTAGCGACTGACCGAGTCCAGCACGTTGGCAAGGTCGGCCGGTCGGTTCACCATCGGCCAGTGCCACGTCGGAAGCTCGACGTACGTCCAGTCGCCGTCGACCATGTGTGCGAACACCGGTGCGTGTGGTGCCATCTGGTGCAGCTGCTCAAGGCTGAAGCTGCACAGCACGCCGGTCCGTGGCAGCCGCTCCCAGGCGCCGGTGAGCGCGGCCGGCTGGGTGGCGGTGAGCCAGGGCTGCGGCTGCGAGCCTTCGACCAGCGCGGCGACGGCAGTGTCGTCGACGTCGGGCACCTCGGCCGCGAGTACGGACCAGGCAGGCGGCGGGAGCTTCCAGCCCTGCCCGTGAGTCATGACCAGCTTCTCGTTGTGCGCGCGCGCGTCGGGTCCCTCGAAGTCGGCCTGTGCCGCGCCGTCCGGCAAGGGTCCAGAGTCGATGTAGACCAGGCGCGCCACACGCTCAGGCACGCGGTCAGCCGCACCGGTCGTCACCAGGGCGCCGTAGCTGTGGCCGACCAGGACGACGTCGTGCAGGTCCTCCTGCTCGAGCAGGTGCACGACGTCGTCGACGTGGGTCGTCAGGTCGGTCTCGGGCGAGGCCAGCTCGGCGCGCTCGCCCATGCCTGGGAGATCGACGGCGTACACGATGTGGCCGCGCTCCCGCAGCGAGTCTGCAACGGGGCGCCAGACCCAGGCGCCGAGCCAGAAGCCGGGGACCAGGACGTAGGTGGTGGGGTTCATGGTGACGACGCTAAACTGGTTTGCGGACAGACTCCGCCCGGTATATCGAGTCTGCATCACAGTGTTTCCGAGCAGCACCGAGGAGGGTCGTGACCCGCCCGACCGCTCGCGTGCTTGCCATGCTGGAGCTGCTCCAGGCGGGCGGGCAGCGTACGGTCGGCGATCTCGCTGTGCGGCTCGGGGTCGACGAGCGCACGGTCCGGCGCTATGCCGAACACCTCGCCGACCTCGGCATCCCCGTCCAGGCGCAGCGCGGCAGGTACGGCGGCTACCGGCTCTCTCCGGGCTACAAGCTGCCGCCGCTGATGCTCACCGACGACGAGGCCGTCGCCGTCGTCCTGGGCCTCAGGGCCGCGGAACGTGCGGGGCTCGCCACGACCGCCCACGCGGCGACGGACAGCGCGTTGGCCAAGGTGTCGCGTGTCCTGCCGCAGACGCTGGGCCAGCGGCTCGACAGCCTGCTGTCGAGCGCACAGTTCACGACCTCGGCGCGCGCCAGCGCTCCCGCCGGCGCCGACACACTGCTCGGTCTCGCCTCGGCCGCGCAGGCGCGCCGCACCGTCGTCATCGCGTACACCGCCTGGGACGGGCGGGAGTCGCAGCGTGAGCTCGACGTCTACGGCCTGGTCTTCCACTCCGGCCGGTGGTACGTCACCGGACACGACCACGGCCGTGACGACGTGCGGACCTTCCGCTTGGACCGCATCGCATCAGTCGAACATCGCGACAGCTCGTACGACGTGCCCGCTGACTTCGACGCCAAGACGCAGGTCATGTCCGGCATCGCGGCGGTCAGGTGGTCCCACGAGGTCTCCGTCGTGCTACGGACCACGCTCGCAGATGCGGCAGAGCGACTGCCCCCGAGCGCGGGACGGCTGAGCGAGCACGCCGACGGTGTGCTCCTCGAGACGCGCGCCGAGCACCTCGACGGCATGGCCCGGATGCTGGCCGGGCTCGGCTGGGACTTCGAGGTGATCACCCCCGACGCCCTGCGCGACGAGGTCCTCGCCCTGTCCGACCGTCTCCGGGTCAGCGCGGCGCGCGGCGTCGTCGCCGGCACCACGGCCGGTCCGAATGGTCCTTGAGCGGCACCACGCCCTCGGCTACTCCCGACGCCGCCACGGGCGCCGGCCGGCGCGCCGACGCAGCGCCAGGCGGGCCGCGCGAGAGACATGGGCGGGGCGCGAGGCCAGGAAACGCAGGCGGTCGGCTGAATGAGACGCGAGCACGTCGCGGGTGAGCACACTGCCTGGGTTCCTCGTGCGTGCCTTGCGCGACTGCTGCCGTTCCTGGGTCCGGGCGCGGTCCTCCAGCTTCAACGGGTCCAGCACGTGGTCGACCGCCGAGAGGATCGAGCCGCGGAGCAGCCACAGGTCGGTCTCCTCCCGCGGGTCGACCAGGAGGAGCTCGGTCAGGACGGCCCGCGCCTCGCCGGCGACGTCCAGCGTCTCGGCCAGCTGCCGCTCGACCTGCGCCTCGGAGCTCTCTGCCTCGGCCTCGACGAGCGCACCGAAGGCGTCGAGGCAGTCCGCGACGTGACCGAGCAGGACGGCGAACGCGGGGCGGACCTGCTCGCCATAGCCGTCGTCGGGCGTCTCGTACTCGGGAGCCTCGGTGTGCATGGTGGCGAGCAGGGCGCGGATTGCGAGCAAGGAGCGGTCCAGGGAGTCCAGACCGGCCCGCAGGACCGGTTCCACCTCAGGGGTGCCGATCGCCCGGGGGTTGAACCGCCGCAGGTCGGTCACCGTGCTGATCGCGACCTCCGTGCGGGCCAGGGCCTCAGCGATGGCACGTGCCTCGTCCAGCCAGGCGCCGACCGCTCCCTTGGTGACCGGCCGCTCGGCCATCGACGAGGCGGCTGCCCGCAGGCACGCAGCCTGGCTGCGGGCGATGTTGCGCACGTCGGTCACCGCCGCCCGGAAGGGAACCGGTGGTGGCAGCAGCAGGTTGAACGCCATCCCGACGCCCGCACCGATGAGCGTGGTGAGCACGCGGGTCTCCGCAGCGATGTCCTGGCCCCCCGTCCCCAGGATGAGCATCGCGCTGATCGCTGTCTCCAGTCTCTGGTCACCCAGACGCAGGACCGCGGCGAGCAGCAGGGCCAGCGCGACTGCCGCGCCGAGGGTCCACCAGGTCAGACCCACCGATGAGGACAGCGTGACCGCGACCAGCACGCCGGTCAGCACAGCCCCGACCCGGACCACGCCCATCCGCAGACTCGCCGATGCCGAAGCCTGCACCACCAGGAGTGCGGTGAGCGCACCCGTCAGGTCGATCGGTCCGTCGACCAGCCACACCGTCAGCAGGTAGGCGACGACGGAGGCGATCGTCAGCCGGGCCACCCACACGAGGAGCGGTCGCACCGGCAGGGGCAGCAACCAGGACGGCACCACCAGCCCCCGACCGGGACGGAACCGCCGCAGCCTCACGCGCATGCTGGTGGACTCGGGCAAGGCGACTCCCACAACGCAGGTCGGAGGGTGTCATCGTACAAGCCGACGGTGGCCGGGCAGGGCGCCCCTGAGGTGGGCACTGCTGCACGAACTGGGTGCAGGCACGGTTGGCCTATCGGGCCGGACATGCCTGCGGGCGTGACTGTCGCGCGTGTCGGGTTCGAACGGTCCGCTACGAGTGAATCAGCCTGCCGTCCGCTGGCACACCATGAGCGGGTTGCCGTCGGGGTCACGGAACTGGAGGAGCATGACGCTGCCGATGTCCTGGACCTCGGAGTCGACGGTGACACCGAGGTCGCGCAGGAAGGACACGGTGGCCGCCATGTCGCTCGTCCAGAAGAAGAAGCGCGGTGGCCCGGCCGTGTCGAACTCGGGCCGGTTGGCGTCCAGTGCCAGCCGGGTCTCGCCCGTGGTGGGCAGGTCGTAGATCGTCGCGTTGTGCGTGGGCTCCGTCTCCGGAAGTCCCAGCAGCGTGGAGTACCACTGAACGGAGCGGGCCATGTCTCGCACCGGGATGAAGACCTGGCCGATGCGGTTCTCGATGGGGCTCGTCGTCACGCACGGCAAGGTACTCGGCGCACGCCGGTGATGCACCCGACTCACCGTCACCGTGACGGAGGTGTCAGGCTGGACTCGTGCCTTCCGACGGTCGCTACTACACCCGGATGTTCCAGCGGCACGCCCATCCGGTCAGCGCCTGGTCGAGACTCCTGAGCACCCCGCTGCTGCTGGTCCCCCTGTGGACGCGACGCTGGTGGTTGTTCCTGCCCATCGGCGCGTGGTTCGCGGTCAACGCGGTGATGACCCCGCCGGCTCACGACACGTCCTCGTTCGCGACACGCGCCATCCTGGGTGAGGAGTCCTGGACCCGGGACCCCAGGTCGGAGCCGATGGTCCTGGCACTGACGGGCATGGCCACTGGTTCGCTCGTGGCTGCGATGGTGGCCGGCTATCGGCGCAGCAGGACCGGCGCGACAGCCGGCACCGGGATCTTCATGGCGCTCACGTTGTGGCAGTGGAAGCTGTGGGCGGACCGGTTCGTGCGCGAGAGGGCATGAACCCACGACGGACCCGATGAGTTCCTGGCGCACGGCCGGTCCAAGCCCGTACCACCCGAGGGAGGGACACCGCCATGTCAGAGCTTCTCGTCGACTTCATCACCTCCCTCGACGGCTACGCGTCGGGGGAGGGCTGGCCCGGGTTCTGGGGCCTCGAGGGCCCGGAGTACCTCGCCTGGCTCGGTGAGCAGCCCGAGGTCACCTACCTCATGGGGGCGAACACCTACCGTCTGATGTCAGGCTTCGCCGCCGGCGAGGTCCCGGGTGGCCAGGAGGAGTTCAGACCCGAGGAGGAGGCAGGCGTCGACGAGCTCACGCGGGCGCCCAAGGTGGTGTTCTCCTCCTCGCTCGAGGCGCCGCTCACGTGGGCGAACTCGACGCTCGTCCGCGACGACGCCGTCGAGACGGTCCGTGCCATGAAGTCGAGTGGGTCGGGGCTGCTCAGCACGATCGGCAGCCTCAGCCTGTGCCGGTCCCTGCTGACGGCCGGACTGGTCGACCGCTTCCGGGTCGGGATGTTCCCGGTGATCACCGGGGCCACGGGCGAGGAGCGCATCTACGACGGCTACCCGGACGTCGCCCTGGAGATGCTCGACCACCGGACCTTCGACGGCCGCATCCAGCTGGTCGAGTACCGGCCACGCGTGCTCGAGCACCCGCCGCTCGCCGCCCCCGCCTGACGTCGATCAGCCGACGGCGAGCCGGACGGCGATGGCCAGCATGACGACGCCGATGCCGAGATCGACCGCCCGCCACGTCCGCGGGCTCGCGAGCACCCCGGACAGCGCTCGGGCGCCGAAGCCGAGCCCGGTGAACCAGAGCACGCTGCCCGTCACGGCACCGCCCGCGAAGACCCACCGCGCGTCGGTGCCCTGCTGGTTGGCGAGGCTGCCGAGCAGCACGACGGTGTCGAGGTAGACGTGCGGGTTGAGGAACGTCAGCGCGAGCGTCGTGGCGACGACCGAGCCGCGCGACCGTGGCTCCTCGGCCGTGAGGGCCGCCGGGCGCAGGGCCGAGGCGAAGGAGCGCACCGCCCACCAGGTGAGGTAGGCGACGCCGCCCCAGCGAAGCACCTCGAGCACCACCGGGGCGCGGTCGACGAGCGTCCCGATGCCCGCGGTCCCGGCGACGATGAGGGCCGCGTCGCTCACCGCGCACAGGAGCACGACGACGCCGACGTGCTCACGTCGGATCCCCTGCCGCAGGACGAACGCGTTCTGCGCCCCGATCGCCACGATGAGGGCGAGACCGGTGAGCATCCCGGTGCCCCACACCTGCCACATGGGCACGAACGGTAGCCGCCGACCCGCACCTGCCGTGGCACGGTCCACGGCGCGGATCGTCTGCCGGTCGCAGCGTCCAGCCGGACGCCCGCGAGCCGTGAGGTGAGACCGCTGGTGGTGGGCTGCCAGGCGTCCTCGACGGTGGTGAGGGCTGGAGCGGCACGGGTCCCGGGGTGGGCAGAAAGGCCTGCCGAAAAGGTCCGTGGCTGTGCCACGATGGGCGCGCCGGCGCCCGCCCGGCGCACTGCTCGACTCCGAGGGACACTCCGTGACCACCGAGATCGCCGACACCACCGTCGAGCGCCGCACCGACCACCCCGTCCTCCAGGTCACCGACCTCGTCCGCCGGTTCGGGGACCTCACCGCCGTCGGCGGCGTCTCCTTCCACATCGCCCCGGGTGAGACCTACGGACTGCTCGGCCCCAACGGGGCCGGCAAGACGACGACGATCTCGATGGTCGCCGGCCTGCTCGCCGCCGACGCCGGCGAGGTCCTCGTGGCCGGGCAGCGGATGGGACCCCGGCAGGTCGAGCCGAAGAAGTGTCTGGGGCTGGTCCCGCAGGACCTCGCCATCTACCCCGAGCTCTCCGCCCGGGAGAACCTCCTGTTCTTCGGCCGGCTGCACGGCCTCGGCGGCGCCGCGCTCAAGCAGCGCACCGCGGAGGTGCTCGACCTCATCGGCCTGTCGGACCGCGCCAAGGACCAGACCAAGGAGTTCTCCGGCGGCATGAAGCGTCGCCTCAACATCGGCATCGGGCTGCTGCACCGCCCCGAGCTGCTCATCCTCGACGAGCCCACCGTCGGGGTGGACCCGCAGTCGCGCAACGCGATCCTCGAGTCGGTCGAGGCGCTGTCCGTCGAGGGCATGGCCGTCCTCTACACGACGCACTACATGGAGGAGGCCGAGCGGCTGTGCGACCGCATCGGCATCATCGACGCGGGCACCATCCAGGCCGAGGGCACCCGTGAGGAGCTCATCCGGATCATCGGCGAGCTCGACGAGATCCGCCTCGCCGGCACCGGCGACCTCGCGGCGGCCGCCGACCGGCTCCGCGCGCTCGACGCCGTCGAGAACGCGGTCGTCGAGGGCCGCGACATCGTCCTCCACGTGCGCGACGCCCCGACGGCGGTGGCCGTCGTCGTCACGACCGCCGGTTCCAGCGGCGTCGAGCTCGCCGACGTCCAGATCACCCGCCCCGACCTCGAGTCGGTCTTCCTCCACCTCACCGGTAAGGCGCTGCGGGACTGACATGCGCCAGCTGCTCACGATGACCACGACCGACCTGCGCCAGCGGGTGCGGGACAAGTCCGTGCTGACCTTCGGCGTCATCGTCCCCATCGCGCTCATGTTCGTCATGAACCTGGTTTTCGGTGGCGCCGAGGAGGTCGAGCTCGACTCGGTGACCGTCGCCGCGTCCGTCGCCGCCGACGACGAGCTCGGCCAGGCCCTCGTCGGCGCCCTCACCGAGGTCGAGGGGATCGCCGTCACCGTCGAGCAGGTCGCCCCCGCCGACGTCCGCCCACGGGCCGAGGGCGGGGACGCGCAGCTCGGCATCATCGTCCCGGACGGCTTCGGTGCCGCCGTCACGCAGGGCGAGGGAGCCACCGTCGAGCTCGTCGAGGGCGACGGCGCGGGGCTGGAGACCGACGTCCTCATCTCGGTCGTCCGCGGTGTCACCGAGCAGATGACCGCCGGGACGGTCACCGCGGGAGCGGGCGGCGAGCTGGGCCTGCCGCCGGAGCAGCTCGGCCGGCTCGGTCAGCAGGTGGGGCAGTCCGTGCCCGCCGTGACGACGGTCGAGGGCCGCACCGCGACCGAGCAGCTCGACCCGGGAGCCACCATGGTGGCCGGCCAGGCCGGCCTGTTCCTGCTCTTCACCGTCGGCTTCGGCGTGCTCTCGCTCATCAACGAACGCGAGCAGGGCACGCTCGCCCGGCTGCAGTCGATGCCCATGCGGCCCGGGCTCATCGTCGGCGCCAAGGCGCTGGCCGGCTACCTGCTCGGGGTCGGCGCCACGCTCGTGCTCCTCGTCGCGGGCGCGCTGCTCTTCGACGTCGACTTCGGCTCGCCGGCGCTCGTCGTCGCCCTCGTGCTCAGCGTCGTCGCGGCGGCGACGTCGCTGACCTTCGTCGTCGTGCGGGTCGCGCGCACGGCGGAGCAGGCCGGGGTGTCGCAGTCGATCCTCGCCGTCGTCCTCGGCATGGCCGGCGGCGCCTTCTTCCCCATCACGGCCACCGGTGTGGCGGGCACCCTGCTGGACCTCAACCCGGTCGCCACCTTCACCCGCGGGCTGGGGATCACCGCCGGCGGTGGGGGACTCGCCGACGTCGGCACACCGATCGCGATGATGCTCGCCTTCGCCGTCGTCGCCGGGGTCGTCTCCCGGCTCGTGCCCGACCGGGGGGTGGCGGCATGAGGGCACCGTTCGCGATCGCCGGGACCGAGCTGCGGCGCTTCATGCGCGACCGGTCCAACATCTTCTTCGTCCTCATCTTCCCGCTCCTGCTCGTCGTCGTCATCGGCCTGCAGTTCGGCGGTGAGGGCAGCTCCGGGCGCATCGTCCTCAGCGGGACCGAGGGCGAGCTGCGGACGGCGCTGACGGCCGAGCTCGAGGACGGCGGCGCGGCGGTGACCGAGGCCGGGCCCGAGGCCATGCGTCAGCAGGTCGCGCGCGGGAGGGCGGACGTCGGGCTCCTCCTCGACGACGCCGCCGAGCAGGCCTTCTCCGCCGGCGAGCCCGCCGAGATCGAGATGATCTCCGCCTCGGGTGCCGGGTCCCAGGCGGCGAGCCAGCTGGTCCGCACCGCGCTCCAGGGCCTCTCGCTCGAGCGCGCCCAGCTCACCGCCCTCACCGACGTCGGGGTGCCCGCGGCGGACGCCGGGGCCGCGCTCGACGCGGCACGCCAGGACGTCGCGCCGATCGAGCTCAGCGTCGTCGACGTGGACGAGATCGCCCAGGAGCTCGGCGGGCTGGGTCGCTTCGACCTCGGCGCCGCGACGATGCTCCTCATGTTCGTCTTCCTGTCCACGCTGGGCAGCGCCGTCACCCTCATCCAGTCCCGACGGTTGGGCGTGCAGGGCCGGGTGCTGGCCGCGCCGGTGTCCGGTGCCCAGGCGATCACCGGGCAGCTGCTCGGCCGGTGGGTCATCGCCTCCTTCCAGGGCGCCTACATCATGGTCGCGAGCATGCTCATCTTCGACGTCGACTTCGGGAACATCGGGCTCGCGCTGCTGCTCCTCCTCGTCTTCGGCGCCGTCGCCACGGGCGCCGCGATGCTCCTCGGCTCGGTCATGGACCACGAGGGCGCCGCGAACGGCCTCGCGGTCGGCCTCGGCCTGGTGCTCGGGGCGCTCGGCGGGTGCATGTTCCCTCTCGAGCTGTTCCCCGACACGCTGCGCACCGTCGCCCACGTCACGCCGCACGCGTGGGGCTACGAGGCCTTCGCCGAGCTCCAGCGGCATTCCGGCGGCCTCATGGACATCGCCCCCTACCTCGCGGTGCTCGCGGCGATGGCACTGTTGCTCATCGGCTTCGGGGCGTGGGCGCTGCGGCGCAGCGTCGCCCGCGCGATGTAGCGGTCGCCCGCCGGGCGACGCTGCCGCGTCCGGTGGGTCGCCCCTTCGGCTCCGCACGCTCCGCGGGAAGGGGCGGCCCGTGAGCGGAAGGGGCGACCCACCGGGAGGCCGCCCCGCGACGTAGCATCGCGGTCATGGCCGACTTCGTGCGCGTGGACAGCTGGCTGTGGGCGGTGCGCCTGTTCAAGACCCGCAGCCAGGCCCAGGCCGCCTGCCGTGGCGGGCACGTGAGCGTCGACGGTGACCGCGCCAAGCCCTCGACGCTCGTCGGTCCCGGCACCCGGGTGGTCGTGACCGGCGGCCCGCAGACGCGGACCGTCGTCGTGCGTCAGGCGCTGCGCAAGCGCGTCGGCGCACCGGTCGCGGCACAGGCGATGATCGACGAGACGCCACCGCCCCCGCCCAGGGTGGAGCAGCCCGGGCTGCCGCAGCGGGACCGCGGCGCCGGCCGCCCCACCAAGCGCGAGCGGCGAGAGATCACCCGCCTCCGGGGGTACTGAGTGCGGGAGCCCCGCACGCCCTGCACGTCCGAGCGCGCCCCGGCTAGCGTCCGAGCCCGACCGCCTGCCGCTCGTGCTCCGCGCGCACCCGTGGGTCCCCGAGCCGAGCGTCGAGCGGCTCGACGCCGGCCGTGAGGTCGTCGAGGTACCGGTGGTCCGTCCCGACCCGCCGGCGTGTCTCGGCTGCGTCGGCCACGCGCCCGTGCCCGGGGACGAGGACGTCGACCTCGAGCTCCGCGAGGCGCTTCAGCGTCCGCCGGTAGTCGTCCACCGCGCCGTCGGTGTCGTCCAGCAGGGGCACCTCGACGTCGGAGAGCAGGTCACCGGCGACGAGCACCGCGTCGTCGGGCAGGTGGAGGCTGGCGTGGCCGGGTGCGTGACCAGGCGTGGGGACGACGACGGCGCGCGGGCCGGTCCACTGCAGCTCGGTCGTGTCCGGTGGCAGCGGCGTCGTGCCGCCGACGACGTCCCACCGGTGGCCCGGAAGGTCGGTCGCGGCCAGGTCGGCGAGGTCGGTGGCGGCGCTCGCCGCGGCGGCCGCCGGGGTGGCCCAGCGCGGGACGTCGGGCAGCGCGTCCGACCACAGAACGTGGTCCCAGTGCGGGTGCGTGGAGAATGCTGCGGCGACGTGCCAGCCGCGCCCGTGGACCTCCGCGGCGAGGCTGACGAGGTCGGCGGGGGTGAGCGTCGGGTCGACCAGCAGGCACGCGCCGTCGTCGTCCACGACGAGGGTCGACGTCGTCAGCCAGGTGGGGGACGTCGTCACCCACACCCGGGGTGCGACCTGCTCGAGCACCGTCAGCGGTACTGGGCCGCGGCCAGCGCGGCGGCGCCGACGATGCCGGCCTCGTTGCGCAGCGCCGCCGGCACCACCGGGGCCCGGACGTCGAGCAGTGGCAGGAACTTGGCCGCCTTCTTGCTCACGCCGCCGCCGACGACGATGAGGTCGGGGGAGAAGAGCATCTCGACCGTCTCGAAGTACCGCTGCAGCCGTCCGGCCCACTGCTCCCACGTGAGGCCCTCGCGCTCGCGCGCGGAGTCGGCCGCCCGGCTCTCGGCGTCGTGGCCGTCGATCTCGAGGTGCCCGAGCTCGGTGTTCGGGACGAGGGTGCCGTCGGCGACGAGCGCCGAGCCGATGCCGGTGCCCAGCGTGACGACGAGGACCAGGCCCCGCACGCCCTTGGCGGCGCCGTAGACCGTCTCGGCGTAGCCGGCGGCGTCCGCGTCGTTGACCCCGACGACGCTGCGGCCGATCGCCTCGGTCATGAGCGCGGGGACGTCCACGCCCTTCCAGGACTGGTCGAGGTTCGCGATGAAGGGCACCACCCCGTGCTTGATCGGGGCCGGGAAGGTCAGCCCGACGGGGACGTCGGGGGCCAGCTCGAAGCTGTCGGTCAGCTCCTCGACCACCGCGGCCACCGCCCGCGGGGTGGACGGCGTGGGGGTGGGGATGCGCAGCCTGTCGGTGGTGAGCTCGCCGGTGGCGAGGTCGACCGGGGCGCCCTTGATCCCCGAGCCGCCGATGTCGATCCCGAACGCGACGGGCATGCTGGTCGTGGACATCGCGGCTGCTCCGGTGGTCGGTTGAGGGGACGCCTCGGAGCCTACCGGTCCTCAGGTCGCGGGCTGCTCCAGCGACGCGCGCCAGGCGTCGAGTCCCTGCTGGACCTCGGCGTCGGTCCGCTCCTCGACGCGCGTCATGATCGTCCACCGCACCCCGTACGGGTCCTGGATCGAGGCGAAGCGGTCACCGGTCACCGCGAAGTCCGCGGCCTCCTCGCGGACACGCGCGCCACGCTCCCGTGCCCGGGAGAGGGTGGCGTCGACGTCGGGCACGTAGACCGCGATGCTGAACGAGGCGTCGTCGGTCGTGGTGTCGCCCGCGACGGTGTGGAACTGCGGGTTCGGGTCCATGACCGTCATCCGGCCGTTCCCCAGGTCCAGCTCGCAGTGCCAGACCGTGCCATCGGGCCCGTCCATCCGGGAGGTGACGCGGGCGTCGAGGACCGCGCGGTAGAAGTCGATGGCCTCGGTGGCGGGCGAGACGACGACGAGCGGGCTGAGGGAGGTGTAGCCGTCGGGCAGGTAGTGGGTGCTCATGGCGACCAGTCTCCCTAGAGTGCGTCCGGTGGGGCTTGAACATCGGCGACAACCTCCTCGGCCGAGCCGGTCCGAGGGGGCCGTGCTGTGGCCTGAGGCAGGGACCGACGTGTTCGAGGCCGGGCGCCTGCCCGTGCCCGAGCCGCTCGCGGAGGTCGCCGCCTACTACTGGTGGGTCGCGTGGCGGCGCGGGGACCAGACACCGTTCCGCCAGGAGGTGCTCAGCCACCCGGTCACCCACCTGACGATCGAGGCAGCGGAGGGTGGCGTGCTCCACGGGCTGCCGGTCCCCGCGGCGCTCGTCCACGGGCTGGTCACCCGGGTGTTCACCGTCGACCTCCCCGTCGCCGGCCGGGTGGCGGGCGTCGCCTTCCACCCCGGCGGGCTGGCCGCGCTCCTCGGGCGCAGCGTCGGGGACCTCACGGACACGGTGGTGCCGGCCGAGGAGGTCCTCGGCGGCGGGGTGGGTCCGCTCGCCGAGCGGGTGCTGGCGGAGGACGACGACGCAGCCCGCCGGGACGCCGTCGTCGCCTTCCTGGGGGAGGTGCTCGCGCCACGCCTGGAGGAGGTGCGGGCGGACACCGGGTACCGGACCGTCCGCGAGGCCGTGACGCTCATGCGCGCGCGGGAGCACGTGGCGCTCGGGCAGGTGGCTGAGCGGCTGCACGTGTCCGAGCGGACGTTGCAGCGTCTGTTCGTGCGATACGTCGGGGCCTCACCGCTGTGGGTGCTGCGCAGGCACCGGCTGCAGGACGCTGTCGCCGCGCTCGACACGGGGGAGGGGCAGGACCTCGCGGCGCTCGCGGCGTCCCTCGGATTCGCCGACCACGCCCACCTCACCCGCGCGTTCACCCAGGTGATCGGCGTCCCTCCCTCGCACTACCGCGCCGGCCGCTGACTGCTGCGCGCCTGGCGGCTGCGCGCCTGGGCACCTGGCGGCTGGAGGCTGCGCGGCTGGCGGCTGCGCACCCGGGCACCTGGCGGCTGCGCTGCTGGGCACCTGGCGACTGCGCGCCTGGGTCGCCCTTTTGGCTCGCCACGAGGGGCGCATAGGGGCGACCAAGTACGGAAAGGGGCGACCCACCGGGCCGGGTGACGCAGGCGGGCCGGTCGACGCAGGTGCGGCCGGGCGACGCAGGCGGGCCGGGCGACGCAGGCGGGCCGGTCGACCCAGCGCGCCGGGCGACGCAGGCGGGCCGGGCGCTACGGCAGGGTGAGGATCTCCGCGCCGTCGTCGGTGACGAGGACCATGTGCTCGAACTGGGCGGTGCGGCCGCGGTCGGCGGTGACGGCTGTCCAGCCGTCGTCCCACATCTCCCACTCCGGGGTGCCCAGGGTGAGCATGGGCTCGATGGTGAAGACCATGCCCGGCTCCATGACGTCGTCGTGCTCCGGGGCGGCGTCGTAGTGCGGGATGATCAGGCCGGAGTGGAAGGCGCGGCCCACGCCGTGCCCGGTGAACTCGCGCACCACGCCGTAGTCGAACCGCTTGGCGTAGGCCTCGATGACGCGTCCGATGACGTTGACCTCGCGGCCGGGCTTGACGGCCCTGATGCCGCGCTCCATCGCCTTGCGTGTGCGCTCGACGAGCAGGCGGGACTCCTCGTCGACGTCCCCGACGAGGAAGGTCGCGCTGTTGTCGCCGTGCACGCCCTCGCGGAACAGCGTGATGTCGACGTTGACGATGTCCCCGTCCCTGAGCACCGTGCTGTCCGGGATGCCGTGGCACACGACCTCGTTGACCGAGGTGCACAGCCCCTTGGGGAAGCCGCGGTAGCCGAGCGAGGAGGGGTAGGCGCCGTGCTCGAGGGCGAACTCGTGACCGATGAGGTCGAGCTCGTCGGTGGTGATGCCGGGACGGACGGCGGCGCCCACGTGCGCGAGTGCCTGGGCGGCGAGGCGGGCGGTGCGGCGAATGCGCTCGATCGTCTCGGGGTCGTTGACCTCGCTGCCGGTGAACGGCTCCGGGGCCGGCCGGTCGACGTACTCGGGGTACTCGATGGACGAGGGGACCGGCCGCCGCGCGGACAGCGTTCCCGGGGTCAGGGTGCCCAAGGGGGCGCGATCGGCAAGCATGGGAGGAGTCTACGTAAGGCCCGATGAAGGAGGCGCCATGGCAAGTGTCAACGAGCCCGCCGAGGACCGCGAGGAGCGGATCGAGCAGATGACCAAGCCGCACGACCTGGACGAGTGGTACTACAACACCCGCACCGGGGAGGTGGAGCAGGGGAAGAAGTCCGGCTCACTGCACCGCATGGGCCCCTACCCCACCCGTGAGGCAGCGACGGAGGCCTACGAGCGCGCCGCGGACCGCAACGAGGCCTGGGACGCCGCCGACAAGGCCTGGGAGGACGACCAGTAACCGCCCCCACCCACTCTCGCCGAGAGCGGAGTTGGTGCCGGCGCGCCGCAACAACCCCGCTCTCGGCGACAGGGGGCTACTCCGCGAAGGAGTGCTCGGGGCCGGGGAAGGTCCGCTCCCGCACGGCCTGGGCGTAGGTACGGGTCGCGGTGTACAGCGCACCGCCGACGTCGCCGAACTTCTTCGCGAACCGCGGCGCCCATGCCGTCATCCCGGCCATGTCGGTCCAGACGAGCACCTGGCCGTCGCACTCGGAGCCGGCGCCGATCCCGATGGTCGGGATGCGGAGGACCTCGGTGGCCCGGGCCGCGACGGGCGCGGGCACCATCTCGAGCACGACGGCGACCGCCCCGGCCTCCTGCAGTGCCACGGCGTCGGCGACGAGCCGTTCGGCGGCCTCGTCCCCGCGGCCCTGCACCCGCGTGCCACCGAGGATGTTCTCCGACTGCGGCGTGAAGCCGAGGTGGCCGACGACCGGGATGCCGGAGGAGGTGAGCAGCCGCACGTGCGCCGCCATCCGCTCCCCGCCCTCGAGCTTGACGGCGTGCGCGCCGCCCTCCTTGAGCATCCGCACCGCCGTGGCGAAGGCGTGCTCGGGGGAATCCTCGTAGGAGCCGAAGGGCAGGTCGGCGACGACCATCGCGCGCCGGGTCGCGCTCGCCACCGAGCGGACCGCCGGGACCATCTCGTCGACCGTGACCGGGATCGTGCTGGGAAGGCCGAGCATGGTGTTCCCGATCGAGTCACCGATGAGGAGCATGTCGATACCGGCCTCGTCGAAGATCCGCGCGGTGACGGCGTCGTAGGCCGTGAGCATGGTGATCGGCTCCCCGCGCTCCTTCCACTGCGCGAGGTGGTGCACCCGGACGCGCTTGGGCACGGGCACGCCCGCAGCGGCATCGGCCGCGGGGTCGGCGGCCGGGCTCGCGGCGGGGGAGGCGGGGGTCTGCTCGCTCATCGTGACTCTCCAGATCGGTGTACTGGTGGCTCCGACCTTACGGCTCCCGGTACCCCGAGGTGGCCTCGACCCGTTGGCCGGACCGGGGATGCGACTCGGCGGGCGCTCGCGCGTCAGTCGAGCGAGCTCGGGTCGTCGGGGACGTCGACGGCGTGCTCGAGCAGTGCGAGCCGGTCGACGACCTCCAGCGCCCGTTCGTGCGTGGCCGCGAGCACCACCGGGGCAGCGACACCGGCGTGGTAGGACTGCAGCCAGCGGGGGGCGAGCACGCACCAGCGCATCCCGGGCTCGAGCCCGGGGAAGCCGAACTCGGGGCGCGGCGTCGAGAGGTCGTTGCCGATCTCCTGCTGGTGCCGGAGGAACTCCTCGGTCACCACGACGCACACGCTGTGGCCCCCCTGGTGTCCGGCGCTGGGCACGCAGCTGCCCGTGCGGTAGTAGCCGGTGACCGGGTCGGTCCCACACTCCTCGAGCGGCCGGCCCAGGACGTTGCGATCGGTCATGGGTCGATGATCGCAAAGCGCCGGCCGCCCGTGGGGACATCGCCGCGGACACGCGCCCGCCGCCGCCCGCCATGTGCCAGGATCTGGCCGGTACTCACCGTCGAAGGAGACACCCCATGTCCGTGCTCAGCACCCTCCTCACCGCGCTGCACTCCGGCGCCGTCGAGATCGTCGACCTCACCGCGCCACTGTCGGACCAGACCCCGGTCCTCGAGCTGCCCGAGCAGTTCGGGCAGACCGCGCGGTTCGAGCTCGAGGAGATCTCGCGCTACGACGACCGCGGCCCCGGCTGGTACTGGAACAACTTCCGCACGGGTGAGCACACCGGCACGCACTTCGACGCGCCCAACCACTGGGTGACCGGGAAGGACCTCGCCGACATCGCCTCGGTGCCTGTCGGGGCTCTCGTGGCCCCCGCCGTCGTGCTCGACGTCGCGGAGCGGGTGGCGCAGGACCCCGACTTCCTCATCGAGCGGGAGCACATCGACGCCTTCGTCGCCGAGCACGGCCCGTTGCCGGAGGGCGGCTGGCTGCTGTGCCGCACCGGCTGGTCGGCCCGCACGAGCCAGCAGGACATGATCAACCGCGACGACGACGGTCCGCACAGTCCCGGGCTGTCCGTCGAGGCGGCCCGCTGGGTCGCCGAGGAGAGCCCGCTGCAGGGCATCGGGGTGGAGACGGTCGGGACCGACGCCGGCGCGGCGGGCGGCTTCGACCCGCTCTTCCCCTGTCACCACTTCCTCCTGGGCAACGGCAAGTACGGCCTGTCGCAGCTGCGCAACCTCGACCGGATCCCGGCGACCGGTGCGGTCGTCCTCGCCTCGCCGCTGAAGATCGAGACCGGTTCGGGCTCGCCCACCCGCGTGCTCGCCCTCGTCGAGCGGCCGTGATGCGGGTCGCGGAGGTCGTGGGCCGCGCGCTCGTGGCGTCCGGGGTCGACCACGTCTTCGGCGTCGTCGGCTCGGGGAACTTCCACGCGACCAACGCGATGGTCGACGCCGGTGCCCGGTTCGTCGCCGCGCGGCACGAGGGCGGGGCGGCGACGATGGCCGACGCCTACGCCCGGACCGCGGGCGTCCCGGCGGCGCTGAGCGTTCACCAGGGCTGCGGGCTGACGAACGCGATGACCGGGATCGCCGAGGCGGCCAAGTCCCGCACCCCGCTCGTCGTGCTCGCGCCCGAGGCGGTCACCCTCACGTCCAACTTCCACGTCGACCAGGACGCCCTCGCACGGGCGGTCGGCGCGGTGCCGGTACGGATCGGCGACCCGACGACGGCGGCGCGGGACACCGCGGCGGCGGTCGCCCTGGCCCGGGACGAGCGGCGCACCGTGGTGCTCAACCTGCCGCTGGTCGTCCAGGACGCCGAGGTCGGGGACCAGCCGCTGCCCCCACCGACGGTGCCGCCGCCGGGCCGCGCCGTCGCCGAGCGAGACCTCGACCGGCTGGCCGCCGCGGTCCGCGCGGCCCGCCGGCCGGTGTTCGTCGCGGGGCGCGGGGCGCGGTCCCCCGGGGCGCGGGACGCCCTCGTCGCGCTCGCCGACCAGTGCGGTGCGCTGCTCGCGACCTCCGCCGTGGCCAAGGGGCTGTTCCAGGGCCGGCCGTGGTCGCTGGACGTCTCCGGAGGGTTCTCCTCACCGCTCGCCGCCGAGCTCATCTCCGGCGCGGACCTCATCGTCGGCTGGGGCTGCGCCCTGAACATGTGGACCATGCGTCACGGTCGGCTCATCGCGGACGGCGCCACGGTCGTGCAGGTCGACGACACCCCCGAGGCGCTGGGCGTGCACCGGGACCTCACCTTCGGCGTCGTCGGTGACGTGACGGCCACCGCGCACGGCGTGAGCCGCAGGCTGGGCGGCGGGACGAGGGACGGCTACCGCAGCGCCGAGCTGCAGGAGCGGCTCACCACCGAGCTGCGGTGGCGCGACGTGTCGTTCGCCGACGCGTCCGACGGCGAGCGGATCGACCCCCGCACGCTCACCATCGCGCTGGACGACCTGCTGCCGGCCGAGCGGGTGGTCGCCGTGGACTCGGGCAACTTCATGGGCTACCCGAGCATGTTCCTCGACGTGCCGGACGAGCAGGGCTTCTGCTTCACCCAGGCGTTCCAGTCGATCGGGCTCGGCCTCGCGACGGCGGTCGGGGCCGCCCTGGCCCGCCCCGACCGCCTCCCGGTAGCCGCGCTCGGTGACGGTGGCGCACTCATGGGAGCCGCCGAGCTCGACACGGTGCGGCGGCTCGGTCTGCCGATGGTGGTGGTCGTCTACAACGACGACGCCTACGGGGCCGAGGTGCACCACTTCGTGCGGGAGGGGCACGCGACCGTGACCTTCCCGCCCACCGACATCGCCGCCGTCGGCGCCGGCTACGGCTTCGCGGCGGTGACCGTGCGCTCACCCTCCGACCTCGGCGCGGTGCGCGACTGGCTCGACGGGTCGCGTGACCGGCCGCTGCTCATCGACGCGAAGGTGGTCGCGGACGAGCCCTCCTGGTGGCTGGCGGAGGCCTTCGGCCACTGAGACACGGTGGTGCCGCGGCCCGCAGCGAAGCCTCACCCGGTTCTGCCCGACGCGGTCCCGTGCTACTGGCTCACCGCGGCGTCGATGCGGTTGAGCAGCTGCTCGAGGGCCACCTCGAACTCCTCGTCGGAGCTGTCGACGGAGAGCTTGCGCTGCAGGCGCGCAATGGTGGGGTAGTCCGCGATGGAGACGTCGCTGTGGGTGGCGGTCACCTGCCCCTCGTCGAGGACCTCCTCGGTGGTCGCCTGGGCGCCCCGCTGTGTCACGGTGAGGAGCAGCTGACCGAGGAGGAAGCTGGTGAAGGCGCGGTAGGCGGTCACGGCCTGGTCCTCGCTGAAACCCGCCGAGGTGAGGGTGGCCAGAAAGTCCTCCACGACGTCGAGGTTGCGAAGCGGGGGCCGCAGCCAGGGTGCGGCGGGGTGTCGGGTGGCGACCAGTGGGAAGACCTGCGGGTGGGCGAACGCGAGCTCGCGGACCGCGTGGGCGAGCCGTTGCAGGTAGGCCTGCCAGCCGCCGTGGGGCCCGATGTCCATGTCGGAGGCGCGTTCGACGTGCTTGGTGACCTCCTCGACGATCGCTTCCAGGAGGTCTTCGCGGCCGTTGACGTAGCGGTAGAGAGCCATCGCCTCCACGCCCAGGGCTGACCCCAGACGACGCATGCTCAGCGCGTTGACCCCCTCGGCGTCGACGAGCTCGATGGCCGTCGCGACGACGAGGTCGCGGTCGAGGCTGCCTCGCCGCTGAACCTCCGGTGCGCTGCCCACCGCATACTCCTCTCTGGTCGGACGCCTCACGAGCATGTGGCACCTCAGGCTATGGGGTGAGGCGGCAGGAGTCCTGCCGGACGCGGCCCCATCTGCTCGGTGGCGGCCACGTGCCTGGCCGCCTGTCGCCTTTACGACGTAAACTCATCCGGCTACGGTGTAAACCACCGCGTCGACCCAGCTGCAGAGGAGGACAGATGTCATCGGACACGTCCGCACCAGGCACGGCCGCCGTCCTGTCCTCGGGCACGCGCGTCCGCATCACCCTGGCCGGTGAGCTGGATCTTGCGTGTCGTCCGGCGGTGGAGGAGGCGTGCGGGGAGGCCCTGAGTCATGGGCTTCCCGTCGATCTCGACGTGCAGGACGTCACGTTCATGGACTCCTCCGTCCTGACCCTCGTCTTCACGATTGCCGGCTCCTCGCCGGTGCGCGTCGTGGGGGCCAACGAGCTCGTGCGTTTCCTCTTCGAGGTCACCGGCCTGTCCTCACGCGTCGAGATGGTCGACGCGGACCCCGGAGCCTTGTGACGCAGCGGGGTTCCCGGGCCCCGTGACGCGGCTGACGTCGCCCGCGCCGGTCGGCCGGCTACTGCTGGGGAGGTATCAGGTCACGCGGGCGTGCGGGGACGTGGGCCCACACGTGCTTGCCCGGTGCGGCGGTGTCGTCGCGGTACCAGCCCCAGGCCGTGCTCACGCTGGCCACGATCCGCAGACCGTGCCCACCGGGCCGGGCGAGTGCCGGTGGCCGAGGCATCGGGGGCTGGTCGGCACTCCCGTCGCGGACGTCGACGAGCCACCCGTCGCCGGTCCGGCTGAGGCTGACGGCAAGGGGAGGTGTCCCGTACTTGAGACCGTTCGTCGCCAGCTCGTTCACGACGAGGATGAGCAGACGACCTGCGGGGCCGCCGACCTCGGGGACCGCGGGACCGCCGGCGGAGGCCACCACGCCGGCCCGTAGCTCGGCGAGGTCCCCGGCCTGCGACAGGTGCCACGATCCGAGCGGGTGAGCGTCCACCGCCGAGGGGCGTTCCTCGGGAGGTGGGACCAGGCGGGAGGGCACGCGGGGATTCCTTCGACGAGTCGGCAGCACGGACCGAGAGGGCGTTCTGGAGTGGATACCCCCATACGGTACGTTCGCAGGCGCGTCACAGCACGCGAGAGCGGAGGGCGCGGACGCGCGGTCCGCCGGGGTCCGGGGCTCGAGGTCGCGTCCCGGCACGACGGATGTGGCGCGACGGGTCAGGCCTCGGCGGGCTCCGTCATGTAGAGCAGCTCCCACACGTGACCGTCCGGGTCGGTGACGGCGGCCCCGTACATCTGTTCACCCTGGGGTCCCTCCGCGTCCTCGAGGTGCGTCGGGTAGGTGTGCCGGGCGCCGCCGTTCGCCAGCGCAGCCGCGACGAAGGCATCGGTCTCCTCCCGTGTCTCCATCGACAGGCAGTTGATGACCTGGGTCGCCTGCCGCGCGTCGGCGATCGGGGTGCTCACGAAGTCGGCGAAGCGGCTGTGGTCCAGCGCCATGACGTAGATCGTCGGCGAGACGACGACGCAGACGCAGTGCTCGTCGGAGAACGTCTCGTTCACCTCGAAGCCGACGCCCGTGTAGAAGCGTCGGGTGGCGTCGACGTCGCGTACCGGCAGGTTGACGAAGATCATGCGGTCCATCGGTCGGTCCTCTCTCCTGCCCGTGACCCGGGCGATCGACGGCGGCTGTTCCCGCCTCACTGCTGACCGACCCGAACGGGCCGCGGAAGTCATCGTGGGCCGCTGCGATGAGTTCCGCCGTCGTCGTGGGTCGGTAGGGGAGCGGGCCACCCGGGCCCCGCGGAAGGAGCAGCCATGCCGAGCATCGCCACCTGCCTATGGTTCGACACCGAGGGCCTCGAGGCAGCCGAGTTCTACGTCTCCGTCTTCCCCCGCTCGGAGGTCGTCGAGGTGACCCGCTGGGGCGGGTCGAACCCCGAGCGCGAGGGTGAGCCGCTCACCGTCCACTTCCGTCTCGACGGCAGGGACTTCACGGCCCTCAACGGCGGCCCCGGGCACCCGCTCACCGACGCGATCTCGGTGGAGGTCCAGTGCGCCGACCAGGCCGAGGTCGACCACTACTGGGAGCGGCTGCTCGAGGCCGGCGGACGCGAGGTCCAGTGCGGCTGGCTCACCGACCGCTACGGACTGTCCTGGCAGATCGTGCCCACCCGGATGATCCAGCTGCTCAAGGACCCCGACCCCGGCCGGGCGCGGCGCGCGATGGAGGCCATGATGCAGATGGTCAAGATCGACGTCGCTGCTGTCGAGCGGGCGGCGGACGCGGCGTGAGCGTTCTCGTCGGCACCCGTGGAACTTGGGAAACAAGGGTGACAGGGCCCGAGGACACGGCCTACGGTCGGCTCATGGAGTCGACGACGACGGCGCTCGCGGACCGGCCCGAGGCCACGGCCGGAGACATCGCCGAGCTGCTCGAACCGCTGCGCCGGGAGATCCTCGCGCACTGCTACCGCATGACGGGCTCGGTGCACGACGCCGAGGACCTCGTCCAGGAGACCTACCTGCGCGCCTGGCGCGCCTTCCACGGCTTCGAGAACCGCTCGTCGCTGCGCACGTGGGTGTTCCGGATCGCGACCAACGCCTGCCTCACCCACCTCGAGGGCCGCAAGCGGCGGCCTCTGCCCACGGGGCTCGGCGCCCCGGTGTCCGACGCCCGGGACGAGCCGCGCCCCGAGGTCGGGGTCTCCTGGCTGGAGCCGATGCCGGACGACCTGCTCTGGGCCCAGGGGCCCCCGGACCCCGCTGCCCAGGCGGTGAGCCGGGACAGCGTGCGCCTGGCCTTCGTCGCGGCACTCCAGCATCTCACCGCCCAGCAGCGCGCGGTGCTGCTGCTGCGCGACGTGCTCGCGTGGCGCGCGCGGGAGGTCGCGGAGGCGCTGGACATGACGGTGGCCGGCGTGAACTCGACGTTGCAGCGGGCACGCGGCCGGCTGGCCGCGGTCGATCCCGACGTCCCGCCCCGGCTGCCCGACGACGACCGCCACCGCCGGCTGCTCAAGGCCTACATGGCCGCCTTCGAGGCCTATGACGTCCCCGCGATCGTCGATCTGCTGGCGGCCGACGTCGTCTGGGAGATGCCCCCCTTTCCCGGCTGGTACCAGGGCCCCGAGGAGGTCGGCGCGCTCATCAGCACCTGGTGCCCGGCTCAGCGAGCGGGCGACATGCGCATGGTCCCCACCTCGGCGAACGGCGACCCGGTGGCCGCGCTCTACATGCGCGAGGAGGACGGCGTGCACCGCGCGTTCCAGCTGCAGCACGTGACCGCCACCGAGGACGGCGTCGCGCGTGTCACCGCGTTCTTCGCCCCCGAGCTCTTCGCCGCGTTCGGTCTGCCCCCGGAGCTCCCGCCCCGCTGAGCCGCCGCCTCCCAGCGCCTGTCCGTGCTATCCCGCGAAGGGCAGCACCGGCAGGCCGGGGACGTCCACGGCCGCGACGAAGAGCGCCCCGGCAGCCGGGGGCGCGTCGCCCCCGTGGGAGAGGCGTGAGGTGGTGATGAACAGGTCGGTGAGGCTGGGCCCGCCGTGGGTGCACGCGGTGACGTCCGGGACGGGCACCCGCAGCACCTCGAGGCGCTCGCCGTCGGGGGAGTAGCGATGCACCTGGCCGGCGCCGTTGACGGCCACCCAGATCGTCCCCTGGGAGTCCACCGTGAGCCCGTCGGGCGTGCCCTCCTCCACCGCGACGAGGGGCCGTCGGTCCTGGAGCGTGCCGCCGTCGACGGCGAAGACGTCGATGCGCCCGGTGCCGCTGTCGACGTAGTAGGCCGTGGCGTGGTCGGGGGAGAAGCCGAGCCCGTTGGAGACGCTCACCGGGCGGATGGCGACCTCCGTCTCGCCGTCGGGTGTGATGCGGTACAGCGTCCCGCCGTCGGGGCTCCCGTCCCAGGCCATCGAGCCGACGTACAGGCTGCCGTCGGGGGCGGCGCTGCCCTCGTTCATGCGGACGGCGTCGTCCTCGGTGAGCCGGATCGCGTGGGTGGGGCGACCGGTGACGTCGTCGGCGAGGCCGATGCCGTTCTCCGTGGCGACGACGTACCCGCCCCGGCTCCGCGGGCGCACCATGGCAGCGACCCGGCCGACGTCGATGCGGTCGACGTCACCGTCGTCCCGCAGGGTGAGGACCCCGCCGGCCAGCATGTCGACGAAACGCAGACCGCCCCAGTCCAGTGACCACACCGGGCCCTCGCCGTGGTGGGTGACGACGTCGGTGATCTGCTCCGCGGTTCGCATGAGGGCCAGTCTCCCCGAGGTGCCCGGGGTTGTCAGGGCGGACCGCCGCCGGGCTACCGTGACGCGGTGAGGCACCGCCTGCTCGACGTCCGGCCCCTGCGCGTGAGCCCGGCGTTCCGGCGGCTGTGGGTCGGTACCTCGCTGTCCGCCCTCGGTGGCCAGGTCGCGACCGTCGCGGTGCTGTTCCAGGTGTGGGAGATGACGCACAGCCCGGTGTGGACCGGCGCGGTCGGGCTCGCCCGGGCGGTCCCGCTCGTCGTGTTCGGCCTCGTCGGCGGGGTCCTCGCCGACGCCGTCGACCGCCGCGGCCTCGTCCGCTGGACGATGACGGCGCAGGTGCTCACCGCCCTCGGGCTGGCGGCCCAGGCCCTCGCGGCGGTCGACTCGCTCGCGGTCCTGCTCCTGCTCGTGTCCACCCAGGCCGCGTTCGGCGCGCTCGGCGCACCGGCCCAGCGCACGTTCCCGGTCCGCCTCCTCGGCCGTGAGCTCGTCGCCGCCGGGATCGCGATCCAGCACCTCAGCTTCCAGGTCGCCATGCTCGCCGGTCCGGCCCTCGCCGGCGTCGTCCTCGGGCGGTGGGGGCTGACCCCGCCCTACGTCGTCCAGGCCGTCGCGTTCCTCGCCGCGCTGTACGCCGTCGTCCGGCTGCCGGCGATGCCGCCCACCGGACCGGCCAGCGGCCGCGGGCCGCGGGCCGTCGTCGACGGCATGCGCTTCATCGCCGGGCAGCCCGTGCTGGGCGGCCTGTACGTCACCGACCTCATCGCCACCCTGCTGGCCATGCCGATCGCCCTGTTCCCGATGATCAACGAGCAGCGCTTCGGCGGGGACCCCGAGACCCTCGGGCTGTTCCTCAGCGCCGTGGCCGTCGGTGGCATGGTGGCCGGCCTCGGCTCCGGCATGGTCACCCGCTCGGACCGTCCCGGCCGGCTCCAGCTGTGGGCGGCCGGGCTGTGGGGTGCGGCGCTCGCCGTCTTCGGGCTCGTCGGGCCGCTGTGGCTGGCGCTCACGGCCCTGGCCGTCGCCGGTGCCGCGGACACCGTGTCCGTCGTCTCGCGCGGCGCGGCCGTGCAGCTCGCCACGCCGGACAGCCACCGGGGCCGGGTCACGTCGGTCGAGCACGTCATCGGGGTGGCCGGCCCGGAGGTCGGCAACTTCCGCGCGGGCCTGGTCGCGGGCGCGACGAGCGCGGCGTTCGCGGCGACGTCCGGTGGGCTGCTGTGCCTGGTGGGGATCGTCGTCGTCGCCGTCGCCAACCGTCCGTTGCGGGAGTTCCGGATCAGTCGCGACATCCCCCGGCCCGACGACGGCGCACCCTGACCGACCGTACGATCGTGGCGTGGACAGCCAGCCGGACGTCGTCGAGATCCGCACGGCCCACGGGGCGGCGCGGGTGCACCTGCGAGCGGTCGAGGACCACCGAGGGCTGCTCATGCTCGGCCACGGCGCCGGCGGCGGGGTCGAGGCACCGGACCTGCGCACCACGAGCGACGTCGCGCGCGCGTCCGGGTGGAGCGTCGCCCTCGTCGAGCAGCCCTACCGGGTCGCCGGCCGGCGCGCGCCCGCACCGGCCAGGCAGCTCGACGCCGCGTGGACCGACGTCGCCCTCCACCTGCTCGCGGGGCCGTTCGCCGGCCTTCCGCTCGTGGTCGGCGGTCGCTCGTCCGGGGCACGGGTGGCGTGCCGCACGGCGCGGGTGCTCGGCGCCGTGGGCGTGCTGTGCCTGGCCTTCCCGCTCCAGCCGCCCGGCAAGGCGGACCGGCCCAGCCGCCTGCCGGAGCTCGAGGACGTCGACGTCCCGACGCTCGTCGTCCAGGGGCAGCGCGACGCCTTCGGCATGCCACCGGCCGCGCTGGGGAGGACGGTCGTCGTCGTCGACGGTGACCACAGCCTGAAGAAGGATCAGGCCGCGGTCGGCGACGCGGTCCGCGCGTGGCTCGGTGGGCTGACGCCGTCGTCGTCGACGGTGACCACAGCCTGAGGAAGGACCAGGCCGCGGTCGGCGACGCGGTCCGCGGGTGGCTCGGTGGGCTGACGCCGTCGTCGTGAGATGCCGGGCGGGCGCGGCCGGGTGAGACTCGGAGGCGACCCGACGGAAGGACGTGACATGGCCATCCACGTGGAGCCCGGGACGATCGTGCTTTACTCCGACGTCGCGTGCGGCTGGGCGACCCTGGCCCTGCACCGCTTCTACGCCGCGCGCGCCGACGCGGGCCTGGATGACGCGGTCCGGGTCGACCACCGCCTCTTCCTCCTCGAGGACGTCAACCGGTTCCCGCTGCCGAAGACCTTCGTGGAGGGCGAGATCCCCGTCTTCGCCGAGCTCGCCCCCGAGGTCGGCTGGCAGCAGTGGGCGGGCGACCCCGCGGAGTGGCCGGTGACCTCGCTCCTCGCCAACGAGGCGGTCCATGCCGCGAAGGCGCAGGGGCTCGCTGCCTCCGAGGAGCTCGACCTCGCGCTGCGGCGTGCGTTCTTCGCGGAGAGCCGCACGATCAGCATGCTGCACGAGATCCTCGACGTCGCCGCCGCGTGCCCCTCCGTGGACGCCGACTCGCTCCGCGACGCGCTCGACGACGGCCGGGCACGTGGTCAGATGATGCGCGACTACCGCGCCAACCGGGACGCCGTCGAGGGCAGCCCGCACTTCTTCCTCGCCGACGGCTCGGCCGTCCACAACCCCGGCATCGAGATGCACCTGGAGGACGACGTCCCGGTGGTGGACACCGACGACGAGCACGCCGCGGCACGCCTGGTGCGCCAGGCGGCCGGACTCTGACGACCAGCACGAAGGAGAGAGACATGAAGCTCGGGTACAAGCTCGCGGCCGAGGCCTTCGGACCGCAGGAGCTCATCCGCCAGGCGGTCCGCGCCGAGGAGGTCGGGTACGACTTCGTCGAGATCAGCGACCACTTCCACCCCTGGCTCGACAACCAGGGCCACAGCCCGTTCGCCTGGTCGGTCCTCGGGGCCATCGCCGCCCGCACCGAGCGGATCGGCCTGGTCACCGGTGTCACCTGCCCCACCATCCGGTACCACCCGGCGATCATCGCGCAGGCGGCCGCGACCATGGCGCTCGTCTCCGACGGGCGCTTCACCCTCGGTGTGGGCTCGGGCGAGCAGCTCAACGAGCACGTCGTCGGGCAGCCGTGGCCGTCGGCGAGCGTGCGGCAGGACATGCTCCGTGAGGCGCTGGAGATCATCCGGCTGCTGTGGCAGGGCGGCTACCAGAGCTACGAGGGCCGGCACCTGCAGCTGCGCGACGCCCGTGTCTTCGACCTCCCCGACGAGCTGCCGCGCATCGCCGTCGCCGGCGGCGGGCCGCAGGCCGCCCGCCTGGCAGGGGAGCTCGGGGACGCCCTGTTCACCACCGACCCCGACCCGTCCCTCATCGAGGAGTTCACCGGGGCCGGCGGCTCGGGTCCGCTGTACGCCGAGGCACCGCTGGCCTACGCGGCCACCGAGGAGGAGGCGGTGAGCGAGGCGCTCGACAAGGCACGGTGGGCGGTGACCGGATGGAAGGTCATGGCCGAGCTGCCCAACCCGGTGAACTTCGACGCCGCGTCCGCGACCGTCCGCGAGGAGGACGTCCGCGAGCAGTTCGCGTGCGGGCCCGACGTCGAGCGGCACCTCGCCACCATCGGGCAGTTCACCGACGCGGGGTACGACCACGTCGTGACGATGAACGTGGGACCGGACCCCGACGCCTTCCTCGACTTCTTCGCCGCCGAGCTCCGCCCGCGGCTGACGGCCTAGGCGGCGCGCGTCGTCGTGACCGGTAGCCCGGCCGGCACCTCGGGGGTGCCGCCGGCCGGCAGCTCGAAGGAGCTCGCCAGCGGGTAGTACCGCTCGAGGAAGTCGTGGAGCAGCTCCCCGCGTCCTTGTTCGCCGACGGCGGGGGAGTCGTTGAGGCAGAAGACGTCGAGCTCGCGGCGACGCAGCAGCGTCCTCAGCCGGGTCGCGGCGCGCGGGTGTGCGAGGTCGAGGTAGAGGTAGGCGAGGCGTCCGGGCACCGCCTTGCCCATCCCGTACGCGTAGTAGTGGTGCAGGGCCGAGCTGATGGACACGTCGTCCGGGTGGCGGAAGGGCGAGGCCGCCACCCGGGCGAACAGCTCGGCGTGCGTCTGCTCCATGTGCTCCAGCACCGAGCGCAGCTGCGGGTGCGGGGTGTGCTGGAACAGGTGGGTCACCCGCCGCCCGAAGACCTCGCCGATGACGGCGCGGTTGTTCTTGGCCGCGCTCGTCACCGGAGCATCGTGCGGCCGGTGGTCACCGGCGTCCATGAGCGCCGAGGACGTGAAGAACCTCGCCAGCCCGTTGCCGTGGAAGAACAGGCTCGGTGCCACGGGGCGGCCGAAGAAGACGTCGTCGTTGAGGTAGAGGTACTGCTCGGCGAGCTCGGGGATGTGGTGGAGCTGGGACTCGATGGCGTGGGAGTTGAACACGGGCAGCACGCCCGGGTCGGTGAAGATCTCGCGGTGGTCCACGACGCGCAGCCGCGGGTGGTCGGTGTCCAGCCACTCCGGCACCTGCCCGGCGAGGACGATGTGGACGCGCCGCACCCAGGGAGCGAACATCTCCAGCGAGCGCAGGGAGTAGCGCAGCTCGTCGTGGGACCGGAACCGCGCGCTGTGCGTCGCCTCCGCGGTGCGCTGGGCAGCCGGCACGCCGAGGGCGGCCAGCCGGCGGGCGTTCCACTCCGCGTCCTCGCCGTCGACCCACGTGTAGACGGCGTCGATCGGCCCGGTGACGTCGAACAGGTGCGGGAGCCCGCCGGTCTCGACGGAACCGCGCGCGTCCGCGTCCAGCCACTGCGCGGAGGTCAGGTGGGTGGTCCACGCCTGGCGGCGTGGCGCGACGAGGGTTCCGTCGGTCTCCGAGGGAAGCTCGCCCGGGCCCGTCGCGGTCGGGAGCACCTCCGGCCAGACCTCGACGTCGACGCCCACCTCCCGGCCGACGAGCGAACGGGCCGGCCCCGGAACCGTCCGGAAGAGGCGGATCCCGTCGCGGTGGGCCGCCGACCACCGAAGCCGTGCAGCGCTCACCCTCCGGGGACGGGCCTGGGCCCGGTGGGAGTCGAGCGGTACCGTCCGCCACGTCCGGTCCAGGCCGGCGGCCAGGGCCGCGCACGCGCGGGAGCGGTCGCCGCGGCGGACGACGACGGCAGCCGGTCTGCCGGCACCGGCGGGCATGACGGTCGCACGGACGCCGGCGCTGCGGAGGACCGCCAGGACGTGTGCGCGCCGGACATCCTCCTCCCTCGCGTGGTCGTACTCCACGACACGACGGGTCAGCCGGCCCGGCTGGGCAGGCGCACGACGGCTCAGTCGCTGAGCCCGGTCGGCGACGCGCGCCAGGGCGGCGCCCAGGCGGCGGGGGAGGGCCGAGACGGCGCGACTGCTGAGCATCGAGACCCGGTCGCGGGCGCGCTGGCGTCGGGAGGTCGTGTCGCGGTAGAGGAGCAGCTCGTTGCCGACGGCGTCCACGGTGTACTTGACCTCGTGGGCGTCGGGCCGACCGCGGTCCTCCACCACGAACGTCGGGTCGAACCCGGCCAGCACTCGGGGACGTCGGTGCACGGCAACCGCCTCTCTGTTCTCAGGTGCGCGCGGTGAGCGGGGGCGTGCTCGAACCGCAGCGCGGTGGGGTCCGGTAGGTGTGCGGAGTCGACCGCAGCTACCAGTGGTCGCGCATCAACGGCGATCGTCTCGGCAGGGGCCGGGAGCGCCGGTGCGGCGGGATGAGCGTCAGTATAGCGTCACGGCAGGGTCACATGTCCCTTTAGGGATGCTATGTCGCAGGTCACCGCGCCGACTCAGGGGTCGACGTCCCGCCGACTCGTGCGTCGGGACAGGACTGAGGGTCGGCTCGCTCGTCAGCCGACCTCGACGACGACCTTCCCCGCCGCGTGGCCGGTCTCGACGGCGGCCAGCGCCTCGCCGGCCCGTTCGAGCGGGTAGGTGGCGGTGACGTGCGGGTCGAGCAGGCCGTGCTGGACGACGCCGGTGATCTTGCTCAGCGCCTCCGGGTCGTGCCGGCGCATCCCGCCCCCGAGCTCGACGACGGCGGGGTCGGCGGCCGACACCACCCGTCCCGGTTCGGTGGCGAGGGGAGCAGCCTGGCGCAGCACCTCACCGCCGACGAGGTCGACGACGAGGTCCACGCCGTCGGGGGCGAGGACGCGGACGCGGTCGGCGAAGCCGTCGCCCGAGGGCACGAAGACCGCCCCGGTGGACTCGACGAGCTCGCGCTTGGCCTCGCTCGCGACACCGATGGTGCGGAGCTGGTGGACCGCGCCGATCTGCGCGGCCATCAGCCCGACCCCGCCGCCGGCGCCGAGCACGAGCATCGTCTGGCCGGCGTCGAGGTCGACGTGGTGGGTGAGGTCGTAGGCGGTCGTGCCCGCCACCGGAAGGGTGGCGGCGTCGGTGAAGGAGACCTCCTCCGGCTTGGTCACCGCCTCGACGGCGCGGACGATGGTGTGCTCGGCGAAGCCGCCGTTGCCGTTCGGCACCCCGGCGAGGACGGCGTCCCCGACCGCGAAGCCCTCCACGCCGTCGCCGACCGCTGCCACGACACCGGCCGCCTCCAGGCCCATCCCCACGGGCAGCCGGCGGCCGGTCCCGAAGAGGCCGGCGCGGACCTTAGCGTCGGCCGGGTTGACCCCGGCCGCGCGCACCTCGAGGAGCAGCTCACCGGCGCGCGGCTGCGGCACGGGCCGGTCCTGGAGCTCCTGGTGCTCGGGACCGCCGAACTGGGTGAAGACGTAGACCTTGGACATGTCGTTCCTCGATTCTCTGCGGAGCTGGGCTGTCAGGCCTGGACCGGGGCGGGCTGGGTGGGCGCGGGCTGTGTCGCCACCGGCGGGGCCGGGCGGCTGCGGCGGCGCAGCAGCCGCATGGCGTTTGCGATGACGACGAGCACCGAGACCTCGTGGACGAGCATCCCGACGGCCATGGTGACACCACCCAGGAGCACGCCGGCGAGCAGGAGGGCAACGGTCGCCAGCGCGATCACGATGTTCTGGCGCATGACCCCCACGGTGCGGCGGGCCAGGAGCAGCGCCTGGGGCAGCGTGAGCAGGTCGTCCCTCATGAGCGCGATGTCGGCCGTCTCGATCGCCACGCCGGTGCCGGCCGCGCCCATCGCCACGCCGATGTCGGCGGTCGCCAGGGCGGGGGCGTCGTTCACGCCGTCGCCGACCATGGCCACGGTGTGCCCCTCCCGCTGGAGCTCGGCGATGGCGGCGAGCTTGTCCTCGGGCAGCAGCCCGGCACGGACCTCGTCCACCCCCACCTGAGCCGCGACGGCTCGGGCGACCCGCTCCGTGTCACCGGTGAGCATGAGGACCTTCCGCACGCCCGCCGCGTGCAGCCGGCGGACCATCTCCGGTGCGTCGACCCGGACCCGGTCGGCGACCGCCACCACCCCGACGACCCGCCCGTCCAGGGCGACGACCACGGGGGTGCGTCCCGCGGAGGCGAGCGCGTCGACGACGGCCGCCGCGCCGTCGTCGTCGGTGATGCCCTCGGCCGCGATCAGGGCGAGGTTGCCGACGGCCACCCGGTGACCGTCCAGGGTGGCGACGATGCCCTTGCCGGGCACCGGCTCGGTGGTCTCGGGCAGGCCGGCGACCGACAGGCCCTCGTCCCGGGCGGCGGAGATCACGGGGCGGGCGAGCGGGTGCTCGGAGCCGGCCTCGGCACGCGCGGCCCAGGACAGCACGGCAGCGCGGTCGAGGCCGTCGTCGAGCACGACGACGTCGGTCAGCCGGGGCCGTCCCTCGGTGAGGGTGCCCGTCTTGTCGAGTGCGACGGCGCTGATGCGGGCGGAGGTCTCGAGGAACTCCCCGCCCTTGACGAGGATGCCGTCCTTGGCGCCGCGGCCGATGCCGGCGACGACCGCCACCGGGATGGAGATGACCAGCGCCCCGGGGCACCCGATGACGAGCAGCGTGAGCGCGAGGACGACGTCACCGGTGACGAGGCCGACGGCGACCGCCAGGACGATGATCGCCGGGGTGTACCAGGCGGAGAAGCGGTCCATGAAGGCCTGCGTCCTCGCCTTGGCGTCCTGCGCCTCCTCGACCCGGTGGATGATCCGGGCCAGGGTGGTGTCGGCGCCCACACCGGTCGCCTCCACCTGGAGGAAGCCGCCGCGGGAGACGGTGCCGGCGAAGACCTGGTCGCCGTCGGACTTCTCCACGGGGATCGACTCGCCGGTGATGGAGGCCTCGTCGAGTGCGCCGTTCCCGCCGATGACGACGCCGTCGACGGGCACCTTCGCACCGTTCTTCACCAGCACGGTCTCACCGGCTACGACGGCGGCCGCGGGCACCTCGGTCTGCTCGCCGTCGCGCAGGACGACGGCGACGTCCGGGGCCACGGCCACCAGCTCCGCCAGCGCGGACCGCGTCCTGGTGAGGGTGGCGTTCTCCAGCGCGTGCCCGATGGCGAAGAGGAACGTCACCGCTGCCGCCTCCCAGTACTCACCGATGACGACCGCGCCGATCGCCGCGACCGCGACGAGCAGGTCGATGCCGATGACCTTGGCCATGAGCGCGCGGACCGCCGTGAGCACGATCTGCCAGCCCGCCACGACGGCCGCGGCCACCATGAGGACGTCGCCCCACGACTCCGAGCCCACGGCGAACGACGCGACGATCAGCGCACCGCTGACCGCCGGGACCGCCCACCTGCCGCTGAGCCACGCCTGCATCTGGTTCATCTCTCTTCTCCTCCGTCCGTGCGGCAGCTGCCACTGCTCCGGACGCTACGGAGAGCGGCCCGGCCGGACCATGACGCCGGTCAATCACCCGCACACGTAGGCTGTGGCCCGGGCGTCAGCGCCCGTCCCCGTCGGCTGGAAGAAGTGGGTGAGGCATGTCGGCCCAGACGAAGAAGAGTGCGACACGCAGCAGGCAGCTCGCCTGGATGGTGCCGGCCGCGCTCGTGGCCCTCGTCCTGGTGGTGCTCCTCGCGCGGTGGGCCCGCGAGCAGCCAGCCGTCGCCGGCTTCATCGCCGACTACCCGGGGACGAGCGAGCTGCCGGAGACCACGCCGGTCGGCCTGCCGGCCTGGCTGGGCTGGCAGCACGTCCTCAACGCGTTCTTCCTCGTCTTCATCGTCCGCAGCGGCTGGCTGGTCCGCACGACGCAGCGCCCCAAGGGGCACTGGCAGCGCCGCAACACCGGCCGGCTGCGGACGAAGGGCAAGCCGGCCCGGATCAGCCTCAACCTGTGGCTGCACCTGGCCGTCGACGTCCTGTGGACGCTCAACGGCGTCGTCTTCCTCGTCCTCATCCTCGCCACCGGGCACTGGGCGCGGATCGTGCCCACGAGCTGGGACGTCTTCCCCCACGCGCTGTCCGTCGCGATCCAGTACGCCTCACTGGACTGGCCGGTGCACGACAGCTGGGTCACCTACAACGCGCTGCAGGTGCTCGCCTACTTCGTCACCGTCTTCGTCGCCGCGCCGCTCGCCCTGGTCACCGGGCTGCGCATGTCGCCGGCCTGGCCGAAGGGCGCGGTGGGCCGGGTGGTCCCGATGAGCCTCGCGCGGGCGCTGCACTTCCCGCTCATGGTTTACTTCGTGGCCTTCACGGTCGTGCACGTCACGCTGGTGCTGGCCACCGACGCCGTCGCCAACCTCAACCACATGTACGCGGCGCGCGACGACGGCGGCTGGCTTGGCCTGGTCTTCTTCGCGGTCTCGCTCGTCCTCATGGTGGGGGCCTGGGTGGTGGCCAAGCCCGTGTTCACCCAGCCAGTCGCCGCGCTCACCGGGAAGGTGACGCGCTAGCTGTAGTCTGTACAGCTCGCGGTGGTCGCGCAGACCTTCTCGCCGGGTCGCTCGTACACCGAGGCACGGGTCGACGCGCTGTGCGCGGAGGGGCTCTACGACTCGGCCACCGTGCGCTGGGCCCCGGTCGGCGAGGGCCTCCTCACCGGGGACCACAGCGGTGCGCGCTACCGCCGCGCGGCCGAGCCCGGGGACACCGCGGTCCACGGGGACGAAACGCCTCGCATGCGGGTGGCCGCCCACGCGATCGTCCGCGACGACGGCGGGTGTTTGCTCCTCATCCGGCCGACGTACGAGTCGGGATGGCTACTGCCGGGAGGAGCCGTGGAGCGGGACGAGTCACCCCGCGGAGTGCGCGCGCGGGAGCTGCGCGAGGAGCTCGGTCGCGACCTGCCCGTCGGGCCGCTCCTCGTCCTCGAGTGGATCGGTCCCCGGCCGGACCTCACCGAGGGGATCATGCTCGTCTACGACGGCCGTGTCGTGCTCGCGGGTACCGGGCTGCGGCTGCCGCCGGACGAGCTGGCCGACTCCCGGTGGGTGGCGCCCGCGGACGTCACCGCGCTGACGGGCGCCGAGCTCGGCCGCCGGGTGGCTGCCGCCCTGGAGGCCGTCCGGGCGGGCACCGTCGTCGAGCTCGAGGACGGCGCCCGCCGCGCCTGAACGTCAGGTGTTCGGCTCCTCGGCGGAGATGTCGGCCAGTGCCGAGGACGGGTCGCGGTCGATCGCGAGGTCACCGATCGACAGGATCCCCACGAGGCTGCCGGCCTGCAGGACGGGGATGCGGCGGACGGCGCGCTCCCGCATGAGCCGTACGGCCTCTGCGGTGTCGGCGTCGGGCGTCGTGGTCACCAGGTCCTGGCTGCAGGCCTGGCGCACCGGGTCCTCGGGCGAGCCGCCGGCGGCGATGACGCGCACGACGATGTCGCGGTCGGTGACGATCCCGACCACCTGGCCGTCGTCGACGACGACGACCGCGCCGACGTCACCGGAGGCGAGGATCTCCGCGGCGTCCCGGACACTGCGGTTCGCCTCGATCGTCGTCGGGTTCGGCGTCATGCTCTCTGCCACGGTTCCGGCCATGGTGTCCTCCAGAGTTCGCGTGTGTGGACACCTCCAGGGTGGGACGCGGGCGGGGCGGCCGCATCCCGAGCGCCGGTGACTGCTCGGCACGGTGGCGCGGCGCTCCGAGGGCCCGTCACGCGGTCTCGAGCACGACCTCGCCTCGCGGGGTCAGCAGCACGGCGCGCAGCGCGTCGCGGTCACCGGCGGTCACCGTCAGCGGTGCGCCGAGGGCCGCGAGCGTCCGTCCGGTCGCCGCGACGTCCGTCGCCGTGACGGAGAGGTCGAGCAGCCTGAGCTCGGGCAGCTCCGCCTGGGCCGGGTGCGGGGTGTCGCGCCAGTCGATGAGGAAGGGCTGGACGCCGCCCTGGCCGGCCGTCATCCGCCAGCGCAGCAGCCGGCCGTCAGGGGTCGTGCGCTCGGTGCTGCGGACCTCGCCGACGTCGACCCCGGCGGCCGCGGCCAGGCGCACCGTCTCGTCGAGGTCGTCCGGGCGCACCGCCCAGGTGTGAAGCGACGGCTCCGTGACATGGCCGACGCCCAGGCTCACTTGATCCGCGGGCAGGTCCTGCGCCGGGTCCGGGCCGATGACCTCGAGGTAGGTGCGGCGCGGGCCGGTGCTGCCCGGCACGCGGAGTGCGAGGAGGTGGTTGGCCGTGCCGAGGCCGGGGTGCGAGCCACCGGGCACGGCCGTCACCCCGGTGAGCTCCGCGAGGCGGGCCACGCCGGCGGCGAGGTCGGGCACGGCCCACAGCAGGTGGTCGAGGGTGGCGGGGATCGTCATGGCGCTCCTTCGGTGGTGCGTAGTCTGGTCATCGATGGCTCCTGAACCTGCCCGCCGCGTCCTCGTCACCGGTGCCGCCCGCGGCATCGGACGTGCCGTCGCCGCCGCCCTGGCCGACCACGACCTCGTCCTCACCGTCCGGCGCGCCGAGGACGTCGAGCGGCTGGGCGCCGAGGTGCCGGCGGCGCAGGTGCTGCTCCTCGACCTCGCGGACACCGCCTCGATCGCCGAGCGCGTCGCCGGGACCGAGGTGGACGCGGTGGTCCACTGCGCCGGCGTCGAGGGGGTGGCGGCGGCCGCCGAGCTCGATCCGGGCCTGCTCGCCGGCGTGCTGGCCGCCAACCTCGCCGGGCCTGTCGAGCTCACCCGCGTCCTGCTGCCCGGCCTGCGCCGCCGCGGCGGTCAGGTGGTGTTCGTCAACTCGACCGCGGCGCTGCGCAGCTTCCCGGGGTGGGGCGCCTACGCGGCGTCGAAGGCCGCGCTGCGTGCGTACGCCGACACGCTGCGCCTGGAGGAGCCGGCCGTGCGGGTGACCTCGGTCTTCCCCGGCCGGACCGACACCGGCATGCAGCACCGGATCCACGCGCGGGCCGGCCGTGACTTCGACCCGGCCACCGCGATGAGCCCGGCGAGCGTCGCGGCGGCCGTGTGCAGCGTGCTCGGGGCCCCCGACGACGTCGAGGTCCCCGAGCTCACCGTCAACCCGGTCACTCACCGGGGCTGATGACGATCTCCTCGTAGTCCGGCTCCTCGCTGATCATCCCGTACTCAACGGCGGCCTCGCCGATCACCTCGATGCTCTCCTCGTCCAGGCCCGGGGCGAAGACGTGGAGGTTGGTCTGCTCGACGAGCTCGGGGTCGAGCTCGAGCTCCTCGACGATGACCTCGCGCACCCGGTCCGGGTTCTCCGTGGCGAACTCGTTGCTCCGGCTCATCGCGCGCTGGAACGCGGCGACGACCTCCGGGTTGGACTCGGCGAAGGCGCCGCTGGTGATGTAGTAGCCGATCGTCGTGTCGGGGAAGGACTCGACGAAGTTGGAGATGAGCGGCTCGAAGCCGTGGCTGTCGGAGATCGCCTTGTGCGGCTCGACCGACCAGATCGCGTCGACGTCCCCGCGTTCGAGGGCGGCGGGCATGTCGGAGTAGTTCATCGGGGTGAACTCGATCTCTGAGGTGTCCACGCCGTTGTTCTCCAGCGCCGCCTTGATGGTGAGGTCGCCGAGGTTGTTCACCGAGTTCACCGCGATGTTCGCGTCGGCGAGGCCGTCGATGTCGGTGATCTCGCTGTCGGGCAGCACGTAGATGCGAGAGGTGTCCGCCTCGGGGTCCGAGCCGACGCCGCAGCAGTTGGCGACGAACTTGACGTCCAGCCCCTGGTCGATGGCCTGAAGGTCGCTCACCGCGTTCGCGTAGCCGATGGGGCTCTCCTGGTTGACGACCGACGGGACGATCGCCGCGCCGGACTCGGCGATCTGGACCTCGACGTCCAGGCCCTCCTCCTCGAAGAAGCCCTCCTCGACGCCGAGGTGCAGGGGACCGGCGTCCATCGTCGGGATCTGCATGACGGTGAGCGGGGTCAGGCCGTCGTCGCCGGCCGCCAGCTCGTCCCCGCCTCCGCCGCAGGCGGCCAGCAGCAGGGTGGCGCAGGCGGCCAGGGCGATGGTGGTGGTGCGTGCTCTCATGGGGTCCTCCGTCAGATGACGTACTCGGGGTTGGTGGGCTCGGTCGCATCGACGTCGCGCACGCGGTTGCGGATCTCGGCGAAGACCTCCGAGCGCAGCCGGCTGAAGCGGGTGAGCTCCTTGGTGGCGATCTGGTCGCGCCCCCGGGGCAGGTCGATGTCGACGACCTTGGTGATGCGGCTCGGCGACTTGGACACGACCGCGACGCGGTCGCTGAGGTAGACGGACTCGTCGACGTCGTGTGTGACGAAGACGACCGTCATCCCGAACTCCTCACGCAGCTTCAGGACGAGGTCCTCGAGGTCCGCCCGGGTCTGCGCGTCGACCGAGGCGAAGGGCTCGTCCATGACGAGCACCTCGGGCCGGTAGGCGATGGCGCGGGCGATCGCCACGCGCTGCTGCATGCCGCCGGACAGCTCACCGGGGTGCTTGCGGGCGGCGCTCTCCAGCCCGACGTCGGCCAGGGCCTGCGTGGTCCGCGCGGCGATGTCGGGCTTGGCCACGCCGTGGGCGCGGAGCGGGAGGGCGACGTTCTTCTCCACGGAGAACCACGGCAGCAGCGAGCGGGAGTAGTCCTGGAGGACGACGGCAAACTCGCGCGGCACGCCGCTCACCACCCGGCCCTTGTACTCGATGCTGCCCGACGTGGGCTCGAGGAGGCCGGCGAGGCAGCGCAGCAGCGTCGTCTTGCCCGCCCCGGAGGGACCGACGATGGTGAAGAACTCGCCCTCGGCGACGTCGAAGGTGATGTCGTCCAGCGCTCGGAAGGACCCGTAGTCCCGGGCGAGGCGGTCGACTCGAAGGATCGGTGAAGGTGTCATCTCACGCTCGGTGGTAGCGGCGGTCGGTGAGGCGCTCGAAGACGCCGAACAGCAGGTTGAGCAGCAGGCCGAGGATCCCGAGGAGGAGGATCGCCGCCCACACGGCCACGAGGTTGAAGGAGCTCTGGGCGGTGTACAGGACGAAGCCGATGCCGGTGTTGCTCCCCGTCATCTCGCTCGTGACGACGAGGATGAGGGCCAGCGGGATAGCGATGCGGATCCCGGCCGCGGCGCGCGGGTAGATCGCCGGGGCGACGACGTTGAGCTGCCGGAACCACCCGGTGATCCCGAAGCTGCGAGTCGTGTCGAGCAGCGTGGGGGGGAGCTGACGGCAGCCGTCGATGACGTTGAGCAGGATCGGGAAGAAGCAGCCGAGGGCGATGATGAAGATCTTCATCGACGTGCCGAGCCCGAAGAGCACCATCGCGAACGGCAGCAGCGCGGTGGCGGGGATGGCCCGGACGAACTCGAAGGTCGGGGAGACCGCCTGGTCCAGCACCCGGACCTGGCCGATGAGCATGCCCAGGCCGATCCCGAGGGCGACGGCGACCCCCAGGCCGACGCCGAGGTTGCGGACGCTGTCGAGGAGGTGCTCGGTGCCTGCCCCGCCGAGCCAGTACTCGACGAGGCTCTCCAGCACCCGCGGCAGCGGCGGGTAGAAGGGGTTGGTCGAGCCGGCCGACGTCACCCACCACACGGCGAGGGCGAGCACGGCTCCGAGCAGGCCGGTCAAGGTGCGGCGGCTCATCGGCGGCCTCCCTGCCAGAGGAGGCGGCGGGTGGCGGCGGTGAAGACGGTGTTGATGGCCAGGCCGACGACGCCGATGACGGCGATGTAGGCGTACATCCGGGTGAGGTCGCCGGCGTTGCGCGCGAGGTTGAGCCCCGAGCCGAGCCCAGGGACGCCGAGGATGATCTCGCTGGTCACGGTGATGATCAGCGCGGTCGCCGAGGCGATCCGCACCCCGGTCACCAGGCCGGGGAGCATCGCGGGCAGGGTGACCCACCGGATGGTCTGGATGCGGGTGAAGCCGAAGGCCCGTGCGGTGTCCCGGGCCACCGGGTCGACCGACGCGGTGGCGTAGATCGCCGCGACGAGCATCTGCCACACCGCCGCGTAGGCGGCCAGGAAGACCTCGCCGTCGCGCCCGCCCCCGATGGTGAGGATGACGAGCGGGATGAGCGCGATCGACGGGATCGGGCGGAGGAACTCGACGACGGGCGTGAGCAGCCACTGCACCCAGCGCACGCTGCCGAGCAGCAGCCCCACGACCGTGCCGAGCGCGACCGCGATGCCCAGCGAGGCCGCCCAGCCGACGAGCGTGCTGCCGATGTCGGCCCACACAGCGGCACCGGCGAGCATCCGCCCCAGGGAGGCGAGCACCTCGGTGGGCGGCGGCGCGTAGCTGCGCGGCAGGACGTCGGTGACCGTGAGCAGCTGGGCGAGCACGAGCAGCCCGACGACGACGGCGGCCGGCAGCACCACCGAGCGCACGCGCGACCCGCGGCGCTGGGCGGTCAGGGCGGTCACGGCCCCTCCAGGAGGCCGGCGGCGCGCTCGGTGAGCTCGGCACGGTCGGCCTTGTTCGTGCTCGAGAGCGGGATCTCGGCGACGACCCACACCCGCCGCGGGTGGGCATAGGGCTCGAGGTGGTCCAGCGCGTGCGCCTTGAGCTCCTGCTCGTCGGCCCGGTGACCCGGGCGCAGGGTGACGAAGGCGACCGGTTTGGCGCCCTTGACGTCGTCGGGCACGGGCACGACGACGGCCTGGTCGACGGCGGGGTGCGCCTCGAGCACCTGCTCGACCGAGCGCGGGTAGACGTTCTCGCCACCGGAGGTGAACATGTCGTCCTCGCGGCCCGCGAAGAAGTAGAACCCGTGCTCGTCCACGCGGAAGACGTCCTTGGTGTGGTGGAAGCCGTCGGCGGTGACGGGCACAGGCACGTCCGGCCGGTTGTGGTAGCCGCTGAGCAGGGCGGGGTTGCGGATCTCCAGCACCCCGTGGCGCTCGACCGGCCGACCGGCGGCGTCGACGAGACGCAGCTCGACGGCGGGGTTGGCGACGCCCACCGAGCCGTCGGGTGTCGGCAGACCGTCGGCGTGCGGGGCGAAGACGACCGGCCCGGACTCGGTCGTGCCGTAGCCGAAAAGGATCTCCGCGTTCGGGAAGACGGTGCGCAGCTGGTCGAAGAGCGCCGGCGCGGCGGGGGCCGAGCCCATGTAGATCCCGCGGACCGAGGACAGGTCGCGGCCCTCGAGCAGCTCGGGCCGCTGGAGGAGCATCGCGAACATCGGGGGGACGCCGCTGAGCTCGGTGACGCCGTGCTCGACGATCGCGTCGACGAAGACGTCCGGCCGGAAGCCGGGGAGCAGGACGATGGTGGCCCCTGATGCCAGCGACCGCTGCGAGTTCGTCAGCGCGTTCATGTGGTACAGCGGCGCGGAGATGAGCACCCGCGTGCTGCCCGGAGGCACGGTGCGTGCGGTCTGGTCGATGACCCACAGGTGGCTCGCCTGGGAGAGCACGACCCCCTTGGGGCGCCCGGTGGAGCCGGAGGTGTAGAGGATCATCGCCGGGTCGTGCGGCTCGGGCACCACGCTGGTGAACGACGCCGCGGGCGCGGGGGTCCCGAGGTCCAGCAGGGCCGCCCCGGTGGACGGGACGAGGGCCCGCGTCTGCTCGTCGGCGAGGACGAGCTCGACCGCGGCGTCCCGCAGCACGTGGCCCAGCGTCTCCACGGGCATCTTGTGGCTCACCGGTACCGGCACGGCCCCGGCGCGCTGGATCGCGTAGAAGGCGACGAGCCACTCGGGGGAGTTGAGTCCGAGCAGCCCGACGGTCTGTCCCGGGCGGACGAGGGCAGCGAGCTGGGCTGCGCGGGACTGCACCGCGGCCTCGAGCTGCCCGTAGGTCAGGGTGGTGCTGCCCTGCGCGGTGACCCCGATGAGCGCGGGGGTGTCGGGGCGGTCGGCCGCGATCCGGTCGCCCTGGTTGCGGCTCACGACGCCGGTCCCGTCACGCTCGGCGCGAAGGTGGCGTAGGTCCCGCGCCCGACGGCGATCTGCTTGCCGGCCTCGCTCAGCACCTCGGCCTCGGCCACCGTGAGCGAGCGGCCGAGCTTGACCGGCCGGGCGACGACGACGAGGTCCCCGGGCGGCGCGGCCCGCAGGAAGTGGGTGGTGAAGTCGATGGTCGGCGCGGGGTCGCCGAGCGACGCGACCAGCGCCCAGTCGGCGGCCAGGTCGAGCAGGGTGGCGAGGATGCCGCCGTGGGTGACCCGCTCGGTGGTGCCGTTCTCCCACTCCGGGCGCCACGTGGCGCCCAGGCGCAGCTCCTCGGGGGACACGGACAGCACCCGCAGCCCGAGCCACCGGTGGAACGGCGCGGCGAGCAGGCGCTCCTCGAGCTCCTCGGCGGTGATCACTCGCCGCTCCCCGGGGTGACGACGATCTTGCCGAGCACCTCGCGGTCGCGGACCTTGCGTAGCCCCTCGACGGCCCGGGACAGGGGCAGCACGTCGGTGACGGACGGGTCGAGCTCACCCGCCGCGATCATGCCGAGCAGGGACTCGAAGTCCTCGGTGGCGAAGCCGTTGGAGCCGATCACCTGCAGCTCGAAGGACCAGATGTAGCGCAGGTCCTCGACCGGGTCGAACCCGGCGGTCGCCCCGCACACGAGGATCCGCCCGCCGAGCTTGGTGCTGCGCAGCGTGGGGTGCCAGGTGTCCCCGCCGGTGAAGTTGACGACGACGTCGACGCCGGTCGCGTCGCTCCAGCGGCTCGGCTTGCCGTGGTGCTCCTTGACCCACTGGTAGAAGTCGACCTCGCGGTAGTTGAGCACCTCGTCCGCGCCGATCTCCAGCAGCCGCTGGGCCTTCTCCTCGCTGCCCGCGGCGGCGATGACGTGGGCGCCCAGCTTCTTGGCCAGGATCACCGACGCCGTCCCGACGCCGCCGGAGGCGCCGAGCACGAGCACCTTGTCACCGGCGTGGATCGCGCCCTTGCCCACGATCATGCGGTGGGCGGTGCCGTACGCGACGGGCAGGGCGGCGGCCTGGACGTCGGTGACGCCGTCGGGGACGGTGATGAGCTGGCGGGCGTCGACGAGGCAGTACTCGGCCATGCCACCGTCGCGCTGCTCGCCCATGAGCTTGCCCTCGTGGTCGAGCGGGTGGACGAGCACCCGGGCGCCCGGCCGCCACCCGGTGACGTCGTCGGCGACCTCCTCGACCACCCCGACGACGTCGAGCCCGATGACGACCGGCAGCGGCAGGGTGATGCCGGGCATCCCGTTGACGGTGAAGATGTCGTGGTAGTTGAAGGAGCTGGCAGTCACCCGGACGACGACGTGTCCCGGGACCAGGTGGGGCCGGGGGTAGTCCTCCTCGAGGCGCAGGGTGTCGAGGTCCCCGTGCTCGCGGAGTACGAGCGCATGCATCGTCGAGGTCACAGCCGATGTCCTTTCTGGGCGAGGAAGCGGTCTCGACCGAAGGGTCGCACGCAGACCGTCGGTCGACGGGGAGGGCGAGTGGCGGCTAGGGCCGACAGGCCATGGCGTGCGCCCGCGCGACGAGGATGTGCCCCCGCGAGGTCAGGTGCAACCGGTACATGGGGACAATATTCCCACAGCGCCGCGCACGGTGAGACGAGGGGTCCAGGCCACGAGACGCTGTGTTGGCCCGCGTCCACCCGTCGGACGGCCCGACGGGAGCGGCCCTCCTCGGGCTACGGGCCTGTGCCTACTCGCCGGTGCGCCCCTGCTGCTCCGCGCGCTGCTGCTCCTCGTGTCCGGCGCCCTCCTACTCGGATTTCGCGACGTGCTCCTCCGCGGCCCGCCGCTCGGCGGTGAGGGCGACCTCCACATCGGCGAGGCGGAGGTCGTAGGACTCGACCTCCCGCTGCAGCGTGGACGTGGGGCCGGCGTGGGCGAGCAGCGGGAAGGCGCTGTCGTCACCGGCCAGGACCTCGGCGAGGACGGAGCTCACCCGCGCGGCGGCGGACGCCGTTGCGGCCCACCCGTCGAGCGTGCCGTGCCCGGCCCGGTCCTCCAGCCGCTCGACCAGTCCGCGGTACTCACGGACCTGGGCGGGGACGGTGCAGGCGATGTCGGCGGAGAAGAGTCCCAGTCGCTCCACCTCAGCGGCCCGTTGCGCGTTGAGGACGTCGTCGTGGAACCGTCCGTTGGGCTCGACGAGCGTCGCGACGCCGAGGCCGTTGCGCGCGATCTCCTCGTTGACGAGCGTGCCGTCCTCGACGACGCCCGCGAGGACGCGTCCGAAGCGGTCGTGCTCCTCCACGTCGTACTCCAGCGTCACCGTGCTGCCGGGTGGCAGGCGCAGCTCGAGGAAGGCGGTGGCCTTGTCGTGGACGCACTCGCCGGGTTCCGGCGTGTCGACGTTGAGCAGGTGCACGCGCTGGTCGTCGCCGGCGACCCGGACGTCGATCGTGTCTCCGTCGACAATGCCGGTGACGACGACGTCGGGAGCGGGGCTGCTCGCGACGGCGACGCCCCCGAGGACGACGAGGCCTGCCGTCACCAGGGTGATGCAGAGCCGGTGGTCGGTGCGGCGCACCTCTGCCATGGGAGAACACCCTTCGATCCGTGCGAGGTCGTGGCCATCCGCGCTCGGGGCTCCTCGCATGCCTGACTATCGGCAGCCGCCCGCAGCGGGTGAGGAGAACGAGGGAAGCGACTGACGTCCGCCGGTGTACGGTGCGAGACGTGTCCCGACAGCTCCACCTGCTCCTGGCGACGGCGCTGCCCCGGAAGAGGACCGGGAGGCACGTGCTCGACCCCTCCGTCACGAGGGTCCGCGTGCTGCCGACCGACCTCGACCTGTACCTCCACGTCAACAACGGCACGTACCTGCAGATGATGGACGTGGCGCGCAGCAACTACATCGCCGACATCGGCGGTTTCCCGCCGCTCAAGGAGAAGGCGTGGTACCCGGTGGTCGCCGCCTCGACGATGACCTACCGGCGCTCGCTGCGGCTCGGGGACCGCGTGCACATCACCACCAGGGTGCTCGGGTGGGACGAACGCGTCGTCTATCTCGAGCAGGTCTTCACCCGGCGCGGCGAGCAGTGCGCGCGCGGCGTGGTGGCCGGACGGTTCCTCACCCGCGGCTCGGGGGAGCGGGTGCCCGCTCCGGCGGTCGTCGCCCGTCTCGCCGGTGAGCAGATCGAGTCGCCGGAGCTGCCCGACGAGGTGCTGCGCTGGGCGCGGGCGGTGGACGTCGCCCACCGCGCGTGACATCGCCCACGGATAACCTGAGCGCGGCGGTGGGCGTGCCGCGGTAGGGTGGCGGTGTCGCGGTGGTCGACCGGGCCGCGCCGGTCTCCGAGTCCGCTGCAGCAGCTCGCATCACGGTGCATTCTCGTGGCCGACGTCCGTCGCCCAGATGTGTCGTGCGGGCGTTCATCGCGACGAACGTCGTCATCCCGAAGGAGACATCGGTGGCTCAAGGAGCCCAGCGCCACGCAGGCGCACGTCGCGGCGCGCCGCGCAACAACCAGCGACGCACGCGTCACCGCGACAACACCGGCATCATCCCGGTGCTCGCCCAGGCCGTCCGCGAGGTCGAGGGTGCGGTGAAGCGCGGCAGCGCGCGTCCCTCCACCCGGACCCAGTTCCAGGCGATCGCGCTCCTCGTGCGCGAGGAGCGCGCGAGGCTCAAGGCGGACACGACGATCAGTGAGTCGCGCCGCGGGGAGGAGCTCAAGCGCCTCGAGGGGATCGCGACGATCCTGGCGATGACCGCCGCCCGGGACTCCAAGCTGCTCACGCTCCTCGCCGAGGACGCCGTCGTCAGCCCCGAGGCCCGCGAGCTGCGCCGCGAGATGCTCGCCGAGGCCGGCATCGACGTCCCGGCGGACCCGGAGCCGGAGCCGGTGGCCGCCTCGGACTCCCCGGTGGTCCAGCAGCGCCAGGTGATCCCGCAGTCGGTGATCTCCCGCCAGATGGCCAACCCCTTCCTCGAGCCGGACTACTCCGCGGTGAAGAAGCCCGCGGCCAAGCCGCGCCGGCTGGCCGGGTGGGAGCTCATCGAGCCGCTGCTGCGGTCCTTCGAGTACGGCGGTGAGTCGGCGTGCATGGCGCTGCCGGCGGCGCCGCCGCCGCGCGTCACCCAGGCCCTGGAGCTCATGCCGCACCAGGCGCAGGTGGTGGCCGCGGCCGCCGAGGGGCACCGCAGCTTCCTGCTCGCCGACGAGCCGGGGCTGGGCAAGACCGCGCAGGCGCTGCTGGCGGCCCAGGCCGCGCACGCCTACCCGCTGCTCGTCGTCGTCCCGAACGTCGTCAAGACGAACTGGGCCCGCGAGGCCGAGCTGTGGACCCCGAACCACCGAGCGACCGTCATCCACGGTGACGGCCAGGACGTCGACGCCTTCGCCGACATCATCATCATCAACTACGAGATCCTCGACCGGCACATCGGGTGGCTGGGCAGCCTCGGACTCAACGTGCGCGGGATGGTCGTCGACGAGGCCCACTTCATCAAGAACAAGAAGTCCCAGCGCTCCCAGCACGTGCTGCACCTGTCCGAGCAGCTCCGCTCGCGTCCCGGTCAGCCGCTGCTCATGGCGCTCACCGGTACCCCGCTCATCAACGACATCGAGGACTTCGTCGCGATCTGGGAGTTCCTCGGCTGGATCGACGAGGAGAAGCCCGTCGGGGACCTCATGCAGGCGCTGGAGGACACCGGGCTGACCCCGGCCGACCGCGGCTTCTACAGCGCGGCGCGCAGTGCCGTCATCGAGCAGGGGATCGTCCGGCGGCGCAAGATCGACGTCGCCGCCGACCTCCCGGCACGCCGCATCGCCGACGTCTTCGTCGAGCTCGACGGCGACGCGGGGCGGTCCATCCGCGACGCCGAGCAGGCACTCGCCCGCCGGCTCGTCACGCGTTACGAGCGTGCCCTGGAGACGAGGTACGGGGAGAACGTCGTCGAGGGCATCGACCACGAGCTCGTCCGCCAGGTCGCGACCTGGGAGGCGACCCGCAAGTCCGAGACGAAGTCCGAGGACAACGTCTTTGCGATGATGCGCCGCATCGGACGCGCCAAGGGCGGGGCCGCGGCCGACTACGCCGCCCAGCTGGCCCGGAACGTCGGCAAGGTCGTCTTCTTCGCCAAGCACGTCGACGTCATGGACGCCGCTGAGGAGATGTTCACCCAGCGCGGGATCGGCCACGCCTCCATCCGCGGTGACCAGACGTCCACGGCTCGGCAGCGCAACATCGACGCCTTCACGAACGACCCCGACGTCTCGATCGCGGTCTGCTCGCTGACCGCGGCCGGGGTCGGGCTCAACCTCCAGGTCGCCTCGAACCTCGTCCTCGCCGAGCTGTCGTGGACCGACGCCGAGCAGACCCAGGCCATCGACCGCGTCCACCGCATCGGCCAGCCCGAGCCGGTGACGGCGTGGCGGATCATCGCCGCCCAGACGCTGGACACGCGGATCGCCGAGCTCATCGGGAGCAAGGCGGGACTCGCCGCGCGGGCGCTCGACGGCTCGGACGAGGAGGTCGTCGCCGACGTCCAGGTCGAGATGCTCGTCGCACTCCTCACCGACGCGCTGAGCCCGGCCACCGTCATCGCCTGAGTCTGCGCCCGCGGTGCACGACGGCGGACCGGCCGGGTCCGTCGTCGTGCGGGCGGGACGACGACGAGCAGGACCAGGCGCCGTCGGCGTGCCGTGCGGGCGGGACGACGACGCAGGGACGGTCGCCGTCGTCGTGTCGTGGTGGGCCGGGTACGCACGTGCCCGGCCGCTCACGGCACCGTGGCCGTGGGGCGGAGTCGCTACTCGCGGCGCAGGACGATCGCCGTGGCGTCGTCGTCCGACCGCGGGTCGCGCACGCGCGCGAAGACGGTGTCGAGGTCCGTGGCGAAGGGCCCGCTGAAGGCCGTGCGGAGCAGCTCCAGGCCGTCGGGCAGCGGGGTGTCACGGCGCTCGATGAGCCCGTCGGTGAAGAGCACGACACCACCCCCGGGCGGGATGTGCATCGTCCCCGGGAGCGGCCGCTCAGGCACGTAGCCGATCGGCAGGGTGCCCGAGGGCGTGGGCCAGGCCGCGCCGTCGGCGGCGCCGATCGCCAGCGGCGGCAGGTGGCCGGCGCGCACGTACTCCATCACCCCCGTCGTCGTGTCGACGACGGCGATGAGGAGAGTGGCCATCTCCCCGGACATGGTCCGCCTCGCGAGCACGTCGAGGCCGATGGCGGCCGCTGCGGGGGAGTTCTCCCGCAGCAGGAGCGCGCGCAGCCCGTTGCGCAGCTGACCCATGGTCGACGCGGCTGACATGCCATGGCCGGCGACGTCCCCGACGGCCACGGCGAGGCGACCGTCCGGGAGGCACAGGGCGTCGTACCAGTCGCCGCCGACGCGTCCGCCGTCGCCCGGTGAGTAGCGCGCCTCGATGGACCAGCCGGCGACCCGGGGCAGCACCGTGGGAAGTGACGAGCGGTGGAGGATCTCCGCCGCCTTGGTGTCGGCGAGTCCGCGCAGGTACAGCGCCTCGACGGTGTGCCGGCGCAGGACGGCGGCCGTCTCGAGCTGCTCCTCGGTCCACGGCAGGCTCGCGCCGCGGACGGTCTCGCGCCAACGCTCGAAGGACTTGCGAGGGGAGAGCCGCACGGAGTCGCCTTCGCGGCGGGCGATCGCCTTGTTGTGCGGGTCACCGCCCCAGTCGACGGTCCGGGCGACCTCCCGCCGGAGCCACACGATGGCGTCCCCGTCCGCGATGTTGATCGCGAGGGCGCCCGCGACGTCGGGCGGCACGTGCGGGGTGTCACGGCTGAGGGAGTCGGTGGCCGCGACCTCGCGGCCGGTGCCGGCGGCCCAGCTGAGGATGGCGTCGAGGTTCGGCGGCGTCTGCCCGGCGCAGGCGGTGCGGCCCTGCGCGCGCACGATGACGCCGTCGGCCTCCGCGATCTCGAGGAGCGCGGGGTGCCGGACGAGCGCCTCGGTCAGCGGGAGGTCCTCGTCGCGGGTGGCGGCCACGAGCCCCGCGAGGTCGCGTGCTGCCCGGCGGGCCGCGGTGATGCGGTCCTCCTCGACCTGGGCGACGAGCCGCAGCGAGAGCACCGACCCGAGGAACTCCGCAGCGGCACGCACGCCGTAGGACGGGGTGTGGGGGCCGGAGTAGTGGTGGCATGCGATGAGGCCCCACAGCGCGCCGTCCTTGAGCAGGGAGATCGACATCGACGCCGTCACGCCCATGTTCTGCAGGTACTCGATGTGGATGGGCGAGACCGACCGGAGCGTCGCGTAGGTGAGGTCGAGCGGGGCAGTGGCGTGGCCCGGCGTCGCGACCAGCGGGCTCGGGGTGTACCCGATGTCGGAGATCAGCCGGATCCAGTTCTTCTCGTACAGGGCACGCGCCTGGGCGGGGATGTCCGTCGCCGGGTAGTGCAGACCGTGGAACGCGTTGAGGTCCTCGCGCTTCGCCTCGGCGACCACCTCGCCGTGGTGGTCGGCGTCGAAGCGGTAGACCATGACCCGGTCGAAGCCGGTGAGCTCCCGGACCGTGCGTGCGGCGACGTCGTAGAGCTGCTCGAGCGAGCGCGCGCGGTTGAGCTCGCCGATGCTGCCCCGGACCCGCTGGAAGGTGTTGGTGTGGCTCAGTGGCCGTGGCCCCTCCGCCGGCTCGAGCTCGACGACGACGGCGTCGGGACGCCCTGGCGGGCGGTGGACGATGGCGTCCCACGGCCGCCCGTCGGGCAGGTGGACGAGCACGGGGTTGCGGTCCCGCACCTCGCCGGGCGCGGCGATGTGGGCGTGAATGGCACGGGCCGCGTCCTCGCCGATCGCCGTGGCGAGGGTCGCACCGAGGACGTCCGTGACGGGAAGCCCCAGGTGGTCGACGGTGGAGGCGGAGCCCTGGACGACGACGTCGCCCTCGAGGACGAGCAGGATTCCCCGCGGCTGGATGGAGCCGGGGATGTGGATGGGCTCCCTGGCACAGTTGTCCAGGTCGACCGGGACGTCCTGCGCCAGCGTCGGCTCGTCGATCATCCGGTCAGTCTGCCAGGCAACCGGTGGCAGCCGAGGCGTCCCCTCACCGCCGGACCAGCCGCGGCGCGGGTCAGCCGATGGCGGCGAGCAGCTGGCTGCAGACCTCCTCGCATGAACGGCAGGCCTCGGCGCAGACCCGGCAGTGCTCGTGGTGGTCGGCGTGGGAGGCGCACTCGGTCCCGCAGGCCCGGCACACCTCGACGCAGGCCTGGAGCACGGCCCGGGTGACGTCGGCGTTGTAGGAGGTCTGCCGCGACAGGACACGCGCCGCGGTGTCGCAGACGTCGGCGCAGTCCAGGTTCGTGCGGATGCACGCGCGGAGCTCGGCGACCATGTCCTCGCTCAGACACGCGTCGGCGCAGGCGGTACAGGCCTGCGAGCACGCCACCAGGGTGTCGATGGTGCGGGCGAGGAGACCGGGGTCGATGCCGGTCTCGGCGGGGGTGGTCCTGAGCATCTCGGCCGTCTTCATCGGAACCTCCAGTGTCATCGGTGCAGCACCGGGACGGGCTGCCGGTACCTCCGACGCTATAAACGCCGGTCCGGTGCCGCACCCTCAGCCGCTCCTTCCGCTCCGGCCGGGGCATGCCGTGACGGATCACTCACCGCGCTGCTGCGGGCAGCGGTAGGTCGTTGCCGCAGGAACTTCTACAGTTGACAGGGAGCACATCCGTCCGGGACGAACGCGGCCCACGCCCGAGCATCCGGCTGCCGCCGACGGATCGGCTCTCCCCACGCCGTTCGGAGGACTCACCCGTGCCCATCGCCATCCTGGCCCTCGCCCTCGGAACGTTCGGGATCGGCACCACCGAGTTCGTCATCATGGGGATGCTGCCCAACGTGGCCGGCGACCTCGGCGTGGACGTGCCCACCGCGGGCGGCTACGTCTCGAGCTACGCCCTGGGCGTCGTCGTCGGTGCTCCTCTACTCACGGCCGCGAGTGTGCGGCTGCCGCGGCGGTGGACGCTCGTCGGGCTGCTCGTCCTGTTCACCGTCGGCAACCTGCTGTCCGCGTTCGCTCCCACCCACGAGGCCCTGCTCGCCACCCGGTTCCTCACTGGGCTTCCGCACGGGGCGTTCTTCGGGGTGGGCGTCCTCGTCGCGGCCTCCCTCGTCACGCCCGACCGGCGCGGGCGGGCGATGGCGACCGTCGTCGTCGGTCTCACCCTGGCCAACGTCGTCGGTGTCCCGGCGGGGACCTTCATCGCCCAGCAGGCGGGATGGCGCTGGACGTTCGCAGCGGTTGCGCTCGTGGGGGCCGTTGCCGCGGTGGCGGTGGCGGTCCTCGCTCCTCGCCGCGACGACGGCGCCGGCACCGGCTCGCTGCGTGCCGAGCTTTCCGCGTTCGCCCGGCCCCAGGTGCTGCTCACGCTCGCCGTCGTCGTCTTCGGGCTCGGGGGCCTGTTCGCGAGCTACAGCTACGTCGCGCCGATGCTCACGGACGTCTCCGGGTTCGCCGAGTCGGCGGTTCCGTGGGTGCTCATCGTCGTCGGCATCGGGATGACGGCCGGTTCCTACACCGGAGGCTGGCTCGCCGACCGGAGCACCCTCGGCACGCTCGCCGGCGGGCTGGCACTCGTCGTCGTGTCGCTCGTCGCCCTGGCGGCGTTCCTCGACAACGCAGCGGCCGCGGTCGCGCTGCTCTTCGTCCTCGGCTTCGGCAGCCTCGGGGCGGGGCCGGCGATCCAGATGCGCATCATCGAGCAGGCAGGCGGCGCGCCGACGATGGTCTCCGCCGGTGTCCAGTCGGCGTTCAACATCGCCAACACGATCGGTGCCTGGCTGGGTGGCGCCGTCATCGCTGCCGGCGCCGGGCTCCGTGCCCCGAACCTCGTCGGCGCCGGCCTCGCTCTCGTCGGCCTGCTCCTCCTCGGGTGCTCGGCAGTCCTCGAAGTGCGGCAGCGCAGGGCCGCGGCCGCGGTGACTGCACAACCGCAGCCGGTGGCGGTGGCGGCCTAACATCGGCTCCTCCGGCCCCCCGGGTAGGGTGGCCCCGCAGCCTGCCCAGGCGCGTGGCGACACGAAGGAGTGCCGGTATGACCGTGGCGACGACGACCGACGTCCGTCTCGGCGACGGCACGATGCCGGCGCACCTCTGGCTCCCACCGGGAGGTACCGGCCCCGGACTGCTCCTGCTCCAGGAGATCTTCGGCGTCAGCGAGTACATCAGGAGCAGGGCGGAGGACCTGGCGAGGCTCGGCTACGTTGTGCTCGCTCCCGAGCTCTACTGGCGCACCGACGGAACCGTGGACGAGTCACGCGCCGACGTCCTCGAGCAGGGCATGGCGCTGCAGGCGCAGCTCGAGTGGGACCAGACGGTCGGCGACTCCGTCGCCGCCCTCGACGCGCTCAGGGCACGCCCGGAGGTGAACGGCGGGACGGGCGTCATCGGGTTCTGCTTCGGCGGGGGAGTGGCGTTCAACGTCGCGGCCGTCGCCGACGTCGACGTCCTCGTCTCCTACTACGGCTCCGCCCTGCCCCAGCTGCTCCCGCTCGCGGACAAGGTCGGTGTGCCGAGCCTCCACCACTTCGGCACCGCCGACGCGTACATCCCGCCCGAGACGGTCGAGGAGATCCGCGCGGCCGTCGCCGGTCCGGAGGTGGAGTTCCACCTGCACGAGGGTGCGGGCCACGCCTTCGACAACCCGCACCCGGCCTTCGTGCACCACGCGGCCCGCGCCGACGCCTGGTCGCAGACTGTGGACTTCCTCGCCCGGCGGCTGCCCGCGTAGACCAGGCATGCGCCGGGTGCGCGTGACGTTGCTCCACCGGCTCCGGTCGAGCTCGGCACGCGCTCACGCCGGTGGATGACGACGACGGCACCCGCCGCCGGCGCCGCATGCTCGCAGCGGGCCCGATCAAGGCCCGGACGCGAACGGAGGCGACCATGACCCAGCGCACCTGTTCCATCACACCCCTCGACGAGGAGCCGCGCGGTGCCGACGTCGAGGCCCGCAGCCGCCGCCCGCACAGCGCACCACCGCCGCGGTCCGGGCAGCCGTGGACCGACGTCGAGTACGAGCAGATCCTCGCGGCTGCGCGTGACGGGGTGACCGACATCGACGAGGTCGCGTCCCGGATCGGCCGAGGGCCGCATCCCACTCTCGCCAAGGCCCGGCGGCTGCTCCCCGTGGACGAACGGGCGGCACCGGTGGACCGCGTGCTCGTGCTGCTACGCACACACCAGGAGGATCCCGGCTACGACTGGCAACGCACCACCCTCGAGGAGCCGCCGCCGCGGCCGGTCATCGCCCCGCCTGCGCTCAGCGGCCTCTCCGGGTTGCAGCCGGACGACCTCGTCACCATCGCTCACGCGCTGGCCTCGTCCATGTCGGTCGCTGACCAGGACCTCCTGGCGCGGGTCGGTGCCGAGGTGCAGCGGCGAGGACTGCGCTACGAGCTCGTGGAACACCGGGCCGGGCGGCTGTACCGGCAGACCGCGATCTCCTGGGAGCAGGCTTTGGACGAGGCCGGCTCCTGGCTGCGCCGTTCCCTGCCGGGGACCGCACTGCCGCAGTGGGACGCGGACAGCTACGGCTGGAGCGTGGGTAGCCCGCCTGACGACTGACCTGAGTCGCCCTCCTGAGGAGGACCGCGCCGGCGCTGCCCTGGCCGCGGTGTGGCGGGCGGTGACGGGCATCGTCGTCCTGGATCCCGGGCGTCGTAAAGCCGGGGCCCGCGCGGCTGGGCTCGGCGAGGCGAACCCCTCATCGCGTCCGGCCACCGGCCGATGGGACCAGGGAAGAGAGGTGACGATGGACGGAATCGGTGGGATCGCGCAACGCATTGCGGGGATCCAGGCACAGCTGACGGCTCTGTCGCCGCCGCGTCCCTCGGTCGCGACCGCCGGTGCCTTCGACCGCGTCCTCACCCAGGCGACCGCGGAGTTCGCCCCCGCGACCGGTGCTCGCCCCGTCGCTCCACCCGCCGTCCTCAACGCCGACGGCGTGCCGGCGGACCTGGCCCAGTACGGCAACGGCAAGGTCCCGCCGCACGCCCTGGCCCCGATCGACGGCACCGGGCACAAGCTGTGGGCGCCGGCAGCCGCCAAGTTCCAGGAGCTGCTCGCCACCGCGAAGGCGCAGGGCGTGGACATCGGGATCAACGACTCCTACCGCACCTACGACCGGCAGGTCGAGCTCGTCGACCGGTTGGGCCTCTACCCGGAGGGTGGTCTGGCGGCCGTGCCCGGTACCAGCCGGCACGGCTGGGGAATGGCCGTCGACCTCAAGCTCGACGGTGAGGCACTGACGTGGATGCGAGCCAACGGTGAGCGGTTCGGCTTCGTCGAGGACACGCCACGGGAGACCTGGCACTGGGCCTTCTACCCGGACCGCGTGAGCTGACACCGGGTCAGAACGGCGGTTCGTCCCCTCCGGACCAGGCAGGAGCGTGCTCGAGTCCCGGCCACGGCTGACCGGTCGCCTCTCCTCGTGGCGCCCAGCGACCGCCGACATCGGTCCCCGCGGAGACCTCGGCGAGGACGGCGTCGACGAGGCTGGCGTCGACCGGCCGACCGGAGCGGACCGCCTCCTTGCCCTTCGTCCGCAGCCCTTCGGCGGTCCGGCGCGGGAGGGTGATGATGGTGCCGTCGGGCCGCCGCAGGTAGCCGTGGCCGGTAGGGGTGGTCCAGGCGTAGGTGCGGTCGGAGGCGTAGGCGACGGTGAACGCCCCGATCGACTTGATCGCGTGGTCTCCCGTGCAGGCCGGTCCGAGGTTGTCCGCGGACGTGACCCCACCGTCCTGCCACTCGTGGATGTGGTCGAGGTCGCAGTTCCGAGCGGGTACCGAGCAGCTGGGCACGATGCACGTGCCGTCGCGTTCTCGAACGTGGTCGGCGATCGCGGTCGGTGGCTGGTAGCGCGTGCGCCCGACGTCGAGCACCTGGGTGCCCGTGGCGTCGGTGACGAGTCGCCGCCACACCCCTCCCGCGCTCAGTGCCCGCGCCACCACAGGTGGGACGGGGCCGTAGCCCTCGAGCTCGGCGACCGGTTCGGGGACACGGTCCACTGCCGTGACGCCCGGGTCCCGGGGGCCCGGGAGCAGCACGGAGATCGGGACGGTGATGCGGATGTCGGACCGCCCACCGCCCAGCATCCCGAGGCGCACCATGGGCAGACCTCCCCCCGGCAGCCGGTGCCCCGGATGGGGCGGCCCGTCCGCGAGCCGGGGCGCGGACTGTACCGGGGACGCCGAGCCGCTCGTCAGTGCTGTCCCTGCCGGCGGTGGTGCTCCGGCAGCCGGTGCTGTGCTGTCGCCGGGTGCCGCTCCACTCGCCGGCGGTGGTGCTTCGGCAGCCGGTGCGGTTCCGTCGACCGGTGCGGTCCCACCCGCCGATGACGACCGACAGTCGCACCTCTCCCTGCAGTCGCAGGTGCACGAGGGCGCCGGGTAGGGGCCGATGTGGCCGAGCGAGAGCGCAGTGTGGCCCATGAGGGCGAGGCTGTCGGCGCGCAGCTGGTCGAGCGTGCGCCGGTCACCGCTGTTCTTCGCGGACCGTGCCGCCGCCTCCAGCGCGGTGTCCAGCGCGATGGCGTCGGCCGCGGGGAGGACTGCGGACATCCGCGCCATCCCGTCCTCCATCGGCTGTGGTCGGTTGACGCACCGCTTCTTGCGCGCAGCGAGGTGACGAGCGTCGGCGGAGTCGGGGTCGACCGCGATGACGGCCCTGGCGAGGTCCTGCTGCACCTGACGCAGAGTGCGTCCCGGGGCCTTGTCGAGCACCTCCAGCTGGGCCGTCACCGCAACCTCGGCGGGCAGGTCGTGCAACGTCGTGACGATCGCCTGGGCCCGCGGGAAGTCGATGAGACCTTCCTCGAGCGCCTGACCCGTCGGTTCGAAGGCGGTCCCGAAGGCGTGGCCGCAGGCAACCAGCTTGACCGCTGCCTGCTTGCTGACCCGCAGACGCATGGCCAGTTCCGGACCGACCACGCACTCGCCCGTGGCCCGGCCGGCGACGATCGTCGGCCAGGTGGGGTTGACGGAGGAGCGCTCGGCGAGGGTCGCGGCGGCGCGGGCGGCCTTGGCCGCCGACCACGCCTCCATCCGCTTGAACGCGGCGACGACCTCGACGAGGGAGAAGTCGTCGACGTCGGCCGGGTCGAGGGTGTCGAGCAGCGTGGCCAGCCGCTCACCGGGGGGCAGGTCCTCGAGGTAGTCGCCCAGGGCGCCACGCTCGGGGAGGAGCTCGGCGAGCTTGAGCTCAGGCCAGTTCGCCGGTTCCGGCTGGTACTTGGGAAGCCCGAACGCCCACCAGTCGAGCATAGGTTCTGGAGTAGCGTCGCCACCATTAACCATCGTGGACCGCGAGAGCCACGGCGAGTCGTCGTTGACGAGGCCCACGGTTCCCTGGCGGACCAGACCAGCAATCCGTGCCTCGGTGACCGACAGAACAGTGCGGGTGGCGGGCTCAGGCCCGCTCCACGTCCCGCCACCGGTCCCGTTGAGGGGCATTGCCGTCACCTCCTGATGACACCCATGCTATCGAACACACGTACGAGTGACAAGGGCTGTGGAGGAGGTAGCAGCGACGTCGCCGTTCGAAGAGCAAGGCCCGTGGAGGAGGTAGCAGCGACGTCGCCGTTCGAAGAGCTAGGCCTGTGTAGGAGGTAGCAGCGAAGTCGCCGTGCCGCCAGCGCGGCGGCACGGCGACGCAGGGTCAGCTCGCGGCGGCTTCCGGCCTCCTCACGAGGAACGAGAACGCGACGGCGACGACCGCCAGGCCGGTGCCCCACAGGAACGCGTCGTGCACCCCTGCGGCCTGGGCGGACACCGGGTCCAGCCCGTCCCGGACCCCGGCCGCGGTCCGGGTGGACATCACGGTGATGAACAGGGCCGTCCCGGCGCCGCCGGCGAGCTGCTGGAGAGTGTTCATGATCGCGCTGCCGTGGGAGTACAGCCGCGGCTCGACGGACCCGAGCGCCGACGTCATGAGCGGCGTCATGAGCAGGCCCAGGCCGAGGCTCAGCAGCACGTGGACCGCGACGACGTGCGACATCGGGCTCTGCGCACTCAGCAGCGTCATCGACCCCAGCGCGGTGGCGACGACGATCGAGCCCGGCACCACGAGGGGCCGCGGCCCGACCCTGTCGAACAGTCGGCCGACGAACGGGGCGATGAGACCCATCGTCAGGCCGCCCGGGAGCAGCACGAGACCGGTCTCGAGCGTCGTCAGCCCCATGACGTTCTGCAGGAAGATCGGCAGCAGGATGAGCGTGCCGAACAGCGCGCCCATCGAGATGAGCATCATGCCGACGCCCACGGAGAAGGTCCGCGAGCGGAACGGACGCAGGTCCAGCAGGGCAGCGTCGGTCCGCTGCAGCCCGACCTGCCGCCACACGAAGACGGTGAGCGCGGCCGCACCCACGACGAGCGGGACGACGGGCGGCACCGCCGCGCGGCCCTCGGTGGACTCGCCGATGCTGCTGAGCCCGTAGATCAGTCCGCCGAACGCGGTCGCGGACAGCAGGATCGACAGCGCGTCGAACGGAACTGTGCGGGGCGTGGTGATGTTCTTGACCAGCGACCCGCCGACGATCAGGGCGAGCGCGGCGATCGGCAGCACGGCGAGATAGATCCAGCGCCAGCCGAAGTTCGCGAGGATGAACCCGGAGAACGTCGGGCCGGTCGCCGGCGCCACCGCGATGACGATCGAGATCAGCCCCATCGTGCGCCCGCGGCGCGCCACGGGCACGAAGGTCATCACCGTGGTGAAGAGCAGCGGCAGCATGACCGCGGTCCCGCTCGCCTGAACCACCCGCGCCGCGATGAGCACCGGGAACACCGGTGCCAGCGCCGCCAGTGCGGTGCCGGCGGTGAACGTGCCCATCGCCGCGATGAACACCGACCGGGTGGAGAACCGGGTGAGGATGAGACCCGTGGTGGGGATGACCACCGCCATCGTGAGCATGAACGCGGTCGTCAGCCACTGCGCCGTCGCCGCGGTCACCGAGAACTGCTCCATGAGGCGCGGGATCGCCACGCTCATGACCGTCTCGTTGAGGATCATGACGAACGCGGCGACGAGCAGGACGCCGATGACCAGCTTGACCTGCGCGGGGATCGTCGCCTCCGCGGAGGCGTCGACCACCGGGTCAGCGGTGGGGTTCTGGCGCTCGTCGACGCTCATGGGCAGCCTCCTGGATCACGGTTCGGACCGGCCGCGACGACCCCCACGGCTGCTGGTCGCCCGTGGAGGCAACCTCGCGCACCGGCGGAGAGTCTACGGTCGGCACCCCGCCCGCTGGCGAGCGAATTGTCCGCCGTCCATCCGTGTGGCGTCGGGTCCGGTCGCGCCGCCGGAGCGGCGGCGCCGTGTCTCAACCGGGGCCGCCACGGATCTGTTCCCGGGCCCGTGCTGGTCAGGGCTCACGACGACGACGCCCCACCCGTGCCGGCACCGTGCCGGCTGCGGGCGTCGTCGGGTGACGGAGCCGACTCGGGTGCGGGGGAGGCGTCGCCTCGGCCGGGAAGCATCACGGCGGTGTGGCGGGAGGTCGTGCGGGCCGCGGTGGAGGCGACCGACTGACCGCTGCGGCCCCGGCGAGCCTGGACGGGTCCGTTCCCGCGTTGCGGTGAATGATGTTGGCGAGGGGCTGCCCAAACGGCGCCCCGACCGTCGAAGGGAGAACCATGGCTGAGCAGGCGCCGTCGACAGGCGAGGAGACCCGCACCCTGCTGGTGCTCGGTGGGAGCGGCGACCTCGCCGGTCGACTCCTCCTCCCGGGCCTCGGGCGACTTCTCGCCACCGGGCGTACCCCGGACCTGCGGCTCGTCGGCTCGGGCGTCGACGACTGGGACGACGAGCAGTGGCGAGCACGGCTGCGGGAGGTGTTCGCCGTCGAGCCGAGCATCGAGATGGCGCCGTGGGAACGGTTCAGACAGCTCGACGGGGAGCCCGGGGCAGCCACCCTGCGACGGCTGGAGCGCGAGTCGGTCTACCGGCAGGCGGACGTCACGCGGCCGGAGGACCTGCGCCGCGTGCTGGCGGAGTGCGAGGGGCCGGTGGCGATCTACTTCGCGCTGCCGCCCGCCGTGACCGAGAAGGCGTGCCTCGCCCTCGAGGAGATCGGCCTCCCCGGGGGCACGCGGCTCATCATCGAGAAGCCGTTCGGGACGGACGGGGACTCCGCGCGCCGCCTCAACGAGGTCGTCGAGCGGCTCGTCCCCGAGACGCAGGTGCACCGGGTGGACCACTTCCTGGGCAAGAGCACGGTCCTCAACATCCTCGGGTTCCGGTTCGCGAACCGGATCTTCGAGCCGGTGTGGAACGCCTCGCACGTCGAGCGCGTCGACATCGTCTACGACGAGAGCCTCGGGCTCGAGGACCGCGCCAGGTACTACGACACCTCCGGCGCGCTGCGGGACATGATCCAGAGCCACCTCCTGCACGTGCTCGCCCTCATCACCATGGACCCGCCGGCCACCCTGGGCGAGCGTGACGTCCGGGACCGCATCGCCGAGGTGCTGCGTGCGACGCGGGCCGGTGACCCGGAGCGGCACAGCAGGCGTGCGCGGTACGGCGCCGGGAGCATCGAGCGCCGCGAGCTGCCCGCCTACGTCGACGAGCCCGGCGTCGAGCCGTCGCGCGAGACCGAGACGCTGGCCGAGGTGACCTTCTTCATCGACAGCTGGCGGTGGAAGGGCGTGCCGTTCACCCTGCGCTCGGCGAAGGGCATCTCCCCGACCCGCAAGGAGGCGCTGGTCACCTTCAAGCGCGTCCCCCACCTGCCCGTCGGGCTCCAGGGCACGTCACACCCGGCACGGCTGCGGATCGGCCTCGGCCCGGAGTGTCTGGACCTGGAGCTCGATGTCAACGGTTCGGACGACCCCTGGACGCTGGACCGCGTGGTCATGTCGACCAGCTTCGGTGAGGGGGAGCTGCCCGCCTACGGCGAGGTGCTCGCCGGTGTCCTGGAGGCCGACCCGCTGCTGTCGGTGCGCGGGGACGTCGCCGAGGAGTGCTGGCGGATCGTGGCGCCGGTGCTCGAGGCGTGGCGCGAGGGACGCGTGCCGCTGGGGGAGTACCCGGCCGGGTCGGACGGCACCGGGCACCACGCCTGACCGGGCTCAGTCCGGCGCGTCGCGGTCGGCAGCGGCGCGGGCGGCGAGGGCGTCGAGGTCGCGGACGGCGTACCGGTGGTGCTCCCACTCCTCCTCGAGGATCGTGCGCAGGCACGAGAGCACCGTCTCCTCGTACTCCGGTGCGTGCGGGTTCCGCCTGGGCTCGGCGAGCTGCTCGGCGGTGACGGTCGTGAGGACGTCCCTCACCATGAGCTGACGCTCGCCCCGGGCCTCGAGGACCTGCTCCCAGGACGGCACCACGGTGGAGAACTCCGACCCGTCGTACGCGGCGGTGTCGCCGTCGTCGTTGGCGAGGCCGGCCGGGTGGTAAGGGCGCTCGCGCTCGAGGACCGCCCGGCCGAGCCACGTGTCGGTCGCCATGACGAGGTGGCGCAGGGTCTGCGCGAAGGACCACTCCCCGTCGACGGACGCGTCCACCGTGCCCGCCGGCATCGCGGCGGCGCGCTCGAGGGTGGCAGCCCACGTCCGTTGCAGAGCCGTCCACGCGGCACGCAGGCCCTCGGGGTCGGCGGCCGTGCGCAGCTCACGCCCGGGGAAGCGGCGGTCGAGCTCGGCGTCGACCAGCGGGACGACGTCCACACCGTTGACGAGGAACCGGCTGCCGCCCTCGAGCAGCCACGGCGAGTCAACCTCCATCCCGGCGACCTCGCTGCCGCGCACGACCACACCGGTGAGGTCGCACGCCACGAACCGGGAACCCCGGAGGTCGCGGCCCCGGAAGGTCCTCCCGCGCAGGCTCTCGGGCCGGCTCTCATCCACGGGAACCATCGTGGCACGGGCGGCGGGCTCGCGGGAGGGGCGCGGCGGCCTACGTGGGCCGCACCTCGCTGCGGAGCCGTCCCGGCACGAAGACCCAGGACACCGCGGCGCCCAGCACCAGCAGGCCCGTGCACCACCACATCGCCTCCGCGTAGCCGGCGCTGTACACCTCCGGCGCGAGGGAGCCCTCACCGGTCAGTCCGACGAGCGCGGGCAGCGCGGCCACGGACAGCAGCCCCGCGGCCCGGGCGACGGCGTTGTTCACTCCGCTGGCCAGGCCCACGTGCTCGCTCGGGGCGGCGGCGAGCACGGTGGCCGTCAGCGGCGTGACGAGGAGCGTGATCCCCGCACCGAAGACGAGGACGCCGGGCAGCACCTCGGCCACGTAGGACGCTCCCGGCGGGATGCCGACGAGCAGCGCGGCACCGCCGGCGGCGATCGCCGGACCGAGCGTCATGAGGACTCGCGGGCCGGTGCGACCGAGCAGCGTCCCCACGCGCGGGGAGAACAGCAGGAGGAGCAGCGTGAACGGGATCGTCGCCGCACCCGCCTCGAACGGGCTGTACCCGGCCACCACCTGGAGCTGGAGGATCAGGAAGAACATCACCGCGCCGAGGGCCGCGTAGATGAGGAACGTCGCGACGTTGACGGCCGAGAACGTCCGGTCGGCTAAGACCTCGAGCGGCAGCATCGGGTGGCGCGTCCGCGCCTCCACGACGACGAACGCCGCCCCAGCCACCAGCCCCACCACCGCGGGCAGCCAGCCGCCCTGGATGAGCGCGACCGTGATGCCGCCCAGGGCGACGACGCCGAGCGCGGCCCCGGGCACGTCGAACCGTCCGACCCGCGCGTCTCCACCGGACTCCGGCACCCGCAGCACCGCGATCGCGATGACGACGACGGCGACCGGCACGTTGATGAAGAACACCCACCGCCACGACAGGGTCTCGACGAGCCAGCCACCGAGCAGCGGCCCGACCGCGCCGGCGACCCCCGACCACGCCGACCAGTAGCCGATCGCCCGCGGGCGGTCGTCCTCGGCGATGAGGGACTGGATGAGCGCGAGGCTGCCCGGGGTGAGCAGCGCCCCGCCGATCCCCTGCAGCCCGCGGGCCACGATGAGCTGCTCGATGCCCTGGGCGAAGCCGCACGCGACCGAGGCGAGACCGAACCACGCGATCCCGACGACGAAGATCCGTCGCCGGCCCAGGCGGTCCCCGAGCGAGCCACCGACGAGGATGAGCGAGGCCAGCGCGAGCATGTAGGCGTTGACCACCCACTGCAGGTGGGCGAGCATCGCGTCGAGGTCGAGGGCGATCGGCCGCAGGGCGACGTTAACGACGGTGCCGTCGAGGAAGGCGATCGCCGACGCCAGCGTCGCGGCGACCACCACCCAGCGACCACCGGGCGACCGGAGCGGGAGACCCTCCACCGCACCATGGTCCCGCCTCCGGCGCCGTCGGAGCGAGCCTTTACCGGCCGCGGCCGGCTCCGCTACGGCAGCCGCGCCTGCCTCATGAGCGCGGAGCTGTAGACGTTGGCGATCCGCACGCCGTCCAGCCAGGCGGTGAGCCGCGTGGCCTCGGCGTCGAGGGCGGCCCGGCCCGCTGCCCCGACGTCCGCCCGCAGGACGACCCGGACCGCGGCGTCGTCGTCCTGGACCCAGGCGCCGACGATGCGCCCGTCCCACCAGGCGGTGGTGCCGGCGTTGCCGTTCGTGTCGAAGAGGTAGGGGACGTCCTCGGGGTCGAGGTAGAAGCCGCGGCCCTTCCAGCCCATCGTCGTCGGGTCGAGGGTGGGCAGCAGCGCCGCCCACGGCTCGGGCGGGGCGACCGGGTCGACGTCGTCAGGCAGCACCCAGCCGACCTGGCCACGGTCGAGCCCGACCTCGACGGCGGCGACGGCCTCGAGGGCGGCCCGGACCGCGCCCTTGGTGGACCCGAGCCACCACTGGACGTCCTCTACCGTGCCGGGCCCGAAGGTGCGCAGCCAGCGGCGCACGAGCTCGGCGTAGCCCTCCTCGGTGGGCAGCGGCCGGGGCTGCTCGCCGAGCCACGAGTCCATGAGCGTCCAGGTGGGGCGACCGAGCCGCCAGTGGCCGGCGTTGGGGCCGCGGACGATGCGGCCCTCGGCGCCGAGCAGGGTGAGGACGCGCGGGGCGATCTGGAAGGTCCCGCCGTACTTCTTGCCGGGGCTCACCGTGAAGGTGCCGGTGAGCTCGGGGACCTGCTCGCGCAGCTCGCGCGCGGCCAGCGGGCCGGTGGTGGCGAGGTGGGCGATGACGGCCCGGGTCGCGGCGTCGACCCAGGCACCGCCGTCGTCGGCGACGCCGTGCCTCTCCACGTCCCGGACGATGATGCGCCGCTGCTCGGCGGCCACCCGGCTGGCTGCGCTGCCGAGTGCCGCGGGGAGCAGGTCGCGGGGGAAGACGAAGAGGGTGCGGCGCATGGCGATCTGCTTGACGAGGCTGCGCTCCTCGTAGAGTGCCCGGTCGACGGACTCCGGGGAGACGCCGTCGGCCCTGGCGCGGACGGCCAGGTGCACCGTCGCCGGCTCGGTGGCGTGCAGCACCGTCATCGCATGGGTCACCGCGACGGGGTCGGTGAGGCGGTGGGCGGGGTGGAGCCCGTGGCGGACAGCGAGCCTGCTTCGGCGCTCGGTGTCGTCGATGTGGCGCATGGGGGTCCACTATGCCCCTCCCCTCGTGCCTGGCGCCTGAGTGTCGCGAGCTAGCGCTCCGGGTCCTCGAGCACCGACATGACGTTGCCGGCCGGGTCGGTGAACCAGGCGATGAGCGGGCCGCCGCCGCGGAAGATGCCCTGCTCGTCGGTCTCCAGCGGAGTCCCGGCGTAGTGCTCGAAGGTGACGCCGCGCCGGCCCAGCTCGGCGACGGCGGCCTCGACATCGGGCACGGGGAAGTTGAGGACGGTGAAGGTGGCCGGCTGGTGGTCGTCCTTCGCGTAGGCGAGCACCTGCGCGCCGCCCGGGAGGTCGACGAACAGGACGCCGGGCTGCCCGGTGTCCGTCACGGTGAGGCCGAGGACGTCCTGGTAGAACGCTCGGGCGCGGTCGGCGTCGTCGACGGAGAAGCCGGAGTAGGCGGTGTCGGTGAACAGTGAGGTAGCCATGCCGGTACTGACCGGCGCCGGGGACGGAAGTGGTCGCGACGGCGGGCCGCAATCTCCCGCGCGCCGTGTCACCGCCCTGGTGTAGAACGGGTGCCATGCCACTTGAGGGGGAGTACGTCCCGAGTCCGAGCAAGCGTGCGCGCGACCAGGTCGCGCTGTACGAGCGCACCGGCGGTGAGCGGGGCGCCACGCTGGGCGGCAGGCCGGTGGTCGTCCTCACCCACCTGGGCGCACGGACGGGCAAGCTCCGCAAGACCCCCCTCATGCGGGTCGAGCACGACGGCGTGTACGCCGTCGTCGCCTCGCTCGGCGGCGCTCCCGAGCACCCGGTCTGGTACCACAACCTCCTCGCGAACCCCCGGGTCGAGCTCCAGGACGGCGCCGCGAGGTGGGACATGGTCGCCCGCGAGGTCACGGGCGAGGAGCGTGAGCTGTGGTGGCAGCGCGCCGTCGCCGCGTTCCCGCCCTACGCCGACTACCAGCAGCGGACCGACCGGGTCATCCCGGTGCTCGTGCTCGAGCGGAGCTGACTCGCGGGCGGTCCGGGGTGGCCCGCCGTAGGCTCGGGCGATGTCGACGCTCCGCACCGCCGCCCGGCTGGCCCTCGGTCTCGCGATGGTCGCCGCCGGCACCGGCCATCTCACCGTCCAGCGGGAGGAGTTCCAGGCGCAGGTCCCGAGCTGGTTCCCGGTGGACAAGGACCTCACCGTGCTCGCCTCCGGCGTCGTCGAGATCGCTCTCGGGGCCGCGTTCGTCGCCCTGCCCCGCCACAAGCGGGTCGTCGGGGCGGTGCTCGCCGTCTTCTTCGTCGTGATCTTCCCGGGGAACGTCGCCCAGTACCTCGAGGGCAAGGACGGCTTCGGTCTGGACACCGACGCGAAGCGCCTCGGCCGGCTGTTCTTCCAGCCGCTGCTCATCCTGTGGGCGCTCTATGGCGGCGGTCACCTGCGCCGTCGGGAGCGCGTGGAGCGTCCCGACGCCTGACCGGCAGTGAGCGTGCCTACCGCCCGGCGCGCCGCGGGAGACCGGCGCCGACGACGGCGGCCAGCCCGAGCAGCACGACGGCGGCACCCAGCCCGAGCACCATCGTCCGTCCACGGCCCAGCCGCTCCGAGAGCCGTGCCAGCGGCAGGACCGCGACGGCGATGGCGAGCGTGAGGACCGACACGAGCAGGCTCGCCCGCGTCGCGTTGACGTCGAGCTCGGCCGAGACCAGCGGGAGGAGCGGCTGGACGACGTAGACCATCGCGAAGGCGGCCATGCCGGTGGCGACGAGCGCGAGCAGGGCGCGTCGGTACTGACGGTCGTGCGGACGCAGACCCGCGAGGGCGGGCGACGGGTCGACGGGCACGCCGTCACTGTAGGCCGGGGTGCCCGGCGCACCGTCGACGCTGCGGACCTACCCGCGTGGGCGGCTACCCGGGCAGCGACGACCCGGGCCACACCAAGCCGCACCCGCACGAGTCGCGGTGCCGCACGCGTGCCGGGACCCGGACCGCACGAGGGGCGCGGCCGGCGCCGGCGACCCGGTCGAGGAGCAGCGCGACGGCCTCGCTGCCGATCCGCTCGGCGTCCTGCGCCACGGTGGTGAGGCGGGGGGAGAACACGTCGGCCCACTCGAAGTCGTCGAAGCCGACGAGTGCGAGGTCGGCGGGCACGGCGAGGCCGCGGTCGCGGAGCTGACGCATCGTCCCGATGACCATGGCGTTCTGCGCCGCGACGATCGCCGTGGGTGGCTGCGACCGGTCGAGCAGACCCGCGACGACGTCGTAGGTCCGCACGGCGTCCGAGCCGCCGTCGACGACGAGCCCCTGGTCGAACGCGAGCCCGGCACGCTCGAGCCCGGTCCGGTAGCCGGTGACCCGCTCGTCCGTCGTCGTCAGCCCTGCCATCCCCGAGACCATGGCGATGCGGCGGTGCCCGGTGCGCGCCAGGTGCTCGACGAGCTCGGCCATCGGCTCGACGTTCTCGGTGCACACCGAGTCGAAGCGGGGGTCGGGTGCACGGTCGACGAGCACCGTGGGCAGCGAGGTGCGCGCCAGGCGGTCGAGCAGCGGCCCGGCTCCGCTCGACGGCGCGAGCAGCAGCCCGTCGAGCTGGTACCCGCGCAGCGCCGTGACGACCTGCTGCTCGGTGCTCGGGTCCTCGTGGGTGTCCGCCAGGATCAGGGTGTAGCCGGCCGCCGACGCCGCTGCCTCGATGGCGTGCACCACCTCGCCGAAGTACAGGTTGGTCATCGCCGAGATCGCGACGCCGATCCGCTGGCTGCGGGCCCGCACCAGCGAGCGGGCCTGGTCGTTGGGGACGTAGTCGAGCTCGTCGACGGCGGCGAGCACCCGCCGGCGGGTGGGCTCCGCGACGAACCGGGTGCTGTTGAGGACGTGGGAGACGGTCGCGGTGGACACGCCCGCGCGACGCGCCACGTCCGTGATGGTGACCACGCTGCCCCGTTCCTCGTCGAGCGACGCAAACGTTACACGTAAACGCTTGCGTCCGACCCGTCGGCACTGGTTCACTCGGGCCACGTCGTTGTGACGCAGGACACACCGAACGCGAGGGAGCGTGCCGTGAACACGAACCGACCGACGACAGGAGCAGCGGGACCCAGGCGACGTGCGGCACTGGCCGTCATCACCTCGGGGGTCCTGCTCGCGGCCGCGGCCTGCGGCTCGGACGCGGAGCCGGGGGACGACGCCGGGACCGCCGGAGCCACGGGCGGTGACGGCGGCGGCGACGTCAGCATCGGTCTGGTGACCAAGACCGAGACCAACCCGTTCTTCGTCACGATGCGTGAGGTCGCCGCCGAGTACGCGGACGAGCAGGGGGTCGAGCTGACCGCCCTGGCCGGCGCCTTCGACGGTGACAACGAGGGCCAGGTCCAGGCCATGGAGGACCTCATCGCCCAGGGCGTCGACGGCATCCTCATCACGCCGAACAACTCCTCGGGGCTGCTCGGGGCGATCGAGCAGGCGCGCGCCCAGGGGATCGTCGTCATCGCGCTCGACACGGCCACCGACCCCGAGGACGCGGTCGACGCCACCTTCGCCACCGACAACCTCGAGGCCGGGCGCCTCCAGGGGCAGTACGTGCGCGCGGCGCTCGGTGACGAGGAGCCGGCGCTCATCATGCTCGACGGCACCGCCGGCGGCACGGTCGACACCTTCCGCCACGACGGCTTCCTCGAGGGCTTCGGCATCGAGGAGGGGGACCCGGCCATCCTGGGCATGGAGAACACCCAGGGAGACCAGAACAACGCGCAGACCGCGATGGAGAACCTCCTCCAGCGCAACCCCGACGTCAACGCCGTCTACACGATCAACGAGCCGGCGGCCCGCGGCGGCTACGCGGCGCTCGAGGCGCAGGGCATCGCGGACCAGGTGGTCATCGGCTCCATCGACGGCGGCTGCCAGGGCGTGCAGGACGTCGCCGACGGGAAGTACGCCGCAACGGTCATGCAGTTCCCCGCGGAGATGGTGCGGCAGGGCATGGACGCCGTCATCGAGGCCGCAGGGGGCGGCGCGGCGCCGTCCGGGTTCACCGACACCGGGAGCGTGGTCATCACCGACGACCCCGTCGAGGGGATCGAGTCCGAGACCACCGAGTGGGGTCTGGAGAACTGCTGGGGCTGAGGCGTCCGACCCGAGCGCCGGGGAGCACCATGACACACACCGCAGCCGCCACCGATCCCGAACCGCCGGCGCGCGTCGTGCGCAGCGAACAGCTCGGCCGCGCGATCCGCAACCCCGTCATCGGGCCCCTCGGGGCGCTCGTCATCGCCGTCGTCGTCTTCACCCTGACCACCGACACCTTCGCGACGGTCGGCAACGCCTCACTCATCCTCCAGCAGTCCATCGTCATCGGGACCCTGGCCCTGGGGCAGACGCTCATCATCCTCACCGCGGGCATCGACCTGGCCAACGGCGCCATCGCGGTGCTGGGGACGATCGTCATGGCCAAGCACGTGGTCGGCGGGGGAGACCCGCTCACGGCCCTCCTGCTCGGGATCCTCATCACGGTCGTCCTGGGCACCATCAGCGGCCTGCTCGTCACCCGGCTCGGGCTGCCACCGTTCATCGTCACCCTCGGCATGCTCACCGTGACGTTCGCGCTCGCGCGCCTGTACGCCGAGTCCCGCAGCTACCCGGTCCAGGACGGTCTGCTCCGGTTCTGGGGGGACGGCATGACCGTCGGCGGGGTGCGGATCACCTGGGGCACGTTCCTGCTGCTCGGCATCTTCGCGGTGTTCTGGTTCGCGCTGAGCCGCACGGCCTGGGGGCGCCACGTCTACGCCGTCGGGAACGCGCCCGAGGCCGCCCGCCTCACCGGGATCAAGACCAGCCGCACGGTGCTGTCGGTCTACGTGGCCGCCGGTGCGCTCTACGGCCTCGCGGCGTGGCAGGCGCTCGGGCGCATCCCGAACGCCGACCCGAACGCCTACCAGATGGCCAACCTCGACAGCATCACCGCCGTGGTCATCGGCGGCACCAGCCTCTTCGGGGGCAGGGGCAGCGTCGTGGGCACGCTCATCGGCACGCTCGTCGTCGGCGTGCTCCGGTCGGGCCTGACCCAGGCGGGCATCGACAACCTCTACCAGGACGTCGCCACGGGTGTGCTCGTCATCGTGGCCGTCTCCCTCGACCAGGTCTCCCGCAGGAGGGCGGCACGATGAGCGCGGAGCCGGTGCTCGTGGCGCGCGGGCTGTCGAAGTCCTACGGGCACGTGCGCGCCATGCAGGACGCGGACTTCGAGCTGTACGAGGGCGAGGTCCTCGCCGTCGTCGGCGACAACGGGGCCGGCAAGTCGACCCTCATCAAGGCGCTCTCCGGCGCCGTCGTGCCGGACGCCGGCGAGATCCGCATGAACGGTGAGACGGTGAGCTTCCGGTCACCGCTCGAGGCACGTGCCCGCGGCATCGAGACCGTCTACCAGGACCTCGCCGTCGCGCCCGCCCTCGACATCGCCTCCAACCTGTTCCTCGGGAGGGAGATCCGCCGCTCGGGCATCGGTGGCCGGCTCTTCCGCATGCTCGACGCCGGCGCGATGCGCACCGAGGCGCGCCGCCAGCTGGACGCCCTCGGGGTGCGCATCCCCGACGTGCGGCAGCCGGTGGAGACGCTGTCCGGTGGCCAGCGGCAGAGCGTGGCCGTGGCCAGGGCCGCCGCGTTCGGCACGCGGCTCGTCATCATGGACGAGCCGACCGCCGCCCTCGGCGTGCGCGAGTCCGGGATGGTGCTCGACCTCATCCGGCGCATCCGTGACCGCGGGCTGCCGGTGGTGCTCATCTCCCATAACATGCCGCAGGTGTTCGAGATCGCCGACCGCATCCACATCCACCGGCTCGGCCGTCGCGAGGCGGTCGTGGACCCCCGCGAGAGCACCATGGCCGACGTCGTGGCGATCATGACGGGCGCCCGCTCGGTGGAGGCCGGTGACGCCGGGTGAGCGGGGGGCAGCCACCTCCCACCGACGTCCTGGACCCCGACCTGCTCGAGCGGGCGAGGGCGCTGGCGGCCGGCGGCGGGCGGCGGGTCCTCGGGATCACCGGAGCGCCGGGAGCGGGCAAGTCCACGCTCGCCCACGCCCTCGTCGACGCCCTGGGGGAGCAGGCGCGGCTCGTCGGCATGGACGGCTTCCACCTCGCCGAGGCCGAGCTGCACCGCCTCGGGCGGCACGACCGCAAGGGGGCGCCGGACACCTTCGACGCGCTGGGCTACGTCGCGCTGCTGCGCCGGATCCGGGCCGCCGACGAGCGGGTCGTCTACGCGCCCGTCTTCGACCGCGCCATCGAGGAGCCGATCGGGTGCGCCATGCCGGTCCCGCGTGCGGTCCCGCTCGTCGTCACCGAGGGCAACTACCTCCTCGTGCCGGACGGTGACTGGGCCGGGGTGCGACCGCTGCTGGACGAGTGCTGGTACGTCGAGCCGCCCGAGGAGCTGCGCATCAGTCGGCTCATCGCCCGGCACGAGAGCTTCGGCCGCTCCCCGGAGGTGGCCCGCGAGCGGTCGCTCGGGTCCGACCAGCGCAACGCCGAGGTCATCGTGGCGACCCGGTCGCGTGCCGACCTGGTGATCGCGGCGCGCTGAGCCACGCAGCAGCGCCGTCACCCTGTGGCGTCCGTCACACGCTACGGTAAGCCCGAGCACGATCGACGAGGGGGCCGATGATGACTCAACCCACCGTTCCGGGCGACCACCTGCGCGGCTACGAGCCGGACCCGCACCGCGGCGCGGAGGTGGAGCAGAAGTCACCGGGGGAGCGCGCCGAGCCGCCCAAGCGCACCACCTGGCGCAACCGCCTGATCGGTCTCGCCGCCGGCCTGGCGGGTGCGCTGCTCGTGTACGTCCTCATGCCCGCCGACGTCGCGCACTCCGCCAAGGTGACCGCGGCCACCGCCGTGCTCATGGGCCTGTGGTGGATGACGGAGGCGATCCCGATCCCGGCGACGGCGCTCGTCCCGCTCGTCGTCTTCCCCATCTTCAACGAGACGACGGCGGAGGACGGCTCCACGAGCCCCGTCACCGTCGACCAGGTCGGGGCCTCCTACGGCAACAACATCATCTTCCTGTTCATGGGCGGGTTCCTGCTCGCCCTGGCCATGCAGCGGTGGAACCTGCACCGGCGCATCGCACTGGTCACCGTCCGTGCGATGGGCACGAGCCCGTCGATGGTCGTCGCCGGGTTCATGGTCGCCACCGCGTTCCTGTCCATGTGGGTGTCCAACACCGCCACCGCGGTCATGATGCTGCCCATCGGGGTCTCCGTGCTGCTCCTCGTGGCCAACCTCAAGGACGAGGTCCCGGCCGGGGCCAGGGGCGCCGACGGGCGAGTCGACATGCAGTCCGACGAGGTCAAGGACCACGTCATCGAGTCGACCTTCGGCACCGCGCTCATGCTCGGGATCGCCTACGCCGCGTCCATCGGCTCACTGTCCACGATCATCGGCACCCCGCCGAACACGCTGCTGGTCGGCTACCTCGCGGACAACCACGACATCCGGATCGGGTTCGGCCAGTGGATGCTCGTCGGCCTCCCGCTGGCGGTGGTGTTCCTCGCGATCTGCTGGTTCCTGCTCACCAAGGTGCTCTTCAAGCCGGAGATCGACCGGATCCCCGGCGGGCGCGACCTCATGACCGAGGAGCTCGCCAAGCTCGGGCCGATGTCCAGCGGCGAGAAGCGGGTGCTGGCGATCTTCGTGCTCGCCGCCGTGTCCTGGGTGTCCATCCCGCTCATCTTCGACGAGCCCTTCATCTCCGACGCCGGCATCGCCATGGTCGTCGGTCTGCTGCTGTTCCTGCTGCCCTCCGGCAGCAGCCGAGGCGTGCGGCTGCTCGACTGGGAGAGTGCCGTCAAGCTGCCCTGGGGCGTGCTGCTGCTCTTCGGCGGCGGTCTGGCGTTGTCCTCGCAGTTCGGGGCGAGCGGACTGACGTCGTGGATCGGTGATCGGGCCGAGGCACTCGGTGGTGCGCCGGTCGTGCTCGTCGTCGTCGTGCTCGTCGCGCTGGTCATCTTCCTCACCGAGCTGACGAGCAACACGGCGACGGCCGCCACGTTCCTCCCGGTGGTGGGCGGGCTGGCCATCGGGATCGACATGCCGGTCATGCTCGCCACGATCCCGGTCGCGATCGCTGCGACCTGCGCGTTCATGCTCCCGGTCGCCACCCCGCCCAACGCCATCGCCTTCGGCTCCGGCTACGTCACCATCCCGCAGATGCTGCGGGGCGGAATCTGGCTCAACCTCATCGGCATCGTGCTCATCACGATCACCGCCATGACGCTCCTCGTGTGGGTGTTCGGGATCGTCTACTGACGACGACGGCGGGGCCGGGTGACGTCGTCGGGCGGCACCTAGCATGGGCCGCATGCTCTTCGCCTTCTCCGTCGCCCCGGCAGTCTCGACCAGCCCGGACGGCTCGGTCTCCGAGGCGGTCGCCGCCGCCGTGCGCGTGGTCCGCGAGTCCGGGCTGCCCCACGAGACCACCTCGATGTTCACCACCATCGAGGGGGAGTGGGACGAGGTCATGCCCGTGATCAAGCGGGCCTGCGACGCCGTCGCCCGGTTCGGCCCGCGGGTCAGCCTCGTCCTCAAGGCCGACCTCCGGCCCGGGTACGAGAACCAGCTCAGCGAGAAGGTCGAGCGGGTCGAGGAGCACCTGGGCACGGCGCAGGGCTGAGCGCCAGGGACCTTCCGCCCGTGCCGGACTGGCCCGGGACTGAGACGCTGCCGGGAAGCCCGGCTCCACCAGCCGGCCACCAAGGAGGTTGAGGATGAAGGCACTGCAGTACCGCACGATCGGCGCAGCACCGGAGGTCGTCGAGATCGACACCCCCGAGCCGGGACCCGGCCAGGTGCGGCTCAAGGTCACCGCCGCCGGGGTGTGTCACTCCGACTCGTTCATCATGAGCCTGCCCGAGGACCAGTACATCTACGGGCTGCCCCTCACTCTCGGCCACGAGGGCGCGGGCGTCGTCGACAAGCTCGGTGAGGGCGTCACCGGCCTCGATGTGGGTACGTCCGTCGCGGTCTACGGACCGTGGGGCTGCGGTCACTGCTACATGTGCGCCCAGGGCAAGGAGAACTACTGCGAGCGCGCCGCCGAGCTCGGCATCGCACCGCCGGGCCTCGGCGCCCCCGGTGCGATGGCCGAGTACATGATCGTCGACAACGCACGCCACCTCGTGCCGCTCGGCGACCTCGACCCGGTCCAGAACGTCTCGCTCACCGACGCCGGCCTCACGCCGTACCACGCGATCGTCGGCTCGCTGCCGAAGCTCGTGCCGGGCTCCGTCGCGGTGGTGATCGGCGCCGGTGGACTCGGCCACGTCGGGATCCAGATCCTGCGCGCCCTCAGCCCGGCCACCGTCGTCGCGCTCGACCTCGCCGAGGACAAGCTGGACCTCGCCAAGGACGTCGGCGCGCACCACGCCTTCCTCTCCGACGAGGACGCCGTGGCCAAGGTCCGCGAGCTCAGCGGCGGGCTCGGGGCGAGGGCGGTCCTCGACTTCGTCGGGGCCCAGCCGACGATGGAGCTCGGTGCCAAGATGATCGCCGTGGGAGGCGACCAGGTGCTCGTCGGAGTGGGCAGCGGCTCGCTGCCCGTCGGCATGCTCGACCGGCCCTACGAGTCCCGGGTGCACGCACCGTACTGGGGCTACCGCCACGAGCTCTTCGAGGTGCTCGAGCTCGCGCGATCCGGGGCGGTCCACGTCGAGACCGAGGTCTTCTCCCTCGACGACGCGCCGAAGGCCTACGAGAAGCTGCACGACGGCACCCTGCGCGGGCGCGCCGTCATCGTCCCGTAAGGGCGCGGGTGGGAGGACGAGGGCGACCGTCCTCCCGCTCGCGCCGGGTGCGGCAGGCCGCCGGACCGGGCCCCGGTCCGGCGGCCTCGCACGTGCGCCGCTCAGTCGAAGTAGTGCGGGACGTCCAGCGGCCCGCCCTGCGCGGCGAACTCCGCGTCGACGGCGTCGCGCAGCTCCGCGTCGCAGAGGTAGTCCAGCGCGGTGAGCGCCAGCCCCACGGCGCCGTCGAGCGCGCCGGTGCGGGCGGCCGGTCCGGCGGCGGCCGCGGCGAACTCCGCGGTGTGCAGCGCGACGTCCGGCGGCGCGATCCGCAGGAGCGGGTGGATGCCGGGGATGCGGTAGCTGACGTTGCCGAAGTCGGTCGAGGCGGCGATCGTCTCGGGGACGACACCCGCGGGCAGCGGATCGCGACCGCGACGCCGCTGGGCCCGCACCCAGCGCCCGGTCAGCGCGTCGTTCGTGCGGACCGGCAGCGAGGGAGGGTGCTGGTCCCAGTCGATCTCCACCCGGGTGCCCGTCATGAGGGCCGCGCCGGCGGCGACGTCGTCGAGGCGTCGGCTGAGGTCCTTGAGGGTCTGCGGGTACTTCGACCGGGCGTAGAGCTGGACGACCGACCGCTCGGTGATGATGCTCGGACGGGTCCCGCCCTCGACGATGACGGCGTGGACCCTGTCGACGGGCGGCAGCTGCTGCCGGAGCAGCCCGACACCCTGGTAGGCGAGGGTCGCGGCGTCGAGCGCGTTGCGGCCCATGAAGGGCTGGGCGGAGGCGTGGGCCGAGACGCCGGTGAAGGTCCAGCGCAGCAGCCGCCGCCCGAGCCACACCTGGTCGGCGAGGTCGTAGCCGTAGGGGTGGACCATGATCGCCGCGTCCACGCCGTCGAGGGCGCCGTTGCGTGCGAGCACCTCCTTGCCGGAGTGCCCCTCCTCCGCGGGCGTGCCGAGGAGGACGACGCGCCCCGCGACGGCGTCGGGGTCGCGCGCGACGGTGCCGGCCAGGGCGAGGAAGGCGCCGACGGCGGCCGCCGCGATGACGTTGTGACCGCAGGCGTGGCCGAGCCCGGGCAGGGCGTCGTACTCGGCCAGGACGGCGATCGTCGGGCCGTCCCGGCGACCGCTGACCTCGGCGCGGAACGCGGTGTCGACGCCGTGGACGCCGGTCTCCGCGGCGATCCCGTGCCGCGCGAGCAGCTCGACGAGGGTGGCCACGCTGCGGTGCTCCTCGTAGGCGGTCTCCGGGTGCTCGTGCAGCCGGGCGACCACGTCGTCGAGCTCTCCGGCCAGCTCCGTCGCCGCCGCCTCGACGGCGTCGGCCAGCGGGGGAGGCGCGCCGGCGTAGGGCGAGTCCGTGACCGTGGCCCGGCTCAGCCGCCCGGCGGTCTCGCCCGCGAGGTGCGTCAGGTACGCCGTGCTCGGCTGGAAGGGCTCGGAGGGACGCATGGCGCCAATGTCGCAGATGACGCCGGAGGTCCCCGGGACGGGGCGGGCGCGTGTCTCGCAGCTCGGGGTCGTCGGCGAGCGACGCGAGATGTGACCTCCGCGCTCAGCAGCCGTTCGACGGGTCGTACAGCCCGCGGCCCGCGTCCCGCGCCTCGTCGTGGGCGGCGACGACCTCCGCGTGGAACCGGTCGTTCGGCTCGACGAGGACGGGCACACCCAGACCCTGCCGGGCGACCTCGGCGTTGACGAGGAGGTCCTCGAGGTAGACGCCGGCGAGCTGCCGCCCGTACTGGTCCTGCGGCTCGACGTCCTGCGCCAGCCGGACCTCGGTACCGGCCGGCAGCAGGTCGGCGAGGAACGCGGCCGCCTCCGCGCCGAGACACTCCGCCTCCGTGTAGGGCCCGTCGGTCTCGGGGGTGTCGATGTTGAGCAGCCGCACCGGGACCTCGTCACCGTCGAGCGCCACCCGGATCGTGTCCCCGTCGACGACCTCCGTCACCGTGACGCGTCGGCCACTGCCGTCCTCGCCCGCCGCCGCGCAGCCCCCGACCCCGAGGAGGAGGACGACGAGCGTCACCGCGCCGCGGCCCACGGCGCTCAGCGGGCGGCGGCCCCGAGGTGCCGTGGCGACCGAGTGGACTCCTGACCCGGCCCGAGGTCGGTGCCGCGCCCCTGCACGTGCGCCGGCTGCCCGCCGGCGGTCGCCGCCGTCCATCCGGCCATCCTCCACCACTGCCACCCGGGCCGCGCCCGTCAGGAGAGGGCGGGGCCGCGGCGCCCGCGTCCCGTCAGCCGTGCAGGTTGAGGACCAGCTCCTCCGGCCCGCCCTCCACGACCCGGACCGGGATGCCCCAGTCCTGAGCGGCGAGGTGGCACGCCGGGAACTCCACGCCGCTGTCCGCGTCGCACGAGGCCGCCTTCGCGGTCACCGACAGGACGGTCCGGCCGTCGTCCTCCGCGCCCAGCGACCCGAGGCCGAGCGTCACCTGGCGCTCGAGCTCGGTCCCGGTCCCGCCGCCGGCGACGAGCGCGTCGGCGGACACGGACAGCTGGGTCGACGGCCCGAAACGGTCGTCGAGCTTCTGACCGGCCGGCGGGGTGAACACCACGCGGAGCGTGAAGCGCGGCGCGACCTCCGTGACGGGCCGGTGCGTGCGGTGGGCGCCGCCGTCGTGCCGGTGCGCGGCGCCGTCGGGCACGGGGACGCGGGTGAGCCGGTGGGCGGCGGACTCGACGACGACCAGGTGCGCGCCGTCGTCGTCCACGAGCAGGCCCGAGGGCTCGGCGAGACCGGTGGCGACGGTGCTGACCTCACCGGTTGCGGGGTCGTAGAGGCGTACGGCGCCGTTGTAGGTGTCGGCGACCGCGACCCGCCCGTCGGCAAGGGCCGCGACCCCGAGCGGGTGCTGCAGGAGGGCCTGCGCTGCGGGGCCGTCGCGGTGCCCGAAGTCGAAGAGCCCCTGCCCGACGACGGTGCGCACCTGGGCGCCCGGCACGTCGACGTAGCGCAGGGCCGAGGTCTCGGAGTCGGCGAGCCACACGCGCCCGTCCTCGCCGACCGACAGCCCCGACGGCTGGGCGAACCACGCCTGGCGCAGCTCCCCGTCCACCAGGCCCTCGTTCATCGTCCCGCCGAGCCGGGCGAGGTGGCCGTCCGCGGGGTCGAAGGTCCACAGCGTATGGTGGCCGGCCATCGCGACGACCACGGCGCGAGCCTCGGCGGACCATGCGACGTCCCACGGGGAGGAGAGCCGGATGCGCCTGCCCGGGCCGTAGTCCTCGGTCGCGGGCTCCTCGCCGGGCAGCACGTTGTTCGGTGCGCCGACCATGAACTGCTCACCGGTGCCGGCGAGCGTCGTCACGGTGCCGGAGCCGAGGTGGACGCCGCGCAGCAGGTGGTTGACCGTGTCGGCGACGACGACGTCGTACCCCACCTGCTGCGCGACCTCCGGGGGCAGGAGGCACAGGCCGTTCGGCTCGCTGAGGCTGGCGGAGTCGGCGGCGCCGTCGTCACGCCCGCGCTCACCGGAGCCGATGGTGCGCACCAGCGTCTCGCCGTCGGGCGCGAGCTCGACGAGCCGGTGGTGCCCGGCGTCGGCGACGAGGAGGTTGCCGGTCGGCAGGGCGAGGGCCTTGGCGGGGAACCTGAGCAGGCCGGAGGTCGGCTCCGGCGGGACGTAGGGGCCGCTGCCCCGGTGCAGGGTGCCCCGGGCCTCGTGCTCCGCGACGAGCTGCTCGACCGCGACGGCGATGTTCGGGGTGTGCCCCTCACCGGCCATGTGACCGACGATGTAGCCCTCCGGGTCGATGAGGACGAGGGTGGGCCAGGCGCGCGCGGTGTAGGCCTTCCACGTCGTCAGCTCGGGGTCGTCGAGGACCGGGTGGGCGACGTCGTAGCGCTCGACGGCGGCGGCCAGGGCGTCGGGGTCGGCCTCGTGGACGAACTTGGGGGAGTGGACGCCGATGGTCACGAGGACGTCGTGGTAGCGCTCCTCGAGCCCACGCAGCTCGTCGATGACGTGGAGGCAGTTGATGCAGCAGAACGTCCAGAAGTCGAGGAGGACGATCTTGCCGCGCAGGTCGCCCAGGGTGAGCTCGCGGCCGCCGGTGTTGAGCCAGCCGCGGCCGACGAGCTCGGAGGCGCGGACACGGGGCTGGGTGCGGGACGTCGGTGACACCCGGACATTTTCACACGCGCCGTCCCGCGTCCGGTCAGCCGAGGGCGGACGCGTCCCGCACGAGCGGTGGGCAGGTGCCGCCGGGATCGGTCAGCGGCTCGACGTGCCACGGCTCGTTCTCGTACACCTGGCACAGGCCGAACCGTGCGCCGTGCTCGGCGAGCCAGGCACGCGCCTCGTGCGGGCCGACGTCGATCGCCAGGCCCTGGACGTGGGCCGACTGCTCCGGTGGCAGCACCCACCGGGTGGCCTCCTCCGGTGAGCCGTGCTCGGTGACCGCATCGTCGAGGAGCCGCTGCTGCTCCTCGGCGGTCCGGGCGCCGGAGGTGACGTGCAGGCTCAGGCCGGCCTCGGCGGCGGCGTCCTGCGCACCGAGGAACCGTTCGGCGAGCTCGGGGGTCAGGCCGGCCAGGCTGTCGGGCGTGAGGTCCACGGTGTCGGCCGCGAGGCCCGGCCAGGACGGTGGCTCGGTGGTCGTCGCACTGGCTCCGCGGCCCGGACCGAGCAGGTGCATGGCGGTGAGGACCGCCGCGGCCAGCAGCACGAGGGCGGTTCCGAGCGCGACGGTCACCCAGCGGGCGGGTGGTCGGTCGGGGGAGTCGTCGGTGCGCACAGGGCCAGCCTGGCGCGAGCGTCACCGTTCCCGCGTCGGCCTGGCGGTGGACACCGAGCAGCCCGCTGTCCGACCACGGTCGTAGACCGCCCCGCCCGTGGCGGCCGTGGTCGTCAGCGGGTGGTGCGCCGCCGACCGCGGCGAGGGGTGCCCTCGCCGGCGTGGGCGAGGGCCTGCTCCAGCCCCGCCGACGCCTCGAGGACCCGGATCTCGGCGGGCATGGCGATGCCGTGCTCGGTGTACGCACCCACGACGGCCGAGATGACCTGCGAGCGCGCCTCCAGCGTCTCGAGCTGCCGCGCTCCCGACCAGAAGCGCAGCTCGAGGTCGATCGTCGAGGGCCCGAGCTGGGTCACCAGCGCCTCCGGTGCGGGGTCCTCCGCCACGGCCGACAGCCCGTGCATCGCGGCCAGCGCGACCTCGCGCGCCTGTGCGAGGTCGGCGTCGTAGGCGACCCCGACGACGACGGCGGTGCGGACCTGCTCGTACCCGGTCTGCACCGTGACCACGCCGTCGTGCACGACGCTGTTCGGGATGACGACGCGGCGGCCGTCGAAGGTGCGCACGATCGTCTCGCGCAGGTTGATGCTCACCACCGTGCCGCGGACGTCCCCGATCGCCACCTGGTCCCCGCCGCGGAACGGCTCCCGGACGAGGAGGATGACCCCGGCGAAAAGGTTGCCCAGCACCTGCTGGAAGGCGATGCCGGCGGCGATCGAGATGACTCCCAGGCCGCCGAGCACGTCGACGGGCCGCACGCTGGGGAAGGCGATCGTCAGTCCTGCACCGAAGCCGATGAGTGTGACGAGCCACTTGGTGAGCATGGCGAACACCGTGGCGAAGCTCGGGCTGCGGCCGCGCCAGCGCCAGTAGGGCCGCAGGGCAGCCTCCAGCAGCCGGCCGAGCACGTACGCGCCGACGAGGACGAGCAGCCCCACCCCCACCTGGGCGGGCTCGATCGGGGGCAGACCCCAGTCGACCTCCACGGTGTGCGGCTCCATCCGGCTCATGATGCCAACGGCGGGCGCGACCCACGAGCGGGACGGCAGCGGACGGCCGCGCCGGTCACGGCACCGGCGGCATCAGAGCAGCGAGGTCAACCTCTCGGTCATGAAGGAGGCGTAGGCCTCGAGGTCCACGTCGAGCAGGACTTCCACCGACGCCGGGCGGCCCATCTTGCGGTCGAAGTCGGCGACGGTCGCCCCCCGGGTGAGCGGGCTGGTGATCTCGATCTCGACCGCCAGCACCTCGCTCGTGAACATGCCGGGTTCCAGGAGGTAGGCCAGGCACAGTGAGTCGTTGAACGGCAAGAAGGACTCGGCAGTGAGCGCCCCGCCCCGCAGCCGCCAGTGGTGGCTGAAGATCTGCCAGAGGAACTGTCCGCCCTCCGACGTGCTGTCCTGGAACTGGAGCAGCGTCTCTCCCCGGAGTCCCGCGTACCTGCACACGTCCATCCCCACCTGCACGACCGGGACGCCGGACCGGTACACCACAGCCGCCGCCTCCGGATCGCTGTAGTGGTTGAACGTGGCCGCCGGCGTGGTGTTGCCCCACGTGAGCACGGCACCGCCCTGGACGATCACGCGCTCGATGTTGGCTGCGATCTCGGGGTCGGTGAGCAGCGCCGCCGCCAGGTTGGTCAGCGGCCCGAGCCCGATGAACGTGACCGGAGTCGGGCTGGACCGGATGAGCGAGGACAGGTCGAGCCGGCTGTTTGCAAGCTCGGGCTTCGGCAGGCCGGCAGTGATTCCCGCCAGGCCGTCGTTGCCGTGGATGTGCGGCGCGTGCACGGCTTCGCGGAACAGCGGACTCGCGGCGCCCACTGCCACCGGTGTCCCGGCGCGGCCGGCGGCGCGCAGCACGAGGTGGAGGTTCTCGGTGGTCCGCTCCAGCGGCACGTTGCCGAACACCGTGGCGAAGTGGTCGACGGGAACGGGATCGCCGGCGAGGGCCGCCAAGATGGTGACTGCGTCGTCAATCCCCGGATCCGTATCGATGATCAGCATGTGGCATTCCTTCACTGGGGTGCTGGGCCGGACTTCGGCGGAGTTCGGTGGGCGTCTAGTTCCCCGCGACGCTCCACGGCGGTCGGATGCTGCGGACGAATGAGTAGGTCAGCAGGTCGGGGTGGTGCAACTCCGCGGAGTGCAGGATCCGCCGTCCGGACAGGGTGACGCCGACGACCTCCCACTGCTTCGCTGCGCCCCCCTCGGTCAGGTCGAGCCACTGCGCCTCCCGCGGGCCGAGCACGCTGACACCGGCGGTGACGACCTCCCAGGCGATGTCCTCGCCCCAGACGTCGCGAGCGGAGTCGAAGACCGAGTCCGTCGGACTGAAGTCGCCCCGGTGTCCGACAGGAAGGGGCAGCGTATAGAGCCCGACCATGGCCGGTTGGTGATCGGCGAACCACCGCAGGCGCACCCGGATGCAGCGGGTCCCGGCACTCATCTCCAGGAGGGTGGCCATCTTCGCGTCGAGCTCTCCGACTCCCGAGCTCATCACCTCGGCCGAGGCTGCGTACCCCATGCGCGCCAGGACCTCGGAGTACTCGACGCGTGCGTCGAAGCGGGAGCTGAGCCGAAGGGCGAGCGGGTCAACGGTCGTCGGAGCGCCTTGGCTCCGTCTGACGATGCCCTGCTGTTCGAGGACCGCCAGGGCGCGTCGCACCTGCTGCCTGGAGCAGCCCAGGCGTTCAGCCAGCGGCAGCTCCCCGAGCAGCGGACGCCCCGCCTCTGCCGCCTCACGGATGCACCGCAACGCACCCGAGAGTACGCGCTCGTCCTCGGTGATCACGGGCCTGGGGACCACCGGCCGGCTGGCGCGACCGGAGGCGGTCAGGGCATCGGTCACGTCGCCCCCTGCGCTGGTACCCGCCCGCCAGGGGGCGTCCTGTCCTCCATGTCGCTCCTTCGTCCGTCGATGGACCACACCGCCCGTGCCCGGCTGCCGGATTGGGGGTTGAACTTGTCACCAAGTATGTGCCACAGTTCACAAACTTGTAAACAAGTGCCGGCCAGCGAGGGAGCCTCATAGGCGAGGTGGACGGCCCGGACGTCGTGCGACTGCCGGATCCAGGAGGGAGAGCGAGTGGCCACCAACGAGGTGCGCGCCGTGGCGCTGTGGGACGGGAAGCAGGCCCACGAGAGCGTCGACCTGGCGTGGGACGGAAGCCGGATCGCGGCTGTCGCGCCGTCGAGCCGGGACGTTCGGGAGCCGCAGCTCAGCGTCATCCCGGGCCTCATCGACACTCACGTCCACCTCGCCGGCTACGCGGGCGGTGGGAGTGCCGACTGGGTCACCTGGCCCCTCATCACGCCATGGGAGGAGCAGGTCTTCCACATCGCCAAGCACGCGCAGGACGCGGCACGCGGCGGCGTCACCACGCTCCGCGACCTCGCCGGTGATGAACGGCAGCTCGCAGTCAAGCGCGCCTTGGACGACGGACTCGTGCAAGGACCCCGGCTGCTGGTCCACGGAGCTGTCGGGATGACCGGAGGGCACGGTGACCTGTTCATCCCGCCTCACTATCCTCATCGCGCGCCTGTCGCCGACAGTCCGGACGAGTGCCGCAAGCTCGTCCGCCGGTACGCCCGCGCCGGCGTGGACGGCATCAAGATCTTCACCAGCGCCGGCGTGCTGTCCATGGGCGACAGGATCGGGTGGCGGAACCAGACACGTGCCGAGATCGAGGCCACCATCGACGAAGCACACGCCCTGAACCTGCCTGTCGCGGCGCACAGTCACACGACAGCCGGCAACGACATCGCCATCGAGCTCGGTGTGGACTCCATCGAGCACGGCACCGGCCTCACCATGGAGCAGGTGCCCAGAATCTTGGACGGCGACATCTCCGTGGCCCCGACACTGATGATCAACAACGCGATAGCCGAGGCTCGCATCCCGGTCAGCGAGGAGGCGCAGCTCAAGGGGATCGACGTCGTCCGTCGCCGGGACGAGACCTTCCCCGCAGCCGGACGCGCGGGGGTGCGCTTCGTCCTCGGGACGGACGCCAACGGCGCGTTCGTCCGGTTCGGGGACCAGATGGAGGAGGTGCGGCTCATGGCCGAGCTCTTCGGCTGGACACCCGCCGAAGCGTTGTGCTCGGCGACCGTACACGCCGCACAGACGGTGCGGCTGGACGCGTCGATCGGCCGGCTCGAGCCCGGCTACGACGCCGACTTCGTCGTGATGCGGGGTCGGCCATGGGAGCGCATCGAGGACCTCCGTACCGAGAACATCGTCGCGGTGGTCTCTCGCGGCATGGTCCTACACGGCCAGCTGGCCGCCTGAGGAACCCAGAGAAAGTGACGTCAAAGATGATGACTACAGCGAACCAACGCATCACCGCGCGCACCGTCACAGTGGTGGCCTCCCTCGCGCTGCTCGCCGCCTGCTCCGGTGGTGACCCGAGTGAGCCTCCCGAGGACGCAACTGCCCAGGCGGGCGGCGACCTCGTGATGGCGGTCCAGGACGACCCGGTGTGCCTCGACCCCCAGCAGGTCACCCTCACCACCGCGCTGAACATCGGGCGTCAGCTCACGGACTCGCTGCTCGACCAGGACCCGGAGACGGGGGAGATCGTGCCGTGGCTCGCGGAGGGCTACGAGACCAACGACGACCTCACCGAGTTCACGTTCACGTTGCGCGACGGCGTCACCTTCTCCGACGACACCCCGCTCACCGCCGAGACGGTGGTGAAGAACTTCGACGCGCTGAGCGAGCTGGGGTCCACGGCCCCTCTCGCCTCGCAGTACCTCGCGGGCTACAGCGGCGCCGAGGCCGTCGACGAGAGCACCGTCCGGGTCACGTTCGAGGCGCCGAACGCCGCGTTCCTCCAGGGCGCCACGACCATCACCCTCGGTCTGGTCTCGGACGCCACCACGGAGCTCAGCGCCGAGGAGCGCTGCCAGCAGGTCGTCGGCACGGGCCCGTTCGTCCTGGACTCCTACACCCCGAACAACTCGGTCGAGATCTCCAAGCGCGAGGGCTACGACTGGGCCTCGGAGCTGCGCGAGCACGACGGGGAGGCGCACCTCGACACGGTCACCTTCCCGGTCGTGCCCGAGAACGGGGTACGTGCCGGTGGTCTGGGGACAGGGGAGTTCGACATGATCCAGACCCTGCCCGCCGTCGACGAGCCGCGCTTCACCACCGACGAGTACCGCATCTACGCCCGCGCCAACCCCGGCGTGGCGCACTCGCTCGTCCCGAACACCGAGCGCCCGATCGTCTCCGACCCGGCGGTCCGCGAGGCGATGATCCTCGGCACCGACCGCGAGGAGTTCATCGCGATCGCCGGCTGGTCGCAGAGCGTGCCCGCCTCGGGCCCGCTCACGTCGGCCACGCCGGGGTTCGTGAGCCAGGCGGAGGCGCTCACCCACGACCCCGAGCAGGCCGCCGCCGTGCTCGAGGACGCCGGCTGGGTCATGGGAGCGGACGGGGTGCGCGAGAAGGACGGCGAGCCGCTGACCGTCTCGGTCACGGCCTTCTACGGCCAGGACATCCTGGAGTCCGTCCAGGCGCAGCTCGCGGAGATCGGACTCGACCTGCAGATCAACTCGGTCACGGCGGGAGAGTTCTTCGGCGCCATCGCCGAGGACGACTACGACTTCCTCGGGGCCGGGCTGACGCAGACCGACCCCGACGTGCTGCGGGCGATGTTCTCGGTCGACGCCGTCTCCCCCTGGGCGGTCGTCGACGACCCGGAGCTGGAGGAGATGCTCCAGGAGCAGACCCGGCTCGCCGACCCCGAGGAGCGGCAGCAGGTCATCGCCGACATCCAGGCGTACCTCATCGACAACGCCTACATCGTGCCTCTCTTCGAGCCGATGCAGGTGCACGCGTCGGTGGCCGACGTGTCCGGGCTGACCTTCGACTCCTCCTCCCGCATCCACCTGTACGACGTGCGGTTCAACTGAGCGGGTCCCGCGGTCCTGCGAACGAGGTGAGGAGGTAGGCGATGTCGGCGACGAGAGCGTGGACGGGCTTCGTGCTGCGGCGGCTCGGGCAGTTCGCGTTCGTCATCCTGGCCACCTACACGCTGACCTTCGCGCTCATCCACTTCCTGCCCGGGGACCCGCTCGTCTCCGCGCTCGCCGCCAAGGGAGGTTCGGGCACGGTCATCGACCCGGCCGAGCTCGATGAGCTGCGCGTGCGGTACGGGCTGGACGGCTCGCTCTGGGAGCAGTACGCCCGCCACCTGGTCGACCTGGCGCGCGGGGACCTCGGCACCTCCATCTCGACCGGTGCCCCCGTCTCGGAGATGATCGCCCGGGCGCTGCCGTACAGCGCCCGGATCGGGGGGCTCGCGCTGCTCCTCGGCGTGCTCGGGGCCGTGGTCATCACCTACCTGGCCTACGTCGCGCCGAAGAAGTGGATGCATCGGGCGCTGCTGCAGATCCCCCCGTTCGGGGTGGCGATCCCCGCCTTCCTCAGCGGCCTGGTGCTGATCTCGATCTTCGCCTTCACGCTCGGGTGGCTCCCGTCCTCGGGTACCCGGGCGCCGGGCAGCATCATCCTGCCGAGCATCACCCTGGCGCTCCCGGTCGGCGCAATGTTCTTCCAGGTCTTCTCCGCGGCCATCTTCGAGGCCGGCAGCAGCCAGTTCACCTTCATCGCGGTCGCCAAGGGCGTGCCGCCGCACCGGATCTTCGTCAAGCACCTGCTCCGGAACGCGGCGCTGCCCTCGATCACCATCATCGGTCTGGCGATCGGCTACCTGGCCGGGGGCACCGCCGTGGTCGAGACCGTCTTCGCCCGGGACGGCATCGGGACGATGACGGTGGACGCGGTGCTCGCCCGGGACATCAACGTGATCCAGGGCGTGGTCCTCATGGTCGGTGCCGTGTACGCCGGCGCCAACCTCGTGGTCGACATCCTGTACGGCGTCATCGACCCACGGATCCAGATCGGCGGGGGCGGCGGGCGGCAGAAGCCGCCGCGCGACGCGGCAGCGGTGGCCGGCACCGTCGAGACCGAGCGGCGGCAGCCATGAGGTACCTGCGCCAGCCGGGCTTCCTGCTCGCCGGGTTCGCGGTCCTCCTCGCCGTCGTCGCCGCGGCGGCCCCCGGTCTGCTCGCCACCCACGACCCGTTCGCCTCGGTGCCCGCCGAGCGGCTGCTCGGCCCGAGCGGCGACCACTGGTTCGGCACCGACAACCTCGGCCGGGACGTGTACTCCCGGGTCGTCCACGGCGCGCGGCTCTCGCTCGTCGCCGCCGCTCTGGCGGTCGCCGTCGGGGTGTGCGCCGGTGCCCTGGTCGGTCTGCTCTCCGGCTTCGTCGGGGGCCGCGTCGACTTCGTCATCATGCGGTTCGTCGACGTCCTCATCGCGGTGCCCGGCATCCTGCTCGCCCTCATCGTCGTGGCGTCCCTGGGGTTCGGCCCGCTGCCCATCGCCATCGGTGTCGGGCTCGGCGCCGCCGGCAGCTACGCGCGCGTCATGCGCTCGGAGGTGCTCCGTATCCGTGGCGAGGAGTACGTCGAGGCGGCCCGCACCCTGGGAGCCCGCGGACCGGCCATCGCGTTCCAGCACGTCCTGCCAAACGCGGCCAGGCCCATCGTCGCCATGGCGGCACTGGAGCTGGGGCAAGCGGTCCTGTCGGTGTCCGCCCTGACGTTCCTGGGGTTCGGGGCTCCACCGCCGTCGCCGGAGTGGGGCGCCCTGGTGGCCGCGGGCCGTGACTTCGTCGCCGTCACCCCGTCCATGAGCATCCTTCCCGGCATCGTCATCCTGGTTGTCGTCCTCGCGGTGAACCGGATCGCTCGATCGATCGGAGACCAGTCATGAGGAATGGACCAGCCGGCCGTACCCGCGCGCCGAGCGACGAGACGGCGGACGTCCTGAAGGTGCGGGACCTGTCCATCTCTTACGCCGGACGCAAGGCGCGCACCAGAGTGGTGCACGAGGCCGCGTTCACGGTCAAGCAGGGCGCGATCGTCGCGCTGGTCGGTGAGTCGGGGTCGGGCAAGAGCACGATGGCGCAGGCGCTCATCCGGAAGCTGCCCCGCGGAGGTCAGATCGACGAGGGGTCGATCGTGTTCGGCGACCGCGACCTGCGCACGCTCTCGGAGCGGGCGATGCGATCGGTGCGCGGGGGGCAGATCGGGTTCGTGCCGCAAGACCCGAGCACCTCGCTCAACCCGCTGATCAAGATCGGCGAGCAGGTCGCCGAGGTGCTGCGCCTGCACCGACGGCTGAGCCGTCGGTCGGCGGCGGAGGAGGCCGTGCGGATCCTCGGTGAGGTCGGGATCGACAACCCGGGCGCCCGGGCACGGCAGTACCCGCACCAGCTGTCCGGCGGTATGCGCCAACGCGTCCTCATCGGGATCGCCTGGGCGTGCGAGCCGCAGCTGGTCATCGCGGATGAGCCGACGAGTGCGCTGGACGTCACCGTGCAGCGGCATGTCCTCGACGCGATGGACACCCTGGTCGAGCGGCACCGGACGGGTGTGTTGCTCGTGACCCACGACCTTGCGGTGGCCGCGGACCGGGCCGACTACGTCCTGGTGATGAGCCAGGGGCGCGTCGTCGAGCACGGGCAGACCGGTGAGATCCTCTCGGATCCGACGCACGCCTACACCCGCGCCCTGGTCAGGGCCGCTCCCGGGCTGGCACCGCGACGCCTGGTCCCGCGCCGTCGTGCGGACGGCCCCGGCTCGCCGGAGCGGGAGTTCGTCGGTTTTCAGCAGCGCGCCGTACGGTCCCCGTCCGCGCCGGACGGACCGATCCTCCAGGTCGAGGGGCTGCGGAAGAGCTTCACGCTGGCAGGGCCCTCGGGTCGGGAGACACTGCGCGCGGTCGACGAGGTGTCGTTCGGTGTTCGCCGAGGATCGACCTTCTCGATCGTGGGGGAGTCCGGCTCAGGGAAGACGACGACCGCGCGGATCGCCGCGCGTGTCGGTGACAAGCCCGATGCGGGCAGGATCGAGTTCGACGGCGAGGACATCACCGACCTGGCCGGTGAGGACCTGCGCCAGCTGCGGCGCCGCATACAGGTGGTCTACCAGAACCCGTTCGGCTCGCTGGACCCGCGGATGTCTGTCGAGCGGATCGTCTCCGAGCCTCTCCGAGCGTTCGGTGTCGGGAGCCGCGCGGAGCGGGCGCGACAGGTTCGAGACATGCTCGGGCACGTGCGGCTCAGCCCGGAGCTGGCCGAACGCCGGCCGGCAGAGCTCTCCGGCGGGCAGCGTCAGCGGGTGGCGATCGCCCGGGCCTTGATGATCGGTCCGGAGCTCATCGTGCTCGACGAACCGGTGTCCGCTCTGGACGTCTCGGTCCAGGAGCAGGTCCTGCAGCTTCTGGTCGACCTCCAGGCAGAGTTTGAGCTCTCCTACCTGTTCATCTCCCACGACCTCGGCGTGATCCGCCAGGTCTCGGACGACATCGCCGTCATGCGCTCCGGGCGGCTCCTCGAAGCCGGTACGACCGAGCACGTGCTCGGATCACCAAGCCACGAGTTCACCCGAGAGCTCATCGCCGCCATTCCCGGGCAAGCTGCGTCGACCTGACCACTGCCCGGAAGGCTCCCCGTCATCGGGGCCCTTTCGAAAGGATCCTCATGCGTGCACTCGTGAAGCCCCACGCGGGGCCCGGACTCGAGCTGAGAGACGTGCCCGAGCCCGTGCCTGGTCGCGGTGAGGTGAAGATCCGGGTCCTACGAGCGGGGCTGTGCGGTACGGACCTGCACATCGAGAGGTGGGACGACTGGGCCGCCTCGGTGCTGCGGCCGCCTCTCGTTGTCGGCCATGAGTTCTACGGCGAGATCGTCGAGCTCGGGGAAGGCGTGCCGACCGGTGACCGCTGCGGCCTGGAGGTGGGGCAGCGTGTCTCGGTGGAAGGGCACGTCATCTGCGGGACGTGTCGTAACTGCCGAGCGGGTCGCCAGCACATGTGCGCGCACACCTCGAACCTGGGGGTCGACCGCGACGGCGGGTTCGCCGACTACGTCGTGGTTCCCCACACCAACGTCTGGGGCCAGTCCGACAGCATCGATCCGGAGCTCGGTGCCCTGTTCGACCCGCTGGGCAACGCGGTGCACACCGCCCTCTCCTTCCCGCTTGCCGGGGAGGACGTGCTCATCACCGGTGCGGGGCCGATCGGGGTCATGGCCGCGGCGATCGCGCGGCACGCAGGGGCGCGACATGTGGTGGTGAGCGACGTGTCCGCGACACGGCTGGAGCTCGCCCGAGGTGCGGGCGCGGACGTGGTTGTCGACGTGCGCAAGGGGCGGATCGTTGACGCGCAACGAGAGCTGGGCATGGTGGAGGGCTTCGACGTCGCGCTCGAGATGTCGGGTAGCGCCGACGCGGTCACCGAGCTCATCGAGAACTGCACGCACGGTGCCAAGGTCGCGCTGCTCGGGCTGCCACCGGAGCCGTTCGCCATCGACTGGAGCACCGTCATCACCCGCATGATTACGATCAAGGGGGTGTACGGGCGGGAGATGTACGACACGTGGTACAAGGCGACGTCGATGCTGATGACATCTCACCAGCTCCGCGATCGGGTGCGTTCGGTGATCACGCACCGCGTCCCGGCCGAGCAGTGGGAGGACGCGTTCACCGCTGTCCGATCCGGCGAGGTCGGCAAGGTCATCATGGACTGGAGCTGAGGAGAGAGAGATGTACCGAGTCAAGGAGCAGCTACGCGCCGAGCTCGACCAGATCGACGCGGACGGGCTGACGAAGAACGAGCGGCTGATCACCACGCCGCAGTCTGCCCACATCGGCACGACGACGGGGGACGCGCTCAACTTCTGCGCGAACAACTACCTCGGCCTCGCCGACCACCCGGACATCGTGGCCGCTGCCCGCCAGGCACTGGACGACTGGGGCTTCGGGATGGCCTCGGTTCGCTTCATCTGCGGCACCCAGACCCAGCACCGCGACCTGGAGAGGGCCATCGCCGACTTCGTCGGGACGCAGGACGCCGTCCTCTTCCCGTCCTGCTTCGATGCCAACGGTGGGATCTTCGAGGTGTTGCTGGGGGCGCAGGACGCGGTGATCTCCGATGAGCTGAACCACGCCTCGATCATTGACGGCGTCCGCCTGTCCAAGGCGCAGCGCTACCGCTATCGCAACCGGGACATGGACGACCTGCGCGCCCAGCTCGAGGCCGGTCGTGCAGCCGGAGTGCGACGCACTCTCATCGTCACGGACGGCGCGTTCTCGATGGACGGCTACCTCGCGCCGCTGCCGGAGATCTGTGACCTCGCTGAGGAGTTCGGCGCGCTGGTCATGGTGGACGACTCCCACGCCACCGGCTTCGTCGGGTCCGGCGGCCGCGGCAGCCACGAGGCGTGCGGCGTCTTCGACGGCGTCGACAACCGCGTCGACATCCTCACCGGGACCTTCGGCAAGGCGCTGGGCGGAGGTTCCGGCGGGTATGTCGCGGCGCACCAGGAGATCGTCGACCTGCTCAAGCAGCGGGCGCGGCCCTACCTTTTCTCCAACGCCGTCGCGCCGTCCGTCGTGGCCGGTTCGCTCAAGGCCCTGGAGATCGCCCGCGACTCGGGCGAACCGCGGCAGGCGCTGCGGCGCAACGCCGCGCTCTTCCGCGAGCTCATGACCGAGGCCGGCTTCGACCTGTTGCCGGGGGAGCACCCGATCGTGCCGGTGATGTTCCCCGGTGAGAACGGGGCACGCGTGGCGTCGCAGATCGCCGATGCCATGCTGGCCAGAGGTGTCTACGTCATCGCCTTCTCCTACCCCGTCGTGCCGAAGGGGAAGGCACGCATCCGGGTCCAGCTCTCGGCCGCGCACTCCGTGGACGACGTCCGTGCATGTGTCCAGGCGTTCACGGCCGCCCGCGACGAGGTCGGCTGACCTGCCGCCCCTGACATCACAACGAGGACGCGGGCGCGGTGGACCGCCGGTAGTCGTGTCCGTCGGGCTCAGCTCGGGCGGCGTCGAGCACTCCGCCGACCCGATCGCGCCGGGGTGCGGGCAAGCGTCTCCTCGTAGCCCAGTGAGATCTCGAGAGTGGGGGTGAGCTGCCGCGGGTCGGGAGGCGATGGAGGGTCACGGCAGCCGGAGCTTGTGCGGCGGGTGCACGTGGAACCACCGGTAGCCGTAGCCGTCCAGGTCCAGCTGCACCGCGCCGTCGTCGTCGGTCTCGTGCTCCTCGCGGCTGAGCAGGCTCTCCAGGACCGACCCGCCCGGGATGTCGAGGCGCAGCGGCACGGCGTGCGCGTCGCCGCTGAGGTTGTGCACGGCGACGACGATGCGGTCCTCCCACGTGACGCAGTGGGCGAGCACCTCGGGGTGCGGCTGGTCGAGGACCTGGAAGCTGCCGCGACCGAGCTCGGGGTGGGAGCGGTAGATCTGCACGAGGTGGCGCACGAAGTTCCACAGCGAGTCGTGGTCGCGCATCTGGTCCCAGGCGTTGACGAACTGCGGACCGTAGCCGTCGGGCACCGGGCGCGCGACGAGCTTGGAGGGCGGGGCGGTGGAGAAGCCGCCGTTCTTCTCCGGGGACCACTGCATCGGCGTGCGCACGGCCATGCGGCCCTCCGCCTCGAGGTCCTCGCCCATGCCGATCTCCTCGCCGTAGAACAAGGAGGGTGTGCCCGGGAGCGAGAACAGCAGCGAGTAGACGAGCCGGACGCGGCGCGGGTCGCCGTCGACCATCGGGGGGACGCGCCGCTTGAGCCCGCGGCCGTAGAGCTGCATGCGCTCCTCGGGGCCGAAGGCGGCGAAGACCTCCTGGCGCTCCTCCTCGGTGAGCTTGTCCAGGGTGAGCTCGTCGTGGTTGCGCACGAACGTCGCCCACTGGCAGTCCTCGGGGATCTGCGGACGCGCGAGCAGGGCCTCGGTCAGGGGCCCGGCGTCCGCGCGGGCGAGGGACAGGTAGAGCTTCTGCATGGTGACGAAGTCGAACATCATGTGCAGCTGCTGCCCGTCGGCGAAGTACTTCACCTGCTCCTCGTGGGGGACGTTGACCTCGCCGAGGAGGATCGCGTCGCCCCGGCGCCGGGAGAGGAACGCGCGGATGTTCTTCAGGTGGTCGTGCGGCTCGGCCATCGCGTCGGCGTCCTGGCCGCTCATGCCGACGTCCTCGAGGAAGAAGGGCACGGCGTCGACCCGGAAGCCGTCGATCCCCAGCTCGAGCCAGAACCCGATGACCTTCATGATCTCGTCGCGCACCTTGGGGTTGGCGACGTTGAGGTCGGGCTGGTGGGAGTAGAAGTGGTGGAGGTACCACTCCTCGGTCCGCTCGTCGTACGTCCAGATGCCGTCCTCCTTGTCGGGGAAGACGGCCATGTCCGACGTGTCCGGCGGGGTGTCCGAGCGCCACACGTAGTAGTCGCGGAACGGGTTGTCCTTCGACTTGCGGGACGCCTTGAACCACGGGTGCTGGTCGGAGGTGTGGTTGATGAGCAGGTCGGTGATCACCCGCATCCCGCGGTCCTTGGCCGTGCGGATGAGCTCGACGACGTCGCCGTGGTTCCCCAGCCGCTGGTCCACCCCGTAGAAGTCCATGACGTCGTAGCCGTCGTCCCGGTCCGGCGTGGGGTAGAAGGGCATGAGCCACAGGCACGTGACGCCGAGCTCGGCGAGGTAGTCGATGCGCTCGACGAGACCGGCGATGTCGCCCACGCCGTCGCCGTCGGAGTCGAGGAAGGTCTCGACGTCGAGGCAGTAGATGACGGCGGTCTTCCACCACTGGTCGGAGGTCTCGGTGATGCGGGTCATCGTGCGGTCTCCCTGGAGGTGGGGGTGGGTCGCCCCCCTGTGTACCGGTGGGGGAGCGCGTCGGCATCCGGTGGGGGACGATCACCACGCTCGCCCTCGTCGCGGGTGCGGACGAGGATCGACGTGCGGGAGAGGTGGCGCGTGGCGGACCGGCAGCGGTGGGCGGTCGAGCTCGTGGCGGCGTCCGGGCCGGAGACGGTGCTGGAGATCGGCTGTGGGCCGGGGGCCGCGCTGGCGCTGCTCACCGAGGTGCTGCCGGCTGCCCGCGTGGTGGGGGTGGACCGCTCGGCGACGGCGGTGGGACGTGCCGCGGCACGGCTGGCCGGGGTGCCCGGCCGGAGCCGGGTGTCGTTGCAGCAGGTGGCGATCGCCGACCTCGACCTGCCCGACGCCGGGATCGACGTCGCGTTCGGGGTGAACGTCAACGTGTTCTGGACGTCCGACGCCAGGCACGAGCTCGCCGCGCTGCGGCGTGTGCTGCGGCCCGGGGGAGTGCTCCACCTCGTGTACGAGCCGCCCGGTGCGGACCCGTGGGTGGTCGGGGGCGTCGAGGCGTCCCTGGCGCGCGCCGGGTGGACGTCGTCCGTGAGCCGGAGGACGGCCGTCACGGTACGCAACGCCATGCCCGCCAGGCGGCACCTGGTGGCCGTGTCCGCCGTGCCTGGCGCCTGAGCGGTCAGCCGCGTGCCTCCATGGCGGGAGCGATGATCTCGCTGGCGTAGCGGTCGAGCAGCACGGCCACCTCGGCGGGGCGGCTGAGCATGGCGCTGTGCCCGCCGTCGATCTCGTCGGGCGTGATCCCGAGCCGCTCGCGCGCCAGGCGGTGCTGGAACTCGCGGGGGAAGAGGCGGTCCTCCCGAGCGGTGACGACCCGGGTGGGGACGTCCGGCCACCTCGTCAGCGGCCACGGCTCCTCGAACGGCCGTCCCGACTGGTCGCGCATCCGCCGGCCGCTCTCGGCGAAGAGGTCCGGTTGGACGTCGTGGCCGTAGAGGACGGCCGGGTCCTCCAGGTCGTTCGGGTCCAGGCCCAGCTCGCGGGCGTGGGCGGCCATCGCTGCCGCCTGACCGGTGGTCTGCCACCACTCACCGCCGGTCTCTCCCGGGCTCGGGATCATCGCGTTGAGCAGGACGAGCAGCCGGACCGGCAGGTGGGTGCAGACCAGGGGCGCGGTGAGCGCACCCATCGACTGCGCGACGACGGCGAGGTCGTCGCTGCCGGGCGGCACCGCCCCGACGACGGTGGCGACGTACGTGCCCAGCCCTGCGGCGTCGTCGTCGGCGGGAAGGTCGACGGGGATGGTGCGGTGGCCGCGGGCCTCGAGCTCGTGCGCGACGAGGTGCCAGGACCACGCCGAGCCGCCGGCGCCGGGGACGAGGACGAAGGTTGCCATGGCCGTACCGACCAGGTGCGTCGGCAGAACTCATCGGCGTGCCGACGAGTCGCGGGCCGTACGTCGGGGTTCGGCCCAGCGGCTGGTCAGCCGCGGAGTGCCGGCAGCAGCTCCCGCTCGGCCAGCTCGAGGAACGGTCGCTGGTCCTGCGCGACGTGGTGGAGGTACACCTCGTCGAACCCGAGCTGCTCGAACTCCCGCAGCCGCTCGACCAGACCCGCCACGGAGTCGGTGACGACGACGGCGTCGGCGATCTTCTCGTCGGGAACGAACTGGCCGATGATGTCGAAGTCCTCGGGGGTGGCGGTGTCGTGGGGGATCGGCTCGGCGAACGGGTGGTTCTGCCACTGGTCACGGGCGATGTCACGCGCCTCGCTCATCGTCGGTGCGATCGAGACGTGCACCTGGAGAGCGAGCGTGCCGGTGCCGCCGTTCTCCCGGTAGGCGTCGACGATCTCGCGCATCGCCCCGAGGTCGGTGTTGATCGTGATGAGACCGTCGGCCCACCGTGCCGCCCGCGCCGCGGTGGTGGGGGACAGCGCCGGGCCGATGAGCCGTGGCGGGTCCTGCGGCAGCGAGTAGACGCGGGCACGCTCGACGACGACGTGCCGTCCCCGGAAGGTGAGCTCTTCACCGGAGTGCAGCCGCCGGATCACCTCGACCGCCTCCTCCAGACGTTCCTGGCGCTGGTCCTTGCCGGGCCACTTCTCACCGGTGATGTGCTCGTTCATGTTCTGCCCGCTGCCGAGGGCCACCCAGAACCGTCCGGGGAACATCTCCGCGAGCGTGGCCGACGCCTGCGCCACGATCGCGGGGTGGTAGCGCTGACCCGGCGCGTTGACGGTGCCGAGGCGCAGGTTCGTCGTCGCCAGTGCGGCCCCGAGCCAGGACCACGCGAAGCCGGAGTTGCCCTGGCGGGTGGACCAGGGGGCGAAGTGGTCGGAGCACATGGCCATGTCGAAGCCCGCGCGCTCCGCCTGCTGCACGTCGCGCAGCAGCTGGGAGGGGGCGATCTGCTCGTGCGAGGCATGAAATCCGTAGGAGGGCATGGCACCTGTGTAGCGTGGGTGCCGCGTGGCGGCACGTCGACCCGGTGCCCCGCACCCGTCCGGGTCGCCGCCGCGGTCAGCCCCGCGCTGCAGGTGGGCCGCCCCCGGCTGCGCTGTCCGTGACGGATGTGACGATCTCCTGCGCCACGACGCGCAGCTTGACGTTGCGGTGCTGGGAGGCCGCGCGCAGCACCGCGAAGGCCTCCTCCGCGCTGCACCGGTTCTGTCCCATGATGATGCCCATCGCCTGGTCGATGACCGACCGCGACGTCATGGCGGCCCGGAGCTGCTCGGTGAGCTCGACGTGCTGGACCAGTCGCACAGCCAGGCTCAGCGCCCGGGAGGCCTCGTCGGCGAACCGCTGTGCCTCGGCCGTCTCGCGTTCGCCGAAGGCGTGGGATCTCCGGGAGTAGAGGTTCAGCGCCCCCACCGCCTGGTCTCCGCCGTCGAGCGGCAGGGAGAGGATCGAGCGGATCCCCATGGCGAGGGCCGGGAGCCGGTACTGCGGGAACTGGTCGTCGGTAGCGAGATCGCCGATGATCGTCGTCTCACCTGTGCGAAGCGAGGTGAGGCACGGGCCCTCGCCCCTCGCGTACTGCACCTCGTCGTACTGCGCTGCCTCGGCGTCGCTGCTGGCCACGGTCATCGCATGACCGTCCCGGGAGACCGTCACGCCCGCGTGGACCTGGCCACTGACGACGGAGGCCGCCAGCTCGGCGAGCTCCTGGAGGAAGCCTTCGACGTCCTCGGTCCCGAGGAGCAGGCTCTGGAGGGTGTCACGCACGGCGGTCTCGGTCGATGTCGCGGTGTGGTCGTGCCGGGCCATGACTCACGGACGATCCCTGGGGTATGGGCCCAGCGTTGTCGTGCACCGGGGACGGCGCGCCGCTGTCGGCGCGTTCGGGGAGACACCAGCATCTCCATCATCACACAGGTCCCGATTCTCTGTCCCGCCGCGTCCGCATGCCTTATGGTTGCCGCAACGGTTCGGACCGGAGCCGCGGCGGATTTCGCCGGCCGGGGTGCTTGCTGCCACCCGGAGACTGCAAGGTCTGGGAGGTGGCGGCCGTGGCACTGGAGCCCGTTCGTGACGCACCGCCGTGGGCGTCCGCAGGGCAGCTGACGGTGGAGGCCGGGGACGGCTTCGGCGGCCCCCACGTCGTGGTCAGCGGGGAGCTCGACGCCAGCACTGCGACCGCCCTGGCAGCGGCCCTGGTTCCGAGCCCCGAGCCCGACGGCGGCGACCTGGTCGTCGACTTCCGGAAGGTCAGTTTCTGCGACGTCGCCGGGCTCAACGTGCTGGCCGAGGTCGGATCCCGCCTACGCCGCCACGGACGGCGGCTCGTCGTCTACGGACCGTGCGCGTCCCTGGAGATCCTGCTCGACCTCGCGGGCTCGGCAGCGCCAGTGGAGCTCACGCCCGCGCCTCCGTCCTGAGCGCGGCCCGTCTCGCGATGCCTCAGCGCTCGCGTACACGTAGCCTGACGGCACAGGGCTCGTGACGTCATCGGCGCGGGAGCCGCAGGCTCACCGGAGGGGAACGCCACGTGCCAGCAGGGCCCAGTTCCCCACCCGAGGAACGACCCCCCGTGGCGACGGACGCGGCGCTCGGACAGTGGTCGTTCTCGCACGTCGGTGACCTCTCCGAGCTGCGCGCGCGGACGGCCGAGGCCGCGTCGGGGGACGGCCTCGAGCAGGCCGGCCGAACCGCGCGACAGCTGCTCGTGCTCGCGGTGAGCGAGCTCGCGACCAACGGGCTCAAGTACGGTGCCCCACCCCTCGTCATCAGCCTGTACCGGACTCATGAGGGCTGGCTGGTCGACGTCCAGGACGGCAACGTCGACGAGGCCCCGGTACCCCGCGACCCCGTGCCTGGGCAGGCGGGCGGCCACGGCCTGCGGGTCATCGGTCGGGCGAGTACGGCCTGGGGCTGGTACCGCGAGCACACCGACGCACCGCGCAAACACGTGTGGGCCCACCTCCCGGCAGCTCCGGACCTCGACCGCTGAACCCGGCGAGCGATGGCATCCTGTCGGGATGCAGCGCACCCTCGCCGTCGGCGCCATGGGCGGGACCATCGGCATGACGGCTCCCGCTCCCGGGGCCGCCGCCCAGCCCCGCCTCGACGCGGACGCCCTCGTCCGGGGCGTTCCCCAGCTCGCCGACCTCGCCGGCCTGCGCACGACGACGGTGTGCACCAAGCCCTCGGCCTCCATCGACCTCGTCGACGTCCTCACCGCGCTCGGGTGGGCACGCGACCAGGTTGACGACGGCGCACACGGCGTCGTCCTCACGCACGGCACCGACACCCTCGAGGAGACGGCCTACCTCCTCGACGTCCTGTGGGACCGCCCGGCACCCCTCGTCGTCACCGGGGCGATGCGGCAGGTCGACCTGCCGAGCACCGACGCCCCGGCGAACCTCATCGCCGCCGCACGCGTCGCCCTCGCGCCGGAGGCCCGGGAGCGGGGAGTGCTCGTCGTGCTCAACGACGAGGTCCACCTCGCCGCCCGTGTCACCAAGCACAGCTCCACCGCGCTGGACGCCTTCGGCTCACCGGGCTTCGGCCCGGTCGGCCGGGTCCACGAACACCACCCCCGCTTCACCGCGCCGAGGACACCACGCCCGCCGGCCCTCCCGGCACCGGGCCCGGGACCCGTCGACGTCGCCCTCGTCGCGGCGCCCCTGGCCGACGACGGCCGGCTGGTGCGGGCCGTGCTCGACGCCGGTTTCACCGCCGTCGTCGTCGAGGGCACCGGGCTCGGTCACGTCTCGGCCGACACGTTCGGTGAGCTCGCGGCGGCGCTGGGACGCGGCGTCGTCGTCGTGGTCGCGTCGCGGACGGCGCGGGGCGGCACCGGCCGGGCAACCTACGGGTACCTCGGGTCGGAGACGCGGCTCATCGAGGCGGGTGCGCTCATGGCGGGGGAGCTGACCGGCCCCAAGGCCCGGCTGCTGCTCCATGTGCTCCTCTCCGCCGGGTACCGGGACGCGCAGCTCGCGGCGGCGCTCGAGCAGCGCTCCCTCGTGTGAGCGCCGTGGGACCAAGGACCCTGCACGCGGCAGCGACAATCACGCAGACTGGACATATGCCTCGAAACCGCACCGCGGCCGCCGCAGCCGCCGCCCTGCTCCTGTCCCTCACCGCCTGCTCAGCGACCGACGCCCCGGGCGACGCGTCCGCGCCGGCTGCCGACGCGCCACTGCTCGCCGCGTACGACCTCGACGGGCTGAGCGGCAAGGAGATCGTCGACCACCTCGACCGTCTCGGTGGTGCCGACCGGCCCGCCGACCTCATGGCCTCGGTCCGAGCCGAGGAGCTCGTCGTCACCGACGGGAGCGAGGAGCTCGCCGTCGAGCTGCCGGAGGAGGAGTTCTACGTGTCCTTCGCGCCGTACGTCGACTCCACCCACGAGTGCTACTACCACTCGCTCACCACCTGCCAGGGGGAGCTCGTCGAGCAGGACATCGACGTCACCCTCACCTCGAGCGACGGCGACGTCCTCGTCGACGAGACGACGACGACATACGCCAACGGGTTCGCCGGCTACTGGCTGCCGCGGGGCTTCGAGGGAACCCTCGAGGTGAGCTACGACGGGTACACGGGCGAGGTCCCGATCGCGACCGGGCCCGAGGACCCCACCTGCATCACCACGCTGCAGCTGACCTGAGCCGGGCAGCGCGCGGGCGCTCGGCAGGCCGTGCGGTCCGCTCGTCGAGCGCCCTCAGCTGCGCCGGTTGATCACCGCGAACGCCACGGCGAGCGCACCGATCTCGGCGAGCAGCAGGACCGCCAGGGCCGCGGACGTGTCGACCCCGAGGGCGACGGCGATCCCTGCGACCCCGGTGAGCGGTAGCGCCAGCAGTCCCAGGACGGCGAGCGAACGGGTGAGCACGGCGTCGTCCCGCTCGTCGCCGGACTGCGTCCAGCCTCGCTCGAAGGTGGTCGTCTGCTCCGGCCGGCGTGCGGTCCGCCACGCCATGACGGCGAAGCCGACCAGTGCGATGCCACCGCCGGCGAGGAAGCCGTTGCCCATGTTGCCCGGCGCGTGCTCGCGCAGGAGCAGTCCGACGCTCACCAGGGCGGCGACGGCGAGCAGGCAGAGGCCGGCGACGAGTGCCTTCTGCCTGGTGGTGAGCTCAGTGACCGGCATGGAAGATCTCCTCGACGTGGCGGTTGAAGTGGCGCGCGATCGCGATCGCGAGGGGGAGTGACGGGTCGTAGCGGCCCGTCTCGATGGAGTTGACCGTCTGGCGCGAGACCTGCAGCGCCTCGGCGAGTGCGGCCTGGGAGAGTCCGGCGGCGAGCCGTAGCTCGCGGACGTCGTTGCGCATCCGGCCTCCAGTGACAAGCCTGCTTGACCATGGAAAGTGTGCTTGACACGCGGCAGGGTGTCAAGGTCCCTTGTCGGGCCGGCGTGCGAGGAGGCCCCTCCGGTGCCCAGCGGGGACGGCCGTTACCGGTGCCCGGCCGCGGAGGCGCCGTCGTCCGCCGGCTCCTCGACCGGTGCGACCCCGCCGAGGACCCAGCGCAGGCTGCCGGTCGCGACGTGGCCGGCGAGCCGCCCGCCTGTTGCGTCGCGCAGCGGGTGGTCGGGGAGGCGCAGCGGCTCACGCGCCCACCGGGGCAGGGTCGCGACCGCCGCGCGCCCGATGAGGGCGTACCCCGCACGTGCCGTCCCGGTCACGGGCGGGCGGTGGAGCAGGAACTCCGCCGCCTCGAGCGCCTCCGGGGTCGACTCCAGCTCGGGGCGGTAGGCCGCGAGGGACTGCTTGAGCTCGGCGTACGACGTCGGCACCGACTCCCCGCCCAGGCGTCGGGCCACCCCCGCGGCCTGCGCCACGTAGGTGTCGGTCTCCGCGGGTGTCAGCGCGCGCGACCCGAAGCGCTGGTGCGCGGTGAGGAAGCTGTCGATCTCGGCGATGTGCACCCAGGTGATGAGGTGCGGGTCGTCGGCGCGGTAGGGACGGCCGTCCGCCGTCGTCCCGCTGATGTGCCGGTGGACCGCCCGGACGACGGCGATGGCGCGCTCGGCGTCCTCGACGCGCGCGTAGGTCGTCTCGGCGAGGAAGGTGCTCGTGCGCGCCAGCCGCCCCCACGGGTCGGTGCGGTAGTCCGAGTGCTGGGCCACCGCCGCCATCGCGAGCGGGTGGAGCGACTGCAGCAGCAGCGCGCGCAGCCCGCCGACGTACATCGACGCGTCCCCGTGCACGCGCTGGATCGGGTCTCCGGCCGCGAACCACCGCGGCCCGGGCTCACCGTGGATGCGCTGGCGCGCCTCGTGCGCCTCCGGACCAGCCACCCGGGACAGGAGCACGTCACTGAGCCGCTTACGCGCGGCATGCACTGGCGTCATGCCCTCCAGTGTGCGGGGGCGCTGCGCCTGCCGCGCGCCCGAGACCCAGGGATGTGAGTCTCGCCCCGAGCCGTGTGCGCACGCGGGCACGACCACTAGTGTCCGGGTGGTGACGGCAGACCAGCAGCGACCGCCCGAGCGGCTCCTGACGGTCTCCGCGTGGGGACGGCTCCAGCTGGACCGCTAGTCCCGGTCGGCGCCGAGCCGGCCGAGCACCTCCCCAAGCTCGCGCCACCCGCCGTCGAGCCGGGCGACCCGGTCGTGGAGCCGCCGTGCGGCAGCTGCGGTCTCCCGCTCCTCGTCGGAGGCGAGCAGGTAGTCGTAGCGCCGGTCGAGCAGGTGGGCGGTGCCTGCTGCGTGCGCGGCCAGGAGGTCGAGCACGATCGCCAGGTCGCGCGACTGCTCCTCGGGCCGCTCGCACGTGGAGGCCGCGACGTACTCGAAGACGCCCTCCCACAGCCGCGCCTTGCCCTCGACCCGCCGGCGGTCCAGGACCGTGCCGAGGGGGGCCCGTGGCTCCTCTCCCGAGGGGCCGTGCTGCCGGAAGTCGACGACCTCGTGCGCCAGCCGGAGGAAGTTGTCGTCGGTGAGCGAGGCGCCGACCACGAGCAGGTGCCGCGTGAGCATGAGCGACTGGACCACCGAGCCCATCGGTCGGGAACGGGAGTCGTAGCGGACGAAGTCGCTGCGGGTGAGGACGATGCTTGCGGGGTCGTTGACGTCGCCGTGCATCTTGAGCAGCCAGGGGCTGTCGCTGCGCGGCTCGTCGTAGGGCAGCACGGGTACCGGACCGGTGCCGCTGATGTCGCGGACGGCCTTCTCGTAGAGCGCGTCGTAGTTCGTCGTGACGACCTCCCGGCAGCCGAGGGCCGCGAGGAGGCTGTGGGTGATCGCGTACCGGCTCACGCGGGAGGACTCCTGCGCGACGGCGTCGCCGAAGTCCTCACCGAGCTCACGGCGGAGCAGCTCGGCACGGTCGAGGGCGGAGGGGACGTCGTCGAGGTCGATGTCGTGGCGCTCGGCGATGGTCGAGATCAGCGCCTCCCACGACGGGAGGCCGGCGGCCATGCTCACCCCGGCACCGATGAACAGCGCCAGCTCCCCGCACCGCGCCCGCCCGGCGAGCTCACGGGCCGCGGCCGCCGTGTCGCGACCGAGGTCCGGCTCGAGGCCCGTCGCGAGCCGGGCGCCCTGGAGGGCGGTGTAGTCCGACGCGCTGGCGGCGACGACGACGACGTCGAGGTCGTGCCGCGAGACGACGTCCCGGCACGTCGCGAGCTGCTGGTCGACGACCGTCCCGGTGATCTCCCCGAAGCCGCCCCCTCCCGTGCCGAGCGTCGGCAGCGCCACGAGCACCTTCTCGCGTCCGGCGCCGGGAGCCGGCCGGGTGGCGGCGATGTCCTCCAGCGCGCCACGCAGCCGGTCCATGACAGCGGCGAGCTCCTCCACGGCGGGGCCGGGGCCGCGGACGACGTCGACGAACCACGCCGGCTGAACCAGGTCCGGCGACCGGCCGCGCCCGAAGCCGCGCTCGCGCCATCCCTCCGGTTCCAGACCTGCGACCTCGTCCTCCGCGACCCCGCCGAGAGCGGCGTGCCACGGGGGCTCCACGACGAAGTCCCGGTCCGTGGGCACGACGATCGCATCGCAGTCCAGGTTCCCGATCCGGCCCTGGACGACGAAGACGTGACCGCCACGCATGCCTCGACGGCACTCGGAGCGATCCTGAATCGCGCATGCACAACCCGTGGACAAGGGTGTGGACAGGATATCCCGCGCGTCCCGGAGCCGACGCGCCTACCCTGTCGCCACCCGACCCCGGAGGACCGCCATGTCTGCCACCGACCGTCGCCCGTTCGCCGTCGTGACGGGAGCCTCGAGCGGGATCGGCCGCGAGGTCGCCCGCGTGCTCGCCGAGGAGGGGTACGACCTGCTCCTGTGCGCGGAGGACCCGGCCGTCGAGGAGGCGCAGTACGACATCCCGGAGCTCGCCGTCGAGTCCCTCCAGGCGGACCTGGCGACCTACGACGGTGTGGAGGACCTCGTCGAGGCGGTGGGGGACCGGGCCGTCGACGCCCTCGTGCTCAACGCCGGAGTCGCCGTCGGCGGGCCGTTCGTGGAGACCGCGCTCGACGACGACCTCGAGCTCATCGCGCTCAACATCACCTCCGTCGTCCACCTGGCCAAGCGGCTGCTCCCGCGGATGGTCACGGCCGGCAGCGGCCGGGTGCTCGTCACCGGCTCGGTGACGAGCATGTTGCCCGGCCCGTACTACGCGACCTACAGCGCCTCCAAGGCCTTCGCGCTCAACTTCGCCCAGTCGGTCCGGTACGAGCTCAAGGACACCGGGGTCACCGTCACGACGATGATGCCCGGCCCCACCGACACCGAGTTCTTCGAGCGCGCCGGGATGGAGGAGACCCGCGTGGGGCAGAGCGACAGCAAGGACGACCCGGCCGAGGTCGCCCGTGACGGCGTCGCCGCGATGCTCGCCGGCAAGGACGACGCCGTCGTCGGGTCCACGGTGCGCAACACCCTCATGTCGCGGGCCTCCAAGGCGCTGCCCGAGCAGGTCAAGGCCGCCACGCAGGCGCGGCTGACGAAGCCGCAGGACGACTGACCGCGAGGCGCGTCGTCCGGCGTCACCTGCTCGGGCTGGCACGATTGGCACCATGACACGACAGGTCAGGATCGCCGTCCAGCTCCAACCGCAGCACGCCGACTACTCCCAGATCCGCGACGCCGTCGCCCGAGCGGAGGAGGCGGGCGCCGACATCATCTTCAACTGGGACCACTTCTTCCCGCTCACGGGCGAGCCCGACGGCAAGCACTTCGAGTGCTGGACCATGCTCGGCGCCTGGGCGGAGCAGACGAGCCGGGTGGAGATCGGCGCGCTCGTCACGTGCAACAGCTACCGCAACCCCGAGCTGCTCGCCGACATGGCCCGCACCGTCGACCACATCAGTGGCGGGCGGCTCGTCCTCGGGATCGGCGCGGGCTGGTTCGAGCGGGACTACGACGAGTACGGCTATGAGTTCGGCACGGCCGGCTCGCGACTGGCCGACCTGTCCCAGGCACTGCCGCGGATCGAGGAGCGCTGGGCCCGGCTCAACCCCGCGCCCACCCGCGACATCCCCGTGCTCGTCGGTGGCGGAGGAGAACGCAAGACGTTGCGCTACGTGGCCGAGCACGCCGACATCTGGCACAGCTTCGCCGATCTCGAGACGCTCCAGCGCAAGAGCGAGGTGCTGGCGCAGCACTGCGCGGACGTCGGGCGGGACCCGGCCGAGATCGAGCGGTCGGTGGCCGTGCGTGGCTCCCCGCGGGACGTCGGTGACGCCCTCGTGGCAGCCGGCGCCACCCTCTTCACCGTGTCCGCCGGCGGCCCCGACTACGACCTCTCGCAGCTGCGCGAGTGGGTCGCCTGGCGCGATGCACGCTGAGCCGCGCGGCGCCCAGCCGCGTCCCGAGGACCACCGCCGTGCCGAGCCGCCCGCGGCGGACACGCGTGGGTCCCAGCCGCTGCACCAGCTCGGCCGCGGCTTCCTCATGGGAGCTGCCGACATCGTCCCCGGTGTCTCCGGGGGCACCATCGCCCTCGTCCTGGGGATCTACGAGCGCCTCGTCGCGGCGATCTACACCGCGGCCTCGGCGCTCGGCGCCCTGCTGCGCGGCGACGTCCGGGAGACCGGGCGCCGTCTCGCGGCGGTCCCGTGGCTGTGGGTCATCGCCCTGGTCACCGGGATCGGTGCCGCGATCGTGCTGCTCTCGGGCTCGCTCGAGCGGCTGCTCACCGAGCGGCCCGAGGCGATGGCCGGGCTGTTCTTCGGGCTGATCGTCGGTGCCGTCGTCGTCTCGTGGCGGCTCGTCAAGCGGCCGGCGCCGCGGCTGGCGGTGGTGGCGGTCGTCGCGGCAGCAGCGTTCTTCCTGTTCCTCGGGCTCCAGGACTCGACCCACGCCTCGGGGACCGAGGCGGTCACCCGTCCCGCCTGGGCGTTCTTCCTCGCCGGGGCCGTGGCGATCTGCGCGATGATCCTGCCCGGGATCAGCGGCTCGTTCATCCTCGTCCTGCTCGGGATGTACACCGAGGTGCTCGGTGCGGTGAACGACCGGCAGATCGGGGTGCTGCTGCTCTTCCTGCTCGGGGCGGGGCTCGGCCTCGCGGCGTTCTCCTCGCTGCTCACCTGGCTGCTCAGCCGCTACCACGACCTCGTCCTCGCGGCGCTCATCGGGCTCATGCTCGGCTCGCTGCGGATCCTGTGGCCGTGGCCGCACGGGCTGGACAGCACCGAGCTCGGCGCACCGGGTGACCCGCTGCTCGGACCGGTGCTGCTCGCGGTGCTGGGGTTCGTCGTCGTCGTCGGGGTGGACCGGCTGGGACGGGTGTTCGCCGACCGTCACGACCGGGCGGCCTGACGCCGGACCGTGGCCGACTGTCGTCGCGGACGTGACGGCAGCCACGTCCGCTTGCCGAGCGTGGCGGTGCGCCGGACCGTTGGGGGATGACGAACGAGCAGCGGCTGCAGCGGATCGCGCGGGAGCAGTTCGGCTGGCAGGACCTGCGCGGCGGCCAGCTCGAGGCCATCGAGGCGGCGGTCTCCGGCCGCGACGTCCTCGCCATCATGCCGACCGGCTACGGCAAGTCCGCCATCTATCAGGTGGCGGGCGTCGTCCTCCCGGGGCCCACGGTCGTCGTCTCCCCGCTCATCGCGCTCCAGGGGGACCAGATCGCGGGCATCACGGAGGCTCCCGAGGCCCCGGAGGCGGTCGCGGTGAACTCGGCGCAGCGCGCCGCGGCGCGTGACGAGGCGTGGCACGCGGTGACGAACGGGGACGCCGAGTACGTCTTCCTCTCCCCGGAGCAGCTCGCCAAGGACGACGTCGTCACGCGCCTGGCCGAGATCTCGCCGTCGCTCGTCGTCGTGGACGAGGCGCACTGCGTGTCGGCGTGGGGGCACGACTTCCGTCCCGACTACCTGCGCCTCGGGCACGCGATCGACCGTCTCGGGCGCCCGACCGTCGTCGCGCTCACCGCGACGGCAGCCCCGCCCGTCCGGGACGACATCGCCGACCGCCTCGGCCTGCGCGAGCCGGTCCTCATCACCCGCGGCTTCGACCGCCCGAACCTCGAGCTGCGGGTGGTCCGCCACACCGACGACGCGGGCAAGCGGCGGGCGGTCCTCGAGGACGCGGCCACGCTGGAGGGGCCGGGCCTGCTGTACGTGGGGCGGCGCAGGGACACCGAGCGGTACGCCGCCGAGCTCACCGAGCGCGGGCTGCGCGCGGAGGCCTACCACGCGGGCCGGCGGGCGGCCGACCGGGCCCGCGTGCACGAGGAGTTCTCCGCCGGCGCCCTCGACGTCGTCGTCGCCACCTCCGCGTTCGGCATGGGCATCGACAAGGCCGACGTCCGGTTCGTGCTCCACGCCGACCCGCCCGGGTCGCTCGACAGCTACTACCAGGAGGTCGGGCGCGGGGGACGCGACGAGGAGCCGGCGCTGGCGCTGCTGCACTACCGCCCCGAGGACCTCGGCCTGCGGAGCTTCTTCGCCACGGCCGGTGCGCGGGACGAGGACCTCACCGCGGTCCTCGCCGAGCTGCGGGCCGCGGGGCGGGCGGTCCGGCCTACCGCGCTGCGCGAGCGCCTCGACCTCCCGGCACGACGGGTCACCGCGGCGGTCAACCTCCTCGAGGACGTCGGCGCGGCGGCACGCACCCGGACCGGGGTGGTGGCGCGCGGGGACGACCCGGTGGGAGACGTCGTCACTCGGGCGCAGGAGCACATGGAGGCCCGGCAACGGGTGGAGCGCTCGCGGGTGGAGATGATGCGGGGGTACGCCGAGACGCTCGCGTGCCGCCGGGAGTTCCTCCTCGGCTACTTCGGGGAGGACTACCCCGGCCCGTGCGGGAACTGTGACACCTGCGCCGCGGGCACCGCGCAGGAGCGCGGCGGTGGGGAGGACGACGGGCTCGGCATGCAGGCGGAGGTCGTCCACGAGCTGTGGGGCCGCGGGACCGTCATGCACGCCGAGGAGGACCGCCTCACCGTCTTCTTCGCCGACGAGGGCTACAAGACCTTGTCGAAGGCGGTCGTGGAGGAGGAGCACCTCCTCCACAGCACCGAGTAGCCCCCGCCCGGGCGCCACCGGCGCCGGCAGGTGGACGCCCCTCGTGCCACCGACAGGCGGACGCCTCCTCATGTCGCCGACAGCCGGACGCCTCCTCATGTCGCCGACAGCCGGACGCCCCTCATGCCGCCGACAGCCGGACGTCTCCTTGTGCCGCCGACAGCGGAGTTGTGTCCGCGAACCGGCGGCCGCGCCCCACACGCGGTCGGCCCGTCGTCTCCGCCGACAGCCGGATCGTGGGGCCGGTCGGCGCCTGCGGTCGTGCCAAGGGCGGGACCGACACCGGCGAGCACCGGCGCAGCGCCCGCCGTAGCCTTCCGGGGATGGACCCCGCCGCAGCACTCAAGCGCGTGGCCTACCTCCTCGAGCGGGAGCGGGCCGAGGCCCGGCGTGCCACCGCGTTCCGCAAGGCCGCCCGCAGGCTCGAGGAGCTCGCGCCCGCCGAGCTGGAGCAGCGGCTGGCCGCAGGGACGCTCACCGAGCTGCGCGACGTCGGCTCCAGGACGGGCGCGGTGGCGATGGAGGCGGCACGGGGTGAGGTCCCCGGCTACCTGAGCACCCTCGAGGAGCGCGCCGGCGGGACGCTCGCCGAGGGCGGGGAGACGGTGCGCGGCTGGCTCCGCGGGGACCTGCACTCCCACTCGGAGTGGTCCGACGGTGGCACCCCGATCATCGACATGGCCCGCGCCGCAGTCGAGCTCGGCTACGACTACCTGGCGATGACCGACCACTCACCGCGGCTGACGGTGGCACGCGGGCTGAGCCCGGAGCGGCTGCGCGAGCAGCTCGACGCCGTCGCCGCGCTCAACGCGGACCTCGCCCCCTTCCGGATCCTCACCGGGATCGAGGTGGACATCCTCGAGGACGGCGAGCTCGACCAGGAGCCGGAGCTGCTCGCCCGCCTCGACGTCGTCGTCGCCAGCGTCCACTCCAAGCTGCGGATGGACCGGAGGGCGATGACCCGGCGGATGGTCGCGGCGGTGGAGCACCCGCTCGTCGACGTGCTGGGCCACTGCACCGGCCGGCTCGTCACCGGGGGGCGCGGCACGCGCCCCGAGTCGGAGTTCGACCCCGAGGCCGTCTTCGGCGCCTGCCTGGACAACGACGTCGCCGTCGAGATCAACTCGCGGCCCGAGCGCCTCGACCCGCCCATGCCGCTGCTCGAGCTGGTCGTGGACCTCGGCTGCCTCGTGTCCATCGACACCGACGCGCACGCTCCGGGCCAGCTGGAGTTCCTCGACCACGGCTGCGCCCGCGCCCAGCAGGCGGGTGTCCGGCGTGACCGGGTCGTCAACGCGCTCCCCACCCCCGAGCTCCTGGCCTGGACCAACCGGTAGCGCGCCCCCACCCCCCTCTCTCGCCGAGAGCGGGGTACTTGCCGAGCCTGTGGACGACGACCGCGTCCACACCCGCGTCCTGGCGTGTCGGTGGTCGGTGCTTGGCTCTGGTCAAGGAGGGCAGAGCAATGACGACCGAGACCCTGACATCACTGAACACCAACACGCTCATCGGCAACACCAGCCACCGGGGTACCGCCTGGCACTACCGGGCCGAGGAGCAAGGAGAGGAGTCCAACCACTACCCGGGACCCGTCCCGCCGGATGACGTCGCCCGGCGGCTGTTCGGCTGGAAGGCACTGTCGCTGCCGATCGCCGTGGAGCGCCCCGCCGACATCCTCACGATGACCCACCGCGGTGACGACGGCATGCCCATGCGGTGGGTCCAGATCGACGGACGCCAGGCCATCGCCCGCAGCGACGAGGACGACGGGCACGTGCTGGGCGTCTTCACCGACGCCTACGAGCCGCACCAGTACACCGAGTACCTGCTGACCGCGGTGGGCAACATCCTGGACGACTCACTGTCGATCAGCTCGGCCGGCGTGCTCCGCGGCGGGGCGGTCGCGTGGGTGGAGGTGAGCGTTCCCGAGTCGATCACCACACCCGAGGGCGTGGAGTTCCGGCCCAACCTGCTGGCGACCACCACGCTCGACGGGTCCCTGGCCACGACGTACAAGCGCACGGTGACCGACGTCGTGTGCGACAACACCCGCGCGGCGGCTCTGCGGGAGGACGGCGAGACGCTGAAGATCCGGCACTCGCGCCACTCCCGGCTGAGGCTCGCCTCGGCCCGGAGCGCGCTGAGCGTCGTCCACGGGCTCGCCGACTCCTTCGCCGCCGAGGTCGCCGAGCTGTGCCGCATCGAGGTCGACGCCCGGACGTGGGACCGGTTCCTCGACTCGTGGGTGCCGCTCGCCGACCCCGACGGCGCGCCCCTGTCACGCCGTCGGCGCCGGCTCGCCGAGGCAAAGCGGGACATGCTGGCCGAGGCCTACGTGCACGACAGGCGCGTGGCGCCCTGGGCCGGCACAGCCCACGCCGTGCTCCAGGCGGTGAACACCTACGAGCACCACCACAGCCCGACGACGTCGTCCCGGTCGGACCGCAACATGAGGCGCGCGGTCACCGGTGCCTACGAGCGGCTGGACCGGCGGGCATGGGACGTGCTCGAGAAGGTGCTCGCCGTATCGGGCTGACGGCGGTTGCGCGGCAGGGGGGGCGTCCCCGCGCCCTCAGGAGGGGCACACCCGGCGGCGAGCCGTTAGCGTGCCCGGAACACCCCGAACGGAAGGACCGGCATGGCACGCAAGACGAAGGACGGGTGGAGCGAGCATCCCGCACGGCTCCTGCGCGTGGATGACGACTTCTCGCTCGAGCAGCTCGACCGGCGCAGTACTCCCGGGTGGACGGGCACGAAGCAGCAGGGCAAGGAGGCAGCGAAGGCGCGCGGACCGCTGCTCTCCGAGCTGCAGGAACGGCTGTTCGCCCACGGACGCACCGGCGGCACCCGCTCGGTGCTGCTCGTCGTCCAGGGCATGGACACCTCCGGGAAGGGCGGGGTGGTCCGGCACGTCATCGGGATGGTCGACCCGCAGGGAGTTGCGCTGCGTGCCTTCGGTCGCCCCACCGAGGAGGAGCTGCGCCACCACTACCTCTGGCGCGTACGCAAGGCGCTGCCCAGCGGCGGGTACATCGGGGTCTTTGACCGCTCCCACTACGAGGACGTCCTCGTGCCCAGGGTCGAGGGGCTGGTCGAGCCCGAGGTCTGGGACAAGCGCTACGAGGAGATCAACAAGTTCGAGCGGGAGGTCGTCGACTCCGGCACGACGGTCATCAAGGTGGCGCTGATGACCTCACGCGAGGAGCAGGGGCTGCGGCTCATGGAGCGCCTCCAGCGCGTCGACAAGCACTGGAAGTTCGACCCCGCGGACGTCGACGCCCGGCGCACGTGGGACGACTACCAGGAGGCCTACGCCGACCTCTTCGCGCGGACGAGCACCGAGGTCGCCCCCTGGTACGTCATCCCGGCCGACCGCAAGTGGTACTCGCGCCTGGCCGTCACCGAGCTGCTCACGCGAGCGCTCATCGACCTCGACCTCTCCTGGCCCAAGCCGCGGTGGAAGGTGGAGACCCAGCAGCGCCGCCTCGCCGAGACCATGGAGGAGGCGACGCTCGCCGAGGCCGAGCGGTCCGCGAAGAAGGTCAGGAGGAAGGTCGAGGAGGACGAGAAGGCGTTCGCCGCCGCCGTCGCCCGGGCGAGAACCTGAGCTCGCCGATGCACGGGTGCCCCGGCGACGTCCCGACAGATTCCTGCGAGCGGCGTCAGCGCGCCCGGGGCTCGTGGACGTCCGGTCGCAGCCGCTCGGGGATCCGGTCGCGCTCGTAGGTGATCGTCGTCTGACCGTGCGGGGCGGGGCTGCCGTCGTCGGACAGGTTGACGAAGACGATGGAGTCGATGGTGAGGATCCGCCGTCGGGTGAAGAGATTGCGCACCTCGGCGCGCATGGTGAGCGACGTGGTCCCGAACCGGGTGGCGAGCAGGCCCATCTCGACGATGTCCCCCTGCTCCGCCGAGCTGAGGAAGTTGATCTCCGACATGTACTTGGTGACCACCCGCTCGTTCCCGAGCTGGATCATTGCGTAGATCGCCGCCTCCTCGTCGATCCACCGCAGCAGGCTGCCACCGAACAGCGTGCCGTTCGCGTTGAGGTCCTCCGGGCGGATCCACTTTCGCGTGCGGAAGCTGATGTCGTCGTCGGAGTGCATGAACCTCAGCGTAGGGCGGCGCGCCGACCGCGCACCTGCTGCCATACTCGGGCCCATGCCGTCCCCGCCGCCCACGGTCACCCCCTCCGCGGCCGCGCTCACCGCGGGACGCCAGGTCTGTGCGCGTCTCGACCCGCTGATGACCGCCGTCGGGTCCCAGGCCGGCTCGGTCGGCTACGGCGCCGACGAGGTCGGGGTGGTGTTCTGCGCGCAGCATGCGGAGTTCCGCTCCCGGTTCCCGGGTGTGGCACCGGACATCGACCAGCCCGACGACAATGCGTGCACGGACCTCAACGTCTACGTCGACGTCCGGAACCAGCCCCGGCTGGCCGAGGTGCACCTCGACGGCCACGGCGTGGACACGCTGCTCGCCGACGTCGGCCGCGACGACCTCGTCACGGCGGCGCACGCCCTCGGCCGGCGCACGGTTCGCACGGACCTGGACCGGCTCCACGGCCTGCTCCTCGAGATCTTCGGACGCGCCGCGTCCCCTGCCGCTCGGAAGGACTGGGAATGACGACCAACCACCCCGGCCCCCTGCTTCTCCTCGACTCCGCCGCGATGTACTTCCGCGCCTTCTTCGCGCTCCCGGAGTCGATGACGGCGCCCGACGGCACCCCGATCAACGCCGTGCGCGGCTTCCTCGACGCCATTGCGCGGCTCGTGGTCGCGCACCGGCCTTCCCGCGTCATCGCCTGCTGGGACGACGACTGGCGCCCGGCGTTCCGGGTCGCGGCCATCCCGTCCTACAAGGAGCACCGGCTCGCGGGCGACGGCGGCGAGGAGGTGCCCCCGGGCCTCGCCGTCCAGGTACCGGTCATCGTCGACGTGCTCACCGCGCTGGGCATCACCCGCCTCGGCGCCCCCGGGTACGAGGCCGACGACGTCATCGGCACGCTGGTCACCCGCGAGGTCGCCGCCGCGGACCGGGCACCGGAGGTGCTCGTCATGACCGGTGACCGCGACCTGTTCCAGCTCGTGGACGACGCCGCCGGCGTCACGGTGCTCTACCCCCTGCGTGGCCACAGGGAGCCGCAGCGGATCGACGAGGCGTGGCTGCGGGAGAAGTACGGCGTCGCCGGGGGACAGGCCTACGCGGACATGGCCACGCTGCGTGGTGACCCGAGCGACGGGTTGCCGGGTGTCGCGGGCATCGGGGAGAAGACGGCGGCCACGCTGCTCGCCCAGCACGGCACGCTCGCCGGGGTCGTCGCCGCCGCGCAGGACACGGGCTCCTCGCTCACCCCCACCCAGCGAAAGCGCATCCTCGCCGCGCACGACTACCTCGCCGTCGCGCCGACGGTCGTCCAGGTTGCCCGGGATGCGCCCGTCGCGGACGAGCGCGGTGAGCTCCCGGCCGCCCCGGCCGACCCCGACACGCTCCTCGAGCTCGCCGAACGCTGGGGGATCGAGTCGCCGCTCAAGCGGCTGGTCGACGCGTGCTCCGAGGTCGCGGGCTGACGCGGCACCCGTGAGCCGGGGCGGGAACTGTACCCTCGGCGCAGAGGGGTGACGACGAGAGGACAACCGCCGATGGACAGGCAGCAGGAGTACGTGCTCAGGGCGATCGAGGAACGCGACATCCGGTTCATCCGGCTCTGGTTCACCGACGTCCTCGGCGTGCTGAAGTCCGTGGCGATCGCCCCGGCCGAGATCGAGGCGGCGTTCGCCGAGGGCATCGGCTTCGACGGCAGCGCCATCGAGGGACTCACCCGGGTCTACGAGGCGGACATGCTCGCCAAGCCGGACCCGGCCACCTTCCAGCTGCTGCCCTGGCGCGGGGACGAGCAGGGTGTGGCACGCATGTTCTGCGACATCCTCACCCCGGACGGCGAGCCCGCGCGTTCCGACCCGCGCAACGTCCTCAAGCGCACCCTGGAGAAGGCGGGCGACGCGGGCTTCACCTGCTACACCCACCCGGAGATCGAGTTCTACCTCTTCGAGCAGCAGCAGAGCCCGGAGGACCCGCTGGTCCCGATCGACACGGCCGGCTACTTCGACCACGTCGCCCGCGGCACCGCGCACGACTTCCGGCGTGACACCATCACCCTGCTCGAGTCCATGGGCATCTCGGTGGAGTACTCCCACCACGAGGCCGGCCCGGGCCAGAACGAGATCGACCTGCGGTACGCGGACGCGCTGTCCACCGCGGACAACATCATGACCTTCCGGACCGTGGTCAAGGAGGTCGCCCTCCAGCAGGGGATCATGGCCACGTTCATGCCCAAGCCGCTCATCGGCGCGCCGGGCTCGGGCATGCACACCCACTTCTCCCTCTTCGAGGGCGACCACAACGCCTTCTACGACCCGGCAGGGGAGTTCCAGCTCTCCTCGACGGCGCGGTCCTTCCTCGCGGGCCTCCTGCACCACGCCGCCGAGGTCACCGCCGTCACCAACCAGTACGTCAACTCATACAAGCGCCTGTGGGGCGGGCTCGAGGCTCCCAGCTACGTGTGCTGGGGCCACAACAACCGGTCGGCGCTGGTCCGGGTCCCGATGCACAAGCCGGACAAGGGCCCCTCCACGCGCGCCGAGTACCGGGCGCTCGACTCCGCCGCGAACCCCTACCTCGCGTTCGCCGTCCTCATCGCCGCGGGGCTCAAGGGTGTGGAGGAGGGGTACGAGCTGCCCGAGGGTGCGGAGGACAACGTCTGGGCGCTGTCCGACGCCGAGCGCAAGGCCATGGGCATCAAGCCGCTCCCCGGCAGCCTCGAGCAGGCGGTCGAGGCGATGGAGTCCTCCGAGCTCGTCGCCGAGACCCTCGGGGAAGACGTCTTCGAGTTCTTCGTGCGCAACAAGATCCAGGAGTGGACCGAGTACCGCGCACAGGTCACGCCCTACGAGCTGCGCAGCCTGCTTCCCGGTATCTGAGCCAGCCCGTGCGCGCCACTCCCACTCAGGAGCTGCTCCGCCTCGGCTTCACCGACGCCCGGCGTGCCGAGGGCATGCTGGCCGACCCGGTCCTTGCCGACGTCGTCGCCCGCGCCGAGGACGCCGGCGCACCGTTGCCGGTCGCCCTGTCTCGTGTCGCCGACCCGGACCTCGCGCTCCTCACCCTGCTGCGTCTCCTCGAGGCGTGGTCCGCCGACGACGGCGTGACCGACCTTCCCGCGGTCGTCGCCACGGACGGGACGCACCGCCGTCGGCTGCTCGCCGTCCTCGGCAGCTCCAGCGCCCTCGGCGACATGCTCGTCTCCCGACCCGGGGACGTCGACCTGCTGGCCGACGGCGACGGCACGGGCATCCTCGAGCTCACGGAGCAGGACGAGCGGCACCGCGCCCTCGCGGCCGTCGGCGCGGACCCCGCGGGCCCCGTCCCCGTCGCCACCATCAGCGGCACGGCCGGCGTGGAGGCCCTGCGCCGCTGCTACCGACGCCGGCTCCTCGAGGTGGCGGCCGCGGACCTCACCAGCCCGGACCCACTCGCCGCCTTCCCCGCCGTCGCGGCCGCCCTGTCCGACCTCGCCGCCGCGGCCCTCGAGGCCGCCCTCGCGGTGGCCCGCGCCGACCTGCCGGACCACGGCCGCGGGACCCGGCTCGCCGTCATCGGGATGGGCAAGACGGGAGGTCGGGAGCTCAACTACATCTCCGACGTCGACGTCGTCTACGTCGCCGCCCCCGAGGAGGGGGTGGAGGAGGACGAGGCCGTCGCCGTCGCCACCCGGCTGGCCGGGGCACTCGCCCGCAACGTCAGCGGCGCCGTCGGCTCCGAGCCGCCCCTGTGGCCGGTCGACGCCAACCTGCGCCCCGAGGGCCGGGACGGACCGCTCGTGCGGACGGTGTCCTCGCACGTGGCCTACTACGAGCGCTGGGCCAAGACCTGGGAGTTCCAGGCGCTGCTCAAGGCCCGCCCGATCGCCGGGGACCCAGCGCTCGGCGCCGAGTACGTCTCCGCCGTCGGCCCGTTCGTGTGGGCGGCGGCCGGGCGGGAGAACTTCGTCGAGGACTCCCAGGCGATGCGGCGTCGCGTGGAGGACACCATCCCGGCGGCGGAGGCCGAGAGGCAGCTCAAGCTGGGCCGGGGAGGGCTACGGGACGTCGAGTTCACCGTCCAGCTCCTCCAGCTGGTCCACGGCCGCACCGAGCCGGCGATCCGCACCGCAGGGACGCTGGAGTCCATCGCCTGCCTCGCTGCGACCGGTTACGTCGGCCGGGACGCGGCCACCCGGCTGGACGAGTGCTACCGCTTCCTGCGGGTGCTCGAGCACCGCATGCAGCTGCACCGCCTGCGCCGTACCCACGTCATCCCCACCGACGAGGCGGACCTGCGGCGGCTGGCGCGGGCCCTCCCGGGTGACGGGCTCCACAGCGCCGAGACGCTCGAGCAGCGCGTCCGCGGTGTCCGGCGCGAGGTCCGGGCGCTGCACGAGGACATCTTCTACCGGCCGATGCTGCCCCTCATCGCCCGGCTGAGCCCCGAGGACGCACGGCTCAGCCCGGAGGCGGTGCAGCAGCGGCTCGCGGCGATCGGCTACCGCGACCCGGCCGGCGCCGTGCGTCACCTCGACGCGCTCACTTCCGGCGTCACGCGCACCGCCGCCATCCAGCGGCAGATCCTGCCCGCCATGCTCGGCATGTTCGCGCGCGGCGCGGACCCCGACGGCGGCCTCCTCGCCTTCCGCAAGGTGTCCGAGCGGCTCGGCCGCACCCACTGGTACCTCCAGATGCTCCGGGACTCCGGGCTGGCCGCGCCGCGGCTCAGCTACCTCCTGGCGACGAGCAGGTACGTCTCCGAGGGCCTGGAGGCGCTGCCCGAGGCGGCCGCGTGGCTGGGTGAGGACGAGTCGCTGCGCCCCCGGACGCCCGAGCAGCTCGGCCGGGAGGCCTCGGCCCTGGTCGCACGGCGACCCGACGCGACCGAGGGGGTCCGCGCCGTGCGGTACCTGCGGCGCCGCGAGCTCCTCCGGGCGGCGATCGGGGACGTGCTCGACGGCGTGCGTGACGGCCGCGACCGCACCATCCTCACCGTCGCCGCCGATCAGGCGCTCCAGACCACCCTGGACGTCGCGTTGCGCCTGGCATGTGCCGAGCACGCCCTCGAGGACGCCCCGCTCCGCTTCGGCATCATCGCCATGGGACGGCTGGGCGGGCGGGAGATGGGCTACGGCTCGGACGCCGACGTGCTGTTCGTCCACGAGCCGCGCGCCGGGGTGGCCGACGACGACGCCCAGCCCTTCGCCGTCGCCGTCGCCGGGCACGTGCGCGCCCTCCTCGGTGACACCGGCCCCGAGCCCGCCCTTCCGGTGGACTCGGCCCTGCGGCCCGAGGGCCGCAACGGCCCGATGGTGCGCTCGCTCGCCTCCTACGCCCAGTACTACGAGAGGTGGGCGGAGCCCTGGGAACGGCAGGCGCTGCTGCGGGCCAGACCCGTCGCGGGGGACCCCGACCTGCTCGACCGCTTCGCGGCCCTCATCGACCCGTTCCGCTACTCGCCCGACGGCGTCAGCGAGCGCGAGCTGCGGGAGCTGCGGCGCATCAAGGCCCGGGTCGAGTCGGAGCGGATGCCCCGCGGGGTCCCGGCCAGCCGCCAGCTCAAGCTCGGCCGTGGCGGCCTGTCCGACGTCGAGTGGACGGCCCAGCTGCTCCAGCTCCAGCACGCCGGCCGGGTCCCCGAGCTGCGCACCACCGCGACGGTCGACGCCCTCCACGCGGCGCGGGACGCGGGCCTGCTCGCCGACCGTGACACCGACCGGCTCGTCACCGCCTGGACGCTCGCCTCGCGGGTGCGGGCCGCGATCGCGCTGGCCACCGGCCGGGTCAGCGGCGGGAGGATCGACGTCCTGCCGCACGACCCGGTCCAGCTCGCCGGGGTGGCGCGGCTGCTCGGCTACGGGCCGGGGCAGACGGCGGAGTTCGAGGAGGACTACCTGCGTGCGACTCGGCGGGCGCGTGCCGTGGTGGAGCGCGTCTTCTTCGAGTGAGGTGTCACGTCCACTCCGCGACCCGCCCGGCGTGACGGACCAGCTCGTCGAGGACCTCGAGGTCCAGGGCCGCGGCGGAGGCGAAGGAGATGCTGGCCGAGCCGACCTTGGTCCTGCCCAGCCGCTTGCCGTAGGCCTTGGAGAGGTACGCCCCGTCCTCGGCCGCGTTGACGTAGAGGCTGAGGTAGTTCTGCTGCCGGGCCAGGCCGACGAGGAACCACTCGACGCTCCTGCCACGGGGCCGGGGCTGCACGGTGGCGCCGTACCCGATGATCGACTGCTCCGTGCCGCCCCAGAACACGCCCTGCCACAGCACGCGGGTGGCGCCCGGGAGGGCCGCGGTGATGACGCCGTCGAGGGTCGCGAGCGAGCCGTCCGGGTCGTTGGCGGCGATGAACTCCTCGACGGGGGTGGAGGTGCGGTGCATGGGGGTTGAGTCGGCCATGGCGCCAACCTACTCGGCGCGGACACGGCAGCCGGCCCGCTCCGTTCGCCCGACCTTCGCCCGGCTGGGTCATCATGGATGCATGCGTCTCATCCTCATCCGCCACGGCCAGACCAGCTCGAACGTCGCCGACCTGCTCGACACGGGCGATCCCGGGGCGGACCTCACCGACCTCGGGCGGCAGCAGGCAGCTGCCGTGCCACGGAGCCTGGCCGGGGAGCGGATCGACGTCGTCTACGCCTCCACGCTCGTCCGGACCCAGCAGACGGCCGAGCCGCTGCTCGCCGAGCGTGGCCTGGAGCTGCGCGTGCGAGAGGGCATCCGCGAGATCCGCGCCGGGGACCTCGAGATGCGAGGTGACGAGGAGTCGATCCGCGCGTACGTCGGCACCATCTTCAGCTGGGCGGACGACCCCCGACGTCGGGTCCCGGGCGGGGAGAACGGGCACGAGGTGTGGCAGCGCTACGACGACGTCGTCGCGGAGGCCCACTCCGACGGCGTGGAGACGGCCGTGCTGTTCAGCCACGGCGCCGTCATCCGCTCGTGGACCGCGGTGCGCGCGGAGAACGTCACCGGCGAGCACGCCGCCTACCACCCGATCAGCAACACCGGCGCCGTCATCCTCGAGGGCAGCCCCCGCGAGGGCTGGTGGGCCCACCTGTGGGAGGGCCGGCCGCTCGGCGGGGACAGGGTCGCCGCTCCCGCGACCGACGGCCCCGCCGCCGACCCCGCGCCCGCAGAGGCCGTCCCCAGCGAGCGCTGATGCCCGTCCGCGCCGGGCGTCCCGACGTGCTCACCGTGGATCGCTACCGACCGGCTGACCGGCCGGCGCTGTACGACGTGTGCCTGCGCACGGGCGACTCCGGCGCGGACGCGTCGCACCTGTACGAGGACGGTGACCTGCTCGGGCACGTCTTCCTCGGGGCGTACCTGGCCCTGGAGCCCGGGCTGGCACGAGTGCTGCGCCGCCAGGACGGGTCCGCCGTCGGGTACTGCGTCGCCACGGCCGACACCCGCGCGTTCGAGGAGCGGTGCGAGCACGCGTGGTGGCCCGAGCTGCGCTCCCGCTACGACGCGCCGACGGACGACGACGAGTCGCCCGACGCCGGCATGGCCCGGCTCATCCACCACCCTCCGCGTACCGACGGCCCGTGGCTCCCCGAGTTCCCGGCTCACCTGCACGTCGACCTGCTCCCGGAGGCGCAGGGCGGCGGCCACGGGCGCCGCATCCTCGAGAAGGTTCTCGACGCCGTGGCGCAGACCCGCGCGCCCGGCGTCCACCTCGGGGTGTCCGGCCGCAACGCACGGGCCGTCGGCTTCTACGAGCACCTCGGCTTCGCCGTCCTCGAGCGAGGCCCGGAGGGGATGACGATGGGCATGACGCTGCCGCGGCGATGACGTCGGGTCCGGGCACGCCGCACGGGACCCGGACGGGCGCCGGCGAGATCCCGGCCACCGCAGCATGAGACGGTGAGCCGATGCGCGTGCTCCTTGTCGCCGACACCCACGTCCCCCTGCGGGCGAAGCAGCTGCCCGGCCAGGTGTGGCGAGAGGTCGAGCGCGCGGACGTCGTCGTCCACGCGGGGGACTGGGTCGTGCCCGAGCTGCTCGACGAGCTCGAGGAACGCTCGGCCGCACTGCTCGCCTGCTGGGGCAACAACGACGGCGCGGAGCTGCGCCGTCGTCTTCCGGAGGTCGCCACCACGCAGCTCGAGGGGGTGCGCATCGCTGTGGTGCACGAGACGGGCCAGTCCCGCGGGCGGGACGCACGCGTGCGGGCGGCGTTCCCGGACGCGCAGCTGGTCGTGTTCGGTCACAGCCACATCCCCTGGGACACCACCCATGAGGGGCTCCGGCTCCTCAACCCCGGCTCCCCGACCGACCGGCGGCGTCAGCCGCACTGCACGTACATGACGCTCACGCTGGCGCAGGGTGACGTCTCCGACGTCGAGCTGCACCAGCTGCCGCGGCGATGACCTCACGAGGAAGCGACCCAGCGCCCGGCGCGAGGGACGGCCTCGTGCCGGGCGCTGGGTCGTTGGCGACCGGTCGTGCTAGATGTCGAAGTACATCTCGAACTCCACGCCACTTATGGACGATGGTGGGCGAGCGTTGACTTCCGCGAGATAGCGGGGTTTCGGTTGTTGGATGGCGATGGCGTTGCCGTGGCTCTGGCGGGCTTCTTGCGGACTGAGTGCGGACTCGTGGCGCTGCGTACCGTTTCGCGGCTAGTCGCGACTCACCCATGGGACGATCACACGCATGATTGACACCAAATTCGAGACCGTCATTGACAACCTCCGGCTGGAGGAGGTGGCCCCTCTGGCCCACATCGGCGCAAAGTTAGGGCTCGACACTAGCTTTTTCGGCGAGCAGGGCGGCACCTACTGCATGACTTTCGCAGCCGACGATTGGGATGTCCTGAAGGCGGCAAAGGCAATGCTGGTGATCTACGCCGTGGGTAGCGGCACCGGTAGGGCGCCGACCCTTGACCAGGAGGTCGCTAGCCTCATCGAGCTCAACAAGTTGTCATAGCCGTTGGTTGCGGTCCCCTGGCGAGGGACTGGCCTCCGCCCGCCAGGGGTCCGCGGTCTTAGGCCAGTCCAGACATGCGGCTGAACATGCTGCTCTGGTGTTCGCGCTCGAGGATCTCGTCCTGAGCGACCACGCGCATGCGGTCGGTGATCTGCTCGTCGCCGAGGTAGACGGTGAGGTGGATCGGCGGTAGTTGTGCGGGAGCCTGTGCCGGGGTGATGCCCTGGCCCTCGTTGAGTGCCTGGAGGACGCCGGGGCCGATGCGCTGGGTGGCTTGGGCGTCCATGACGAACTCGCCGGGTGACAGCGGTGTCATCACCATGTCTTCGACGTCGGAGCCGCGGCCGGTGATGTAGCGGCCGGAGGCGGCTCCGGGGACCTGCCCGCCGGAGTTCATCGCGGCGTTGCCGTACTGCTGGATGGCGACGGCGGCGGTGACGGTGCGGCCGTCGATGGTGTTGAGGGTGCGGTCCAGGGCCTCGAGGCGAGACATGGCTTCGCCTGTGTGCAGGACTGCGGTGGTGGAGATCTCGCCGGGGACGAGGCCGTACTCGTCGGCGAGTCGTTCGGCGGCCGCTCGGGTGAGGCCCATCTGTTCGGCCACGCGGATGAACTCGTCCCGTGCCGTCTGGGTCTTGTCCCGCAGCTGGTCGGTGCTGGCGCCCTGCTCGCGGGCTGCCTCGACCATGTCCCAGCCGGCTTCGGCGGTGCCGATGAGGGTCTCGTTGGCCTTCTGTCCTGCGTCTGTGTAGAGGTCCAGGGCGGTGCCGCCGTCGGTGACGGCGTCGGTCTGGGCGCGGGTGGCCTCGGTGGAGGTGTCGATCAGCTCGTTGAGCTCCTCCAGGGCGGTGGCGTTGTCCATGGTCTGCTGAGCCCAGGCGGCGTTGGCCTCGGCGGCGGACATGTTCATGTCGGCCTCCTCCTGGAGCAGGCCGATCTTCTCTTCCATCTGGTCGTTGTAGGCGTGGATGGCTGCCTCGGAGCCCTCCAGTGCTTGGCGGTGCAGCTCCTCGATCTCGACGGCGTTGGCGGTCGCGTCGGTGGCGTCCTCGAGCTTGCCGCGGTAGTCCTGGAGCGCGATGACACCGGCTTCGACGGCGGCGTCCATCGGGTCCATGCCGTCGTCGTGGAGGCGCTGGGCCTCGGCTGTGGCGGAGGCGAGTGCGGCGTCGATCTCACCGAGGGCCAGGGCGGCGTCTTGCGAGGAGCCGGCCATGCCCCTGAACAGGGTCTCGTAGGTCAGGCCGAGTTTCTCGGCGTCCTCGGCGATGACCTCGGCGTTGGTGCGCGAGGCTTCCTGCCAGGGCTCGAACCACGACTTGGGGTCGGCGATCTCGTTGCCGAACTCCCGGAACTGTGCGCCCCAGTCGATCTCGTTGATGTTGCCGCCGGCCTCGTTGATGGCGTCGGCAAGGGCGATGACCTGTTCCTTGACCTCGGCGGCCTTGTCCGCGGACTGCTGGAGGAAGGCCACACCGAGGCCGATGCCGGCGGCGACGAACGCGCCACCGACCATGCCCGCGGGTCCGAGGTCGGCGACGATGCCACCGAACGTGCCCTGGATGCCGTCGAGTAGCCCTTCGAGGGAGCCGTCGAAGGAGGACATGGTCTCGGAGAAGTTCTGCCCGGCTTCTTGCTTGAACGTGTCGGAGGCTCGTTCGCCCTCGTCCATGCCGCGTTTGATGTTGCGGCCCAGGGCGTCGCCGGTCGTCTTGGAGTCTGCGGTGACCTTGTCGAAGGACTGGCGGAACTTCTTCTCGCTGCCGTCGGCGGCCTTCTCCAGGCCCTCCCCGGCGTCCTTGGCGTGGTCCTCGACGCGGTTGAGCTCGCGCTTGGCGGTGTCTTCGACGTCCTTGAGGGCACGTTCGGTGTCCTTGGCGCCGTCCTCGATGCCGTCCTTGAGGCCGTCGCCGGCCTTCTTGCCTGCCTGCTCGCCCTCCTTGGCGACGTCGTCGAGGGAGTCTGCGACCTCGTCCAGGGCGCGGCCGATGTCGTCGGTGCCGCGAATGAACTTGGAGACGTCGGAGACGAAGTCAATCTGGATGCCCTTGCCGGCCATCTCAGGCTCCCTTCTCGGCGGCCTCGTGGTACTTGCGGACGATCATCTGCACCCACAGGGAGACCATGCGGGGGCCGATCTCGGCGAACGCCGGGTAGACGGTGCGGCCCTTGCGGGTGCGTGGCGGCAGGTGGCGCATGGTGCGCCGCTCCACGACGTGGTAGCCGGTGCGGGTGCGGTTCTTGCGCTCATACCTGGAGTAGGCGTTGCGGTCGGCGCCGAACTCCCAGCCGGCGTAATCGACTGCTGGGATGATGCGCTTGCCGTCTCCCACGCCACGCTTGGAGTTGGCGGCGTGCGCACGGGGCGGGTTGCCACCAGCGATGCGCACGCCCTTGTTGAGGACCCGTTCGGACATGATGCTGGTGCCGCCGAGGTTGGCCTGGACTAGGGACTTCCAGACGGGGTTCATCGTCTGTCGGGTGGCCTGGTTGATGTCCTTGCGCAGGTCCCTGTCCGCGGCCTTCATCGCGAGGACGGCGGCCTGGAGCTTGCGACCGTCACCCACTGACAGCATCGCCTCCCACCTCCTTCCAGTCGCCCACGATGGGCTCCTCGAAGCACGGGAGTGTGACGATGGCGGTGAGGTGCTGGTTGGGTACGCCGCCGATCTGGGCGGGGAGGACCATGACCTCGGCCTGCACTGCCCTCGTGCCGTCGTTCTTGTTGGGCACGAATGTGATGGTGCGGGTCTGGGCGGCGTGCTCGAGCAGGTACAGGGTCAGGCTGTCGGGGGTGGTGAGGTCCTGAGCGAAGCCGATGGTCACGGTCCAGGCCACGCCTTCGAACATCGGGGTTGGTGACTGGCACAGCTCGTCCACCCAGGACCAGCGGACCTGGGGGGTGAAGATGACCTGCGAGATCGCCTGGCTGTAGTCGTCCTCGGCGACGGTCAGCGTCGCGTCCTTCAACGTGATGGGCTGTAGTCCGACGACGCTCACCGTCGCCTCCCCTCGGTCTGCTCAGTGGGTCAGGGCGTGGGGTCGGCGAACGAGGGGCGTCCGTCGACGGCAAGGCTCACGCTGGAGGTGGCCAGGTCCGCGCCGGCCGTGCCACCGATGTCACCCGGGGACATGACCAAGGTGGCGGTGACCGTGGGGCCGGCGGCGACGGGGGTGAAGACGACTTCCTTCTTCTCCCCGTCGTGGTCCAGGAGGTAGCGCAGGAGGCCGGTGGGGGCGAGGTCCTGGGCGAAGGCGAGGGTGCAGGACCACTCGGCCTTGGACTGGTCCTTGACGACGTTGCCGCCGATGCCGCGCCACGTGGCCGTGGACGTGGAGGGCGTGAACTGCACCTGGCTGATGGCCGCGGTGTACTCGTCGGCCTCGATGGACAGGGTCGCGTTCTTGAGGGAGTACGGGGTGGTCAGGTCGATGACAGCCATGGTCAGGCTCCTTCGGGTTCAGAGATGGTGGCCACCGCGGTGACCTGGATGTTGTAGCCGTGGAAGGCGTCACCGAGTACGCCGCGGCTGGCTTCGGTCCACTGCACCCAGGTGACGGGCTGTAGTGCGGCGAGGACGTCTTCGAGGGCGTCGTCGAGCTCGTCGTCGGCACGCTCGGGGTCCTGGGGGCCGACGAGGAGCCACACCTCCAGGCCGACCGCGACGCGGGTGGGGCCGAACTCCTCGCGCCGCTGGATGGACTGCTGCCACACCGCGACGGTGGGGCGCGTGATACCCGACGGCATGAGCGCCGATCCGGTGACCCGGTAGCCGGCGGGCAGGTTCGCCTTGAGGTCGGCGACGAGGCGGGTGCGTGCACTCATCTGGCCACGCCCCAGGTCGGGGCGAGGTACTGGCGGGTGTACCAGTCCAGCGGCACCTTCTGCCCTGCCGCGGCGACGACGGCAGTGTGCCGGTCGGTCGCAAGCTGGAGCCGAGCATCGCTGACGTGCTTGGTGCCCACGTGGGCCTTGATCTGCCGCTGGGCGACCTTACGGGCGTCAAACGGCTCAGGGGTCTCCTGGGGGCCGTCCAGCGGGCTCTGGTCGGTGGTCTTGCGCCTGGGGCTCATCGGACGCTCAGCCGTCCCTTCTTGGGGCGTAGGAGATTTCGGACAACCCAGTCCATCGGAAACACGGTGACGGTGAAGCCCTCGGCGCCGATCTGGTTGTTGTCGCCTGCGAGCGCCGAGCGGTACAGGGCGCGTGCCTGCATGGCCTGGGCCAGACGCCAGTTCTCCGGCACCACAGCGGCCTCGTCCAGCGCGGGCGCGTACTCCTCGCACTGGACGCGGGCGGAGGTGAGCAGCCCCTCGACGTCGTAGTCCTCGAGGTACGGCGCGTCAGGCCAGTACGCCTGCAATTCGGTCACTGTCAGCCACCCAAGGGCCATGGCTGCTCACCTCCTCCCGTCGCTGTCGTGAGGGTCAGACCCCGGCCGTGACGAGGGCCAGGCCCTCGGCGTCGTGGACGTTGACGGCGTAGTAGCCGAAGACGCCCTCGTCGATGCCGCCCTTGGCGATGTCCTGGGCCTCGACGCGGATGGGTGCGCCGCCGCCGAGCTCGTGGACGGTGACGCTGTCCTTGGCTCCGACGAGGGTGCTGCCGGCGGTGAGGGCCGCGGAGGGGACCACCCGGAACGTGGACACGGTGCCCTCGTCCAGGCCCAGGGCCGCGTTGAGGTAGGCCAGGGTGTCCTCGTTGCGGGTGAGCATGACCTCGCGCCAGATGTCGGCGGCGACGACCGCGAAGGACGGGACGGTGTCGGTGGCGGTGAGGACCGCGAGGGCGCCGTCGACGATGGACGTCATGCCGGGCGACACGTCGGTGGGAACGGTGCCGCGGGTCACCGGGGTGGCCGCGGCGAGGATGTCGGCGAGGACCTGGGCGTCGGAGACCTTGGCGTAGGACTCGGTCATCGCGGCGAAGTAGGCGGAGAAGAACGCCTCGTCGTTGAAGTCCCGGTACTTGCGGTCGATGTCGTGCGCGCCTGCGATGCGCTCGGCGTCGATGTCCACCTGCTCGGTGGAGACCGGGTTGGAGGGCACGTCGGTCTTGTTGCCGGCGTAGGGCGCGACCTCGGGCTTGTTGACCCAGCGCCAGCCCTTCACCTTGTAGGAGGTGAGGTCGGCGTGGTTGAACAGCGGGATGATCTTGCGCTGGTAGGCGCGGCCGTTCCACAGCTCCCCGACGTACTGCGGGACCTCGGTGCCGGGGGTGTTGGCCGGGACGATGTCGGAGAGCGCGGCGAGCATGCGGCGCTCCCCACCCTCCCGGTGCGCGGTGGCGAGCATCCGGAACAGCTCGTTCGGGTGCTGGACCTTGGTCTCGGTGCGGGACGCGGCGAGTCCCCCGACGGGGGCCGTTGCGGTCGCGGTGCTGTCGGCCATGGTGGCCTCCTCCTGGGTCTCGGGCTCGTCGCCCTCGGTGTTGTCCTCGATCACGTCGAGGGCGGTCTGTAGTGCGTCCTTCACCGCGTCCGTGGCGGCCTCGGGGAGTTCCCCGACGTCGGCGGCCACGAGCTGGGCGGAGGGGAACGCGGGCGCCACCACGGCGGCGGCACCGGACAGGACGCCGGCCATGAGCTGGCCGGAGCGGGTGACGATGTCGTCGACCTCCACCGAGACACCGGCTCGCAGGCCCTCGGCTGCCTCCTCCAGGAGGTCGTCCCCGGCCCGGGTGCGGGCCACGCGGAACGTGGCCTCCAGGCCCGTGTCGGTCTCGCTGATGGCCACGCCCTTGCCCACGGGCCGGGTGCGGTCGTGCTCGAGGTTCAGCGTCAGGGCGGACGGGTCGTCGGGGACCTTCACGGCGCCCTTCGACGCGGTCAGGCGGCCCATGTTCGTCCGGCCGGTCTCCCCGTAGGGCAGCAGCCGGTAGGTCAGCGTGCGGTCCTCCACCGAGGCGGTCAGCAGCGTGCCTGCCGCCTTCATGGTCGTGGTGCTCATCGTGGCTCCTAGTCCTCGTGTGCCGGACCCTGGACCGGCTGGGTCGGGGTGGACAGGTACTCGACGTCGAACGCGGTACGGGTGCCCGCGGGCACGACGTCATCCATGGACAGGCGCGCCTCCACCGGGGTCGCCCAGAACGCCAGGGACAGGTCGACGAGCTCGTTGCGGCTGGTCTCCTTGGTGGAGTACGTCAGCGACGCGGTCGCCGTCGACCCCTCGAGGAGCGCGGCGGGCAGGTTGAGGAAGTTGGCGAAGTCCAGACGCGAGGCGTTGCGGCCCTCGACGTACAGGTCGGTCTTCACGTCGCCGAGGACCTTGGCCTCGATCTCGGCCGGCGTCAGCGCGGTGCCGCCACGCTTGCGGGCCTCCTCCCACTGCGCGACGAGGGCGTCCTGCTCGTCGTCGGTGAGGTTCGCGTTCGGGTCGGTGATGTGCAGCTCGAGCATCGGGATAGGTGTCTCCACGCGCTGGGACCACGCCCGCGACATGTTCCGCGCCGCACGGATGTCGTCGGCGCCGATCTCCAGGAGCCCGTCCTGCGGTCCCTCGATGAGGATGACTTCCTCCGAGGACACGGGCTTGCCGTTGACGAGGATGCGCAGGTCCGGGTCTACCTCCCACCACTCAGGGGGGACACGTGCCGCGTCGAGGATGCGGTCGCGGGTGCCGCGCTGCACAGCCCACAGGGAGGAGCCCTTGAAGATCAGGTCGTCCAGCGTCCACAGCATCCGGGTCCGCGGGGAGACCGCGGTGTCGGTGCGGTACATCCACACGTCGGGGTCGACCATGGCGTCACCGCGGAACTTGGCCAGCGGCTGCCGCGACAGGGTCCCGCAGATGAGGGCGCGGCCCTTGGCCACGGCCGGGACCTTCATCGCCTCGGCGCGGGTCACCGTCTTGACGTCACCGCCGAAGATGTCGGAGAACGCGATCTTCGTCAGCTGGGTGGTCTGCCACGGTGAGGCGATCGTGGTGACAGGATCGGAGGAGGGCGCGTGGGTGCGGGCGACGTCACGGGCGAACCGGAATGCGTCCCACAGAGCCATGCGCCCTCCTACGGATTGACCACCCTCACCACTGCATAATCATACCGCGTAGTGCATATCTATGCGAGGACCCGGGGTGTGTCACGACGCCAGGGAGGAACGGATCGCCAGCGGCCGGCGCTCCGGCGTGGAGTCGAACTCCCACAGCGCCAGGGACGCGGCCACCAGCGGGGAGATGTCGTTCGCCGACGCCTTGCGGGCGAAGTACCGACCGCCCTCGCCCTGCCGCCACGCCGCGCCCTCAGCAGCCGACGTGAGCGAGCCCTGACCGAAGTGCCGCAGTTCCCCGTCGGCGAGTGCCGAGACGATGCGCTGGGCCGCGGCCTGCGCCTCCTTGGCGGTTCCCGGCACCAGCTTCACACCGCGCAGTCGGGCGATCTCCTCCGCCGGCCCGTGGTTCGCGCCGATGCTGTCGTACCTCACCGGCACCCTGTACGTGCGGGCCAGCCGGTGCACGAACCGCGCCAGCCACGACACGCCCTGTCGATGCTCCAGGACCCCGACGTATGCCAGGCCCTCACCATCACGCCACGCCGCGAGAACGGCCGCCGAGGACCCATCCGGGGCACAGTCGAACGCGAGGGCGAACCGCTCCGGGCGCGGCACCTCCGGGACCTCGCCGGCGGCCCACGCCTCCATGTCGATCGCCGAGGACGACGCATCGAAGGGGAACCGGCACAGGTACTCCCGTTCGAACGTCGGCAGGTCCATCTTCCGGAACCGCTGCTGCATCTTCGCCATCGTCGTCAGCGTCCCGATCCCCGGGTGCACCCGCCGCAAGACGTCCTCGTTCAGCACCGCCGGTCCGTCCGGACCATCGGGGTACAGCACGCTCTCCTCATCGTCACGGATCGCGTACTCCACGATGCCCGTGCCCGGCTCCCCTGCCCTGCCCTCCTCGAGCGTGTCCCACAGCAGACCCGCCCGGGTCTTCGCCGGCGTGCCCACGATGATCGCCTGCCCCAGCGGACGGGTGTCCAGCAACGGCAGCGCGCCAGCCAGGAGGTCCTCCGACTTCACCGGGTCGAGCTCGCCCGCCTCGTCGAACAGCATCGCGTCCGCGGCCTCCTGCCGGAACGCATCCGCACGCGGCGGCACCACCCACAGCAGCGACCCGTTGGAGAACTCCAGCGCCTCGTCGCCATTGGCCCACCGGATGTTCCCCGTCCCATCCTCGAAGCCACGGCCCTCCAAGACGCGCGCCATCTCCCGGAACTTCCGCCGCGCCCGCGTGCCATCCTGCGCTGTCGTGACCACCCGGTAGTCCGGGATCGTCGCACACCTGCCGATGAGCGTGGCCCAGATCGTCGTAGTCTTCGCGGCACGCCGCGGGACCAGGCCGGCCACCGTCGGGTACATCGGCATGCCATCCACGTCCCGCGCTTCAAGCACCCCCGCCAGGACCTCACCCTGCGGAAGCAGGTCGAAGCCGATCATGCGCGAGCCAACGCGAGCAGCCTCAAGGTCCACTTCAGCGGGTGTCGGGGACAGGTGCGTCGGCTCAGCCACGGCAACCGCCACGGAGGGGGAGAAAGAGAGGGGACGACGAGCGCGGACTGTCCCAGCGATTCAAAAACGGTCGGGTCACCATTTCAATCTCCGTTCTTCGAGGCGGCGGGTGGCGACGGGCTCGCGTCTGCTGTTGGTGATCGCGGCTCCGGTCTTGCCGCCTGCGCTGGTATTGCAGCGAGCGTGAGATACCCACTGGTTCGCTACGCCGTGGTCTCCTCCCATGGCGCGGTCGATGATGTGTTCGACGTGCCAGTTGTGTTCGGGCAGGACGGGCTTGCCGCAGCGGTAGCAGGGCAAGGGCAGGCGGGCGCTCCAGTGGGCGCGTGCGGCACGGACAGTGGTGCCGGCCCATCGCTTACCCATCAGCTCGCCTTCCGCTCTGCTCGGCGGGTTGCGCGGTAGTGCTTCTCGCACAGTGACCGGGCCTTGACTGGGGCGCCACAGTCGGGCACCTGGCAGCCTGTTGCGTGTGCGTAGGCCCGTGCCTGCCACGTGCCGGCGGCGATGCCCTCTCGGCGTGCCCGGTCGTAGTGCTGCTTGCACCAGCCGCGGGAGTAGGCGACGAGGGGGCAGTCGTCCTCGCTGCATGTGGCGGCACCGTCGGCTCGGCCCCAGTGCTTCATGTGCTGGCGGTAGTGGCGGTCGCAGTAGCCGCGCTTGCCGGTGGCGGCGTGGGTCATGCACCCGGGTTCGATGCAGTAGATGGACTCGGTGGTGTAGCTGGGTCCGCCGTGTTCGGCGATGTGGCGTTCGGCCCTGTCGAGCTGCTCGGTGAGGTGGAGCATGCGGAAGTAGACATGCTCGGGGTCCCCGGTGAAGAGGTCGTGGCCGTGTAGCCGTACAGGTAGCCAGTCGTCGCCGTTGTCCTCGGTGAGGCGCTCGAGGGACTGCTGACCGTGATGGGCGGCCTGGGCCTCCTCGGACTTGCCCACCATGTCTCGGAAGTGGAAGCGGGCTTGGTCCTTGAGGGAGACGGTGAGCCAGGTGCGCCACCGTCGGGTGAGGTCGTCGGCTGGGACGGGATCGGAAGGTGCCCAGGTTTGGGCGAGTTCGACGGCGCGGACGATGAGCCAGTCCTCGAGGTCGGCGCGTAGGGATACGTCGTGGTGGGCGGCGTAGTACTTGGCGCCGACGATGCGGAACACCATGTTGCAGACGTCGAGGGTGGCGTGGGCGAGCTCGTCGCCCCAGGTGAGGAGCTGCTGTCGGGCCTCTTCGGCCGTGAGGGGCTGGGGGCTGGTGTAGTCCTCGATCAGTTCGTCAAGGGTCCGGGTGCTGTGTCGGCGGCTCATTCGGGCTCCTTGAACTGGATGTCGCAGACTCGGCAGCGGAAGGTCGTCGGGAGGCTGTTGCCGCACTGGGTGCAGCTGTACCCGGTGCTCTCGTCGTCGAGGAGGCCGATGGGGAAGGAGTCGTACTGGGTGCCGATCTCGCAGGCCTTGAGGTACTCGCTGAAGGTCCTGTTCCAGTCCTTGCGTTTTTCGTGTGCCATCTGGAGTGTGAACTCGTCGGTCGCGTCGGACAGGTCGACGCCGAGGTTCTCTGCCTGGACGAGGTGGCTGTGAGTGGGGTGCCAGGAGTTGGGTAGTCCGATGGGTGTCGCGGTCGCGGCGTAAGCCGTGACCGAAGTAGAAGATGATGAAGGACCTGATGTAAGGACCTGATGGGGGGGCACTGGGTGTACCCCTTCGGCTGCACCGGATGTACCCCTTGGGTGCATGGGATGTACCCCTTCGACCTCGTATTCGGTGAGTCCTCCGTGAGTGCTCACTGAGCCGTCACTGTCCAGGCCGCCGGAAGGGGGCCACTGGATGTCCCCCTTGGGAAGGGTGACGGCGTAGACGTTCGCCGCTCCCTTCCGCACCTGGTTGCCGCCGGCCTCGACGAGAATCAGATAGCCCTTGTCGATCAGTGACGTGGCGGCTCTCTTGATGGTGCGAAGATCGAGGTGCGTGTCGGCGACGAGTCGCGTCCAGCCCGGGTGCGCGTTCTGCATGTGCCTGTCGGTGTAGGTCGCCAGGGTTGAGAGCACCATGTACTCGGTGGGCGTCAGGTCGGCGCCGCGTAGAGCCTTCTGCCAACCCAGCTTTGTCATCGTGGCCATGAGGTGACCGCCTTGCTGATCTCGTCGAGGTCGATGTGGACCGCGCCGTCGTCGTCGGCGTGCTCTGCGATCCATTGGGCGACTAGGAGTTCGTCGTGTCCGAGTCGCGGGTCGGCGGCTACTGCCGCGAGCCACTGTTTCCGCGCTCGTGACAGCAGCCGCCTCTCCGCTCGGTTCACGCCGCGGCCTCCTCGGGGGCTGGGATGCCCTGCCAGACGCGGCAGACGCCGCCTGAGCGGGTTGGCCTGCGGGACTGGTGGTAGCCGATGGGCTGGATGAGTCCTGACGTGTAGGCGGCTCGGAAGAGGGCGCCCCAGCGTGCGGGGTGGTCGGGGTCGGGGACGCCGAGCTCGGTGATGTCGAAGGCGTCGAACGGCTGACCTGACTGTGCCCACCAGCGGAGGGCGCGTTCGGCGCTGTCACGCCACCAGTCGTCGGCGTTCTCTTGGACGGTGCCGAGGTCCTTGGTCGTTGCCATGGTCACCGTCCCCGGTTCGCTTGACGGTCTAGCTTGAGCAGGGCGACTTCGTAGGCCCGTTCGTGGTCGTCTGCGCAGCGGGGGCAGCGGCTGGGGGAGATGGTGCCGCCGTCTACGCGGCAGTACTTCCCGTCGAGCGTGCGGATGTGCTGCGGACGGCCTATGAAGGCGTAGGGACGTGTCATCGGTGGCCTCCTGCGTGTGAGTGGAGTGCGAGTGCCCAGACGATGAGGCTGCCGACGATGAGGTTGGAGCCGAGCTGGCCTTGGACGAGGGACGCGGCCTCGAGGTTCGTGGCGCCGTTGTTGAACACGAAACCGGCGACGAGCATGAGCCCGCCGAGGACCCACAGCGCGATCGTGGAGCGGTTCATCGGGCGCCCTCCTGCTCGATGAGCGCCTGCTTCTCCTGCTCGATGAGATCCTGCTCGATGAGCTCGAGGGCGGACTCGATCGCGGCAACGACTCTGCGTGCTTTGTCCGGGCCAGCGTTCTGCATGTTGAAGTAGATCGCCGGCTCCCGGTCGTCGTCGCCGGCCCCGGGTCCGGTGTGGGACTCGAGCGTCAGGTTCGTGGTGTCCCATCGCTCAAGCAGCGGGTGCCAGGTCTTGGTGATCTCGAACTTCCGCATGTGCTTGGTCACGTAAGGGGTGATCTCCCAGCAGTCTTCGCACCAGGAGGGGCACTGGATCTGCGCGCTCATCGACCCTTCTCCTGTCCGTCGATCAGTTCGGCGTGTTCGAGGAGCCGGGTGGCGAGCTTCCGGGCGACGGACGGGGTGAGCAGCGCCCGGTTCGCGGAGTCGGTGTCGATCTCCAGGACGACGAACGGACCGCGGTGAAGCGGGTCCTCGTCCGCGTCGGTCTGCTCGGCGAGCACGTAGGCGATCCGCTCTTCCGTGTGCTCGTAGGTGCGCACGCCGTGCACAGGGACGGAGAGCGTCCAATGGCACCGCCACACGTCGGGCGTACCCTCGTCGTGGATGTCGGCTCCGGCGGCCCAGGGCGGCGCGGTGGGCGTGTGGGCGGTCTGCGATAGGGTGGACATGACTTCTGCTCCTTCTTGAGGGTTGGGGTTGTGGTCGTTGCCCTCGGGTCCGTTGCCGCGGATTCCGGGGGCGTTCTCATGGCCGCGCAGCGTGTTGCGGGCGTCCGCCTTAGACGGGAAGCCGCCGAAGGTGACGGCCCCGCAGTCGGGGTGCTCGCACGCGGCCGCGTAGCCGTTGCCACGCTCGAACGTGACGATCCTGTGGGCGGTCATGGTCAAACCGCCCGCTCGTACTGGCGCTGAAGCCAGTTCTCGACGTCGTCCTCGGAGTAGACGACGCGCCGGCCGAGCTTGAACGACCTCGGCCCTTCGCTGCCGTTGTGGCGCCACCACCTCAGGGTGGCCTCAGGGACTCGGATGCGCTCCGAGACCTCCCTGATGGTCAAGATCTTCATCGCCTCGCTCCCAACTGTCGGTTTCGTGTTTGCGTGCCAACACGAGAACGGTAGCACACGGATCGTGTTGGCGGGCAGTGCTGAAATGTGGGAGTGTTGGCCCGTGGCAGAAGATCTGGAGTTCGCGGAGTCGGATGATGAGCGCTTCGCAGCGAACGTCCGCCGTCTCCGCGAGCGTCAAGGGTGGAGTCAGGCCGAGCTGGCGAAGCGGCTGCGGGAGGCTGGCTACGACCAGTTCCACGCGACAACGATCTCCCGCATCGAAAACGGCGAGCGGGGCGTTCGGCTCAGCGAGGCGCGGGCGATCTCCGTGATACTCGGTACGGCTTTGAGCGTCATGCTGGAGCCCTCGGGTGACGCCAAGGCCATCCAGGACTTCGTCGACACGTGGCAACGGTTCGTGAGAGCCCGGCAGCGCCTGGCTGCCGCCACCCTCGACTTCAACGACGCAAGGTCGTTGCTGCGTGACCAGTTGCGCGAGATATCTCCCGTGGTCGACCGCGGCATCGAGTGGTTCGATCCGGAAGCTGGCTCCGCCCTACACGACAAGATCGAGACGATCGGGAAAGTGCTCGAGGTAAGCGCCGAATCGGTCGTCCGCGATGCTCAGGAAGAAGAGTACGGCGAGGGGGCCGGCGAGTAGATGGCGTCAATCCAGAAGCGCCCTAACGGCAAGTGGCGTGCCCGCTACCGGGATGCTGCTGGCAAGGAGCACGCCCGCCACTTCTCGCGCAAGATCGATGCGCAGAGGTGGTTGGACGAGGTCACCGCTGACGTCGTGACGGGCCGGTACGTCGACCCGCGGACTGCGCGTATGACGTTCTCGGAGTGGGCGGAGACGTGGCTGCGTGGCTATGAGGGGAAGCGGCCGTCGACGGTGCGGCAGGCGCGGGTGCATCTGCGGCTGCTCGAGGCGGAGTTCGGGGACATGCCGCTGGCGTCAATCAGGCCCTCGCACGTGAAGGCGTGGACAGCGAAGCTCGCGAGCGACGGGCGTGCCCCGTCCTATGTATACGCGGTGTACCGGCGTCTGGCGCAGGTGATGGGCGACGCTGCCCATGACGGCATCATCCCGCGGTCGCCGTGTTCGAGGCGGACGTCCCCGCAGCAGGGCGAGCAGCGGCCCTACGTGGCCACTGAGGCGCAGGTGTGGGCGCTTCACGACTCGATGCCCGCACACCTGGCGCCGGCCGTCCTGCTGGGCGCCTTCGCTGGTCTGCGGGTGTCTGAGGCCGCGGGCCTGCGAGTGACTGACATCGACTTCATGCGGGGGACGGTGACGCCTGCGGTGCAGCACGGGGACGCGCCGTTGAAGACGAAGGCGTCAGCGGCGTCTGTGCCGATCCCTCAGGACCTCGCGCTGATGCTCGCAGCGAGCGTGGAGCGGGCGACGGACTTGGCGGGGGACAGGGCCACGCACGTCGTGACGAACGAGCTCGGGCGCCCGACGTCGCCATGGGCGATTGAGAGGGCTATCCGGGCCGTCCGTGAGTCGGTGCCTGGGTTGCCCGTGGGCTTCCGGCACCACGACTTGAGGCACTTCTACGCCTCGACGCTGATCGATGCTGGCCTGTCGGTGAAGGTGGTGCAGTCGTGCCTGCGGCACAAGTCCGCGACGACGACGCTGAACACTTACGGGCACATGTTCCCTGACGCGGACGAGTCCGCACGAGCGGCCATCGCTGCGGCGTTGACTGCTCGTGCGGACTCTGTGCGGACTGAGGCCGCTACCTAGTCCGTTGACCTGCGGTGATGTCTAGATGTCGAAGTACATCTCGAACTCGTGCGGGTGCGGGCGCAGCCGCAGCGGGTCGATCTCCTGGGTGCGCTTGTACTCGATCCACGTCGAGATGAGGTCCGGGGTGAACACGTCGCCCTCGGTGAGGAAGTCGTGGTCGGCCTCGAGCGCGAGGAGCGCGCCCTGCAGCGAGTCCGGCACCTGCTCGATCTGCGCGTGCTCCTCCGGCGGCAGCTCGTAGAGGTCCTTGTCGATCGGCTCCGGCGGCTCGATGCGGTTCTTGATGCCGTCCAGGCCCGCCATGAGCATGGCGGAGAAGGCGAGGTAGGGGTTCGCCGACGGGTCCGGCACACGGAACTCGATGCGCTTGGCCTTGGGCGAGGTGCCCGTCACCGGGATGCGGATGCACGCGGAGCGGTTGCGCGCCGAGTACACGAGGTTGACCGGCGCCTCGAAGCCGGGCACCAGCCGGTGGAAGGAGTTGACCGACGGGTTCGTGAACGCCAGCAGGGCCGGCGCGTGCTTGAGCAGACCGCCGATGTACCAGCGGGCGAGGTCGGACAGCCCGCCGTAGCCGCGCTCGTCGAAGAACAGCGGCTTGCCGTCCTTCCACAGGCTCTGGTGGGAGTGCATCCCCGAGCCGTTGTCACCGAAGATCGGCTTCGGCATGAACGTCGCCGTCTTTCCGTGCTCCCACGCCGTGTTCTTGATGATGTACTTGAACTTCATGACGTCGTCGGCGGCCGCGCGCAGCGTGTCGAAGCGGTAGTTGATCTCCTGCTGACCGGCCGTGCCGACCTCGTGGTGGGCGCGCTCCACCTGCAGCCCCACCTGCTGGAGGACGGTGACCATCTCGTCGCGCAGGTCGGCCATCTGGTCGTTGGGGGAGACGGGGAAGTAGCCGCCCTTGTACCGGGTCTTGTACCCCTGGTTGCCGCCGTTCTCCTCGCGGCCGGTGTTCCACGCGGCCTCGTTGGAGTTGATGAAGTAGAAGCCCGAGTGCTGGTTCGTCGCGAAGCGCACGTCGTCGAAGATGTAGAACTCGGCCTCGGCACCGAAGTACACGGTGTCGGCGATGCCGGTGCTCCGCAGGTACGCCTCCGCCTTGGCCGCGATGTTGCGCGGGTCGCGGGAGTACGCCTCGTCGGTGAAGGGGTCGACGATGGAGAAGTTGACGACGAGCGTCTTCTCCTTGCGGTACGGGTCGACGAAGGCGCTGCTGACGTCCGGGATGAGCTTCATGTCGGACTCGTGGATCGCCTGGAAGCCACGGATCGAGGAGCCGTCGAACATGAGGCCGTCGGTGAACGCGTCCGCCGCGAAGGACTCGACGGGGATGTTGAAGTGCTGCATCACGCCCGGCAAGTCGCAGAATCGGACGTCGACGAACTTGACGCCCTCCTCGCGGGTGAAGGCGATGGCCTCCTCGGCACTACTGAACATGAACGGCTCCTCTGGCTGGCGTGGGGTCCGGGGACCTGCGCGGTCCGGCAGCGACGACGCTAGCCGCGCTCCGTTTCGGCTCGGTCACCCGAATGTGTCCGGCATGTTACGCGCCGGGCGTCGGGCGACGACGACGGGGCACTACCGGCGGACGATGTCCGTGCCGGCCCACACGTCGTGCAGTCCGCGTCCGTCCAGCCCCCACACGACCGCGGGGATGACGAGGCAGAGGCTCGCCGTGCGGACGAGCACCTGCGCCGGGCGCGCGACGCCGCCGTCGACGGCGCGGACCCGCAGGCCGAGAAGGGTGTGACCGATGGTCGCCCCGCGGGTGGCGAGCAGGATCCAGGTGATCGCGGCGAAGACACCGAGCACCGTGAGCGGGTGGTCGTTGACGAAGCCGTAGGAGATCGCCGTGGCGATCGCCCAGTCGACGGCAACGGCGAGGACCCGGCGTCCGAGTGGTGCACGGGTCATGGTCGCTTGCGCAGGCACTGCTCGAGTCTATCGCCGGCGCGCCCCGCCTCAGCACCCGGCCGGCTCAGCGGCCGCGCATGCCCTTGCGGTCCGGGCGGGCACGCAGCGGGTCGACGCCCTTGGGGATCGGCGGACGCGAGGACTGGAGCGCGCGCAGGCGCTTGGAGACCGCCGCGACCTCCGCCTTGGTCAGCGTCGGACGCAGCTTCTGGATCTTCTTGACGAGCTTCGGCAGCGGCGTCTGGCCCTCCTCGCGGCCGACCTCCACGAGGTGGACGGTGACGTTCGGGGCGACGCGGGCCACCTTCCTGCGCTCGGACTCGAGCAGCCGCTTGACGCGGTGGCTGGGGCCCTCACCGATGAGGACGACGCCCGGCCGGCCGACCGCACGGAAGACGACGTCCTGGTGCCGCGGGTCGATCGCGACGGGCTGCTCCTCGATGTTCCACCCGCGCCGGATGGTGCCCAGCGCGGAGCCGGCGGCTCCGGGGGTGCCCTCGATCCGCGAGTACGCCGCCCGCTCCGCACGGCGCGAGAGCAGCAGCATGACGACGATGAGCGCGATCGGCAGGCTGAGGAGCGTGACGTACACCGGGTGCCCGACCGCGAAGCCGATCGCGAGACCCACGACGAGGATCCCGACGAACGCGCCGAGGAGCCACCAGACGATCGAGGGCTGGGCCTCGCGGGTCATCTGGAAGACTTCCCACAGCTGGTGGTACCAGCGCTTCTTCTTCGGCTTCGGCGCGGCGCCCTCGACGGCGTCCTTCTTGGTTCTCTTCAGGGCCATGATCGGCAATCCTACCGGCCCCCACCGGGCCCTCGGGCGGTGCGTCACCTCATCCGGCCGTCCACAGGTCCGGGTCCCCGTGGCGCGGGCGGCAGAGCCTGTGGACAACCGCAGCAGGTGGGCACGTGATGCACTTGGCTGTGCGCATGGGACGACGACGGCGCACCCGGCCCGGGACGGCGACGGACCCTGCGGGGCCGCCGGAGCTCACCGGCCACGACATCGTCGGCCCGGTCGGCTTCGGGGCGAACGGGGCGGTGTGGGCGGCACGTGACCGGGCCGGCCACGACGTCGTCGTCAGCGTGCTCCCGCTCCCCCCGGGGGAGGCGGGTACCGCGCGGCTGCGCCGGCTGGCTGCCCTGCGGCACGGCACCCACCCGCACCTGGCGCGCATCCGCCAGGTCGTGAGCCTGGGGGGCGGCAGGTGCGCCGTCGTCAGCGACCGGGTCCCCGGACCGACGCTCGCCACCGTCGTCGCCGCCCGCGGGCGGCTCGCGGGTCCGGAGCTCGCCGCCCTGCTCACCGGCGTGGGCAGTGCGCTCGGGCACCTGCACGAGCGGGGCGTCGTGCACGGCGACGTCTCGCCGGCGAACGTCGTCGTCACGGACGACGGCGTGCCCGTGCTGGTCGACCTCGCGGGCCACGGGCACGACCTGGGCACGCCGGGCTTCGTGCCGCCGGAGTGCAGCCGCGGACGGGCCGCGGGAGCACCTGGTGACGTGTGGACGCTCGCCCGACTCGTTGCCTGGGCCGCCGGCAGCGCGCCGAACGTGCTGCGGCTGCTCGGCGAGGCGCTCGACGTCGATCCGGCGAACCGGCCCGCGGCCCGTGACGTCGCCAGCCGAGCGCCGGCCCTCGGCGCCTGCCGCGCCATCTCCGTGCCGCCGGCGGGCGTGCTGGCGCAGGCGCGCATGCGCGACGACGCCGCCCCCACCCGCCGTCGACCGGGCACGCGCCCCCGGGGTCCCGGCCGTGCCGCACGGCCCGTCACCCGTCCCCGGGTACCCCCGAGACCCGGACCGGCGCGGGCCTCCCCGGCGGCCGCCCGCCACGTCCGCGGCCGGCCGGTGCCCTCGGTGTGGCTGGGAACGGCGGCGAGCATCGGGGTGGCGGCACTGCTCGCCGGGCTCCTCGCGTGGCCGGCGCCGGGCGACCGCGCCGGTGGGGCCGACGTGCGCGCGGACACCGGGCAGCCCGGGCCCGCCGAGGCCGTCGTCGAGCTGCTCGCGCGCCGCGACGGAGCACTCGTGGCGGGTGACGCCACGGCCCTGGCCGCCACCACCGTCCCGGGTGGCCCGGCGGCCCGTGCGGACGTCGCGCTGCTCGAGCGGCTGGAGTCCACGGGCACCACGCTGCGGGAGCTGCGCACCGAGGTGGCGCGGATCGACGCCGTCACGCCGCTGGACGACGGCACGGCCGTCGACGTCGTCCTGGTCCAGGGCGCGCACGACCGCGTCGTCGCCGGCGCGCGCGCGACCGTGCCCGCCCAGCCAGCAGCGTGTGCGCGGCTCGTGCTCCGGGAGGGAGTGCCGGGCACGTGGCAGATCGTCGACAGCGGCCCGTGCCCGTGACATCGCCGCCGTCCCCGAGAACGTCGTCGGGGCCCGCACCGGTACCGGTGCGGGCCCCGACGGGGGGAGGTCCTACAGGCCGAGCTCGGCCTCGAAGGCGCCCTCCTCCAGGCGCTTCTTCACCGCCGTCATGAACCGGCCGGCGTCCGCACCGTCGACCACGCGGTGGTCGTAGGTGAGGGGCAGGTAGACCATCGAGCGGATGCCGATCGTCTCGTTGCCGTCCGCGTCCGGGACGACGACCGGCCGCTTGACGATGGCACCGAGCCCGAGGATGGCCACCTCCGGCTGGTTGATGATCGGGGTGTCGAACAGCGCACCGTTGGACCCGAGGTTGGTGATGGTGAAGGTCGACCCGGACAGCTCGTCCGGCTTGACCTTGTTGTCCCGGGTGCGGGCGGCGAGGTCGGCGACCCGCTTGGCGATGCCGGCGAGGGTGAGGTCCCCGGCCTCCTTGATGACCGGGACGAGCAGCCCGCGCTCGGTGTCGACCGCGATGCCGATGTTCTCGTCACCGTGGTAGACGATCTGGTCGCCGTCGATCGAGGAGTTCAGCTTCGGGTGCGCCTTGAGCGCCTCGGCGGCCGCCTTGATGAAGAACGGCAGGTAGGTGAGCTTGACGCCCTCCCGGGCCTGGAAGCTGTTCTTCGCCTGCGCGCGGAGCTTGGCGATCCGCGTGACGTCGACCTCCACCACCGTGGTCAGCTGCGCGGAGGTGTCGAGCGACTCGTTCATCCGCTTGGCGATGACCTTGCGCAGGCGCGACATCTTCTCCGTGGTGCCGCGCAGCGGCGAGACCTCGGGGATGGTCGGCGTCTTGGCCGGGGCGGCAGCGGGGGCCTCGGCTGCGGCGGGCTGCTGAGCCGCCTGCGCCGCCTTCTCGGCCGCCTCGAGGACGTCCTCCTTGCGGATGCGTCCACCGACGCCGGTGCCCTGGAGCGAGTCGAGGTCGACCCCCTTCTCCTTGGCGAGCTTGCGCACGATCGGCGTCACGTAGGACGTCTTGGCGGTCTCCGCCGCGCTCGGGCGCGACGGTGCCGGCGTGGTCGAGGCCTCCTGGGGCGGGGTCTGCGGCTGCTCCGTGGGCTCCTCCTGGGCGGGCGCGGCCTCCTCGGAGGGGACCGCGGACCGGGCGGCACCCTGGTGCTGCTCGGCCCGCTGCTCGGAGGGCTGCTCGGCCTCCTTGGCCTGCTCCTGCTCGTCCTGCGGGGTCTCCTCCGCGGCGGACGGGGTGGGCTCGCTGTCGGTCGTGGCGGAGCTGTCGTCGCCGGTCTCGCCGCCGATGACGGCGAGGTCGGTGCCGACCTCGACCGTCTCGTCCTCCTGGACGAGGATCTTGCTCAGCACGCCCGCGTAGGGCGAGGGCACCTCGGTGTCGACCTTGTCGGTGGAGACCTCGAGCAGCGGCTCGTCGACCTCCACCTGGTCACCCTCACTCTTCAGCCACCGGGTGACGGTTCCCTCGGTCACGGACTCACCGAGGGCGGGCATCTGGACGGCCTGTCCGCCCGAGGAGTCCGAGGAGCCCGAACCCGCCTGCTGCTTCGCCTCCTGCGCGACCTCCTGCTCGGAGGGCTCCTCCTCGGAGGGCTCCTCCTCGGAGGACTGCTCCTCGGCGGGCTTCTCCTCCTGCTCCTGCGCGGGCTCGGGCGCCTGCTCCTCGGCGGGCTCCTCCTGCTCCGCGGGCTGCTCCTCCTCGGAGGACGAGGTGTCGCCACCGCCCTCACCGGAGCCGATGACGGCGAGCTCGGCGCCCACCTCGACGGTCTCGTCCTCCTGGACGAGGATCTTCTCGAGGACCCCGGCGAACGGGGAGGGGACCTCGGTGTCGACCTTGTCGGTCGACACCTCGAGCAAGGGCTCGTCGACCTCGACGCTGTCGCCCTCGCTCTTCAGCCAACGGGTAACGGTTCCCTCGGTGACGGACTCGCCCAGTGCGGGCATCTGCACGGAGTCGGACATGACCAGGTGTCTCCTTCGATCGAGGGTCAGTTGTGGGAGTGCAGCGGCTTGCCCGCGAGGGCGAGTGCTGCCTCGCCGAGGGCCTCGTTCTGCGTCGGGTGGGCGTGGATGAGGGAGGCGACGTCGTCGGGGTAGGCCTCCCAGTTGACGATGAGCTGCCCCTCACCGATGAGCTCACCGACCCGGGACCCGATCATGTGGACGCCCACGATGGGGCCGTCCTTCTGCCGGACGAGCTTGACGAAGCCGGCGGTCTGCAGGATCTGGCTCTTGCCGTTGCCGGCGAGGTTGAAGTCGACCGTCTCGACGCCGTCGTCCCCGTGCTGCTCCTTGGCCTGGGCCTCGGTGAGTCCGACGGACGCGACCTCGGGCTCGCAGTACGTGACGCGCGGGATGCCGGACTCCACGATCGCCGGCGGGTTGAGGCCGGCGATCTCCTCGGCGACGAAGACGCCCTGCTGGAACCCGCGGTGCGCGAGCTGCAGTCCCGGCACGATGTCGCCGACGGCGTAGATGTTCGCCACGCCGGTGTGCAGGCGCTCGTTGGTGAGGACGAAGCCGCGCTCCATGGGAACGCCCTGCTCCTCGTAGCCGAGGTTCGCCGTCGCCGGCCCGCGGCCGACCGCGACGAGCAGGAGGTCGGCCTCGTAGGTCTTGCCGTCCTCGGTGCTGACGACGACGCCGGAGTCGTTCTGCTCGACGCCGGAGAACCGGGTGCCGGTCGCGAAGGCGATCTTGCGCTTGCGGAAGGCGCGCTCGAGCGCCTTGGACAGGGCGATGTCCTCGTTCGGGACGAGGTTCGGCAGCGCCTCGATGATGGTGACGTCCACCCCGAAGGACTTCCACACGGAGGCGAACTCCACCCCGATCACGCCGCCGCCGAGCACGATCGCGCTCTTCGGGACCTCGTCGAGGGTCAGTGCCTGCTCGCTGGTGATGACCCGCCCGCCGATCTCGAGCCCGGGCAGGGAGCGCGCGTAGGAGCCGGAGGCCAGGACGATGTTCTTGCCGCGGTAGGTGGTGCCGTCGACCTCGACGGTGTCCGTGCCGGTGAGCGTCCCCCAGCCGGTGATGTAGTCGATCTTGCCGGCCTTGACCAGGCCCTGGAGGCCCTTGTACAGGCGTCCGACGACGCCGTCCTTGTACTTGTTGACGGTCGGCATGTCGATGCCCTCGAAGGAGCTGTTCACCCCGACGGCGGCGCTGTGGTTGATCTCGTCGGCGACGGCGGCGCTGTGGAGGAGGGCCTTGGTGGGGATGCACCCGCGGTGCAGGCACGTCCCGCCGAGCTTGTCGGCCTCGATCAGTGCGATGGACAACCCGAGCTGGGCGCCGCGCAGCGCGGCCGCGTAGCCCCCGCTCCCGGCTCCCAGGATGACCAGGTCGTAGACGGTGTTGTCAGGGCTGTCGGTCACAAACCTCTCCTCGAGCGCACATCGACCCGGGGCAGGCTGCCCCGGTGCTTGCGCACCATCTTGTCATCGTCCGGACCGCAGGGACCACCGCACACGGTGTCCGGCCCGTCACAGCGGGACCGTACGCTTGGGGCCATGCGGCTGTTCTCCCGACGCAAGAGCCAGGGCACGTCGAGCCCCGAGATCCCCTCCGCGCAGCGCCGCGCCGAGGTCACCGCCTACTTCCGGGACTTCGTGGCGACCCGTGAGGGGGTCGAGGCCTACATCGAGCCCCCGACCCCCAACGACCCGACGACGATGGTGCTCGTCGCACGGACGGGGGAGTGGACCCGCCGGCGGGTACCGGACGAGAAGGCGGCGCGGACGCTGGCCCGCGACCTGTCCATCCCGGTGTACGACGTCAACCTCACCGGCTACCCGTCGAGCATGCGCCGCTGGAGCGCCGCCCAGCGACGGAAGTAAACAACTCCGCTCTCGGCGAAGGAGGGGACGGCGCGCGAGCGCGCGCGCCCACCTTGTCGCCGAGAGCGGAGTTGTTGCGGGTCAGCGGGTGGCGGCGCGCTCGAGGACGGTGAGCAGCGTCCGCAGACCGGTGCCCGTGCCGCCCTCGGGGGTGTAGCCGCGCGGCTTGCCCTCATTGAAGGCCGGCCCGGCGATGTCGAGGTGCGCCCAGGGCGTGTCGCCGACGAACTCCTTGAGGAACAGGCCGGCGACGAGCATGCCGCCGAACCGGTCACCCATGTTGGCGATGTCGGCGACCTGCGACTTCATCGACTCGGCGAGCTCGGCCGGCAGCGGCATCGGCCAGAACTGCTCACCCGACGTCGTCGCCGCGGTCACGACCTCCTCGCGGACGTCCTCGGTGCCCATGACGGCGCCCACCTGCGAGCCGAGCGCGACCATCTGCGCACCGGTGAGGGTGGCGATGTCGATGATGAGGTCGGGGTTCTCCTCACCGGCGGCCACGAGCGCGTCGGCCATGACGAGCCGGCCCTCGGCGTCCGTGTTGAGCACCTCGACGGTCTTGCCGCCGCGGATGGTGATGACGTCGGAGGGACGCTGCGCCGAGCCGGACGGCATGTTCTCGGCCAGGGCCAGCCAGCCGGTCACCTTGACCGGCAGCTCGAGGGCGGCAGCGGCCAGCACGGTGTGCAGCACGGTGGCGGCACCCGCCATGTCCATCTTCATCGTCTCCATGCCCTTGGCGGGCTTGATGGACAGGCCACCGGAGTCGAAGGTGATGCCCTTGCCGACCAGCCCGACGTGGGCCTTGGCCCGTGCCGGCGAGTAGCTGAGCTTGACCAGCCGCGGGGGGCGCGCCGAGCCCTTGCCGACCCCGGTGAGGCCTCCGTAGCCACCGGCCTCCAGGGCCTTCTCGTCGAGCACGGACACCTTGACCTTCGCGCCCTTGGCCGCGGCCGCCGCCTCCTCGGCGAAGGACTGGGGGTAGAGGTCCGCCGGGGAGGCGTTGACGAGGTCACGCACGCCGGCGACCGCGTCGGCGACGACGACGGCCCGGGCGTGGGCGGCCTTGGCCTCCTTGGACCGGGCGATGTCGGTGACGAGCTCGAGTCGGGCGACCGGTGCGCGGTTCCTCGCGCGGTAGCGGTCGAAGCTGTAGGCGCCGAGCAGCGCGCCCTCGGCGACGGCGCCGACCTGCGCGGCCGTGGCCGCCGGCAGGGCGAGGGCGACGTCGGCGGTGCCGGCCAGCGACCTGGTCGCCGCACCCGCGGCCCGGCGCAGCGCCTCGAGGTCGGGACCGGCGTCGTCGACGGGGCCGACACCGGTGAGCACGACGACGTCGGCGGCGAGCTCCTTGCCGGCTGCGACGCGCACCACCTCGTCGGCCTTCCCGGAGACCCCGAGCGGCCGGAGGAGGCTCTGGAGCGTCGAGACGGTCGCGGACGGCAGCGGTGCGCCGGGGACCAGGACGGCCTCCTCGCCGCGCTGTCCGACGGCGACGACGACGGCGTCGGCCGGGATGCGAGCAGTGTTCTTCGTGGTCAGCGTCAGTTCAGTCACGCCACCGATGCTATCCGTCCGTGCCGCACCCTGGCCCGGTCGGGCGCGGCGTCCGCCCGGTGCGGCCGCCGTTAGGATGACGCGGTGCTTCCCGTCGTCGTCCTCGTCTCGGTGCTGTGTGCCGCGCTGGGCGTCTGGGCGACCGTCTTTGCGGTCGTCGACCGGGCCGTCGTCCTCCGGCAGCTCATCGCCGGCGGGGTCGTCGAGGGCGCGCTCGTCGTCCAGGGCCTCGCCATCGCCGTCCTCCAGCTGGGCGGCGCGGAGGTCGCCGACCCGGTCACCCTCTGGGGCTACCTGCTCGTCGCCCTGCTCCTGCTCCCGGGTGCCGCGGTCGTGGCGTTCGTCGAGCGCACCCGGTGGAGCTCGATCGTCCTGGCGGTCGCCGCCACGACCATCATCGTCATGGAGTTGCGGATGTGGCAGTTGTGGCAGGCATGACCGACGGGCCGTTGCACACGGCGTCCGCGACCGACGACCGGCCGCCGGCGCGGGGTGCGGGCCTGCTCGTCGTCGCCGTCTACGTCGTCTTCGCGCTGGCCGCGTCGGCCCGCGCAAGTGTGCAGCTCATCCGCGACGCCGCCGAGGCACCGCTCGCCTACGGGCTGTCCGGCTTCGCGGCGCTCGTCTACGTCCTCGCCGCGATCGGGCTGGCGCACAACGGCCGGCGCATGCGCCGCCTGGCCTGGACGGCGGTCACCATCGAGCTCGTCGGCGTCCTCGTCGTGGGTGTGCTCAGTCTCGCCGCACCCGAGCTCTTCCCGCGCGACTCCGTGTGGTCGCGCTTCGGCAGCGGCTACGGCTACATCCCGCTCGTGCTGCCGGTCCTCGGCCTCGTCTGGCTGTGGCGTTCGAGCCCCGGACGGGTGGCCCGCGCGAGCGAGCGCTGACGTCTGCGGCCGGGCCCCGGCCCGAGAGGGGCCGGGCGGGACCGGCCGTCAGCGCGCGAGCCGCCGGTTGAGCGCGCCGGGCCACGTCGGCCCGTTGTAGACGAAGCCGGTGTAGGCCTGGAGCAGGTCGGCGCCCGCGGCCAGCATGGCCCGCGCCTGCGCCTCGTCCCCGATCCCGCCGACGCCGATGATCACGGGGCCGGGACCGAGCCGGGCGCGGAGCAGCCGCACGACTTCGACGGCGCGCGCGTGGAGCGGCCGGCCGGAGAGCCCGCCGGGACCGTGGTCGTGCGCGATCGTCGTGTTCGTGGCGACGACCCCGGCGAGGGACAGCTCGGTGACGAGGTCCGCGACGGAGGCGACGTCGTCGTCGTCGAGGTCGGGCGCCACCTTGACGAGGACCGGGACCCGGCGCCCGGCCGCGGCGTCGGCCTGCCGCTGCACCGCCGTCAGGATCGGTCGCAGCGTGTCGACGGCCTGGAGGTCCCGCAGGCCCGGGGTGTTGGGGGAGGAGACGTTGACGGTGAGGTAGTCCGCCCAGCGCGCCAGCAGCCGGGCCGAGGTGGCGTAGTCGCCCACCGCGTCGTCCACCGGCGTGACGCGGGACTTGCCGATGTTGACGCCGACGACGACGGAGCGGCCGCGCCGCGAGCCGCGCAGCTCGCGCAGCCGTTCGGCGGCGGCGTGCGCCCCGGCGTTGTTGAAGCCCATGCGGTTGCGCAGCGCCTCGTCCTCAGGGTGGCGCCACAGCCGCGGTCGCTCGTTCCCCGGCTGGGCGTGGGCGGTGATCGTCCCGACCTCGACGTGCCCGAAGCCGAGCATGTCCATCCCCAGCACCGTGCCGGCGTCCTTGTCCATGCCGGCGGCCAGGCCGAGCACGCCGCGGACCGGTCGCCCCAGCCCGGTGGCCACGGCCGTGGCGGGGCGTCGCCCGAGGGTCGCGCGGACCACGCGGGGCAGGACCGGGACCGCTGCGGCCCCGCGGATGAGCCGCAGGGCGAGCTCGTGGGCGCGCTCGGCGTCGACGCGGACGAGCAGGGTCCGGAAGGCGAGCCGGTACAGCCCAACCCCGGGCGCCGTCACGCGGGCTGCTCGCCGCGCTTGACCTGGGGCTTGGGAGCGCGCAGGAAGCGCGGCTGGAAGAGCCGGCTGAAGGCGTAGATGCCGGTGAAGCGGGGGATCTGGTCCTCGTCGAAGCGTGCCCGCAGCTTGCGCCTGATGATCATCGCGTAGCCGATCGCGAACGCCAGCGAGATGGCGAAGGCGACGTACATGACGATCATGCCGATGACCGCGACCTCGGGGAACATCGAGGCGAAGAACAGCAGGACGATCGAGGCCATCGCCAGCGGCAGGAAGTACTCGCTCGGGCTGAAGTGGCTGTCGACGTAGTCGCGCACCCAGCGCCGCACCGGTCCCTTGTCGCGGACCGGCAGGTAGCGCTCGTCACCGGTGCGCATCGCCTCCTGCTGCTTCGCGTACATCTCGTTACGGCGCTCACGCATCTCGCGCTTGGCCGCCTTGCGGTCCGTGGGGACGAGCGGACGCTGGTTGCGCGCCTCGGCCTCCCGGCGCTTGGGGGTGGGGCGGCCCTTGCCCGCGGCTGGGTGCTCCTCCGGCGCCACCGGGCCAGGCGCTGGGGTCTCCTTCTTGCTGCGTCCGATCACGCCTCGAGGGTAGTCGACGCACGGCCCCTCGCGGCCCGCGTGCAGGGGCGCGGGCCCGGCGGGATAGTGGACGGGCGCCGGGCGACGGTCCGGCGCCGACGAGAGGAGCCCCGGTTCATGAGCGCCACCGTCCGTGAGGTCGCCCCCGGCGTGCACCTCGTCTCGCACGCCCACGTCAACTGCTACCTCGTCGAGGACGACGACGGCGTGACCCTGGTGGACGCCGGGCTGCCGTCGGTCTGGCGACCGCTGGGGTGGGCGATCCGGGCGATCGGCCACCGTCCGCGCGACCTTCGTGCGCTCGTGCTCACCCACGCCCACTTCGACCACGTCGGCGTGGTGCGCCGGCTGCAGCAGCGCCTCGCGCTGCCCGTGTGGGCGACCGCGGAGGAGCACAGCCTCGTCTCCCACCCGTACAGCTACGCCCACGAGAACCCGCGCGCCCTCTACCCGGTGCGTCACCCCGCCGCGGTCCCGATCCTCACGCGCATGGCCCTCGCGGGCGCGCTCACCGTGCGCGGCGCCACCGGCATCCGGACCCTCGCGACCGGCACCACCCTCGACGTGCCCGGACGGCCGGAGGTCCTCGCCACACCGGGGCACACCTACGGACACGTCGCCCTCCACCTACGCGACCGCGACGTCGTCATCTCCGGTGACGCCCTCGTCACCCTCGACCCGTACACGGCCCGCACCGGACCCCGGATCATCGCCGGTGCCGCGACGGCGGACTTCACCATGAACCTCGCCACGCTGGACGCCATCGCCGGCACCGGTGCCGGAACCGTCCTGCCCGGGCACGGTGAGCCGTGGACCCAGGGTGCGGCAGCCGCCGTCGAGCGTGCCCGCGCCGCCGGCACGGCCTGACCCACCGCCGTGCGGCGCGGTTAGGCTGCCCTGGTGACCATCGAGGACCTCTCCACCCGCACCGCCGCCGAGTTCCCCCGCATCCGCCGCGACCTCGAGTCGCTCGTGCGCATCCCGAGCGTCTCGGCGCCCGCCTTCGACCCCCAGCACCTCGAGGACAGCGCGGCCGCGGTCGCCGAGCTCCTCCGCGGGGCCGGCCTGCCCGAGGTGGACGTCGTGCGCGTCACCGGGGCGGACGGCCGCGCCGGGGCGCCCGCCGTGCTCGCCCACCGGCCTGCTCCCGCAGGGGCGCCGACCGTGCTGCTCTACGCCCACCACGACGTCCAGCCGCCCGGCGACCCCGCCGGCTGGACCTCGCCCCCCTTCGAGCCCACCCAGCGTGGCGAGCGCCTCTACGGACGCGGCGCCGCGGACGACAAGGCCGGGATCATGGCCCACGTGGGCGCGCTGCGCGTGCTGGGGGACGAGCTGGGCGTCGGTGTCACGGTCTTCAGCGAGGGGGAGGAGGAGATCGGTTCGCCGACCTTCCGCACCTTCCTGGAGACCTACCGGGACCGGCTGGCCGCCGACGTCATCGTCGTCGCGGACTCCTCGAACTGGAAGGTCGGCGGCCCCGGCCTCACGACGTCGCTACGCGGCCTGGTCGACTGCACCGTCGACCTGGCCGTCCTCGACCACGCCGTCCACTCCGGCATGTACGGCGGGCCCGTGCTCGACGCCGTCACGCTCCTGTCCCGCCTCATCGCCACCCTGCACGACGACGCCGGGGACGTCGCCGTCGCCGGGCTCGTCGCGGACGACCACGCCGCGGTCGACTACCCCGAGGAGGACCTCCGTGCCGACGTCGGGGTCCTCGACGGCGTCCGGCTGGCCGGCTCGGGCCCGCTCGCCGCGCGCCTGTGGACCAAGCCGGCGATCTCCGTCATCGGGCTGGACGCGACGAGCGTGGACCACGCCTCCAACACGATCATCCCGGCGGCGCGGGCCAAGCTGTCCATGCGCATCGCTCCCGGCCAGGACCCGGCAGCCGCGGAGCGCGCCCTCCACGACCACCTCCGCGAGCACGCTCCCTTCGGGGCCCGCGTGACGGTGACCGCGGGGGAGACGGGCCAGGCGTTCCAGGCGCCGGAGGACTCGGCCGCCATGCAGTCGGCTCGCTGGGCCTTCGCGACCGCGTGGGGCACCGTGCCCGTCGACCTCGGCGTCGGGGGCTCCATCCCGTTCATCGCCGACCTCGCCGAGGTGTACCCGGAGGCCGCGATCCTCGTCACCGGGGTGGAGGACCCGGACTCGCGGGCGCACTCGGAGGACGAGTCGGTGCACCTCGGGGAGCTGCAGAAGGTCGTCCTCGCCGAGGCGCTGCTCCTGTCCCGTCTCGCCGACCGGCTCTGAGGATGGTCACCACCGACCGGGGACGGGAGCGCGCGTGCGGCTGCTGGTGAGCCCCGGACCGTTCTCCGGAGCGCTGAGCGCCGCGCAGGTCGCAGCCGCCGTGCGCCGCGGGTGGCTGCGCACCGCCCCCGACTCCGACGTGCGGGTGCTGCCCATGTCGGACGGCGCCGCCGGCCTGCTCGACGCCGTCCACACGGCTCGCGGGGGGCGCCTCGTCTCGGTGACCGCTCGGGGACCCCTCGGTGACCCGGTGCCGGCGACGCTGCTCCACGTCCCCGGAACGGCCGGAGGCACCGCCTACCTCGAGGCCGGCCAGGTCCTCGGGCGCCAGCTCACCCCGCCCGGTCAGGAGCTGACGCACGCCGAGCGCGGCACCAGTGCCGGCCTGGGTGAGCTCCTGCTGGCGGCGCGGGACCTCGGGGCCGGGCGCCTCGTCGTCGGGCTCGGGGACAGCGCGCCGCACGACGGCGGGGCAGGCCTGGTCCGCGTCCTCGCCGGGGTGGGCGACGACGCCGACATCGACGCGGCCACGCTCGCCGCCGCGCACCGCGTGCTGGACGGCAGCGAGGTGGTCGTCGCGGCTGCGACGCAGGTCCCGCTCCTCGGCCTGCACGGCGCCGGGGCGCTGCTCGGCGAGCGGATCGGGCCGGCCGAGGCCCAGCGGCTCGACACGCGTGCGGGTGAGCTCGCGGCCCGGCTCGAGCGACTGGGCCGCGAGCTCCCCACCCGGACGGCGCTCCTCCCGCTGCCGGGTGGGCACGGGCACGGCTCTTCCACCCGTCCGGGCCGCGCGGACGGCACCGGCGCCGGGGGAGGGGCCGCGTACGCCCTGTCCGTCCTCGGTGCGCGGCTGCTGCCCGGACCGGACGTCGTCGCGGCGGCCATCGGCCTCACGGACGCGGTCGCCGAGGCGGACGTCGTGCTCACCGGGACGTCGGTGCTGGACGCCCCCGCCGTCGACGCCTCCGTCGTCGCGACCGTCGGCCAGGCCGCCATGGCGCTGGGCCTTCCCGTCGTCGTGCTCGCCGAGGAGGTCCACACCTCGCGCCGCGAGGTCGCCCGCTCGGGGATCAGTGCCACCTACGAGACCGGCCGCGGCGACCTCACGGCGCTGGAGGCGTGGGCCGAACGTCTCGCGCGCACGTGGGCACGCGGGGCGTAGGCTGGTCGGGGAACAACCGCGGACCATCCGTGGTTGCCCCGATTGACCCACACCGACCACCCGCGGAGATTCCAGCATGAGCGAGACGACGGCCACCACGCCCACCGAGGTCCCGACCCACGAGGTCGAACTCACCGACGTCGCCGCGCAGAAGGTCAAGACGCTCCTCGCGCAGGAGGGTCGTGACGACCTGCGGCTGCGCATCGCCGTGCAGCCCGGTGGCTGCTCGGGCCTCATCTACCAGCTCTACTTCGACGAGCGCCTCCTCGACGGCGACTCCGTCCGCGGGTTCGACGGCGTCGAGGTCGTCGTCGACCGCATGAGCGTGCCCTACCTCGCCGGCGCGACCATCGACTTCGCCGACACCATCGAGAAGCAGGGCTTCACGATCGACAACCCCAACGCGGGCGGCTCGTGCGCCTGCGGCGACTCCTTCCACTGAGTCCGCCACGCCGGAGTCCCGGCGTGCGTCGAACGACGCGACGGCCCGCTGTGAGCGGGGGTACACCCACCCCCACGGCGGGCCGTTTCGCGTACCAGGGCGGTGTTCACGGTAGGCTGGCTCGCGGGACGTAGGTCCTGTCTGAAATGCCCTAATGCATCGTGTCGGAAGGTCAACAAGTGCGATCACCGTCCTCCGGTAGCCGCTCGTCCCGCGGGTGGCGACTGGTAGCCCTGGGCCTTGTGGCGGCCCTCACCCTTGCCGGCTGCGCCGAGCTCGGTGCGCCGAGCAACGGCTTCCTGCCCTCCCAGCCGGGCCTGACCGACAAGACCGGGTCGATCATCGACCACTGGAACGGGGCGTGGGTCGCCGCGCTCGCCGTCGGGGTGCTCGTGTGGGGCCTGATCATCTGGTGCGTCATCGCCTACCGGAAGCGGAAGAACGACAGCTCGCTGCCCGTCCAGCTGCGCTACCACATCCCGCTCGAGCTCATGTACACCGTCGTGCCGATCCTCATGATCGGGGTGCTGTACTTCTACTCGGTCCAGGTCACCGACGAGCTGACCGACGTCACGGCCGAGCCGGACCTCACCATCGAGGCCTACGGCAAGCAGTGGAGCTGGGACTTCAACTACCTCGACGACGAGGTCTACTTCGAGGGTGGGCGCATCGAGCTCACGGGTGAGGGGGGCGTCGAGGAGACGCTGCCGACGCTCTACCTGCCGGTTGGGGAGACGGTGGAGTTCGTCCTGGAGACCCGCGACGTCAACCACGCGTTCTGGATCCCGGCCTTCCTCATGAAGATGGACATGATCGCCGGCAAGACGAACTCCTTCCAGGTGACGCCGCAGGAGATCGGCAGCTTCCAGGGCAAGTGCGCCGAGCTGTGCGGGGAGTTCCACTCGGAGATGCTCTTCAACGTCGAGGTCGTCGACAGGGAGACCTACGACGCCGAGATGGACGCGTTGCGCGAGGCCGGCAACGTCGGCCGGCTCGGTGAGGAGTACAACCGCGTGTACGACCAGCGCGGCTACCTGCAGGACGGAACGGGGAACAACTGATGGCGACCACGCACGAGGCACAGACCGAGCTGGTCCCGGGACTGCGGCCGGAGCGCCAGAGCATGGGCCGCACGGTCGTCAGCTGGCTGACCTCGACCGACCACAAGGTCATCGGCTACCTCTACCTCATCACCGCCTTCGTCTTCTTCATCATCGGCGGCATCCTCGCCATGGCGATGCGGCTCGAGCTCTTCGGGCCGGGCATGGACCTGTTCCAGTCCAAGGAGCAGTACAACCAGTTCTTCACCATGCACGGCACGATCATGCTGTTCCTGTTCGCGACGCCGCTGTTCACGGGCTTCGGGAACGTCTTCGTGCCGCTGCAGATCGGTGCCCCGGACGTCGCGTTCCCACGGCTGAACATGTTCAGCTACTGGCTGTTCACCTTCGGTGGGCTCATCGCGCTGGCCGGCTTTCTCACCCCCAAGGGCGCGGCGAGCTTCGGCTGGACCGCGTACACACCGCTGTCGCTCGCGCCCTTCTCGCCGGGCAACGGCGGGGACCTGTGGGTGCTGGGCATCGCCCTCACCGGTTTCGGCACGATCTTCGGCTCGGTCAACTTCGTCGCCACCATCATCACGATGCGCATGCCCGGCATGACGATGTTCCGGATGCCGATCTTCAGCTGGAACATCATGATCACCTCCCTGCTGGTGCTCATGGCCTTCCCCGTGCTGGCGGCCGCCCTGTTCGGCCTCGCCTTCGACCGTGTGCTCGGCGGGCAGATCTACAACCCGGAGAGCGGCGGGGCGCTGCTGTGGCAGCACCTGTTCTGGTTCTTCGGGCACCCCGAGGTCTACGTCATCGCGCTGCCGTTCTTCGGCATCGTCAGCGAGATCCTGCCGGTCTTCGCCCGCAAGCCGATCTTCGGCTACAAGGGCCTGGTCTTCGCGACCATCGCGATCGCGGCGCTGTCGATGACGGTGTGGGCCCACCACATGTACACGACCGGTGGCGTGCTGCTGGACTTCTTCGCCCTCATGACGATGCTCATCGCCGTCCCGACCGGCGTGAAGTTCTTCAACTGGATCGGCACCCTGTGGCGGGGCAAGCTCACCTTCGAGACGCCGATGCTCTGGTCGCTCGGCTTCATGGCGACGTTCCTCTTCGGCGGTGTCACCGGCATCATCCTGGCGAGCCCCGCGATGGACTTCCAGGTGCACGACTCCTACTTCGTCGTGGCCCACTTCCACTACACCGTGTTCGGCACCGTGGTGTTCGCGATGTTCGCGGGCTTCTACTTCTGGTGGCCGAAGATGACCGGCCGCATGCTCAACGAGCCGCTCGGCAAGGTGCACTTCTGGATGCTCTTCTTCGGCTTCCACGGCACCTTCCTCATCCAGCACTGGCTCGGCGCCCAGGGCATGCCCCGGCGCTACGCCGACTACATGGTCGAGGACGGGTTCACGCTGATGAACCAGGTCTCGACGGTCGGCGCCGCCCTGCTCACGCTGTCCACGCTGCCGTTCCTGTGGAACGTCTACATCACCGCGCGGGGACCGCGGACGGTCTTCGTCGACGACCCGTGGGGCTTCGCGAACTCCCTCGAGTGGGCGACGAGCTGCCCGCCGCCACGGCACAACTTCACCTCCTTGCCGCGGGTGCGGTCCGAGCGCCCGGCCTTCGACCTGCACCACCCGGAGGTCGCCGCGATGGACCAGGCGGCCGTGCCGGACCAGGGTGTGCTCGAGCAGGTGCTGGGTGACGCGCAGCGCACCGGTGGCGGCGGCGAGGCGGCTCAGCCCGAGCCCGGCCGTACGTCCACCGCCGTGCTGGAGCGCGACGAGGACGACGACGAGAAGGGTCAGGCCTGATGGCACACGAGAAGGACCGCGCACCGGGGGAGCCGTCCGCGGTGAACCCCACGCCGATGCGCGTGGAGAAGTGGACGTTCCTCGCGGGTGTCGTCTTCTTCCTGCCCGTCGCGCTGCTCTACGGGTTCTGGAGCAGCTGGGAGCCCGTGGGCACGGTGGCGCTCCTCCTGCTGGTCGGCCTGTACGGGCTCGCCGGCGGCTACCTGGCGCTGCTCGCCCGCCGCGTCGACCCGCGCCCCGAGGACAACCCGACGAGCGACGTCGACGAGCACGCCGGTGAGATGGGCGTCTACTCCCCGCACTCGTGGTGGCCCCTCGTGCTCGGTGTCGCGGCAGCACTGGCCTTCGCCGGTATCGCCGTCGGCTGGTGGGTCTTCGGGATCGGTGTGGCCGTGGGCGTCGTCGGCCTCATCGGACAGACCTTCGAGTTCTCCCGAGGGCCGCACGCACACTGAGGCGCCCGCACAGCCGTAGCGGAAGGGCGGTGCTCCCGGCAGGGGGCGCCGCCCTTCGGCGTCTCCCGGCCCGTGAGGCGCGCTCCGCGCGCATGTGTGGCCGAGGGGAGGCGACGGTCGCCCCGCGGCGTCAGGAGGCCGCAGAGCGTGTGTGGTCCGGGTCCCGGGAGGACCCGAACCACACACGATCGGCGATCGGCCGGCGGGCCGGGCGAGGCGCGGCCTTCGGTGGAGCGGGCCGCACGCCCACTGGGGCGCCCGCACAGCCGTAGCGGAAGGGCGGTGCTCCCGGCAGGGGGCGCCGCCCTTCGGCGTCTCCCGGCCCGTGAGGCACGCACCGGCCGCATGTCTGGCCGAGGGGAGGCGACGGTCGCCCCGCTGCGTCAGGGAGCCGCAGAGCGTGTGTGGTTCGCGTCCTGGGAGGACCCGAACCACACACGATCGGCGATCGGCCGGCGGGCCGGGCGGGACGCGATCCCGGCGGCAGCGCGAAGGCCCGGCGCCCCAGGAGGGGGCACCGGGCCTTCGCGGCGGCTGCGGTCGGCTCAGACGACGGCAGGGACGATGAGTCCCGCGGTCTGGGTCCGCGCACGCTCGAGGCGCGCGGCGACGTCGCGCCAGTTGACGATGTTCCAGAACGCCTTGACGTAGTCGGCCTTGACGTTGAGGTAGTCGAGGTAGAAGGCGTGCTCCCACATGTCGAGCATGAGGATCGGGGTGAGCCCGAGCGGCACGTTGCCCTGCTGGTCGAACAGCTGGAAGATCGAGAGCTTCTGCCCGATGGAGTCCCACGCCAGCACGGACCAGCCGGAGCCCTGGATGCTCGTGGCGTTGGCGGAGAACTGAGCCTTGAAGCCCTCGAAGGACCCGAGCTGGTCCGTGATGGCCGCGGCGAGCTCGCCCTCGGGCTCACCGCCGCCCTCGGGGGAGAGGTTGTTCCAGAAGACGGTGTGGTTGACGTGCCCGCCGAGGTTGAAGGCGAGGTTCTTCTCGAAGAGGTTGATGGCGGCGTTGTCACCACTCTCGCGAGCGGCAGCCAGCTTCTCCAGCGCGGTGTTCGCGCCGTCGACGTAGGTCTTGTGGTGCTTGTCGTGGTGCAGCTCCATGATCTTGCCGCTGATGTGCGGCTCCAGGGCGCTGTAGTCGTACGGGAGCTCCGGCAGGGTGTACACGGTCATGTGTCCTCCTCATGTCGTCCCGGTGCGGTTCCGCACCGGCTGCTGCGAGCCCGTGCCCGGCGTGACGCCGGACACGGGCCTCTTCATTGCCAACCTACGACGACGCGGGGTTGTTCCGCTCGTCGCGTCCGGCGGTGACAGCGGCCTTCTCCTGCTCGGGGCGCTCGAAGGCGTCCTGCAGCCCGCTCGACTCGACCATCGCGGGAGCGCCGTTGCCGCTGCCGTTGCCGTTGCCGTGCGCCCCGTGGGAGGCGTTCGCGGCCGCGAGCTCGGCGGGGGTGGCGGGCTGGACGCGGTCCTCGTAGAAGAAGCGCGAGATGCGCTGCATGCCCTTGTCCCTCTGGTACCCGGGCCGGCGCACGCCGTTCTCGTCCTCGGGCGGCCCGATCTCGAGCATCCGGTCCGCCTCGTGCTGGACGAGCAGCCAGCGCTCCTCCTGGGAGAGGGGCTGGTGGACCTCCATGTACTGCCCGGACGGCATGCGCACGATGCGGCCGGTCTCGTGGCCGTGCAGCGCGAGCTCGCGGTCACGCCGCTGGAGCGAGAGGCAGATCCGCTTGGTGAGCCAGAAGGCGAACACGGGCGCGATGAAGAAGGCGGCACGCAGGAACCACGTGATGCCGTTGAGCGAGAGCTCGAAGTGCGTGGCGATGAGGTCGTTCGCGCCTGCCACGTTGAGCACCATGAACGCCGTGATGATCGAGACGCCGGTGGCGGTGCGGATCGGGGCGTTGCGCGGGCGGTCGAGCAGGTGGTGCTCGCCGCGGTCCTTGGTGACCGCAGCCTCGATGAAGGGCCACAGCGCGATGGTCGTGAAGAGGATGCCCGGGATGACGACGCCGGGGATGAGCACGTTGAGCGACAGCACGTAGCCACCGATGACGAACTCCGGCCAGCCCGGCATGAGCCGCAGCGCCCCCTCGAGGAAGAGCATGTACCAGTCGGGCTGGGCACCCGCACCGACGGGGGAGGGGTCGTACGGCCCGTGGATCCACACCGGGTTGATCGACACGAGGGCGCCGAGCATGGCGAGGAAGCCGAAGACGATGAAGAAGAACCCACCGGCCTTGGCCGCGTACACCGGGAGCACCGGGTAGCCGACGACGTTCTTCTCCGTCTTCCCGGGCCCGGGGTACTGGGTGTGCTTGTGCACGACGACGAGGATGAGGTGGACCGTCACCAGCGCGATGATGAGGCCGGGCACGAGCAGGATGTGCACGGTGAACAGCCGCGGGATGATGTCGGTCCCCGGGAACTCCCCGCCGAAGAGGCCGAGGGAGACGTACGACCCGAGGATCGGGATCGCCCGCGCCACGCCGTCGGCGATCCGCAGACCGTTGCCGGAGAGGACGTCGTCGGGCAGCGAGTAGCCGGAGAACCCGGCGAGGAGTCCGAGGATGAGCAGCGTGAAGCCGATCAGCCAGTTGAGCTCGCGCGGCTTGCGGAACGCGCCGGTGAAGAAGACCCGCAGCATGTGCGCGACGATCGCGGCCATGAACAGCAGCGCCGCCCAGTGGTGGATCTGCCGCATGAGCAGGCCGCCGCGGACCTCGAAGGACAGCCGCAGCGTCGAGGCGAAGGCCTCGGACATGCCGACGCCCTGCATCGCGACGGGCAGCTGGTCCTCGGGGTAGGTCACGTGCCCCATGCTCGGCACGAAGAACATCGTGAGGAACAGGCCGCTGAGGATGAGGACGATGAAGCTGTAGAGCGCGACCTCACCGAGCAGGAAGGACCAGTGGTCCGGGAAGACCTTGCGCGCGAACTCCTTGACGGCCTTGCCGATGCCGGTGCGCCGGTCGAGGTAGTCGGCGGCCGGTGCCGCCTTGCTGGGCTTCCGGGCAGTCGTTGCGCTCATCGGTTCTCATCCAATCGCTCGCGCTCCCAGAAGCTCGGTCCGACCGTCTCGTGGAAGTCGGAGCGGGCGACGAGGTAGCCCTCGGTGTCCACGGTGATCGGCAGCTGGGGGAGCGCACGGTTGGCCGGGCCGAAGACGACCTTGGCCTCGTTGGCGAGGTCGAAGGTCGACTGGTGGCAGGGGCACAGGAGGTGGTGGGTCTGCTGCTCGTAGAGAGCCACGGGGCAGCCGACGTGGGTGCAGACCTTGGAGAAGGCGATGATGCCGTCGTAGCTCCAGTCCCGGCGCTCGGGGGAGATGTTGAGCTGGGACGGGTCGATGCGCGTCATGAAGACGACCGCCTTGGCCTTCTCCTCGAGGTAGTGCTCCTCATCCGGCAGACCGTGCGGGATCACCTGGAAGGCGGACCCGTTGGTGACGTCGGCGGCGCGGATGAGCCGGTTGTCGGGGTCGACGGCCAGCCGCCGACCCATGGTGCCGTCGGGCAGCCGTCCCCCGGTTCCCTCGGGGACGTCACCCCACGCGGTGTGACGGAAGCGCCGGGTGTCCCACGTCTCCGACAGCTCACCCACGAGCGGCACGACGAAGGGCAGCGGCGCGAGGGCCGCGGCACCGACGAGCGCACCCTTGAGGACCGGCCGGCGCGCGATGTTGGACTCGTCGACGCCCGTCTCGAGCATCGTCACGGCCTCCTCGCGGACCTCGGGCGAGGAGTAGGCCGGCTTGCGCTTCTCGACGTACTCCTCGTTCGACATGAGCGCCTTGGACCAGTGCACCGCGCCCAGGCCGATACCGAGCATGCCGAGACCGAGCCCCACGCCCAGGACGAGCGTCGAGAGGCGCACGTCGACGAGCGTGGTGCCGACCGGGATGAGGAAGAACCCGACGATCCCGCCGAGCGAGGCGAGGACGGAGACGAGGAGCAGTGCGACGACCTGTCGCTCGGCGCGCTTGGCCGCCTTGGGGTCGCGGTCGGACATGCGCTCCGGGTGCGGGGGCAGTCCGGGGTTCTCGAAACGGTCGGGGACGTCGGCGACCGGCGCGCCGTCCGCGGCGCTGGTCAGCTCCCCAGAGGGACGATTCGTGCTCACGAGGACCTTGCTCCCATCCACACAGCAATACCGATGATGCCGCCGATGCCGACGATCCACACCCAGAAGCCCTCGGACACGGGGCCGAGGTTGCCGAGCGTGATGCCGCCCGGGCTGACCTCGCGCTGCTCCATGATGTAGGCGATGACGTCACGGGCGCCCTCGTCCGTCACCGACGCCTCGTTGAAGATCGGCATCGACTGGGGACCGGTCCGCATGGCCTCCCAGATCTGGGTGGGGGTCGCGTCGTCGAGCGGCGGGGCCACCTTGCCCTCGGTCAGCGCACCGCCGGCGCCGACGGCGTTGTGGCACATCGAGCAGTTGGTGCGGAAGAGCTCCATGCCGCTGGCGGCGTTGCCCTCCTCCGGGTCGACCTGGTCGCTGGAGGGGATCGAGGGGCCCGGGCCGAGGCTGGCGACGTAGGCGGACAGGGCCGCGGTCTGCTCCTCGGTCATGAGCGGGTCCTTGCGCTCGGCCTGCGGGGAGTTGTTGGCCATGGGCATGCGGCCGGTGGACACCTGGAAGTGCACCGACGCCGCACCCACGCCGACGAGCGACGGCGCGAGGTCGGTGCCCTGGGCGTCCAGGCCGTGGCAGGTCGAGCAGTTCGTGCGGAACAGCGCCTCGCCTGTCTCGATCTCCTCCTGGCTGGCCGTCTGTGCGGTGGCCGGCTCGGAGATGACGGCGGAGTACGCCACCCCCGTCAGGATCAGGGCCAGGAGCAGGAGGACCACCGGTGCGAGCCGGTGCCTTCTGCTGGCGGCGAGTGCCTTCACGGTGTTGTGTCCTTGTCTAGCGTGTGCGGGTGGACGGGGCAGGTCGCCTACGTCCTCAGCCGAAGAGCTCGAGGAAGTAGATGATGAAGAACATGGCGACCCAGACGACGTCGACGAAGTGCCAGTAGTAGGACACGACGACGGCGCCGGTGGCCTCGAGGTGGCCGAAGCGGTTCGCGGCGTAGGAGCGGCCGAGGATGAACAGGAATGCGACGAGGCCGCCGAGCACGTGCAGGGCGTGGAAGCCGGTCATGATGTAGAAGACCGACCCGTAGGGGCTCGAGGAGACCGTGAGGCCGTGCGAGACGAGCTCGGCGTACTCGAAGGTCTGCCCGGAGACGAAGAACGCCCCCATGATGAACGTGAGGACGAACCACTCCTCCATGCCCCAGCGGCGGATGTCGAGGAGCGAGCCGGTGCGGCGCGGCTGGAAGCGTTCGGCGGCGAACACGCCCATCTGCGCGGTCACCGAGCTGGCCACGAGGACCAGGGTGATCGTCAGCGCCCACGGGATGTTGAGCAGTGAGTAGTTCTCCGGCCAGATCTCCGCGGACACCGACCGGTGCGTGAAGTACATGGCGAAGAGTCCGGCGAAGAACATCAGCTCGCTGGACAGCCAGACGATGGTGCCCACCGACACCGAGTTCGGTCGGTTGACGTTCACCTGGGGGGCGCTCAGAGCAGCCGTAGTAGACGACACGCTTGCCATTATGGCCTGAAACTAGGTGTAGGTGCCCACTCCGTCGGTGCGCGATTCGCACAGGCGTCCACCCTGAGGCTAGGACTTCCGCGCCAACCCGCGCCTGAGCCTTTGGTCCCGAGCCGGAGTCGCCGCAACACGCCGGATCCGGGGATGTCTGTTTCGTGCGATTCGCCCCATCTCGACGTCGTCGTGTCGGCGCGTGGACCGTGACGGCACCGGGCCGGGACGGTGTCCGCGCCGGAGGCCGACCGTGACTACCATGCGGGGAGGACACCGTCTCTCGCGGTGTGTCCAGAGCGATCTTGGAGGACGACGATGACGCCCGCGCAGCCCGACGCCGCCGCGACCACAGCCACTGACGTCGTGGACGTGCTGCTCTACAGCGACGACGTCGCCACGCGTGAGCAGGTGCGCCGGTCGGTCGGCCGGCGGGCAGCCGCCGACCTGCCTCGCATCCGCTGGACGGAGACGGCGACCCACGAGGCCGCGGTGGCCACGGCGAAGCAGGGTGGGTTCGCCCTTCTCGTCCTCGACGGCGAGGCGGCCCGGGCCGGTGGGATGGCGGTAAGCCGGCAGCTGAAGAACGAGATGTACAAGTGCCCGCCGGTCCTCGTGCTCACGGCCCGCCCTCAGGACGCGTGGCTGGCGACGTGGGCCCAGGTCGACGCGATCGTCGAGTCACCGCTCGACCCCATGCGGATCCAGCAGGAGGTCGCACGGCTGCTGCGCTCTGGCGGCGCCCTGTGACGGCCGACGCCGACGGCGTCGAACCGGTCGTGCCCACCTGGGCCGACCTCATCACCTCGCTCATGGCGGGGGAGCACCTCAGCGCCACGCAGGCCGGCTGGGCGATGGACCAGGTGATGTCCGGTCTGGCCAGTCCCGTCCAGCTGGCCGGGTTCCTCGTGGCGCTGCGCGCCAAGGGAGAGACGGTGGCGGAGCTCACCGGGCTGGCCGACGTCATGCTCGAGCACGCCGTCCCGATCGACGTGCCCGACGACGTCGTCGACATCGTCGGGACGGGTGGCGACCGCGCCCGCACCGTCAACATCTCGACGATGTCCTCCCTCGTCATCGCCGGCGCCGGCGTTCCCGTCGTCAAGCACGGCAACCGCGCCTCGAGCTCGGCCAGCGGGTCCGCGGACGTTCTGGAGCGGCTCGGGGTGCGCCTGGACCAGAGCGTCATGGAGGTCGAGGCGACCTTCCGTGAGGTCGGCATCACCTTCTGCTTCGCCCAGACCTTCCACCCCTCGATGCGGCACGCGGCCGTGGCGCGGCGTGAGCTCGCGGTCAGCACGGCCTTCAACGTGCTCGGCCCGCTGACCAACCCGGCACACCCGCGCGCGGCGGCGATCGGCGTGGCCGACCGGCGGATCGCGCCGCTCGTCGCCGGTGTGCTGGCCCGGCGCGGCACCCGTGCCCTCGTCTTCCGCGGTGAGGACGGCCTCGACGAGCTGACGACGACGGCGCCCAGCAGGGTGTGGTCCGTCGCCGACGGTGAGGTGACCGAGCAGGTCATCGACTCGCGCGACGCCTTCGGCCTCCCCGGGGCGACCCTCGCGGACCTCCGCGGGGACGACGCCGTCTTCAACGCCGGGGTGGCCCGCGACCTGCTCGCCGGGGCGACCGGGCCGGTCCGGGACGCCGTCCTGCTGAACTCCGCGGCGGCACTGGTCGCCCACGCCGGTCTGCCCGGCACCGCACCCGCCGACGGTGACCTCGTCGCACGGCTGCGGGCCGGCATGGATCTCGCTGCCGCCGCGATCGACGACGGGCGGGCACGGGGCGTGCTCGAGCGGTGGGTGGCCGCGAGCGCGCGGCGCTGACAGCAGCTGGAACAACGGGCGGCGCCGGACCGGCCGTCCGGGAGATGATGAGGCCGGCGGCGCCCGCCGGCCATCGAGACGAAGGAGACCCCATGCTCACCGCCATCGTCCTGATCGACACGGACGCGAGCCGCGTCCCGGAGGTCGCCCGTGAGGTGGCCGAGCTCGAGGGGATCAGCGAGGTCTACTCGGTCACCGGTGACGTCGACCTCATCGCCATCGCGCGGGTCCGCCGCCACGAGGACCTGGCCGACGTCGTCGCCGACCAGGTGGGCAAGGTCCAGGGAGTGACGAACACGCGCACGTACATCGCCTTCCAGGCCTACTCCCGGCACGACCTCGAGTCGGCGTTCGCCATCGGCCTCGGCGACTGACGACCCCGCCACGGCACACCTCCGGGTGCGTTCGGGCGGACCCAGGGCCGAACGAGGGCACCCGTCGCGGCGGGCCGGCGGTGTGGCGCTCAGGCGGTCGGTGGGAGCGGGTACTTCGCCGCGCCGTCCAGCGGCCAGGCGAAGGGCTCCTCGCCGGGGTCGTGCTGCACGAGCCGGGTGGCCGGGTTCTCGATCCAGTCCGCGAGGAGCTCGGTCTCCTCGGCCGTCGCGGCACCCAGCGCGGCGGCGGGCGGCGCGACCTCCTCGCCGGTGGCCACGAGCGAGTCGATCGCGGGCATCGGGTCGACCCCACGGGGCACGGTGCAGGTGCCGGCCAGCCGCCCGTGGCGGACGAGGACCACCTCCCACCCGCCGTCCTCGAGTCGTCGCGCCGCGACGAGCTGGGGGCTGCGCCACAGCGGTCGCAGCCGCTGGCTGCGTCGGGCGGCGACGAGGAAGGCACGGAGCCGGTCCCGCTCGGTGGCGGCTTCCTCGTACCGCTGCTGCGCCGCGAGCGTCCCGATCCGGGTGCGGAGCGCGGCGACGACCGGTCCCGCGGCAGCGGCCAGGCCGCCCCGTGCGGCCCGGACGATGCCGGAGTAGGTCTCGACGCTCTGGCCGCCGGTGCACGGCGCACCGCAGTGGCCCATCTCCGCGAGGGCACAGGCCCGCGCCTCGGGGTTGGGGACGACGGGGAGCCGTTGCGTGCACCGGCGGAGCGCGAACGCCTCCTCCAGGGCCTCGAGAGCCGACTGTGCTGCCGCGCGTGAGCTGAACGGACCCAGCGCGTCGGTGCCGCGCTCGGCGGGCACGCTGCGGACGATGGACAGGCGCGGGAAGGGCTCGTCGGTGAGGCGGACCCACGGTCGCTTGTGCGGGCGGCGCGACCGTCGGTTGTACGGCGGGTCGAGCTCGGCGATGAGCCGGAGCTCGCGGACCGAGGCCTCGAGGTCGGTGGCGCAGGGGATGACGTGGACGTCCTGCGTGAGGTCGAGCATCTCCCCGATGCGCTTGCGCTTCTCCCCGGCCGTGAAGTACGAGCGCACCCGTCGGCGCAGGTTGACCGCCTTGCCCACGTAGAGGACCTCGCGGCCCGGGCCGAGGAACTGGTAGACGCCTGGCCCCGTCGGCAGGGTGTCGGCGAGGGTCGACTTACGCCGGCGGCCGTGGGGGACGGGGTCGGCGATGGTCGCCAGGTCCTCGAGGTGGGTGGCGCCGAGAGGCGCGAGCCGGCCGAGGAGGGCGTGGAGCACGTCGACGGTGGCGCGCGCGTCGTGCAGCGCCCGGTGGTCCGGGCTGGTCGTCGCGCCGAAGAGGGCGGCGAGGGTGCCGAGCTTGTGGTTCGGCGCCTCGTCCTTGGTCACGACCGTGCGCGCCAGCGCGACGGTGTCGACGACGGCGGGGGAGGGCCACGTGAGGTCGAGCCGGGTGGCCGCAGCGCGCAGGAACCCGACGTCGAACCGGGCGTTGTGGGCCACGAGGACGGTCGTCGGCCCGAACCCGGCGAACTCGAGGAAGGAGGGCAGGACCTCGCCGATGCGGGGGGCCCCGACGAGCATCGCGTCGGTGATGCCGGTGAGCACGGTGATCATCGGCGGCACCGGGCCGCCGGGGTCGACGAGGGTCTGGAACTCGCCGAGCACCTCCCCGCCCCGCACCTTGACCGCGCCGATCTCGGTGATCTCGCACTGGGTGGGCGAGCCGCCGGTGGTCTCGAGGTCGACGACGACGAAGCTCACCTCGGACAGGGGCACACCGAGCTCGTCGAAGCCCACCTGGAGCGGTGTCCCTGTTCCCGCCCGGGTCGCGTCCTCGAGGCCCAGCCGCCTCCCGGGGGCCGGTGCAAGCAGGTTCGCAGTCACGTGAGCGACCGTACGTCGAGGCACCGACATCCCCACCGGCGGCGCACCGGCGGCGGGGATGTCGGTGGTCGGTCCTACGGTCGCGTCATGATCATCGACTGTGGTTCGTGCACCATGAAGCACATCGCCTGCGACGACTGCGTCGTCAGCTTCCTCACCGACCCGTCCCGTGGTCCCGCACCGGAGCCCCGGGACATCGGGGAGGACGAGCGGACGGCGTTGGCCGTCCTCGCCGACAGTGGGCTCGTCCCGCCCCTGCGCCTGCGCCGGACCGGCGCGGGCTGAGCCCGCGCCGGACCCGTCGTCGGGTGGCTGCCGGTGTCGGTCGCCCGGCGTTGCCGGCCAGGGGTGTGCCGCCGCCGTGGCCGGTCGTCAGCGTGCGTGCCGACGTGGCCGGCGGTCAGCAGGTGCCCGCCGGCGTGACCGGTCGCTAGGAGGTGTGTGCCGAGATGGCCGCCGGCTCGGCGTAGATGGCGTCGATGATGTCCGCGTAGTCCGTGAGGACCGCGTTGCGGCGCACCTTGAGCGACGGGGTGAGGTACCCGTTGTCGATGGTGAAGTCCTCGTCGAGGATGACGAACTTACGGATGGACTCCGCGCGGGAGACCTTCTTGTTCGTCCGGTCGATCGCCATCTGGAGGTGCTCGCGGACCAGCGGGTCGTCCTTCGCCTGCGCGACGGTCATCGGCTCCTTGCCGTGGTTCTTCAGCCAGCTGGGGAGCATCTCGGCGTCCAGCGTGATGAGCATGCTGATGAAGTGGCGGCGGTCTCCGATGGCCAGGCACTGGGAGACCAGCGGGTGCGCGCGGGTGGGGTCCTCGAGCTGGCTCGGGGCGACGTTCTTGCCGGCGGCCGTGACGATGATCTCCTTCTTGCGCCCCGTGATCGTGAGGTAGCCGTCCTCGTCGAGGGTTCCGACGTCCCCGGTGTGGAACCAGCCGTCGGAGAAGGCCTCCGCCGTCGCCTCGGGATTGTTGTGGTAGCCGCGGAACACCGGGATGCCCGTGGCGAGGATCTCCCCGTCCTCGGCGATCTTGATCCCGACGCCGGGCAGCGGGGTGCCCACGGTCCCGATCTTCACCCGTCCCGGCCGGCCGACGGTGACCGGCGCGGTCGTCTCGGTCAGCCCGTAGCCCTCGAGGACGACAAGGCCCAGACCCCGGAAGAAGTGCCCGAGGCGCTCGCCCAGCGGGGCGCCGCCGGAGATGGCGTAGACGGCCCGGCCGCCGAGGACGGCGCGGATCTTCTTCAGCACGAGGGCGTCGGCCACCTTGTGGAGCGCCTTGAGGCGCACCCCGGGGCCGCCCGGCTCGTCCAGTGCGCGCGAGTAGGCGATGTTGATCTTCGCTGCCCAGCGGAAGATCTTCACCTTCCCGCCGGCCGCGGCCTTCTGCTCCGCGGCGTTGTACACCTTCTCGAACACGCGCGGGACGGACAGGATGAAGGTCGGCTGGAAGGTCCCCATGTCGGCGACGAGGTCCTTGCTGTCCGGCGTGTGCCCGAGGCTCACACCGGCCGCGATGACGAGCACCTCGACGAAACGCGCGAACACGTGGGCAAGCGGCATGAACAGCAGCGTGCGGGCACCTGGGTAGTCGAGGACCTCGTGCAGGTCCTCGATGGAGTTGCGGCACAGCTCGACGAAGTTGCCGTGGGTGAGCACGGCGCCCTTGGGGCGGCCGGTGGTGCCCGAGGTGTAGATGATCGTGGCGACGTCGTCGAGGCCGACCGCGGAGTGCCGGGCGGCGAGGTCGGCGTCGGTGACCTCCCGGCCGAGGGTGATGAGCGTGTCGAGGGCGCCCTCGTCGATCGTCCACACGTCCTTGAGCTCGGGCAGGCCGCCGTTGTCCGCGCGGGCCTCGGCGACGACGGCGGCGTGTGCCGGGGTCTCGACGATCGCGGCGACGCAGTGGGAGTCGCCGAGGATCCACGCGCTCTGGTCGGCGGAGGAGGTCTCGTACACGGGGACCGGGACCGCCCCGGCGTGCCAGATCGCGAAGTCGAGGATCGTCCACTCGAAACGCGTGCGCGACATGATCGCCACGTGCTCGCCCGGGCCGACACCGGCGGCCATGAGGCCCTTCGCGACCCCCTCGACGAGCTCGAGGACCTGGGCCGTCGTGTACTCGCGCCAGACCCCGTTCTCCTGCTTCTCGATGAGCACCTTCGACGGGGAGGACGTCGCCTGGGTGATGAGGAGGTCACTGATGCTCGCTGACGCTTCGGACGTCACGGCAAGGGGGACATGGAACTCGTCCATACTGGCTCCAGTGGCAGCGGTTGGAGGGATGACTACTGCTCAACGATATGGCAGATCTGGGCGAACAGACGCAGGTCCACATGGGAAACTTCGTGTTGGCCGGCGTGACGACGGGACGGGAGTGATCGGTGACGACAATCGGTATCGACATCGGTGGGACGAAGATCGCCGCCGGTCTGGTGGACGAGGACGGCCGCGTGCTGGCGCAGACACGCCGCGCGACCGACCCGCAGGACCCGGAGGCGATCGAGAGCGCGGTCATCGCCGCGGTCGCCGAGCTCCGGGCCGACCGGGAGGTCGCCGGGGTCGGTGTCGCTGCCGCCGGGTTCGTCAGCCCCACCCGTGACGGGATGCGGTTCGCGCCCAACATCGCGTGGCGCGACTACCCCCTGCGTGAGCGTCTCGCCCGCGGTATCGACGTCCCGATCGTCATCGAGAACGACGCCAACGCCGCCGGGTGGGCGGAGTTCCGCTTCGGTGCGGGGCGTGACGCGCGCTCGATGGTCATGCTCACGCTCGGGACCGGGCTGGGCGGCGCCATCGTGCTCGACGACAGGCTGCTGCGCGGTGCCTTCGGTGCTGCCGCCGAGCTCGGTCACATGCGCGTCGTCCCCAACGGCCACTACTGCGGCTGCGGCCACGAGGGCTGCTGGGAGATGTACGCCTCCGGGCGGGCGCTGACCCGCGCGGCGCGGATGGCGCTCATCACCGACGAGGACCGCGCGGGCCGGCTCCGTGAGCTCGCGGCCGCCGACGGCGCGCGCGTCAAGGGCCAGCACGTGACCGCCGCGGCAGCGGAGGGCGACCCGCTCGCCCGGGACCTGGTGGCCGAGCTCGGCCGGTGGGTGGGAGCCGGGATCGCGGACCTCGTCGCCGTGCTCGACCCCGAGCTGTTCGTCATCGGCGGCGGTGTCGCCGACACCGGTGACCTCGTGCTCGAGGCCGCCCGCGCCTCGTTCCGGGCAGAGCTGTCGGCCCGGGGCTACCGCCCCGAGGCGCAGATCCTGCTCGCCGAGCTCGGTAACGAGGCCGGGATCGTCGGTGCCGCCGACCTCGTCCGGCACTGAGGCGGCCGGGGCGCGGTGACGCGACCGGTCAGACGACCGCGCCGTCGTCGTAGTCGTCGGCGTCCCGGCGTGCCGGCATGCGCCACAGCAGCAGGCCGATCCCGACCGCGAGGGCGGCCACGGCGGCCAGCCAGACGATGCCCGGCGCGCCACGCCAGGCGAGCACGCACACGACCATGAGCGTCAGCCCGCCGAGGACACCAGCCCAGCCGAGCACGACGACCGGCTCGGCCCGTGACAGCGGGTCAGGGTCGGGCTGGACGAAACCGTCGACGACGTCGCGCGCCGGGTCGTCGTCCTCCGTCTCCGCCGTGGGCGTGTAGTCGCGCGGGCCGGGGGACGGGGCTGCCACCTCCGGTGCGGGGCCGGGTGCCGGGGAGTCGGCGTCGTCCTGGGCCGGGGGCAGCCGGAGCTCTCCCAGCCGGGACGTGAGGTCGGCCCACTGCGCGTCGAAGTCGTCGTCGGGTGGGTTGCCGCTGTCCGCGGCTCCCCGGGTAGGACCAGCCATGGAGAGCACTCTAGAGTGCTCGGGAACGCGCGGCTGAGCAGACGGCCGGCAGAACTGCGGAGGGTCACGGGTGTTCTACGGCTTCATGAAGGCGACGCTCGGCACGACGCTGCGTGTCTTCTACCAGCCGTGGATCCGCGGTACGGAGAACGTCCCCGAGGAGGGCAGCGCCATCCTGGCGAGCAACCACCTCGCCGTCATCGACTCGTTCTTCCTGCCGCTCATGCTCCGCCGCCCCGTCGTCTTCCTCGGCAAGCAGGACTACTTCACCGGGCGTGGCGTCAAGGGCAGGCTGGTGGCCGGCTTCATGCGCGGGGTGGGGACGATCCCCGTCGACCGCAGCGGCGGCCGGGCCAGCGAGGCGGCCCTCAACACCGGCCTGCGGCGGCTGCGTGAGGGCGAGCTCTTCGGCATCTACCCCGAGGGGACCCGCAGCCCCGACGGCCGGCTCTACCGGGGCAAGACCGGCGTGGCCCGGCTCGCCCTCCAGTCCGGTGCCCCCGTCATCCCGGTCGCCATGATCGGCACGAACATCGCTCAGCCCATCGGCACCCGCATCCCGCGGCTGCACCCGGTCGGCATCGTCATCGGCGAGCCGCTCGACTTCAGCCGGTACGCCGGGCTGGAGGACGACCGCTTCGTCCTGCGGTCCATCACCGACGAGATCATGTACGAGATCATGCGCCTGTCCGGCCAGGAGTACGCCGACGTCTACGCCGCCAGCGTCAAGGCGCGCGCGGCCGCCGGCCGGGCACCCGCCACGCCCCCCGTCACGGCACCGGCCGCGCCCGGTGGACGTCGGGTGCCGGGCACGGGCGTGCCGGAGCCCACCGAGCAGGAGCTCGCCGAGGGCAAGGAGCGCCTGGAGGCGGCGACCCAGGACGGCCCGGCCGTGGCCGGGGACGTCACGGACGGCGACGACGCGGGGGAGCACCCGCCGTCGTCGTGAGCGGTCCCGGAGGAGTGCGCGTGGCCTCACTACACTGGACCCAGCACGCGAGCACCGAGCTCGCCGGCCGCCGCCAGGTGGCCGCCGTTCGATGAAAGGTTGCCGATGTCCGTACGCCGTGTCGCCCTGCTCACCGCGGGAGGCTTCGCCCCCTGCCTGTCCTCCGCCGTCGGAGGTCTGATCGAGCGCTACACCGAGGTGGCGCCGGACGTGGAGATCATCGCCTACCAGTACGGCTACCACGGCCTGCTGACCGGGACCAAGATCGTCATCGACGACGACGCCCGCGCCAAGGCCGGCGTGCTGCACGACTTCGGCGGCAGCCCGATCGGCAACAGCCGCGTCAAGCTGACGAACACCAAGAACCTCGTCGAGCGCGGCCTGGTCCAGGAGGGCCAGGACCCGCTGCAGGTCGCGGCCGAGCAGCTGCGCGCCGACGGCGTGGACGTCCTGCACACCATCGGTGGCGACGACACCAACACGACCGCCGCCGACCTCGCCGCCTACCTCGAGGACAACGGCTACCACATGACCGTGGTGGGCCTGCCGAAGACGATCGACAACGACATCGTCCCCATCCGCCAGTCCCTCGGCGCGCACACCGCCGCGGACCAGGCCAACCGCTTCGCGCAGAACATCATCGGTGAGCACCGTTCCAACCCGCGGATGCTCATCGTCCACGAGGTCATGGGCCGGCACTGCGGCTGGCTCACCGCGGCCGCCGCCCGTGACTACCACCAGTGGGTCGCCGAGCGCCCGGAGTGGAACCCGAGCGCCGGGCTGAGCAAGGAGCGCTGGGACGTCCACGCGGTCTTCCTGCCCGAGATGAAGCTCGACCTCGAGGGCGAGGCCCGGCGCCTGCGCGGGGTCATGGACGAGATCGGCAACGTCAACATCTTCCTGTCCGAGGGGGCCGGGGTGCCCGAGATCATCGCCGAGCTCGAGGCCAAGGGCGAGGAGGTCCAGCGCGACCCCTTCGGCCACGTCAAGCTCGACACCATCAACCCCGGTCAGTGGTTCGCCAAGCAGTTCGCCGAGCTCATCGGCGCCGAGAAGGTCATGGTGCAGAAGTCGGGGTACTTCTCCCGCTCGGCCCCCGCCAACGCCAAGGACCTCGACCTCATCCGCACGATGGTCAACCTGGCCGTCGAGAGCGCGTTCAACGACGTGTCCGGGGTCATCGGGCACGACGAGGAGAACGACGACGAGCTGACGACCATCGCCTTCCCGCGCATCGCCGGCGGCAAGGCCTTCGACATCACCCAGCGCTGGTTCACCGAGCTCATGGCGAGCATCGGCCAGGACGTCACCCCGGCGGACGCCGCCGCGCACTGACTCCCGGGCACGCCGCCGGTCCGCACCGATTCCCACGGTGCGGACCGGCGGCGTTCCACGTTCCGGACCTCCCGTATCCTCGACGGGTGAGTATCGAGGCTGATCCCGCGGTCCTGCGCGGGCTGGACCACTGGCGCGACCTTCCTGCTTCCCAGCAGCCCGAGTGGCGCAGCGCCGAGGAGCTGCAGGCGGTGACCGAGGAGCTGTCGGTGTCGCCGCCGCTCGTCTTCGCGGGCGAGTCGGACAAGCTGCGCGCGCTGCTGGCGCAGGCTTCCCGTGGCGAGGCGTTCCTGCTCCAGGGCGGCGACTGCGCCGAGACCTTCGCGGAGTCGACGGCGGACAACATCCGCAACAAGATCCGCACCATCCTCCAGATGGCGGTCGTCCTCACCTACGGCGCGAGCATGCCCGTCATCAAGATGGGGCGCATGGCCGGGCAGTATGCCAAGCCGCGGAGCAACACGATGGAGCTCCGCGACGGCGTCGAGCTGCCCGCCTACCGCGGGGACGCCGTCAACGGTCACGCCTTCACCCCCGAGTCGCGGGTGCCGGACCCCCACCGCCTGCTCTCCGCCTACCACCGCTCGGCGACGACCCTCAACCTCATCCGTGCCTTCACCGGTGGCGGGTTCGCCGACCTGCGCCTCGTGCACGAGTGGAACCGCGGCTTCACGAGCAACCCGGCCTACAAGCGCTACGAGGCCCTGGCCGCCGAGATCGACCGCGCCGTGCGCTTCATGGCTGCGGCGGGCGCCGACTTCGACGCCCTCAAGACGGTCGACTTCTACTCCAGCCACGAGGCGCTGCTCCTCGACTACGAGCGTGCGATGACGCGCATCGACTCCCGCACCGGCCTGCCGTACAACACCTCGGCCCACTTCGTGTGGATCGGGGAGCGCACCCGGCAGCTCGACGGCGCCCACGTCGACCTCCTCTCCCGGGTGCGCAACCCCATCGGGGTCAAGCTGGGCCCGACGACCACCCCGCAGACCGCGCTCGAGCTCCAGGAGCGGCTCAACCCCGAGGGCGAGCCCGGCCGGCTGACCTTCATCACCCGGATGGGCGCGGAGAAGATCCGCGATGTGCTCCCGGGCCTGCTGTCCGCCGTCGCGGCACAGGGCGGCCCCGTGACCTGGGTCTGCGACCCGATGCACGGCAACACCTTCGCCTCTCCGAACGGCTACAAGACGCGCCGGTTCGACACGGTGCTCGACGAGGTCAGGGGCTTCTTCGAGGCCCACGAGGAGGCCGGCACCGTTCCCGGCGGCCTGCACGTCGAGCTCACCGGTGACGACGTCACCGAGGTCCTCGGCGGTGGTGAGGAGATCGACGAGGGGGCGCTGAGCCGGCGCTACGAGACGCTCGTGGACCCACGCCTGAACCACCAGCAGTCGCTGGAGATGGCCTTCGCGGTCGCGGAGATGCTGCGGGGCAGCTGATGAGCACGGCACGGGGGGCGTGATGAGTACCGCGGGGGCGATCGAGGTACCGCCGGAGCGCAGCCTGCCTCCGGGGCAGCATCTCGTGGCGCAGGCGCCGATCATGCACTACGGGCCGGTCCCGCGGCCGCGGCCGGACCGGTGGGACTTCACCGTCGGCGGTCTCACCCGTGCCGGCGTCGAGCGGCGCTTCACGCTCGAGGAGGTCCTCGGGATGCCGCGGGTCGACGTGCTCGCCGACCTCCACTGCTCCTCGCGCTGGAGCACCCTGGACGAGCCGTGGTCCGGTGTCGCCGCGCGGGCGCTGGTCGAGGCCGTCCCTCCCGCCGACGGCGTGGAGGACGTCCTCGTCTTCGCCGAGTACGGCTACAGCGCCTGCATCCGCGTCGAGGACCTCATGTCCGCGCGCGCCGTGCTCGCCACCCACCACGACGGTGAGCCGCTGACCCAGGAGCGCGGTGCGCCGCTGCGGCTCATCATCCCGCACCTCTACTCGTGGAAGGGCCCCAAGTGGGTGCGCGGGTGGAACTACACGGCGGGCCCCGAGCGCGGTTTCTGGGAGGAGCGCGGCTACCACGTCCGCGGGGACGCGTGGCGCGAGGAGCGGTACGCCTACCAGGAGTGAGGGCGGCGCCCTCAGCGGGCGGCGTCGAGGACCGAGCGGTGCTCGGTGCGGGCGAGGAAGTCGCGGATGGTGTCGCGGCTCCTGGTGAGGCACGCGATGCGTCCCTCGATCTCGTCCAGCTCGGCGGCGAGCTGCTCGGCGACGCCCCGGGTGCACGTCTCGACGAGCGCGTCGCACCGGGCGCTCTCCAGCTCGAGGATCGCCCGGACCAGCCGGGTCGGAACCCCGGAGCGCACCAGGCCCGCCACCCGCTCCACCCGCTCGACGTCCTGCTCGGCGTACTCGCGGTAGCCGTTGTCCGCGCGGGCCGCGGAGATCAGGCCCTGCTGCTCGTAGTAGCGCAGCAGCCGGGGCGCGACACCGGTGCGGCGGGCGAGGTCACCGATCTTCACGGTACGGCACTCCAGGGCTTGACATTGACATTAATGTCAGACTTTACGCTCCGTCCATGGACGAGACAACAGTCACCCGCACCGCCCGTCCCGCGCACGGGAGCACCCGGCTGCCGTGGCCGGCGCTGGTCACCATGTCGCTCACCGTGTTCGTCGTCGTCAGCGGGGAGATGATGCCGACCGCGGTGCTCCCGGCCCTCGCCGCCGACCTCGGGGTCTCCCTGGCGCGTGCGGGGCTGCTCGTGTCCGCCTGGGCGGCCACCGTCGTCGTCGCGAGCTTCCCGCTCACCCGCCTGACGGCCCGGCACGACCGCGCGACCGTCGTCGCCGGCGCACTCACGGTCGTCGCGATCGCCACCGTGGTCACTGCCGCGGCGGACTCCTACGGTGCCGCGCTGGGGTCGCGCCTCGTGGCGGCCGCGGCCACGGGCGTCCTGTGGTCCACGGTCAACGCCCACGCCGCCTCGATCGTCCCGGAGCGGGCCATCGCCCGGGCGACGTCCGTCGTCCTGTTCGGGGGCACCTTCGGCACCGTCGCCGCCATCCCGGCCGGGAACGCGATCGCCGCCGCCGTCGGCTGGCGGGTGCCGTTCCTCCTGGTCGCCGGTCTCGCCCTGGCCACCGCGGTGGCCGTCGTCGTCGTCCTCCCGCGGTACCCGGTCCTCACCCACGACGACGCGGCGGGCTCCGCGGCCCGGGCTCCGAGCCGGCCGCTGTGGCCCGTCCTCGCCACCGCGAGCCTCGGTGGCGTCGTGTTCATCGCCCACTTCATGAGCTTCACCTTCGTCGCGGAGCTCTTCGCGCCGAGCCGGGTGCCCACCCCGGTGCTGCTGCTCGTCTTCGGCGTGGTCGGTGCGGGCGGGGTCGTGCTCGTCGGCGCGAGCAGCGACCGCTACCCGGCGGCCGTCCCGGTCGCCATCTCCGTGGGCATGGCCGCCAGCCTGGTGAGCCTCGTCGGACTGGGCCGGAACGCGGCCCTGGACGTCACCGTCGTCGTGGCGTGGGGGACCGTCGTCGGAGCGGTCGGTCCCGCGGTCCAGGCGCAGGTCATGCGCCTGGCGGGGACCCGGCACCGCGCGACGGCGGGGGCGCTCATGCCGGTGGCGATGAACCTCGGCATCGCCGTCGGGGCGGCAGCGGGCAGCGGCGCCGTCGACCGGTGGTCGCCGGCCGCCCTGCCACTGCTCTCACTGCTCCCCGCGGTCCTCGCCGTCGCGGGCTTCCTCGTCGTCGCCGGCGCTCAGCGCTCGGTGCTCACCACTCCCGGTGCGCGGGGATGATCGTGCCCGGGTTGAGGTTACGACCCGGGTCCACGCCCTGGAGCAGCGCCACCTGCAGGTCCACCCCGGCGGGGGAGATGTCCTCCTCGAGCCAGTGGGCGTGGTCGGTCCCGACGCCGTGGTGGTGGGAGATGGTCCCTCCGTTGTCGATGAAGGACTGCTGGATCGCCTTCTTCACCACCCAGTACTGGCGCAGCTGCTCGTCCATGTCGGCGCTGCGGGAGACGAGGGCGAAGGTGAAGTACAGGCAGGCACCGGAGTGGTAGCTGTGGGACAGGTGGCACATGACGTAGCCCCGCACGCCCAGCGCGTCGAAGGCCTCGCGGGCCGCCCGGATCGTGCGGTGGTAGACCTCCATGAGGCGCGACCACGGCATGGCCGTCTCCGAGACGTCGGCGAGGGCGCCGATGTCCAGAAGGAAGTCGCGGATGTAGGGGGTGTCGAACTTCTTCTGGTCGTACAGCGCACCGGGGCCCTTGCCGAGCTTGATGCCGCCGTGCTCGCGCACGATCCTGCCGACCGTCGCCTTGTCCGCCTTGACGCGGGCGCTGCCGCCCTCGTAGCCGACGTAGCTGAGGCAGACCTTGTCCAGGTCCCAGCCGCGCTTGTCCAGGAACCCGAAGAGCCCGTCCTGGACGAGCTTCTTCCTGCCGGTGGACGCCTTCTGGGTGGAGAAGGAGAACGCCGTCTCGTTGCCGTCGGACACCCGGGTGACCGATGGGCGGGCGTCGGAGACGGAGATCGCGTGCATCGCCTGGATGGCGCTGCCCCAGTTCGGGAAGAGGTAGGCGACGATCTCGCGGTTCTCCGGGAGGCGGTGGACGTGCACCCAGGCCTCGGTGATGACGCCGAGACGACCCTCGGAGCCGAGGATCATCTCCCGGACGCTCGGGCCGGAGGAGGTGCTCGGCAGTGGCCGCAGCTCGACGACCCGGCCGGGCAGGACGACGCGCATGCCGCGGGTGATGTCGGCGATGTCCCCGTACTTGTCGGACTGCATGCCCGAGGAGCGGGTGGCGATCCAGCCGCCGAGCGTCGAGTGCTTGAAGCTGTCGGGCTGGTGCCCCATGGTCCAGCCGCGTGCAGTCAGCTGGTCCTCGAGGTCCGGGCCGAGCGCACCGGTCTGGACCCGGGCCAGCCCGGCGTCCTCGTCGATCTCCAGCACACGGTTGAGGCGCCCGAGATCCAGCGAGACGACGGTGCGGGACTCCTTCGGGGGCGGGGTCAGCGACCCGGAGATGTTCGAGCCGCCCCCGAACGGGATGAGGACGCCGTCGGCCGCGACGACGGCGTCGACGACGGCGCGCACCTCGTCCTCGCTGCCCGGGTAGACGACGACGTCGGGGACGCGGGGCAGGTACCCGGCGCGGATCCGGACGAGGTCGACCAGCCCCTTGCCGTAGGTGTGGACCACGCGGTCGAGGTCCTCGATGACGACGTGCTCCTCACCCAGGGCGCTGCGCAGCACCGAGCCGAGCTCGGCCGGCAGCTGGGAGGCGGGGACGGAGAGGTCCTCGAAGGATGGTGGGGGAGTGCCCGGTACCGAGAGGTCGATCCCGATCTTGTCCAGGACGAACGGCGCCATGTTGGGCTTGTCGCTGTAGTTGAAGGCGATGCCCTCGACTCCCCAGCCCCACCACTTCTGGTGTGTCACTCCCGTCACGAAGCCTCCTCCTGGGAGCGGCCACCGTGGCCGCCTCTCCTTGTGTCGCCGACGACGTACGGCGTCTGCATGGTCATCATGGTGCGGATGTGCCCGGCGACCCGGTCACTGAACTCGCGGGCGCTCTCGCCGGCCGCCGGCCGCATGGGGCGGCCGATGAGGACGCGGACGGGCGGGCGTCCGGGGGCGGGCCAGAAGCGCCCGACGGGCATCGCGTCGTGCGTGCCGACGAGTGCCACGGGGACGCACGGGACGCCCACGGTCATGCACAGCACAGCCGCGCCGGGCTTGAAGCCACGCATGACGCCGTCGCGTGAGCGGGTGCCCTCGGGGAAGAGCATGACCGGGAGCCCGCTGCCGAGCAGTCGCTGGGACATCCCCTTGCCGCGGCCGCCGCTGCCTGCCCGGTGGACCGGGTAGGTGTTGAAGAAGAGCGAGGTCGCCGCCTTCATCCACCAGCGCGAGTAGAAGTAATCTGCGGCGGCGCCGACCGCGAGCTTCTTCGTCAGCCGGTAGGGCAGCTGGGAGATGAGGACCCCGGTGTCCAGGTGGCTGCAGTGGTTGGCGACGAGGACGAACGGGCCGTTCAGGCCCTCGACGTTGTCGGCGCCCTCGACGGTCGTCGTCGTCACCGCCGAGACGACCGGGCGCAGCATGAGGCGCTGCGCGACGAAGCGCATCATCCGGTGCCAGCGTGCGTGGTAGCGCCCCACCTGCGGAGTCGCGCCGTCGCGGTCGCGTGCCTGCTTCCCCCCGGTCACGAGCGTCCTCCCCTGATCATCGCGGTCGCGCGGCGCACGACCGGCCGCGGGGCGTGCGCGGCGAGGAATGCCAGCACGCCGAAACGCTTGGAGGGCACCGAGCGCACCTTGCCGCGCTCGACGTCGTCGAGGGCGGCGGCGACGACGCTGTCGGCCTCGAGCCACAGGAAGTCCGGGATGGCGGTGGTGCGGATCTGCGCGCGCTCGTGGAACTCGGTGCGGACCCACCCGGGGAGCAGGGAGGTGGCCTGCACGCCGGTCCCCGCCAGCTCGATGGACAGCGACTCGGAGTAGGTGTCGACCCAGGACTTGATCGCCGAGTACGCACCCATCGGGACGCGTCCGGCCACCGACGCGACGTTGATGATGGCACCGTGCCCCCGCGTGACCATGGACCGGCCGGCCGCGTTGCCGAGGACGAGGACCGCGCGGACCATGACGTCCAGCGAGCGGTGGTGCTCGGTGAGGTCCTCGGCGAGGAGGGGCACGTGGACACCGTGCCCGGCGTTGTTGACGAGGACGTCGACGGGCGAGGCGTCGTCGCTCAGCCGCGCGGCGACGGCGTCCACGTCGTCGCGCGTGGCGAGGTCGGCCACGAGCGTCTCCACCTCGACACCGTAGCGCCACCGCAGCTGGTCGGCCGTCTTCTCCAGCCGCTCGGGGTTGCGTGCGACGAGGACGAGGGACAGTCCGCGCGCCGCGAGGGCGCGCGCGAACTCCAGGCCGAGACCGGACGTGCCGCCGGTGACCAGGGCCCGTCCACGCAGCACGGACGACGGCGCGCCGGGTGCCGTCAGGGGACGCCGAGGGGTCTCGCTCACGGCTGCACCGCCTCCTTCAGGCTGCGCAGGACCGGTGCGAACCGGCCCTCGACGGGTGTCGTCCACGAGTGCACCGGCCAGCGCTGTGTCCGCGCGTAGCGGTAGAGCTGGGCGTCCGGGTTGACGACGTTCGGGTTGCCGACCACCTCGAGCCAGGGGCGGTCGGCGTAGCTGTCGCCGTACGCGTAGGACCCGGTGAGGTCGAGCCCCTCGTCACGGGCGTAGCGGGTGAGCCACGTGGCGCGCGACTCCCCGACGAGGGGTGAGGCGAGCAGGTGCCCGGTCCAGCGGCCGTCGTCGTCCTTCTCCATCTGCCCGGCGACGACGACGTCGAACAGCGGCGCGACCGGCTCGACGAACACGTCGATCTCCCCGGTGACGAGCACGGTGCGGTGCCCGGCGCGGCGGTGCGCGCGGATCTGCGCGGCCGCTTCGGTGAGGACGTCGCGGCGCAGCGACTCCTGGACCCGTTCGGCGATGGCGGCCCGTAGGTCGCCCTCGTGGGTCCCGGCGTAGCGGCGCATGAAGGTGCGGATGAAGTCACCGCGGTCGCGCATCTCGGCCTGGAGGTAGCGGGGGCCGAGGGCGACGAGGTTGCCCAGCGCCTTGGGCCAGCCCGCGGGCGGCTGCGTGGCGAGCTCCACCCACAGGTACTGCTCGACGAGTGTCGCGGCGATGACGGTGCGCTGGAGGTCGAAGACGGCGACGACGTCGGCGCGGTGGGGCAGCTCGGCCGGGCGACCCGTGCCGGCCTTGGGACGCTCTCCCCGCATGAGGCCCGGGACCCCGGGGATGTGGACCTCCTGGAGGTACTGGCGCCAGTCGATCTCGGTGACGTCGAAACCGTGCTCGAGCTGCCGCTCGGCGGGCAGCGACGCGTGCAGGGCGCGGGTGCGGGCGTCGTCGAAGATGACCTCGATCTGCGTGTACGGCTGGTAGAGCGAGGTGAACTTGCGCAGGGTGTCGAGGTCGCGCCGCGCCTTGTACAGCGTGGAGATCCACTCCCGGGTCCGGGGCCGGGCGGGAAGCCGGCCCACGGCGCGGTCGGCGAGCCCGACCGCCCGCTCCCGGCGGCGCAGCGCACGCTCGACGGCTCCGCGGTGCGGGAAGGACCACGACGGCACCGTGACGTGCGAGCCGCTCGAGTCACGCAGCGGGTTGGCCGAGAAGTACTCCTTGACGTACTCGTAGAGCTTGCCGAAGCGCAGCGGGTTGGTGATGCCGGAGGACACCTGGAAGTAGTTGGCCTCACCCGCCTCCGGGTCGGTGGCCGCGGCGGCCAGGATCGCGTTGACGACGAAGTCCACCGGGATGACGTCGAGGACGGTGTCCGCCAGCGCGGGGAACTCCGGGAGCAGGCCGCGGCCGTAGGCGGCGATGAGCGGGTCGGCGACCTTGAAGCCGTCGATCCAGCCGGGGTAGGGGTGGCGCAGCGAGGACTCGATGATGGTCGGGCGCACGACCGAGAGCCGGTGCCCGGCGCCCTGCCACAGGTCCTCGGCGACCCGCTCGCCCATCGCCTTGGTGAAGGTGTACACGTCGGTCCACCCGAGCGACATCGCCCGGGTGCGGGCGTGGGAGACGAGGGTGTCACGCACCCATGCCGTGCGGGCGGCCTCGGCCGCGGCGGCGACGGCGCGCGGGCCCGCGCGCCGGTGCTCGGCCTCGGCCTGGCGCAGCAGCGGCTCGAGCACGTCGGGGCGGCGCGAGGCCTCCTCCGCCGACTCCCGTGCCGCCAGCGCGGACCGCAGCTCCGCGGCGTAGTCGACCTCGTGGTCCAGGCTCCGCTCCTCGGCCACGCCCTTGCGCAGCCCCGCGACGTAGCTCGTCGAGACGTGGACGACGTGGGGGTCGGAGCCGGTGGCGAGGAGACGCTCGTAGAGACGCTGCGGCCCGGCGACGTTGACGCTGAAGGCCTCGTCGACGGGCAGGTCGAAGGAGACGCTGGAGGCGGAGTGGATGACGACGTCGAGGTCCTCGGGCAGCTCGGGCACGTCCTCCAGGTCCCCGGAGACGACGGTGACGCGCTCGGCGAAGGCCGTCAGGGCGTTCTCCTCGCCCACGGACTCGCGCCAGCTGCGGAAGACCGGCTTGCGCAGCATCTTCTCGGCGCGGCGCTGCGCGGTGAGGTCCCCTCGGGGGCGCACGAGGATGCTCAGTCGCGTCGTCGGGTAGGCAGCGAGGAGCTTCTCGACCACGGCCTGACCGACGAACCCGGTGGCGCCCGTGACGAGGACGTGCGCGTGCTCCAGCGGTGAGTGCATTTGCCGAACTCTAGCGCCGACCGGGCTCCGACCTGAACACCGCGGGGCGGCTGGCGAGCCGTGTGGCGCCGTTCCCGGGACGTCGGCTCAGACGACGGTGAGCGTGACGGTGGTGCCCGGGACCGCCATCTCCCCGGCACCCGGGGACATGCTGCGCACGGTGCCGAAGATGCCGCCGAGCACCCGCTCGACCTCGACCTCGAAGCCGGCGGCGCGCAGCTCCTGGGACGCGGCGTCGACCTGTCGACCCACGAGGTTGGGCAGCTCGACGGGCTGCGGCCCGAGCGAGACCGTCACGGTCACCTCGTCGCCGCGGTAGAGCTGCACCCCGTCGCCGGGCGACGGCGCCTGGCTGATCACCCGGCCGGCGGGCACGCTGGCGTGGTAGCTCTCCTCGACGACGGTCCCCAGCCCGGCGGCGTCGAGGTCGGCGGCCGCGGTCTCGGCGTCCGCACCGACCACTGAGACCAGCTCGACGGGCTCCCGGCCGGCGGACACGACGAGGTCGACGGGCTGGTTGTACGGGATGACCTCCTCCGGGGCGGGGCTGGCGGAGATCACCTGTCCCTGCGGGACCTCGTCGTCCCACGGCGTCTGGACCTCCCCGACCCCCAGCTGGGCCTCCTCCAGCGCCTCGGTGGCCTCGTCCTGGCTGAGCCCGACGACGGGTGGGACCGTCACCATGAGGATGCCGCGCGACACGTGCAGGACGACCGTGCCGTCCTTGCGTACCTGGTCGCCGGGCTCCGGGTCGGCGGCGACGACCTCCTGCTCGGGGGCCGTGTCGTGGTGCTCCCGCTCGACGCGGAGGTCGATCCCGGCGTCGGTGAGCACGCCGACGGCCTCGTCCTCCGACAGGCCGACGACCTCCGGTACCGCCACGTAGGCGCCGGGGCCATGGCTGAACCACCACCAGGACCCTCCGCCCGCGACGGCGAGCAGCAGCAGGAGCATGGTGAGGGCGAAGACGCGTCGGCGACGGCGCCGCCGGCCACGCCCGCCCGGCACGGCGTCGGGCCCGGCGGGCCCCGGCGCGATGGCGCCGATCGGCAGCGCGACGGTGCCCCCGCTGACCGGCGTGACGTCGGTGGCGGCAGAGTCGCTCCCGGCGTCCGTCTCGGACGGCTCGCAGGGCTCGACGTCGGCACGGCGGGCGAGGGTGGCGTCGTCGAGCGCTGCCCGGGTGCGGCGCAGGAGCGCGAGCGCGGCGTCGGCGTCGGTCGGCCGGTCCTCCGGGTCGCGGGCGGTGAGGGCCGCGACGAGCTCGTCGACCTCGGCGGGCAGCCACTCCAGCCGCGAGGACGGCACCGGGACGCCGTCGTTCACGTGCTGGAAGGCGACGCGGATCGGCTGGTCGGCGACGAAGGGCGGGCTGCCGACGAGGAGCTCGAAGAGCACGATCCCGACGGCGTAGACGTCGGCCCGCGCGTCCGCCACACCGGAGGTGACGATCTCGGGGGCCAGGTATGCCACGGTCCCGAGCACCGTCCCGGTCGACGCGGCGGTGGCCTCGGTGACGGCGCGGGCGAGCCCGAAGTCGGTGACCTTGGGCCGGCCCTCGGGCTCGATGAGCACGTTCTCGGGCTTGACGTCGCGGTGCACGACACCGGCCCGGTGCGCGCACGCGAGGGCCGCGAGGACCCCGTCGACGACCTCCAGGGCCCTCCCGAGGGGGAGTGCGCCGGCGCGCCGCAGCTCGGCACGCAGGTTGTGCCCCTCGATGAGCTCCATCGTGAGGTAGCTGGCGTCCTCGGCGGTGCCCTGGTCGTAGATCGCGACGATCCCGGGGTGGTTGAGACGCGCGGCCGACCGCGCCTCCCGGCGGAAGCGGGCGACGAAGTCCGAGCTCTCCGCGAGGTGCGGGTGCATCACCTTGAGCGCGACCGTCCGGTCCAGTCGACGGTCCACCGCCCGGTAGACCGTCGCCATCCCGCCGCGCGCGACGCGCGAGCGGACCTCGTACCGGCCGTCGACGAGACGGCCGAGGAGAGGGTCGCTCACGGTGCGCTGCACGGGGCCGAGTCTAGAACCGCGGGGCGCCCCGGCCCGGCAGGCGGGCCGGTGAGGCGCCCCGCGGCGGCGACGGTCAGAACTGCCGCATGAGGTTCTTGATGCCTGCGACGTAGTTGCGCGTGTCGGCGTACATGCCGTTGCGCCGCACACCGGCCAGGCCCTGGTAGTACCCGGCGACGGCCTGGTCGAGGTTGTCGGCCGTGCGCACGAGCTGGCGCAGGATGGCCACACCGGCGGTCACGTTGTCCTGCGGGTCCAGCAGGTTGAGCCGGCGCCCGACGAGCTCGGAGGCCCAGTCCCCGGAGCTGGGGATGACCTGCATCGCGCCGACGGCGTTGGCGGGGGAGACGGCGCGCGCGTCGAAACCGGACTCCTGCTGCGCGATGGCCAGCGCGAGCGCCGGGTCCACGCCCATGCGGACGGCGGTGTCGCGCACCATGGCCCTCATCCGGTCCCGCGAGGGGACCTCCATCGACACGAGCGTGGCCTTGTTGGTGTTCGCCGCGGAGACGACGTCGCGTGCGTAGGTCCGGCCGAGGAAGGTGTCACCGACGAGCTGGCCCGCGGGGCTGCTCGCGCCGCCCGTGCTGCCCGGGATGGCCAGCTGCTGACCGACGTAGATGAGGCTCGCGCTGCGCAGGTTGTTGCGCTTGACGATCGCGGAGACGCTCGTGCCGTAGGTCGTGGCGAGGACGGAGAGGGTCTCACCGGAGCGCACCACGTGGGTCCGGGCGCCGGCGGCCGGGTTGCTCACCGGGGTCGTCGCGGGGGTGGCGGGGCGGCTCGCCGGCGCTCCGCCCGAGGTGCCCGGGATGGTGAGGCGCTGTCCGATGTGGATGAGCCCGGCGTTGCGCAGTCCGTTCGCGGACACGATCTGGGCGACGGTGGTGCCGTACTGCGTGGCGAGCCCGGAGACGGTGTCGCCGGAGCGCACGACGTGCGCCCGTGCCGCCGTCGGGCCGCTCGAGGAGCCGCCGCTGCTCGGGGCGCCGCCGGAGGGGCCGGCACCGCTCGCCGGTGCCGTGCCGGGGATCGTCAGCCGCTGTCCGACGATGATGAGGGCGCGGGAGCCGAGCCGGTTCGCCGAGACGATCTGCGCGACGGTCGTGCCGTACCGCTTGGCGAGCGCGGAGACGGTGTCTCCCGCCGCGACGGTGTGCGTCGTCGCGGCGGCCGGGCGTGCGGGTGCGGGTGCGCCGCCGGAGGACGGCAGGCGCAGCACCTGCCCGGCCTTGATGAGGGCCGCGGGGCCGAGGTTGTTGGCGGCGACGATCGCCGAGACGCTCGTGCCGGCCCGCGCGGCGATGGCACTGACCGTGTCGCCCGCGCGGACCTGGTAGCTCGACGCCGGCAGCGCGCGGTGCGGCGCGGGCAGGGCGAGTGCCGTCGCGCCTGCGGTGGCCGTCGTGACGGGTGCCATCGTCGCGGCGCCCGCCGGGACGGTCATCGCGGCGACGGTGGTGGCAGCGAGTGCCAGTCCCACGCCGGTGCGGCCAGTGGTACGGGTTGCCCGGGTGCGAGCCTTCATCGATGTCCTCCGCGACGGGTCGTGTCGGCGTGTTGCCGCGCGCGACCACAGTGACTGGTGTTAATGGTGGGACGAGTGTGATCGCTGTGACAGTAGCGTTATCGCGCTGAGACGTAAAGGCGGACCGGCGACGGCGGACCGGCGGCTGTCTCAGTACGCTGCTGGGATGACCGTCAACGACCCTTCAGGCACCCGCTGGTACTCGCTCCCGGAGGTGGCCGAGCTGCTCGACGTCCGGCTGCGGGACGTGCGGACGCTGCTGCGCGACAACGCGCTCGCCGGCACCCGGCGCGGTCAGGAGGACGGGCCCTTCCTCATCCCTGGGGACTTCCTCCTCACGGCCGACGACGGCGCCGCCAAGCCGGGTCCCGTGCCCTCGCTCCGGGGCACGCTCATCCAGCTCACCGACAGCGGTTTCACGACCGAGGAGGCCGTGCGGTGGCTGCTCACGGAGGACCCCCAGCTGGGGACCACGCCGATCGGTGCGCTGCGCGCGCGTCGCATCCACGAGGTCCGTCGGCTCGTGCAGACGGTCGCCATCTGAGGGCCCGGCAGCTGAGCGCCCGGCGGGCGTCAGGCGCTGCGGGCGGTGAGCATCCGGGCCAGCTCGGTGAGCAGCTCCCGGCTCCGCGCCGGTAGCCCGAGCTCGGCCAGGACCGCCAGGCCCTCGTCGAGGTGTGCCTCGATGAGGGCCTGGTGCGCGGCGACGGCCCCCGTGCTCTCGAGGATCTCCCGGACGGCCGCGACGTCGTCGGCGGACAGGTCGGCGCGGCCGACGTCCCGCTCCAGGCGCGCCCGCTGGGTGGCGTCGGCTGCGCGCCTGGCCAGCGCCAGCAGCACGGTGCGCTTGCCCTCGCGCAGGTCGTCACCGGCGGGCTTGCCGGTGACCTCCGGCTCGCCGAAGACACCCAGGACGTCGTCCCGCAGCTGGAACGCCACGCCGAGCGGGAGCCCGGCCCGGCGCAGACCGGCGAGCGCGTCCTCGTCCGCCCCGGCCAGCGCCGCCCCGAGCACCAGCGGGTGCTCCACGCTGTAGCGCGCGGACTTGTGGCGCACGACCGTCAGGGAGCGCTCGACGTCGTCGTCGGTGTCCCAGGGGAGCACCTGGGACCGGACGTCGAGGTACTGGCCGACGGCCACCTCGGTGGTCATGAGGTCCCAGGTGGCACGGGCGCGACGCGACGCGTCGGCGTCGACGTGACTGCGCGCGAGGTCGAGCTCGACGGAGGAGATCGACAGGAGGAGGTCACCGAGGAGGATCGCGCCCGCCGAGCCGTGGTGCTCGGGGTCCCCGAGCCAGCCGCGCTCGGCGTGCTCCGTGGCCATGCGGCGGTGGACCGCTGGGATCCCGCGCCGGGTGAGCGAGCCGTCCATGAGGTCGTCGTGGGCGAGCGCGGCCCCCTGGAAGAGCTCGAGCGCGCTTCCCGCGAGCACGGGTGGCGACCCCGCTGCCACCGGCTCGGCGGTGAACGCCGTCCAGCCGGCGGCACAGAACGCCGCGCGCAGTCGTTTGCCGCCCCCCAGCAGCGCGTGCCCGGCGGCCAGCAGCTCGTCCACCCCCTCCAGGGAGTGGAAGGACGCCGTGTGCTCCCGCAGTGCGGTCGACACGCGTTCGCTCACCTGGGCGGCCAGGCCGGGTACGGGTGCTGCCATGGCCGCCACCCTACGGCGACGGGGGACTGCTCCCCAGTCGTCGTCACCGTGCGGGCCGTCCACCTCCGGGGCGGTGCCCCACGCGGACGGCGCCGGCGCGGGTGTGGCATGACGGCATGGAGACCCCAGCGAGGATCACGATCAGTCGGGCCGAGGATCTCGTGGCCTACCTGCCCTACCAGCTCGGCTTCCGGCCGCGTGACTCCGTGGTGCTCCTCGGCCTGGGCCCAGGCCGCCGGCTGGGGATGGTGTCGCGGGTGGACCTCGCCGACCTCGGCCACCCGCGGCTGGGTCCCGGCATCGTCCGCGAGATGGCCGCGCTCATGGCCGACGACGGGTCCGCCGACGTGTTCGTCGTCCTCTACAGCGACCTGCCCCGCGGGCAGCTGCACCGTGACCCCGTCGTCCGTTGCGCCCTGGACAACCTCCGGGCCCTGACGGGGTGGTGCGACCCGCCCGGGCCGTGGGTGGTCGGTACGCGCACCTACGGCTGCTGGGGCCTGGACGAGGAGTGTGCCCACGCCACGGGCGCGGTCGCCGAGCTGGAGCAGGGTCCGCTCGCGGCGACCATGGTGCTCCACGGCTTCAGCGTCGCTGCCGACCGCGCCTCGCTGACCGTGCCGCGGGGTACGGATCCGGGACGCCGGCGCACCGCGACCCGCGCCGCGCGGGAGGCCCGTCGCCGCCGCGCGGAGGTGCAGGCACGGTGCGGCGGGGGAGCGGCGAGTCCCGGGGCGGCCTTCGGCGCGGTGGGTGCCGTGCCCGCCGTCGACCAGCAGGAGATGGCGGAGTGGCGGGAGGCCGAGCGGCGCCGGTGGGTGCGGCTGGTCGCGCTCGCCCGGGCGGGCTCCCCCCTGCCCGAGGCCGAGCTCGGGCGACTGGCAGTGGGTCTGGAGGACAACGCGGTTCGTGACGGCGTGCTCTGCTCGTTCGTCCGTGAGCTCCCTCGGCTGCCCGACCCGGCGGCGGCCGCGCAGACGCTCGACCTCGCGATGCTGCCCGGTGGCCCCCCGCCGGAGAGGGACCGGGTCGAGCCGGCCAGCGCAGTGCTGCGCGCACTGGTGGCGTGCACACCCCAGCGCTCGGGTGCCCTCGCGCTCGGGCTCCTCGCCTGGGTCGCCTGGTGGTGCGCCGACGGCGCACGCGCCGACGTCCTCGCCCAGCAGGCGCTGCGGGCCCGACCGGGGACGCGGCTCGCCGAGCTCGTCGACCGCGCGCTGGCCGCCCACCTGCCACCCGGATGGGCCCGCAGCACCGCCGAGGACGCAGCCCGAGGAACGGTCATCCGGTAGCGTCACCCCCAACCGAGCACGGGACGTCCGGCGGGAGCCGGGGGATGGAGCGCTGGATGACGGTCGTCGTTGGCTATCTCGCCACCCCCGAGGGTGAGGCGGCCCTGGAGACCGGCGTCGCCGAGGCCCGCCGGCGCGAGGCGCGTCTCGTGGTCGTCATCTCCCGCCGCTCGCGGCACGAGCAGCACGCCGACGTCGACTCCGAGCTCGACGCCCTGCGGGACCGGCTCGACGACGCCGACGTCGCCTACGACGTGCGTCAGCTCGGCCGGGGCAACGACGTCGCCGCGGACCTCGTCGCGGCCGCGGAGGAGACCGACGCCGAGCTCATCGTCATCGGCCTGCGGCGGCGCTCGCCGGTCGGCAAGCTCATCCTCGGCTCCAACGCACAGCGGATCCTGCTCGACGCCCAGTGCCCGGTCCTCGCCGTCAAGCCCGCCGCGTCACCGAGCGACCAGTCCGGCTTCTGACGCCGCACCCAGGGGGAATGAACCCGCCCGTCGCGCCGTTGTGACGAGTGGCTGAGGCCAGCAGCGCTGATTTCGTGTGCTCCGGGGTCCACAAAGTGGGCCGGCCGGTTATAATTGTAGACAGCGCACCGGTCAGCAGCCGGAACCCACACCCCCTCCGAAAGGCTCTCTGTGTCGTCGCACGCCCGAAACACCTCCAGCCGTACGCACGCTGCGAGCGCCACCACCGGCCCGAGCAGCACCGCGTCGGTCGAGGAGAAGCCGAGCACCCGCAGCACGACCGCCACGAAGCCCAAGGCCAAGGCGGCGGGATCGACCGCCGCGAAGAAGACCTCGCCCGCGAAGAAGCCGGCCACCGAGTCGGCCACGGCCACCACGGCGAAGAAGGAGACCGCGACGAGCACCGCGACGAAGCGCACCCCCGCGAAGACGACCAAGAAGGCGGCGAGCGGCCGTGCGACGGCCGCCAAGGCCGAGCTCAAGGCCGTCCCGGACGTCGCGGACGCCAAGGAGACCGAGGAGGTCGACGCTCCCGAGGTCACCCCTGAGTCCGGCAAGGAGTCCGGCTTCGTCGTCTCGGACAACGACGACGACGACGCCCCGATCCAGCAGGTCGTCACCGCCGGCGCGACCGCCGACCCGGTCAAGGACTACCTCAAGCAGATCGGTAAGGTCGCCCTCCTCAACGCCGAGCAGGAGGTCGAGCTCGCCAAGCGGATCGAGGCAGGCCTGTTCGCCGAGGAGCAGCTGGCCAAGGACGAGGTCAGCGGCAAGCTCAAGCGTGAGCTCGAGTGGATCGCCAACGACGGCCGGCTCGCCAAGAACCACCTCCTCGAGGCCAACCTCCGCCTCGTGGTGTCGCTGGCCAAGCGCTACACCGGCCGCGGCATGCTCTTCCTCGACCTCATCCAGGAGGGCAACCTCGGCCTCATCCGGGCGGTCGAGAAGTTCGACTACACCAAGGGCTACAAGTTCTCCACGTACGCGACGTGGTGGATCCGTCAGGCGATCACCCGCGCGATGGCCGACCAGGCCCGCACCATCCGCATCCCGGTGCACATGGTCGAGGTCATCAACAAGCTCGCGCGGGTGCAGCGTCAGATGCTCCAGGACCTGGGCCGCGAGCCCACCCCGGAGGAGCTGGCCAAGGAGCTGGACATGACGCCCGAGAAGGTCGTCGAGGTCCAGAAGTACGGCCGCGAGCCGATCTCGCTGCACACGCCGCTGGGTGAGGACGGGGACAGCGAGTTCGGTGACCTCATCGAGGACTCCGAGGCGGTCGTCCCGGCGGACGCGGTGAGCTTCACGCTCCTGCAGGAGCAGCTGCACCAGGTGCTCGACACCCTCTCCGAGCGGGAGGCCGGTGTCGTGTCGATGCGCTTCGGCCTCACCGACGGGCAGCCGAAGACCCTCGACGAGATCGGCAAGGTCTACGGGGTCACCCGGGAGCGCATCCGGCAGATAGAGAGCAAGACCATGTCCAAGCTGCGCCACCCCAGCCGTTCGCAGGTGCTGCGCGACTACCTGGACTGACCCCGCCCCCACCCCCACCCCCAGCGCCGAGAGCGGAGTTGTTTCACGAAACAACTCCGCTCTCGGCGTTTGAGGGGGGCGCCGTTGGGGGAGGGGTCGCCTGCTACGCCTTGTCGACCTGGCGGTCGGCGTTGGCGTGGATGGCGTCGCGCACGTACCGGGCCAGGCCCGGCCGGATGTCCTCGTACGTGGCGGTGAACCGCGGGTCGGTGACGTACATGTCGCCGAGGTGGCGGTGGAACTCCGGGGTGAGGTCGTAGAACCGCTCGTGGATCTGCAGCCGGGCCCGCTCGGCGGCGTCCATGGCCTGCGGGCTGGTGGCCGGGAGCCCCGCGTCCATCGCCGCGACGAACGCCGCGTTGACGGCGTCCGACTCCTCCTTGATCTGCTCCCAGTCCGCCTTGGTGTACCGCGAGGTGCGGGCCCGGGACTGCTGCCAGGCGGCCGTGTCGCCCCAGCGCTCGCGCGCCTCCTCGGCGTACTCGTCGCTGAAGCCGTCCCCGAAGAGCTCGCGCTGCTCCGCCTTGCTGAGGTTGACGCCGTTCATCTCTCTCTCCAGTGCTCGGTCGATGGCCGTGACGAGGTGGTGCATCTCGTCCAGCCGGGACATGACCGTGGCGCGTTGCCGCCGCAGGTGGTCCACCAGCGCGGTGCCGTCGGTGAGCAGGTCGGCGATCGCGTCGAGCGGCAGCCCCAGTCGCCGGTAGACGACGACGTTCTGGAGCCGGGTGACGTCCGCCTCGGTGTAGAGGCGGTAGCCCGCGCTCGTGCGCTCGCTCGGGCGCAGCAGCCCGATCTCGTCGTAGTGGTGCAGCGTCCGCACCGTCACGCCGAACTGCCGTGCCACCTGGCCCACCGTGAGCACCGTGAGAACCCCTGCCGTCTCGGTCATGTCGTCCACCGTGCCGCCTCACGCCGCGTGAGGGTCAAGGCCATTGTCGCTCGTCCTCGCCGCCGCGGACGGCCGCTAGTCTCGTGCGGTGACCGAATCCCAGCAGCCCGCGTCCCTCCCCCTCGGCCTGGCGCCGGGCGACCTGGCGACCGCCGCGATGACCGGGCTCCTCACCCTTCCCGACCCGGCGCGCCGCAGCCCGCTCGGCCGGTTCGCGCTCCGGAGCGCTGCCGCCGGCACCGTCGCGGTGGGCACGTGGGTGGCACTGGGGCAGGACGCGCGGTCGGACGTCACCGGCCGAGTCGCGTTCACCGTGGGCGCCGCCGGCCTCATGTACGGTCTGGCCGAGCTCGGCGAGGCGATGGACGGCGCGGTGCACCGCCGGCTTGTGCGGAGCGGCGTACGGCGGCCGCGGGTCGCCATGGCGCTCGCCGGCGTGGGGCTGGCGCTCGCGATGTCCGTCCTCGAGCGACGCGAGGACGACGGCGAGGTGCACGACCATCTCGACGAGCCGGTCCTCGGCGAGCTGCCGGTGCCCGTGCGCGCGCTCATCGGCGCGATCCTCGAGCAGACCGAGGACCACGACTCCCTGCGGCTGCGGGCCCAGCTCGCCGTCGCGGGGGAGGCGCGCTGGGGCGAGGAGCCCGACTCCCACGTCGTCGACCTCGTCGTGCCCGACGACGTCCCGCTCGCCGTCCCCCACGCCTTCACCTTCCCGGTGAGTGCCCGTTTCGTCTCCGCGCGGGGCGTCCCGTGCACGGCACGGCTCATCGTCGCGGACGGGCGCCTGTCCGTGCTGGTCGTCGACGTCGACGACGAGGCGTGGGAGCCCGTCGCCGCTGACTGGGACGCTCAGGGCGGGGACCCCGACCCCCTCGCCGACATCACCGTGCCACGCGTGGAGGACGTCACCTTCGTCACCGAGGGACACTCCTGAGCCGCCGTCACACGTCCTTGCCGTAGGCGAACGACCGCCGGGACTCCCGGTAGCCGAGCGCCGTGTAGAGGTCCAGCGCCCGGTTGGGGTTCTCGACGTCCACGCCGAGGTCGGCGCGCTCGATGCCGTCGGCCTGCAGGGCCCTCATCGTGGCGGCGAGGAGGGCGGAGGCCACGCCCTCGCGCCGCCAGGGCCGGCGCACGCCGAGCAGGTCCGTCCAGCCCGCCGAGTACCCCTGCGCAGCCCAGTCCTGCTCGTACGCCGACGTGAGGCTGTACCCGACGACGTCCTCACCGTCGAGGACGGCGAAGCTCCAGCCCGGGCGGAAGTAGCGGCCTCCCACGCTCTGGCGTTCCCAGTTCTCCCGGTCCCGGGGCTCGCTGCCCCAGTGGTCGGCGAAGGCCTCGTTGTGTGCCAGGCGCATCCGCTCGCTCAGCGCCGGCTCGTAGGGAACCAGCCGCAGGCCCTCGCGCAGCGGCGCCGGGGCTACGTCGTCGTCGAGCGGCCGGGTGAGCTCGAGGTACACCCGCAGCCGGCGGAACCCCGCGCGGTCGAGCAGGCGCTGCGTGGCGGCGAGCCCGTCGTCGACGTGGACGAGCACCCGTCCGGGGCCGGTGGAGCCGGCCGCGGCGATCTTCTCCCGGCCGAGCCGCTCCTGCCAGGACAGCAGCTCGCGGCCGATCCCGCGGCCGCGCCACCGGGGGTGGACCCCACCCCAGCAGAACGCCCGGATGGTGCGCACGTCGCCCGGGAGCACCTGGACGTGCCCGAAGGCGCGGGGGACGCCGTCGTCGTCGACACCCAGGGTGCTGTCGCGCGCCGGGTCCTTCCACGAGCCGTCGAGGAGCTCGTCGTGGAGGTCCTCCTCGGTGTAGCGCTCGGCGGGGTCGTCGACCGCCTCGATGGCCTGCACGAGCCGGTGCCACTCGGGGACGTCCCCGGCGGTGATCGGACGCCAGCGCAGGCCGGCGACGGCGGAGGGGGCTGCGGTCATAGGCGGGAGGGTACGGCGCAGCGGCACCCCGGTCACCCGAATAGACGACGGCGCCGGTGCCCCGTGGGGACACCGGCGCCGTGCGTCGTCGGGGTCAGCGCGCTGTCTCGTCCTCGGTGAGGCGGTGCGTCTCGTCCTGGATGGCGGTCGCGACACCCTCGAGGGCCTCGGCGTGCTTGCGGGCGTGGTGGGCGCAGAAGAGCAGCTCGCCCACGGGCAGCGCCACGCGGACGTACGCCTGGGCGTTGCAGCGGTCGCAGCGGTCCTGTGCGGTCAGGGGGGCGGTCATCGTTGCGTTCACACCTGCATACAACCACGAACCGGACAGAAACTTCCCGCGCTGGGGCCGCCTTTCGCTGCCAGCGGACCGGCGAGCACCCGGCTGTGAGCGCCACCACGCGTCCGTGCCCGCGGCGCTGCTCCCCACCGCGCGCCACCCGGGCGTGATCGCCACCGCGCGCGGGTGGGTTCCGCGGAACGGGGCCGCGGCCTTCGTATGATCACAGGGTGCCTCCCAAGTCGACCGCGTCCCCCGCCCAGTACACCGCCCGTCACCTCTCCGTGCTCGAGGGGCTGGAGGCGGTGCGCAAGCGCCCCGGCATGTACATCGGCTCGACCGACTCGCGCGGGCTCATGCACTGCCTGTGGGAGGTCATCGACAACGCCGTCGACGAGGCACTCGAGGGGCACGGGGACGCCATCGACGTGCTGCTCCACCCGGACGGCTCGGTCGAGGTGCGTGACAACGGACGTGGCATCCCGGTCGACACCGTCGACTCCGTCGGGCTGAGCGGCGTCGAGGTCGTCTTCACCAAGCTCCACGCCGGTGGCAAGTTCGGCAACGGCTCCTACGCCGCGTCCGGCGGGCTCCACGGCGTGGGGGCCTCCGTCGTCAACGCCCTGTCCGCACGGCTGGACGCCGAGGTCGACCGCGGCGGCAAGACCTACCGGATGACCTTCCACCGCGGCGAGCCCGGGACCTACGACGACCGCGGCGGCGCCGGGCCCGACTCCCCGTTCAGGCCCTTCGTCGAGTCCAGCGAGCTCGCCGTCGTCGGGAAGGCGCCGCGGGGGCGCACCGGCACCCGGGTGCGGTACTGGGCCGATCCGCAGATCTTCCCCTCCACCTCCCACTTCTCCTACGACGAGCTCGTCACCCGTGCCCGCCAGACGACCTTCCTCGTGCCCGGGCTGACCATCACCGTCCGCGACGAGCGGCGGATGCCGGGAACCCCCGGTGAGGACGGACCGGTGGAGGAGGTCTTCCGCCACGACGGCGGCGTCGTCGACTTCGCCGAGTTCCTCGCCACCGACCCCGCCATCTCCGACGTGTGGCACCTCACCGGCAGCGGCACCTTCACCGAGACGGTCCAGCACCTCGACTCCTCCGGGCACCTGCGGCCCAAGGAGGTGGAGCGGACCTGCGAGGTCGACATCGCGCTGCGGTGGGGTCAGGGCTACGACACGACGGTCCAGTCCTTCGTCAACATCATCGCGACCCCCAAGGGCGGCAGCCACCTCGCCGGGTTCGAGCAGGGGCTCGTGCGCACCGTGCGCAAGCAGATCGAGGCCAACGCCCGGCGGCTCAAGGTCACCGGCAAGGACCCGAAGATCGAGAAGGACGACGTCCTCGCCGGGCTCACCGCCGTCGTGACGGTCCGGCTGCCCGAGCCGCAGTTCGAGGGGCAGACCAAGGAGATCCTCGGGACCGCGCCGGTGCGCGCCATCGTCGCCGGTGTCGTGGACACGGAGCTCACCGCGATCCTCACGTCGAGCAAGCGGCAGGACAAGGCGGAGGCCGCCTCGGTGCTGGAGAAGGTCGTCGCCGAGATGCGCGCCCGTGTCCAGGCGCGCCTCACCAAGGAGATCTCCCGGCGGAAGAACGCGCTGGAGAGCTCGCGGCTGCCGGCCAAGCTCGCCGACTGCCGCACCGACGACATCGAGACCTCCGAGCTCTTCATCGTCGAGGGTGACAGCGCGCTGGGAACCGCCAAGCTCGCCCGCTCGAGTGAGTTCCAGGCACTGCTGCCGATCCGCGGGAAGATCCTCAACGTCCAGAAGGCCTCGCCGGCCGACATCCTGCGCAACGCCGAGGTGGCCTCCATCATCCAGGTCATCGGAGCGGGCTCGGGCCGCACCTTCGACCTCAACGCCGCGCGCTACGGCAAGGTCATCCTGATGACCGACGCCGACGTCGACGGCGCCCACATCCGGACCCTGCTCCTCACCCTGTTCTTCCGCTACATGCGCCCGCTCGTCGAGGCGGGGCGCGTCTTCGCCGCCGTGCCGCCGCTGCACCGGGTCGAGATCGCCGGCTCCGGCGGGAAGAAGGGCGAGAAGGTCTACACCTACTCCGACGCGGAGCTCGAGCGCCTGCTGCGCAAGCTCGAGCGGCAGGGCAAGCGCTACAAGGAGCCGATCCAGCGGTACAAGGGGCTGGGGGAGATGGACGCGGACCAGCTCGCCGAGACGACCATGGACCCCGCCCACCGCACGCTGCGTCGGGTGAGCATGGCCGACGCCGAGGCGCTGGCCGAGGCCGAGCGCGTCTTCGAGCTCCTCATGGGCAACGACGTCGCCCCGCGCAAGGACTTCATCGTCGCGGGCGCCGCCCAGATCGACCGCGAGCGCATCGACGCCTGAGCCGCGCCCGGATGCCTCCTCCCAGCCGTTTAGGATTCCGCTATGCCCGACCTGCTCCCCGACCGCGCTGCGCCGCCCGCCGAGGCGACCATCCCCGGCGCACATCTCGGCCTCACGTGGCGCCCGCTGACACCCGACGACTCCGACGCCGCCATGGCCCTCGTGGAGCGGTGCGAGACGGTGGACCAGCCCGTGCTGCGCACGAGCCGGGCGCGCGTGGAGGAGATCCTCGCCCGCCCGTCGACCGGGATGAAGGCGGACAGCCTGGGCGGTTTCGACACCGGGAACGAGCTCCGGGCGGCCGCGTTCGTCTACTCGCCCCGCGGTGACGAGACCCACGCCCGCGTGTTCATCGCCGCCTCCATCGACCCGTCCTGGCGGGGCCGGGGCATCGGGCGCGCGCTGCTCACCTGGCAGGACGACCGCGCGAGGCAGATCCTCGCCACGCTGGACCCGGAGCTCCCCGGCCGCATCGCCGCCTACGTCGACGAGCACCTCGAGGACCGCCGCCGGCTCTACGCCGCGGCCGGGTTCAGCCCCAAGCGGACCTTCCGCGAGATGCGGCTGCCGCTCACCGAGGAGCCGCAGGCGGTGGGCGTGCCCGAGGGCTACGAGATCCGGCAGTGGTCGCCGGAGATCGACGGTGCGGTCCGCCGGGCCCACAACGAGGCGTTCCGTGACCACTGGGGCTCCCAGCCCGTCGACGAGGGCACCTGGTCGGCGCAGCTGCGTGACCTCGAGCCGTCCTGGAGCATGGTGGCCGTGCACGTGGACTCCGGCGAGGTCGCCGGCTACGCGCTCACGGCACGGCACGAGCACCAGTGGGAGGCGCTCGGGCACAGCGAGGGGTTCACCGAGCTCCTCGGCGTGCTGCGGGAGCACCGCGGCTCGGGGGTGGCCCGCGCGCTGCTCGTCTCGGTGCTCAGTGCGCTGCACCGCGACGGCGTCGACGTCGCGGCGCTGGACGTCGACATGGAGAACCCCTCGGGGGCCTACCACTTCTACACGCGGATGGGCTACGAGCCCCGGACCGCCCGGATCCTCTACACCATCGAAGTGTGAGGAAGCCCGCCCGGAGCGGCAGGCGGTAGGCCTGGCAGGGACGAGCACGTATCGTCGGACCATGCTCGAGGACTTCGACGACGGCCCGCGCCCGCCCGCGCCCGGCACCGGGGGCGCCGTGGCGGGTGGCCTGGGCGCACTCGAGCTCCCGCACGGGCACGAGCTGCGCTGGCAGTGGCTCACCCTCGCCGAGAACGACGCCCTCGTGGCACTCCTCTCGCGCATCGAGGAGCACGACGACCCGCCCTACCGCACCACCGCGGAGGAGTCCGCCGAGACCTTCGCGCGGGTGAGCGCCGACGTCGGCACCGCGAAGGTGATCGGCATGGACGCCGACGGCGTGCCTCGCGCGTACGCGATCCTGCGTGTGCGTCCCACGGCGGGGACGTGCCGCGCGCTGTGCGACGGGGGCGTCGACCCCGCGTGGCGGCGGAGGGGGATCGGCACCACCCTCCTCGAGTGGCAGCTGCGCGCCGCCCGCGCGATCCTCGACGAGGCCGGGCGCCCCAACGCGTTGGCGGTGGTGCACGTCGAGGACAACATGAGCGACGCGCAGGACATGCTGCGGCTCGCGGGCTTCCTCCCGACGCGCTGGTACACCGAGATGCGCCGCGACCTGTCGCTGGAGCTGCCGGACGTCCGTCCGAAGGGCAAGGTGACGATCGAGCCGTGGGATCCCGCCCTCGACGACGCCGTGCGCCGCGCGCACAACGACGCCTTCAAGGACCAGTGGGGAGGCGAGCTGCACACCCCGGAGACGTGGCTGCAGGGGCGCACCTACTTCGCGCCGGCATGGAGCTTCGTGGCACTGGACCGGACGAGCGACCGGGCCCGGGTGGCTGGCTACCTCATGTCGGGGCGGTACGAGGGCGACTGGGCCGCCCAGGGCTGGAGCGAGGGGTACACCGAGATCCTCGGGGTGCGCGAGGAGTGGCGCGGCATGCGGGTGGCGACGGCACTGCTGGTCCGGGCCATGCGCGCATACGCTGCCGACGGGATGCAGTACGCCGGGCTCGGCGTCGACTCACCGGAGCCCGGTGGGGACTACGGCCTCTTCGGTCAGCTCGGCTTCGAGCCCACCCGCGGCTCGCTGATGTTCACCCGCACCGTCTGAGACAGCACCCCCTCGCCGCGCCGCACCCGGCGCGCCGCCGGGCGCCCAGCGCTGGGTCGCGTGCCGTGAACGGATACAACTCCGCTGTCGGCGCAGGTGATCCCGCTGTCGGCGCGGGTGATCCCGCTGTGGGCGCAGGGGAGGGGTGGTGTCAGCCGATGGCGGCGATGGGGGCCGGGAGCGGCCGGCCCGAGCCGTCGCGCCGCTCGTCGACGTCGGGCAGGTCGACCGGCTGACCGCCGGAGCCCACTGCGCGCAGCGGTTCGAGCCCGACCCACGCGGCGGTCAGCGTGTCCTCGCCGCGCAGGAAGCGGTGTGCGCGCACCCCGCCGGTGGCCCGCCCCTTGCCGGGGAACCGGTCCAGCGGGGTGACCTTGGCGCTGCCCGCCTCGGTGCCCGGCAGGGCGGCGGAGGACCCGGCGACCGTGACGACGAGGCTGCGGGAGACGTCGTCGGGGTCGACGGCGCTGAAGCCGACCACCCGGGCGTCCTCGGGCAGCTTGATGCCGGCCATCCCGCCGGCGCCGCGCCCCTGCGGACGGACGGTGCCGGCAGCGAAGTGGAGGAGGTGCGCCTGGCTGGTGACGAGGACGAGCCGGTGCTCGTCGGGCGCGTGCGCCACGCCGACGACCGCGTCCCCGGGCTTGAGGGAGATGAGCTCCCACGCGTCACGGTTCCCGGGACGGTCGCTCGTCGCGACCCGCTTGACCGTGCCCGCGGCCGTGGCGAGCGCCAGCGGCGGGGCGTCGTCGTCCAGCCGCGTCAGCCCGACGACGCGCTCGCCCGGCTCGAGCTGGACCAGCTCGGCCATCGGCGTGCCGCCGGAGAAGCCGGGTGCGGAGTCCGTCGCGGGGAGCCCCGGGGCGTCGAGCACCGAGAGCTTGACGCACCGGCCGCTGCTGAGCACCACGCCGACGTCGCCGCGGGTGCGGGCCGGGACCGCCGAGGCGATGGCGTCGTGCGCCACCCGTGGCCCCTGGCGCGGTGGTTCGTGGGCTCCGCGGGCGATGAGGCCGGTGCCGGACAGCGCGACCCAGCACGGCTCGTCGGGGATCTCGAGGGGGACGCTCGTGCCGCCCTTGCGGGCGGACGCGGCCGAGCCGGTCGCGGGCCCGCCGGCGTGCTCGAGCAGGACGGTGCGACGGGGAGTGCCGTGCGTGGCGGCGACCTCGGCGAGCTCGTCGCTCACCACCTTCCGGAGCAGGGCCTCGTCGCCGAGGATGGCGCGCAGCTCCTCGATCTCCCGGAGGAGGTCGGCCAGCTCGCCCTCGAGCTCCAGCCGGCTGAACTTCGTCAGCCGGCGCAGTCGCAGCGCGAGGATGTACTCGGCCTGCGGCTCGGAGAGGTCGAAGACCATCATGAGGCGGGTGCGGGCGGCATCGGCGTCGTCGGAGGACCGGATGACGGCGATGACCTCGTCGATGTCCGCGATCGCCCGGATGAGCCCCTCGACGAGGTGCGCACGTTCGGTGCGCCTGTCGAGCCGGTGGCGCGTGCGCCGGCGTACGACCACGAGGCGGTGCTCGACGTACACCGACAGGAGCTCGCGCAGGCCGAGCGTCTGCGGCTGGCCCCCGACGAGCGCGACGTTGTTGATCCCGAAGGACTCCTCCATCGGCGTGTAGCGGTAGAGCTGCTCGAGCACGGCCTCGGGGTTGAACCCGTTCTTGACGTCGATGACGAGCCGCAGCCCGTGGGAGCGGTCGGTGTAGTCGGCGACGTCCGTCACGCCCTGGAGCTTCTTGGCGTCGACCGCCTCCTTGATCTTGACGATCACCCGCTCGGGCCCCACCTGGTAGGGCAGCTCGGTGACGACGATCGCCTTGCGGCGGGCGGTGACGTTCTCCACGTGCGTGGTGGCCCGGGTGCGGAAGGAGCCGCGTCCGGTGGCGTAGGCGTCCCGGACGCCCTCGAGCCCCACGATCTTCCCGCCGGAGGGCAGGTCCGGCCCCGGCACGAAGCGCATGAGCTCCTCGAGCGTCGCGTCCGGCTGGGCGATGAGGTGGCGCGCCGCGGCGATGACCTCGACGAGGTTGTGGGGCGGCATGTTCGTCGCCATCCCGACGGCGATCCCGGAGGCACCGTTGACGAGCAGGTTGGGCATCGCGGATGGCAGCACCGAGGGCTGGGTCAGCTGGTTGTCGTAGTTGGGGACGAAGTCGACGACGTCCTCGTCCAGGTCCGCCGTCATGAGCATGGCGGCCGGCGCCAGCCGGGCCTCGGTGTAGCGGGGCGCCGCCGGCCCGTCGTCGAGCGATCCGAAGTTCCCGTGGCCGTCGACGAGCGGAACCCGCAGCGAGAAGTCCTGGGACAGGCGCACCATGGCGTCGTAGATCGCGGTGTCGCCGTGCGGGTGGAGCTTGCCCATGACCTCGCCGACGACGCGCGCGCACTTGACGTGGCCGCGGTCCGGGCGCAGGCCCATCTCGTCCATCTGGTAGAGGATCCGGCGCTGCACGGGCTTGAGGCCGTCCCGGGCGTCGGGCAGGGCGCGCGAGTAGATGACCGAGTAGGCGTACTCGAGGAACGAGCCCTGCATCTCGCTGGAGACGTCGATGTCGACGACTCGCGACGGCACGGGAGGCGGCGGGGTGCTGCGACGTGGCATGTGCTCCATTCTCACCCCGCCGGGCCGATCGGCCGTGCAGCGGGCGGCGCCGTGTCCCCAGCGGTGACCCGACGGGGCGGGGGCAGGGGGCTGGCCGGGCCGTCGGGGCTCTGGTACGTTCGATGGCACGCCCGATGTAAGCGTTTCCGCACAGTCGCGGACACCGGGGCGGACAGCACAGGACACGACGAGGAGTCTCATGCGACTGTCACGCAGATCACCCGTACGCCCGGCACTGGCCACGCTGGCCGTCGCCGCACTGGCCGTGGCTGGGCTGGCCCCGGCGGCCTCCCTCGCCGTCGCGGACGAACCGGAACCCGGCCAGGTCCTCGACGTCTCGACGATGGAACCGGGCGTGTACGACGCGCCCGTCACCGTCGGCGTCTTCACCGTCACCGCGACGGGGGACAAGACCGTCGAGGTGGACGCCAACGCCAAGACCGGCGCCAACGGCGCCGACTTCACCCAGCGCCTCAAGCTGGGGGGTGCCGGCGAGGCCGACTTCCGGTCCGTCCGGTTCGCCACCCTGGGCGCCGCGACCCTGGACGTGCACGCGCTGAGCTCGAGCTCGAGCTCCGACCGCGCCCTCGCGCTGTACGCCGTCGGGACCGGCGCCGTCGTCGAGGAGGTTCCCGCGTTCGGGGACCCGGGTGACGTCATCCCGACGCAGACCATCGAGGTCCCGGAGGCCGGCGAGTACTACCTCGCCTCCCCGTCCTCCGGCGTCAACATCTACGCCCTGGAGCTGCGGGCCGGGGAGGCTCCGGAGCGGCTGCCGTGGCAGGAGGTCGCCGCGCCGCAGATCGACGGCGTCGCGGTCGACGAGTCCGACCCCTCCCGCCTCGGGGTCGACTACACGGGCGTCGTCGGCGCCGACGGGGGCGACTACGCCAGCGCCACCCTGCTCGACGAGGCCGGTGACGTGGTCGACACCGCGATGAACGCCGCGGCCGGTGGGTCCGGCACGCTCGCGCTGACCCCGCCCGCCTCCGGCAGCTACAGCGTCCAGGTCGCGCTGCACCGGCAGGGCGAGGAGCCGTTGAGCTCCGCGGCCGTCGACGCCCCGGCCTTCACGCTGCCCCTCGGCGCCAGCGAGGTCACCTCGGTGCTCACCAGCGCGGTCACCGGCGGCTCCGCCACGGTCACCGTCGAGTGGACCGAGGTGCTCGAGGCCGAGGCCTACTCGGTGGCCTACCGCGCGGCCGGCGAGGAGGACCTCGTGACCGCCGCCGCCGACGTCACGGGCCTGGAGGCCGAGATCTCCGGGCTGGTGCCCGGGGAGGACTACGAGGTCGTCGTCACCGCCCACCGCGGCGAGGAGACCACGACGTCCGAGCCCTACCCGGTGACGGTGTCCGGCGAGGTGGAGCGCTGGCTGCTCGCCCACGCGGGCGTCGGGTCGGGCGGCTCGGTGACCGAGCTCGAGGACGGCGCACTCCGCTTCGACACGCGCGACCACAACGGCAAGATCGCCGACTCCGAGGACGGCTTCCACTACTACTACACCGAGATCGACCCGGAGACGGAGAACTTCACGCTCTCCGCCACCTTCACCGTCAACGACGCCGAGTCCAAGGACAACCAGTCCGGGTTCGGGGTCGTCGCGGTGGACACGTTCGTCCCCGGAGACGCCTCGGCCCGCTACTTCAACTCCGCCGGCTCGATGGCGGCGAAGTACGTGCGCGACGTCGACGGCACCACCGAGACCCGCTACGGCACCCCCGGCGGCAAGTTCGTCACCGGCTACACCGAGGCGCCCACGGTCTCCTCGCCCGACCGCGACATGTCCACGTCCGAGCCCTTCGACTGGGACTACCGCGACGGCTACACGGAGGGCACGAACGCGAACCCGCCGCGCTTCCAGACCGGTGACGTCTACGAGCTCACCCTGCGCCGCTCCAACACCGGGTTCCACGCGATCTGGCACCGGGACGGCGAGGTGGAGGAGATCATCACCTACGACCCGGACCTGCTGCTCCAGCAGACGGAGGACTCCTTCTACGCCGGCGTGTTCGTCACCCGCAAGATCGACGTGACCGTGAGCGACATCGAGCTCACCACGATCCGTCCGGAGGACGACGAGGAGGCGGTCGACCCGCCGACGACGTACATCGAGCCCACGCTGGGCGCGGACGTCACCCGCACGACCCCGCACCGCTCCCTCGAGGTCCCGCTGGTGAGCAACGTCCACGGCACCGCCGTCGTCACCGACGCCGACGGCGAGCCCGTCGGGGAGCCGGTGACGGTCGCTCCCGGCGCGCGCCCGACCGTCACCGTGCCCCTGTCGCCCGGCGTCAACGAGCTCACCGCCCGGCTCACGCCCGCACCCAGGGAGGAGCAGGACCTCGGTGAGTACGAGGACCTCGCCTCCTACGACGACGTCGAGCTGCCGCTGCGGATCACCGTCGCGAGCTACGGGGAGGCCGGCCAGGCGATCCACGTCGCGCCGGACGGCACGCCCGACGCGGACGGCACCCCGCAGGACCCGCTCGACCTCCACACCGCGGTCGGCTTCGCGCAGCCCGGTCAGCAGGTCGTGCTGGGGGAGGGGACCTACCGGCCCGACCGGGCCGTCGTCATCGAGCGTGGCAACGACGGCACCGCGGTCGCGCCGATCACCCTGATGTCGGCGCCCGGCACCCGGGCGGTGCTCGACCTGTCGGACTCGGAGACCGGCGGCATCCTGCTGCGCGGTGACCACTGGCACCTGTACGACCTCGAGCTCACCGGCTCCCAGGGCTACCACAAGCCGCTGCTCGTGCAGGGGCACCACAACGTCGTCGAGCGCATCGAGTCGCACCACAACGGCGACACCGGCGTGCAGATCTCCGGCAGCTCCGACGAGCCGCCGAGCATGTGGCCCTCGGACAACCTCGTGCTCTCCAGCGTCGCGCACAACAACGCCGACCCGCTGGGCAACGACGCGGACGGCTTCGCGGCCAAGCTCACCGTCGGCGAGGGCAACGTCTTCCGGTACAGCATCGCCCACCACAACATCGACGACGGCTGGGACCTGTACGCGAAGTCGACCGAGGGCCCGATCGGCGTGGTCGTCGTCGAGGACTCCGTCGCCTACCGCAACGGCTGGCTCGAGGCCGACGAGGAGCTCGAGACGGTCGGTGAGGGCAACGGGTTCAAGCTCGGCGGGGAGAGCATGCCCGGGCGGCACCTGCTGCGGAACTCGGTGTCCTACGACAACCTCGCCAAGGGGGTGACGAGCAACTCCGGCCCGGACGTCCGCGTCCACGACGTCACCGCCTACCACAACGGCCAGGTGAGCGAGGAGGACGGCCGGATGAACCTCCAGCTGACGACCGCCGCCCCGACGACCGACTACGAGGTCTCCGGGTTCATCTCCTACCGGGGGCGGCAGGCCGACGACATCGAGCTCAAGGAGCAGGAGGACACCATCACGACCGACGAGAGCAACTACCTCGACGGGCGTGACGTCACCGACGACTGGTTCGTCAGCCTCGACCTGTCGATCGTCCCGCGCATCGCCGAGGACGGCAGCATCGACATGGGCGGGCTGCTCGAGCTGACCGACGCCGCGCCGGCGGACACCGGTGCGCGTCTGGCGGCGAACCCCACGCCTACGCAGATCGAGCTCCTCCCGCCGGTCGGTGCCGGTGACGGGAACGGCGACGGGAACGGCAACGGGAACGGGAACGGGAACGGCAGCGGCAACGGGAACGGGAACGGGAACGGCAACGGGCCGGGCAACGGGAACGGGAACGGCAACGGGCCGGGCAACTGGAACGGACCGGGTGCGGGGAACGGACCGGGTGCAGGGAACGGCCAGGGCACGGCACTGCCGGTCACCGGGGCGCCGGTCCTCGTCCTGGCGGCGGTGGCCGGCCTCCTGATGCTCGGCGGCGTGGGCGTCGGCGTCGTGCACAGGCGGAGCTAGCGCGCAGCGGGGCCGCGCGGGATGCCGCCGGCCCCGCCGCGCGGCCGGCTCCGCCGCGCGGCCGGCTCCTCCGTACCGTGAAGGGTTCGGGTCCCTCCAGGGCCCGAACCCTTCACGTCGTCGCGCCGCCCACGCGCGTCGTCCCGGGCCCGGGTCCGGTCGCCGCGGTGCCGGCAGGTCGCGGGTGCACGGCACGCCGGGCCGCCGGGCACCCCGCGCCGGCCGGCGGGCGTGGCGCGTGCCCGGCGAACTAGGGTGGGACCATGAGCGAGGACGTCACCGGCCCCGCGACGCCCCCCGAGGACCCCCCGCCCTACCCGGCGCACTGGGAGGCCGACGTCGTGCTGCGGGACGGGATCCCCATGCACATCCGGCCGATCACGCCGGAGGACGCCCCGGCCCTGCAGGAGCTGCACCAGCGGCAGTCCCCGCTGTCGCAGTACTACCGCTTCTTCGCGCCGATGGCCCGGCTCAGCGACAAGGACCTGCACCGCTTCACGCACGTCGACCATGACGACCGCGTCGCCCTGGTCCTCACGAGCGGTGAGCGGATCCTCGCCGTCGGACGGTACGACCGCATCGAGCCGGACGTCGCCGAGGTCGCCTTCTACGTCGCCGACTCCGAGCACGGCCGCGGGCTCGGCTCGGTGCTCCTGGAGCACCTCGCCGCCGCCGGCCGCGAGCGAGGCGTCGCCCGCTTTACCGCGGAGGTGCTGCCCGCCAACGCGCGGATGATCCGCGTCTTCCGCGACGCCGGGTACGAGGTGCGCCAGGAGCTGGACGACGGCGTCCTCCACGTCGACTTCCACATCGAGGAGACCGGGCGCTCCTGGACCGTCATGGCAGAGCGTGAGCAGCGGGCCGAGTCGCTGAGCATGCGCACGATGCTCTCCGCGGGATCGGTGGTAGTGGTCGGCCTCGGGGGGCCCGAGCAGGTCTTCGCCGAGCGCGCCGCCGCCACGATCCGTGCCGGGGACTTCACCGGGCCCGTCCACGTCGTCGGTCTAGACGACGCCGCGGCGTACCCCGCCCTGGTGGACCTCGCTCGCGACCTCACGGAGTCCGGCCGGGCCGGGCCCGAGCTCGCCGTGGTCGCGGGGGAGCCCGACGCCGTCGTCGCGGCGGTCCCCGACATCGCCGCCCTCGGCGCGCACGCCGTCGCCGTCCTGTCCGGCGGCTTCGCCGAGGAGGGCCCCGTGGGCCGGCAGCGGCAGGAGGAGCTCGTGCGTCGGACGCGCGCGGCCGGGATGCGGCTCCTCGGGCCGGCCTCCTACGGGCTGGTGGCCAACGGGCAGGCGGGTCGCCTGGACGCCACCCTGCGCCAGGGCATCGGCCGGGGCGGCGTGGCGCTGTTCACCCAGTCCGGTGCCATCGGCAGCGCGCTGCTCGCCGCCGTCCAGCAGCGCGGGATCGGGCTGCGCAGCTTCGTGTCCGCCGGGAACCGCGCCGACGTCTCCGGCAACGACACCATGCAGGCGTGGCAGGACGACCCGGAGATCGCCGCCGCGGTCATCAACCTCGAGTCGGTCGGCAACCCCCGCAAGTTCTCCCGGATCGCGCGCAGGCTCAGCGCCACCACGCCGCTCATCACCGTCGCCAGCGGCCGGACCGGCCAGCAGGTGCCACCGGGACACACCGTGCGGACCACCCGCGAGCCCCAGCGGGTGTTCGGGCAGATGCTCGACCAGGCCGGGGTCATCCGCGCCCGCACCACCCAGGAGATGCTCGACCTCGCCCAGCTGCTGGCCGCTCAGCCGCTGCCCCGCGGCCCCCGCACGGCGGTGCTGAGCAACTCCGGCGCCCTGACGAGCACCATCGCCGGGACGGCGCGCAGCCACGGGCTGCGACCCAAGGTCTCGGGAGCCGGGCTGCACGCACTGGCGGGCGCGGAGGACTACGCCCGCGAGCTCGCGCGGCTGCGGGAGGACGACACGTGGGACGCGCTCGTCGTCGCCCACGTCCCGCCGTTCGGCGGGGGAGACCCGGGCGTGTGGCGGGCCGTGGCAGCCGCGGCCGCCGGGGAGCAGCGGCCGGTCCTCGCCGCCGTCGAGGGACTTCTCGGGCTGACCCCGGAGCTCACCGCCGAGGGCAGGGTGGTGCCCGCCTTCGCCACCCCGTCGGACGCCGTCGCGGCGCTCGCGGGTGCCGTGAGCCACACGCGGTGGCGCCAGGGGGACCGCGGCGAGCTCGTCGACCCCAGCGGCCTGGCACCGGCACGGGCCCGGGAGCTGCTCGCACCCGTCCTGCGCGGGCTCGACACGGGCGACGTCGTGCGCCTCGAGCAGGATGCCGTCGCGGAGCTGCTCGCCTGCTACGGCCTCACCCTCGTGCCCTCCCGCGCGGTGACGAGCGCCGAGGAGGCGGTCGCCGCCGCCGAGGAGCTCGGGTGGCCGGTGGCCCTGAAGACCCGCGACGAGATCCTGCGGCACCGCGCCGATCTCGGTGGCGTCCGGCTGGACCTGCGGACCGCCGCGGAGCTCACGTCCGCCATGACGGTGATGGCCCGTGACCTCGCCGCCGTGGGCCGGGAGCCGAACGGCTTCGATGTCCAGGTGATGGCCCCCTCCGGTGTCGCCTGCGTCGTCCGCGGGACCGAGGACGAGCTCTACGGTCCGGTCGTGTCCTTCGGCCTCGGAGGGGACGCCGTCGAGCTCCTCGACGACGTGTCCTACCGGATCCCGCCGCTCACCGATGTCGACGTCGCGCAGATGATCCGCTCGGCCAAGGCCTCTCCCCGGCTGTTCGGGCACCGGGGCCTGCCGGTCCTGGACGTCAGGGCGCTGGAGAACGTCGTGGCGCGGGTGTCGGTGCTCACCGACGACCTGCCCGAGGTGCGCCAGCTGCTCCTCAACCCGGTGCTCGTCGGTCGCCGCGGCGCCGCCCTGCTCAGTGCCGTCGTCGAGGTCGCGCAGCCCGGCCGCGCCGACAGCGGACGTCGCGTGCTTCCCGGTGTCGGCGCAAGTGGTGCCAAGATGGACCAGTGGACCGCCGCAACGTGAGGAACGACCTGCAGGCCCAGCTGAGTGCTGACCTGGACCGTGCCGGGTACTACCCGCGACTCGTCCAGGGCGTGCTCGACATCGCGCTCGCCGGCGAGGAGGTCCGCGCCTACCTCGTCCACCCCGAGACGACGTTCGACTCGCGCGAGGTGCGGCGCCACCTCACGGCGCTGGCGCTCACCCCCACCCGGCTCGTGATGGCGCACGTCGACGACGTCCCCGGGAACGAGGTCCCGTCCGCGGCCGCGACCACCGAGGCCGTGCCCATCGACCGGATCGCCTCGGTCGCCCTGACCCACGGCGTCAGCGACCCCGCGAGCACCCACGGCGGCCTGCGGTCCGACGAGCTGACCATCGCCGTCACCTGGGGAGGCGCGCAGCAGGTGGACCTCGCCCCGGCCGGGTGCAGCGACCCCGAGTGCGACGCCGACCACGGCTACACCGGCCTGCTCACCCCGGAGGACGTCGTCGTGCGGGTGAGCGCGCAGGCAGAGGGCAGCAACGCCCTGGATCAGGCCCTCGACTTCGCCCGGGCGCTGTCCGCCGCCACGGTGGCGGCGTCGTGATCGAGCCGCCCAGCGACCTCCGGCTCCCCGACTATCAGGGCGCCAGCCTGCGTGCCGTGCTGCCGGCCGCGCTCGACGCCGTCGGCGCCCCGACCACCAGCGGGGGTCGCACCTCCGCCGAGGACAGGAGCACCCTCGGGCTGCCGCAGGCCCCCAAGGTCTGCGTCGTGCTCGTCGACGGCATGGGTGCCCACATGCTCGCGGCACGCGGCGGCCACGCACCGTTCCTCCGCTCACACCTGCCGGACGCGCTGACCCTCACCAGCGGCTACCCCTCGACGACGGCCGCGAGCCTGACGATGTTCGGCACCGGGTCCTGCCCCGGGCAGACCGGCATGCTCGGCTACACGGTGCGCAACGACGCGGACGGCTCGCTCCTCAACCTCGTCAGCTGGGAGGAGGCCACCATCTCCCCGCGCGAGTGGCAGCCCCAGCCCACGCTCGTCGAGCAGCTGGGGACGACCTCCTGGGGGCGGCGCGTCGCCAGCGTCGGACCGGCGCGCTTCGTGGGCTCGGGCCTCACCGAGGCGGCCCTGCGCGGTCCCCGCTTCGTCGCCGCGGACTCCCTGGCCGACCGTGTGGACGCCACCTGCACCCTGCTGAAGGCCCGCGACACCGACCTCGTCTACCTCTACTGGGGGGACGTCGACAAGATGGGCCACCAGCACGGCTGGGGGTCGTGGCAGTGGGGGGAGGCCGTCGAGCTCGTCGACGCCGAGATCTCCCGGCTCGCGCGGCTGCTGCCCGCCGGGACCCTCCTCCTCGTCACCGCCGACCACGGCATGGTCGACCTCGGACCCGACTCCCGGATCGACGTCGCCACCACACCCGAGCTCGACCGGGACGTCGTCCTCGTCGCCGGTGAGCCGCGCGCCGTCCACGTGCACGTCGAGGCGGGTACGGCCGGCGCCGTCGCGGACCGCTGGCGTGACGTGCTCGGCGACTCGGCCTGGGTGCTGCTGCGGGAGGAGGCCGAGCAGATCGGTCTGTTCGGGACGCTCAGCGAGCGCCACCGGACGACCGTCGGTGACGTCGTCGTCGCCACCCGGGGCACCCGGGCCGTGGTCGACTCACGGACCCAGACGCCGTCGTCGATCGCCCTCGTCGGGGTGCACGGCTCGCTCACCCCCGCCGAGCTCGAGATCCCGCTCCTGCGCGTGGTGGTGTAGTGGCCGAGCTCGTCTTCTTCGCCGGGACGATGGACTCCGGCAAGTCCACCCTGGCCCTGCAGATGGACTACAACTACCGCCGCCGCGGCCTGGAGGGGCTGATCTTCAGCCGCAACGACAGGGCGGGGCTGGGGGTGCTCTCCTCGCGGCTCGGTCTGGCAGTCGCCGCGGTCGAGGCCGACGACGCCACGGACTTCTGGCAGGAGGTCGTCGACCGGCGCACGCACGGTCGGCGGGTGGACTACCTCGTCTGCGACGAGGCCCAGTTCTACAGCGAGGACCAGGTGGGCCAGCTGGCGCGGCTGGTGGACGACATGGACGTCGACGTCTTCGCCTTCGGGATCACCACAGACTTCCGCACGCGCCTGTTCCCGGGCTCCGCCCGGCTGCTCGAGCTGGCCGACCGCGTCGAGCAGATCCAGGTGGAGACGCTGTGCTGGTGCGGACGGCGTGCGACCCACAACGCACGCACCGTCGACGGCCGGATGGTCACCGAGGGCGAGCAGGTCGTCGTCGGCGACACCGAGGCGGAGACCGCACCCGGCGCCGGCGTCGGCTACGAGGTCCTGTGCCGGCGCCACCACGTGCGGCGGATGACAGCGGTCGTCGCCGGGGCCGTGGAGCTCAGCCCACCGACCCTGCTCGAGTGAACGGGGTCGCCGTCAGGCGGTCAGGGTCACTCCGGCTTCGCGCCGAAGACGATCTCGTCCCAGCTGGGGACGCTCGCCCGCCGCCCGCGGCGCCGCTTGGCGTCCTTGGACTCGGGCTCCCGGCGCTGTGCCGGGAGCTGGGCGCGGCGCTCCGCGGGAGCGGCCGGTTCCTCGGCCGCGGGCTCTGCGGACGGCGGCGCCTCGGCGGCCGGCGCGGGGCGGGCGTCGCGTGGCATGGGGAGGACCTGCGCGTCGACGGCCTCGTGCTGGCGGGACGCCGGTGGGTGCGCGGCCGGCGGCAGACCCCAGTCGTCCTCGTCCTCGGCCTCGGCCGGGTCGAGCTCGGGACGGGTGCCGCGGGTGGCGCGCAGCTCGGCGAGCAGGTCGTCGGTGCTGGCAGCGGGCAGGTCGCCGAAGCCGAGGTCGTCGCTCTCCTGGTCGGCCGCGTCCTCGGTGAGGTCGGCGTCGACCGCGGCGAGGGCGGGACCGAGGTCACCGTCCGCCTCGACGTCGTAGAACCGTACGGGGGTGAGGTGACGGTGCGCGGGGGCGGCAGGGCCGACGTCCGTCTCGGACAGCCAGCGGGCCTCGTCGTCGACGGCGTGGGTCGTGCGGGCGGTCATGTCGACCTCCCAGCGCGCCTCGCGGCGCCTGTCGCCGGCAGCGAACCGGGCGATGAGCTCCCACGGCCGGTCGAGGTTGCGGACGGCGTCCCAGCTGATGTCCGGCTCCCGGACTCCGCGCGTGGCGAGCCGGTCGAGGACGAGGTCACCCAGCGGAGGGGAGTCCTCGGCGCGCCCGACGGTGAACCGGCGGGCCTGGTCGACGACCCAGTTGCGTTCGGCGAGGACCGGGCCCTCGTACCGCTGGACGTGCTCGACGGGCAGGCCGGCAGCCTCCGCCACGTCCTGCGCCGTGGCGCCGGCGCGGATCCGCGCCTGGATCTCCTTGGGCCGCAGCCCGCCACCGGCACGGATCTGCTCGAGCTGGGGCCGGTCGCGCCGGACGGCAGCACGCAGCGCGTCGTCCACGGGCAGGCGGTAGCGCTGGCCGTCCGGACCGGCGAGCGTGAGGTGCTCGCCGTCGCTGTGCAGCCCGACGAGTTCGAGCTCTAGCATGTCGTCCCCCTTCGAGGTATGTACCGAGGGTGCCACCGCTCGCGGCCCAGATGCCGGATTGCGGCCGGTGTGTTCGCCCGACCCTGACAGCATGGACCACGCCCGCGCCACCGGCCGCCAGGCGCCCCGGCGTGCCACGACCCAGGAGGACGTCACCATGACCGACCCGGACGCCGTACCCACCGAGCTCATGCGGACCGCCGAGCTCGTCGCACGCGAGGCCGGTGACCTCGTCCGCGAGGCGTTGACGGGCACGGTCGCGGCCGCGGAGACCAAGAGCAGCGGCGTGGACCTCGTCACCGAGGTCGACCGGGCCGCGGAGGCGCTCATCCGCCGCCGGCTCGCGGAGCTGCGCCCCGACGACGGCGTCCTCGGTGAGGAGGAGGGCAGCCTCGCCGGCTCCTCCGGACTCACCTGGGTGGTCGACCCCATCGACGGGACCACCAACTTCGTCTACGGGCTGCCCAGCTACTCGGTGAGCGTCGCCGTCGCCCGCGCCGAGGGGGAGGACCCGTACGGCTGGCCGCTCCTCGCCGGTGCCGTCCACGCCCCGGCGACCGGGGAGACGTGGACGGCGGCCGCCGGGCACGGTGCCTTCGCCGACGGCCGGCGCCTCACCGTCACCGGCGCACCCGCCCTCGCGACGTCGCTCCTGGGGACCGGCTTCGCCTACACCGCGGACCGTCGCTCCGGCCAGGCCCGCATCCTCACCGCGGTGCTGCCGACGGTGCGGGACATCCGCCGGCTCGGGTCCGCCGCCGTCGACCTCTGCCTCGTCGCCGAGGGGCGGCTGGACGTCTTCTACGAGCAGTACCTCAACCCGTGGGACATGGCCGCCGGGGCGCTCGTCGTCACCGAGGCGGGGGGCGTGGTCCACCGTCTCGGCTCCGGCGAGGACGGGCTGACCGTCGCCGGACCCGCCGCCCTCGTCACGGAGCTGCTCGAGGTGCTCCGTCCCGCCCTCGGCTGAGGGGTCGGCACGGCGAGATTCCGGTCACATGCCGCCCGCCCGCGAACCGCGGCATTCCGCGGATCCGCGGACGTCCTGCCCACCGAGGCCCCGGTCCACCGCGACGTGCCGGGGCTCGATGGTGCACAATCCGGGTGCCGCGGGAACAAAGAGAGGCGCTTTGCGTTCCTGAGGTACGGCACGATCCGTGCCCCACACGACGAGACGAACCGGAGCGTGACGTCTACATGGCGACCGACTACGACGCGCCACGCAAGAACGAAGAGGACCTGTCCGAGGACTCGATCGAGGAGCTCAAGGCTCGCCGCGCGGAGAGCAGCTCGCCCGCGGTCGACGAGGACGAGGCGGAGGCCGCTGAGGGCTTCGAGCTGCCCGGCGCGGACCTCAGCAACGAGGAGCTCTCCGTTCGCGTGCTGCCGAGGCAGGCCGACGAGTTCACCTGCTCGCGCTGCTTCCTGGTGCACCACCGCAGCCAGCTGGCCTATGAGGACGGCGGCCAGCTCGTCTGCTCGGAGTGCGCTGCCTGACCTGCTCGTCCGAGCGCAGCAGCAAGCTCCGTAGGGCGCCGGCTGGCCACGAGCCAGTACGGCGTCGGGTCATCCGGGTCGACGACGGCGACGCGCACAGCCTGCCGCACCCACGGGCGGTGGCAGAGGTACGCGCGGGCGTCGGCCTCCGGACCCATCGCAGCTCTCATCGCATCGGCGTCGAGCACCTCGGCCGTCCCGAGGTGCTCGACGCCGATCCGTGCGTTCCCGGCCCGGAACGTCGGGCCCTCCCCGACGGCGGGCTCGCCGAGGTCGACGACGACGAGCGGGGCCGTCGCCACGAGCGCGCCGACGAGGGCCGCCACCGCGAGCGCGCCGACGACGTACCCGGCCACCTCGTGGAAGGGCCAGACGAGGGCACCGACGACGACGCCGGCCAACGCAGCCAGCACGAGGTTGACCGGCCGCGGCCGCAGCCGCTCACGGAAGATCGAGGTGTCCACGGCACCAACTCTGCCACCACCCGCCGTCCCACCCCGCTCCGCGCCGGGCAGGTGGGCCGTGCCGCCCCGCGGAAGTCAGTACAGTCGCGTGCGTGACTGACTACGACGTGGTCGACGTGCCGCTCCAGCGGCTCGACCCCGACCTTCCCGTCCCCCGCTACGCGCACCCCGGTGACGCCGGGGCCGACCTCTGCGCGCGGCACGACGTCGAGATCGGCCCCGGGGAGCGCGCCGTGGTCCCGACCGGGGTCGCGATCGCGCTTCCCGAGGGCTGGGCGGCCTTCGTCCACCCGCGCTCCGGGCTGGCGGCCCGCCACGGGGTCACGGTCGTCAACGCGCCGGGTACGGTGGATGCAGGATTCCGCGGTGAGATCCAGGTGATCCTGCTCAACACGGACCTCCGGCAGCCGGTGCGGCTCCTTCGCGGTGACCGCATCGCACAGCTGGTCGTCCAGCGTGTGGCGCAGGCACGGTTCACCGAGGTCGAGGACCTGTCCGAGTCGGTACGCGGCGCGGGCGGACTCGGGTCGACAGGTGGCTGGGAGGCCACCGGAGCAGCAGCGGGAGGCACGAACTGATGGCGCTCTTCTCACGACGACGCGCGGCGGAGCCGGACGAGCCCGGGACGACGGACCCGGAGCCGGCGGCGCCGGAGCCCGCGCAGGAGCACGGACCCTGGGACGTCGCCGACGTGCCCGAGCTCGGGCAGCGGCTCGACCTCGGGGCGCTGCGCGTCCCGGCGCGCCCCGGGCTCAAGGTGCGGATGGAGCTGGAGAAGCGGACACGGCAGGTCGTCGCGGCGAGCGTGTCGATCTCCGGGTCCGCGCTGCAGGTGCAGGCCTTCGCGGCACCCCGCTCGGGTGGGCTGTGGGAGGAGCTGCGCCCCGAGATCGTCGCCTCGGTGACGAAGCAGGGCGGGACCGCCGACGAGGTCGACGGCCCCTTCGGGCGCGAGATCCTCGCCCGGCTCCCGGTCACGACCCAGGACGGCCGCATGGGGCACCGTCCGGCGCGGTTCATCGGCGTCGACGGCCCGCGGTGGTTCCTGCGCGGGGTGCTCAGCGGGAAGGCGGCGATCGACCCCGACGCCGCGAAGGAGCTCGAGGACCTCTTCGCCGACGTCGTCGTCGTCCGTGGGCAGGAGGCCCGCCCGCCCCGCGACGTGCTGGCGCTGCAGATGCCGGGCAAGGCAGGCCCGGCCGAGGCGCAGGAGGCGGAGGGCTCGTCCCTCGACCCGCTCACCCGCGGGCCGGAGATCACCGAGATCCGCTGATCGTCGTGGCTCAACCGGTAGCGGAGACCCGTGCACGGCAGCGCACCCGCGTCGCGGGTGCACTCGTGGCCGTCACCTACCGTCCCTCGGGCACCAGCCTCGTCGCCCGGCTGCACGACGGGACGGGGGAGCTCGACCTCGTGTGGCTCGGCCGGCGCCACATCCCCGGCATCACCCCCGGACGGCGGCTGCTCGCCGAGGGCGTGGTCTACTCGGGGGACCACCGACCGACCATCTTCAACCCGGCCTACCGGCTGCTCCCGGAGGACTCCCCATGACCACTGGCTCCACCGACCCGGACGCCGTGCCGGAGGCCGTCCCGGAGGCGGTGGCCCGCTCGCGGATGAGCCAGCTCGCCGGGGAGGACTTCTCCCTCGCCGAGGCCATCGGCGGCGTACGTGGGCTCGTCGAGTCCGTCGCCCCCGGGCTGGTCTTCGTCGTCGTCTACCTCGCCTCCGGGCAGGAGCTGGTGCCGCCGCTCGTCGCGTCGCTCGCCGTGGCGGTCGTCCTCGTCGTGGCGCGCCTCATCGGCGGGACGCCGGTGACCCAGGCGCTCGGCGGGATCCTCGGTGTGGGGATCGGTGTCCTGTGGGCGTGGCGCTCGGGACAGGCGCAGGACTACTTCGCCTTCGGCCTGTGGACCAACGCCGTGTACAGCGTCGCCCTGCTCGTCAGCGTCCTCGTGCGCTGGCCCGTCGTCGGAGTCGTCGTGGCGCTGCTGCGCCTGGAGGGATTCGCCTGGCGCACCGACCCGGCCCAGCGGCCCCGGCTGCGCCGCTACGTGGCCGCGACGTGGCTGTGGATCGCGCTGTTCGTCGCCCGCCTCGCGGTCCAGGTGCCGCTCTACCTCGACGCATCGACGGCGTGGCTGGGCACCGCCCGGCTCGTCATGGGGGTGCCGCTGTGGGCGCTGGCCCTGTGGCTCACGTGGCTCCTGGTGCGGGAGCGACCAGCTCCTGCAGTGCCGCCGGGTCCGCCTGCCCGCTGAGCACGAGGACCAACCGGTCCCCGGCGACCACCTGCTCGTCGCCGTCGGGTGGGATCGCCTCCCCGGCGCGGATGATGGCAGACAGGAAGCAGCCGGGTCCCCAGTCCACCTCCCGGGCCGTGCTGCCGGCGACCGGTGAGCCGGCGGCGAGAGTGACCTCGTGCAGGCTGGTGCCCGAGCCGTGGAACGTGAAGATCCGTACGAGGTCGCCGACCGACACGGCCTCCTCGACGAGGGCCGTCATGATCCGCGGCGTGGACACCTGGACGTCCACCCCCCACGCGGAGTCGAACATCCACTCGTTCTTCGGGTTGTTCACGCGCGCCACGACGCGGGGCACCGCGAACTCGGTCTTGGCGAGCAGCGAGACGACGAGGTTGGCCTTGTCGTCCCCCGTCGCCGCCACGACGACGTCGCAGGAGTCCACGCCCGCCTCGGCGAGGCTGGAGATCTCGCACGCGTCGGCCAGCTGCCACTCGGCGTCGGCGACCGACGCGACGCGCATGGCGGCGGGCTGCTTGTCGATGAGGGTGACGGTGTGCCCGTGGGCGAGGAGCTCGCGGGCGATGGACCGGCCTACGCTCCCGGCGCCGGCGATGACGACCTGCATCAGGAGACCTCCGGGGGTGCGGCCGCGAGCACCCGACGCGCCGCCTCGATGTCGTCGGTGCGGGTGAGGACGTGGAGGAGGTCACCGTCCTGCAGGACCGAGCCCTCCTCGGGCAGGAGCGCGGTCCCGCCGCGGGTGAGGTAGGCGGTGCGCGCACCCGACGCGGCGTCGAGGACGGTCAGCGGACGGCCCACCCAGCCGCTGTGGACGTCCATCTGCACGAGGGAGACGTGTCCGGAGGCGTCGCGGAAGTCCGCCGCCGCGCCGGGCATCATGCGGCGCAGCACCTGGTCCGCCGTCCACCGCACGGTGGCGACGGTCGGGATGCCGAGCCGCTCGTAGACCTCCGCCCGACGGGGGTCGTAGATGCGGGCGACGACGTTCTCCACGTTGTAGGTCTCCCGTGCCACACGGGCGGAGAGCACGTTGGAGTTGTCGCCGTTGGAGACCGCCGCGAAACCGTAGGCGTCCTCGATCCCCGCCTGGGAGAGCGCGTCGCGGTCGAAACCGAGCCCGGTGACCCGCTGGCCCGAGAACTCCTCCGGAAGCCGGCGGAAGGAGTCGGGGTTCTGGTCGAGCACGGCGACGGAGTGACCCTGCTGCTCCAGCTGGGTGGCGATCGTCGCGCCCACCCGGCCGCAGCCCATGATGACGAAGTGCACATCGGCACGCTATCGCGCTCCGCCCTAGCATGAGTCCCCGTGAGCCATGACCCCGCAGCCTTCCACCGTGCGCTGCTCGCCGGGTCCCGTCCGCTCCGGCGTGAGTGGCACCCGGTTCCCGTCGCGGCTGCGGCCGTCCTGTGCGGCGACGCCGTCCTCGGCACCGGCTGGCCCCGGGAGGCCGTCGGCTGGGTGGTGCTCACGCTCCTCGGCGGGGTGGCGCTGCTGCTCCTCGGCCTGCGACGCGTGCCGGAGCGCCCCGCGCTGCGTCGTGACCTGGGACCGTTGGGCACGCCGCTGGCCGCGGCCGCCATCCTGCTCGGCCGGGTCCTGCTGATCGCGGCGTGCGCCTCGCTCGCCGCGACCCTGGTGGGCCTCGTGGCCCCGGTGCCGACCGGAGGCGTCCCCGTGGTCGCCGTCCTGCTCCTCGCCGTCGTCGGCGCGGCCCGACTCGTCCGGTGGGGCTGGGCCCGTGGCCGGGTGCTCGCCGTTGCCGAGTGGTGCGGCGTGCTCGCGCTCGCGGCGACGGTGGTCGCGGGGGCGCTCGTCGTCGGGACGCACCCGCGCGAACCCCTCCCTCGCACGGTGCTGACGGGCCAGGACGTCCTGGCGGTGCTCGCGGCCGGTGCGCTCGGTGGTCTGCTCATCCGTCCCGCGCTCGAGGGCACCCGCCGCGGGTCCGAGCAGCAGGCGGGGCAGCGGGTCCTCGGCGCGGTGGCGGGTGTGCTGGGCCTCCTCGCGGTGGCCGCTGCGGGCGCCGGCGGCACGAGCGACGCGGCGCGCGGTCTGACCCGTGTGGTGGCTGCCGCGGGGCCGGTCCCCGGTGCGGTGCTGGCCGTGCTCCTCGCCGTCGTCGTCCTCGTGGGCGCGGCGACGGCGCTGTCCGCCCCGCCGCTCCGGTGGCGCTCCGGCGGGCGTGCCGCGCAGCTCGGCAGGCCCGCGGACGAGGCCGGCACCGTCGCTGTCACGCTCTCGGCCGCGGTCGCCGTGTGGCTCGCCGCGGGCGACGTGCCCGTCCTCGTCGCCTGCTACGCCGTCACGGTCCTTCTGCTGGCCGTCCTCGCCCTCGGCACGGGTCGTCGCCTGTGGCGTCGGGCGCTGGACGCCATGTACCAGCCCGCCGCGCGCCGGCGGGCGTGGCAGGGACGGACCGTCACGGGTGTCGGCACGGTCGTCGCGAGCGTGCTGCTCCTGCTCGCCGCCGTGCGCGGCTGGGCCGTCGTCCCGGCACTCCTGCTCCTGTCGGCGATGATGTGGGGTGTGAGCCGACACGACCGCGAGCTGGACGCCCGCCTCGTCCCCGAGGGTGAGGACCGGGCGCTGCCGACGGTCGTGCGCGCGTTCGTCGTCGCCGCGTCGCTCGACCGGCCCGCCCTGCGCGCCGTGACCTACGCCCGGGCACTGCGGGCGACGTCCCTCGAGGTCCTCACGGTGCCTCCGGACGACCGCGCAGCGGCGACCGTGCGTGACCAGTGGGCCGCGGCCGAGCTGCCCGTGCCGCTCGTCGAGCTCGCGGCCCCACCGGGTGAGGCGGCCACCGCGGTCGTCGAGCACGTCGCCGCGGCCCTGCGCGCCGAGCCGTCCGGCCTGGCCGTCGTGTACGTGCCGGAGGTGTGGGCCAAGTGGTGGTGGCGGCGGCTGCTCGTCGGGCGCGAGTCCCGACGGCTGCGCAGGCGGCTGGTCGCCCTGCCCGGGACCGTCGTCACGACGGTGCCGTGGACCACCGAGGAGAGCTGATCACATGGATGTCCTGAGCCGCGTCACGGTCGGGCCGCCCGCCCACGGGGGGCACTGCGTCGCGCGTGTCGAGGGCCGCGTCGTGTTCGTCCGGCACGCCGCGCCCGGTGAGGTGGTCGACGTCCGCCTCACCGACGCGGGCGAGGGGCGGCGGTTCTGGCGGGGCGACGCCGTCGCCGTCCACGAGCCGTCCCCGGACCGCGTGCCCAGCCGCTGGCCGGAGGCCGGGCCGGGGGGAGTCGGCGGGGGAGAGCTCGCGCACCTCACGCTGCCCGCCCAGCGCCAGTGGAAGGCCGAGGTCGTGCGCGACACGCTCCGCCGCATCGGGCACCTCGAGCTCACGCACCTCGCCCCGTTCACGGTCCACCCCCTGGGCGACGACGACGCCGGGGACGGCCTGGGCACCCGCACGCGCATCGACCTGGTGCTCGACGGCGAGTCCCGGGCGGGCATGTTCCGCTACCGCACCCACGACGTCGTCCCGCTCGGCGAGATGCCGCTCGCCGTCCCCGCGGTCACCGAGCTCGAGCTCTTCGCGCCCGGGCGCTGGGAGGGGCTGCGGCCCGGCACGCGCATCGACGTCGTCGCCCCGAGCGGCGGCCCCGTCGTCGTGCTGTGCGACGGCCGGCCGGTCGACCCGCAGCACCCGGCCCGCTCGCTCCGGGCGTCCGGGGAACGCCGGGGACGTGGTCGGGGACGGAGCGCGCCGGCGCGGGTCGCGGTGCACGAGCAGGTGCCCTCGTCCGTCGGGGACCTCGCCTACCGCGTCGATGCCACGGGGTTCTGGCAGGTGCACCGTGACGCGCCGGCCACCCTCGTCGAGGCCGTCCTCGCCGCCGTCCGGCCCGAGCGCGGACAGCGCGTCGTCGACCTGTACTCGGGCGCCGGCCTGTTCACGCTGCCGCTCGCCCGGGCGGTCGGCGAGGAGGGACGCGTCGACGCCGTCGAGCTCAACGAGCGCGCCGTCAAGGATGCCCGCCGCAACCTCCACGCCCAACCGCAGGCGGTGCTCCACGTGGCCGGCGTCACCGCTCCCGTCGTCGACGGGCTCGCCGGCCCGGCCGACGCCGTCGTCCTCGACCCGCCGCGGTCGGGTGCCGGCACGGACGTCATGACGTCGCTGACCCGCCTGCGCCCGCGCCGCCTGGTGTACGTCGCCTGTGACCCGGCCGCGCTCGCGCGTGACCTGGGGACCGCCGTCGAGCACGGCTACGACGTCGTCTCGCTCACCGGCTACGACCTGTTCCCGCACACGCACCACGTCGAGTGCGTCGCCGTGCTCGAGCCGCGGGACGGGTAGCGGACCGCCCGCGCCACGCCACGCCGTGGCGTGACTTCGCCGCCCGGACAAAGTATCTTGATGTCGAGATAACCTGTGGGTGGTGGCTGCTGCGACGGCACCACCCGCGTGGGACGATGGCCGACAGGAACGCAGCAGCGAAGCGGCAAGAGGAGCAGATGTGAGCGTCGACAGCTTTGGAGCCCGCTCCACCCTCACGGTGGGCGAGAAGAACTACGAGATCTACCGACTGGACGCGGTCGAGGGGCTGGAGCGGCTGCCGTACAGCCTCAAGATCCTCGCCGAGAACCTCCTGCGCACCGAGGACGGCGCGAACGTCACCGCCGACCATGTCCGCGCACTCGCCGGGTGGGACTCGCAGGCGGACCCGGACACCGAGATCCAGTTCACCCCCGCCCGCGTGGTGATGCAGGACTTCACCGGTGTGCCCTGCGTCGTCGACCTCGCCACCATGCGCGAGGCGATGGCCGACCTCGGTGGCGACCCGACGAAGATCAACCCGCTCGCGCCCGCCGAGCTGGTCATCGACCACTCGGTCATCGTCGACGTCTTCGGCAACTCGCAGGCGTTCTCGCGCAACGTGGAGATCGAGTACGAGCGAAACGGCGAGCGGTACCAGTTCCTCCGCTGGGGCCAGACGGCCTTCGACGACTTCAAGGTCGTCCCGCCCGGCACCGGCATCGTCCACCAGGTCAACCTGGAGTACCTCGCCCGCACCGTGATGACGCGGGACAACGACGGCGTCACCGTCGCCTACCCGGACAGCTGCGTCGGCACCGACTCCCACACCCCGATGGTCAACGGGCTCGGCGTGCTGGGCTGGGGCGTCGGCGGCATCGAGGCCGAGGCGGCCATGCTCGGCCAGCCGATCAGCATGCTCATCCCGAAGGTCGTCGGCTTCAAGCTCACCGGGTCCATCCCGGACGGCGCGACCGCCACTGACGTCGTCCTCACCATCACCGAGAAGCTGCGCGACCACGGCGTCGTCGGCAAGTTCGTCGAGTTCTACGGCGAGGGCGTCGCCGAGGTCCCGCTCGCCAACCGCGCGACCATCGGCAACATGAGCCCGGAGTTCGGCTCGACCGTCTCGATCTTCCCCGTCGACCAGGTCACCCTGGACTACCTCACGCTCACCGGCCGCGACGAGGACTCGATCCGGCTCGTCGAGGCCTACGCCAAGGAGCAGGGCCTGTGGCACGACCCGTCGCGTGAGGTGCAGTACTCGGAGTACGTCGAGCTCGACCTGTCGAGCGTCGTCCCGTCCATCGCCGGACCGAAGCGTCCGCAGGACCGCATCGCGCTGAGCAGCGCCAAGGACCAGTGGCGCGCCGACATCAAGAACTACATCGTCAACGGCAACTCGATCGAGAAGAGTGAGCTCGACGAGGAGCTGATGGACACCTTCCCGGCGTCCGACGCGACGACCCCCGACCCCACCCACCACTCCTCGGAGCGGGGCCGGCCCGTCCACTCGGCCGCCCCGCCGCACGGGTACGAGCGTCCGAGCAACCCGGTCCGGGTGACCATGGAGGACGGCACGGACGTCGAGCTCGACCACGGCGCCGTCGTCATTGCCGCCATCACCTCGTGCACCAACACCTCCAACCCCTCGGTCATGCTCGGCGCGGCCCTGCTGGCGAAGAAGGCGGTGGAGAAGGGCCTGAAGACCAAGCCCTGGGTCAAGACCTCGATGGCACCCGGCTCCCAGGTGGTGTCGAACTACTACGACAAGGCCGGCGTGTGGCCCTACCTGGAGAAGCTCGGCTACCACCTCGTGGGCTACGGCTGCACGACGTGCATCGGCAACTCCGGCCCTCTCCCGGAGGAGATCTCCGAGGCGGTCAACGACAACGACCTCGCGGTGGCCGCCGTGCTGTCCGGGAACCGGAACTTCGAGGGCCGGATCAATCCGGACACGAAGATGAACTACCTGGCCTCCCCGCCGCTGGTCATCGCCTACGGCCTGGCCGGCTCGATGGACTTCGACTTCGCGAACGAGCCGCTGGGACAGGACACGGACGGCAACGACGTCTACCTCAGCGACATCTGGCCCAGCCCCGCCGAGATCGACGCCGTCATCGCCAGCTCGGTCAGCCAGGACATGTTCGAGGACGACTACGCCGACGTGTTCGCGGGCGACGAGCGGTGGCAGTCGCTGCCCACCCCGGAGGGTGACACCTTCGCGTGGGACGAGGAGTCCACCTACGTCCGCAAGCCCCCGTACTTCGAGGGCATGGGCGCCGACCCCGAGCCGGTGGAGGACATCTCCGGTGCCCGGGTGCTGGCCAAGCTCGGCGACTCGGTCACCACCGACCACATCTCCCCGGCAGGCGCGATCAAGCCCGACAGCCCGGCGGGCACGTACCTCGCCGAGCACGGCGTCGCCCGCAAGGACTTCAACTCCTACGGCTCACGCCGCGGAAACCACGAGGTGATGATCCGCGGCACCTTCGCCAACATCCGGCTGCGCAACCAGCTGCTCGACGGCGTCGAGGGGGGCTTCACCAAGAACTTTCTCACCGGTGAGCAGGAGTCGATCTACGACGCCTCGATGGCCTACCAGGAGGCCGGCGTCCCGCTCGTCGTGCTCGGTGGCAAGGAATACGGCTCCGGGTCCTCGCGAGACTGGGCCGCGAAGGGCACGACGCTGCTCGGCATCAAGGCCGTCATCGCCGAGAGCTTCGAGCGGATCCACCGCTCCAACCTCATCGGCATGGGTGTGCTGCCGCTCCAGTTCCCCGAGGGCGAGAACGCCGACTCCCTCGGCCTGGACGGGACGGAGACCTTCGCGATCTCCGGGATCACCGAGCTCAACGAGGGCCGCACGCCGCGCACGGTCCACGTCGAGGCGAGCAAGGAGGACGGCTCCACCGTCGAGTTCGACGCGCCCCTGCGCATCGACACCCCCGGTGAGGCGGACTACTTCCGCAACGGCGGGATCCTGCAGTACGTGCTGCGGAGCCTCGTCAAGGCCTGACCCAGCCCGTCCCGCACTCCGGTGAGAGCCGGGTTCCTCGGGGCACCGCCCGGTGCCCGCAGGAACCCGGCTCTCGTCGCGTGAGCTGCCGTGGCCACGTCGGCAGGCACGCTCCCGTCGGGAGCCGGATGCCGCGCACGTCGCGTGTGCCGGCCCGGCGGACCAGAACCCTTCCGACCGCGGGACGGCGGCCCTATCGTGGGGGCGAGCCGGCACGAGCCGGGCCGCGACGACGAGGGGGCGACATGGCTGTCGAGGGCGACTACGGGCCCGCGGAGTTCGACTGGTCGATCCTCGGTGTGCCGACACCCAAGGCGACGGTCCTGGGTCAGCTCGGCTTCTCCTGGATGAAGCTCAGCGCCCGCCTCGCGACGGTGACCCAGGAGGAGTTCCACTGGGAGCCGAGCGCCGGCGCGCTGCGCGTCGTGCACCGTGGCGAGGAGCGGACGGCGCGGACCCTCGGGACGGGTGCGTGGGTCGCCGAGTGGCCGGACGGCCCGGACGAGCCCGGCCCACGGACGATCGCCTGGCTCGTCGCCCACCTCACCGAGGCCTTCGCCGAGCGCTGGGAGTGGACCTTCGGGGAGCGGCAGTGGCGACGTGCCGACGTCGAGCTCCACGGAGAGGTCGGTCCCGCCCGGTCCGCCCTCACCCACTGGGTGGAGGCCTGGCGCGACGGAATCGCAGCCCTGCCGGACGACGAGCTCATGACCGTGGGGCTGAGCCAGGCCACCGAGGTCGACGCGGGGGCACCCTTCGCGCACCTCGTCCTCCACATGAACCGCGAGCTCATCCACCACGGGGCGGAGATCTTCGTCCTCACCGACCTGCGCCGCACCTCCGGCGCGGGGGAGGGCCCGCGGCCCGGGTGAGGAGGGAGGCGCTGCTCACGGCCGGCGTCCTCGCGCGGGGGCGTGGCGCGTCGTAGGGTGAACCAGCGCCTGTCGCCGATCGGAAAGGGGCGCGATGAGCCAGCTCGGACGCATCCGCAGGCCCGCGGACCTCAGCTCCCTCACCACCGCGGAGCTCGAGGTCCTGGCCAAGGAGCTGCGTGACTACCTCGTCGACTCCGTGTCCAAGACCGGAGGACACCTCGGACCCAACCTGGGTGTCGTCGAGCTGACCCTCGCGATCCACCGCGTCTTCAAGTCCCCCCGCGACCGCGTCGTGTTCGACACCGGCCACCAGGCCTACGTCCACAAGCTGCTCACGGGCCGGCAGGACTTCACCGACCTGCGCAAGCGGGGCGGCATCTCGGGCTACCCGAGCCGGACGGAGTCCGAGCACGACATCGTGGAGAACTCCCACGCCTCGACGGCGCTGTCCTGGGCGGACGGCATCGCCCGCGCCCACGAGCTCACCGGCCAGCGCACCAGGCACGTCATCGCCGTCATCGGCGACGGGGCCCTCACCGGTGGGATGGCCTGGGAGGCGCTGAACAACATCGCCGAGGCCCAGGACCGTCGGCTGATCATCGTCGTCAACGACAACGGCCGCTCCTACGCGCCGACGATCGGTGGCCTGGCCCACCACCTCGACGCCCTGCGCACCGCGCGCGGCTACGAGAAGGTGCTCGGCTGGGGCAAGCGAGCCCTGCAGCGCAGCGGCCCGCCCGGCCGGATGACCTACGACGCCCTCCACGGCCTGAAGAAGGGTGTCAAGGACGTCCTCGCGCCCCAGGGCCTGTTCGAGGACCTGGGCATCAAGTACATCGGCCCGGTCAACGGCCACGACCTGCCCGCCATGGAGTTCGCGCTGCGCCGCGCCAAGGCCTTCGGCAGCCCCGTCATCGTCCACGCCATCACCGAGAAGGGCCGCGGCTACAGCCCGGCCGAGGAGGACATCGCCGACCGGTTCCACGCCGTCGGCGTCATCCACCCGGAGACCGGCCTGCCCGTCGCCCCCTCCCGGTTCGGCTGGACGTCCGTCTTCGCCGAGGAGATCGTCCAGATCGCGCGGCAGCGCAGCGACGTCGTCGCCGTCACCGCCGCCATGCTGGCGCCGGTGGGGCTGGCACCGCTCGCCGAGGAGTTCCCCGACCGCGTCGTCGACGTCGGGATCGCCGAGCAGCACGCGCTCACCTCCGCGGCCGGGATGGCCTTCGCCGGGCTGCACCCCGTCGTGGCGCTGTACGCGACCTTCCTCAACCGCGCCTACGACCAGCTCCTCATGGACGTCGCGCTGCACCGCGCCGGGGTGACGATCGTCCTCGACCGTGCCGGCATCACGGGAGACGACGGCGCGAGCCACAACGGCATGTGGGACCTCGCGCTGCTGCGCACCGTCCCCCGGCTGCGGCTGGCCGCGCCGCGCGACGAGCCCACCCTCCGCGCCGAGCTCCGCGAGGCGATCGACGTCGACGACGCCCCCACGGTCGTGCGCTACCCCAAGGGCGCGCTGCCCGACCCGCTCGCCGCCGTCGGGCGCGAGGGCAGCGTCGACGTGCTCGCCCGCACCGCCGGTGACGGCGGGCCACGGGTGCTCGTCGTCGGTGTCGGCGTCATGGCGCACACCGCCGTGTCCGTGGCCGAGGCGCTCGAGGCCCAGGGCATCGGCTCCACGGTCGTCGACCCGCGGTGGGTGCTGCCGGTGAGCGCCGACCTCGTCGGGCTGGCCACCAAGCACGACCTCGTCGTCGTCGTCGAGGACGGGCTCGGGACCGGTGGGGTCGGCAGCGCCGTGCGTGACGCCCTCGCGGAGGCCGGCCACACCCTGCCGGTCCAGACCCACGGGCTGCCCCACGAGTTCCTCGACCACGCCAGCCGCGCGCAGGTCGTCGCCCAGTACCACCTCCAGGCGCAGGACGTCGCCCGCCAGGCCGCGGGCGCCGTCGTCGCCCTCGGTCCGGTCGCGGAGACGGTGGAGCCCGAGGCCCGCGGCTGAGCGCGCAGCCAGTGCTGCGCGTCACACCCGTCTACCCTCGTGTGAGACGGCTTACGTAGGTACTCGGGCCTAGGTCCCACGGCCGGGAGCCGATCGGTCCGTACGGTGAAACCACCGGCAGGAGCCGGGCTCAGAGGGAGGCAGCAATGGCCACGACAACGATCCACCAGGCCCAGCAGTCCACGGGCGCATGGCGGGGTTTCGCCCCCGGTCCGTGGCAGGAGTCCGTCGACGTCCGTGACTTCATCCAGCGCAACTACACCGCCTACGACGGCGACGACGCGTTCCTCGCCGGGCCCACGGAGCGCACCACCCACGTGTGGCAGACGCTCGCCGCGATGTTCCCCGAGGAGCGGGAGAAGGGTGTGTACGACGTCGACGCGACCACGCCGTCGACCATCACCGCCCACGCGCCCGGGTACATCGACGAGGACCGCGAGCTCATCGTCGGCCTGCAGACCGACGCCCCGCTCAAGCGGGCGATCATGCCCTACGGCGGCTGGCGGATGGTCGCCACCTCGCTCGAGACGTACGGCTACGAGGTCGACCCGACCCTGGAGACGGTCTTCTCCACCTACCGCAAGACCCACAACCAGGGCGTCTTCGACGTCTACCCCCCGGACGTGCGCCGCGCCCGCAGCGCCCACATCGTCACCGGGCTGCCCGACGCCTACGGCCGCGGCCGGATCATCGGCGACTACCGCCGCGTCGCGCTCTACGGCGTCGACGCCCTCATCGAGGCGAAGCAGGCCGAGCGCGCGGTGCTCGACGCGCAGCGCTCGGTCGAGGACGTCATCCGGGACCGCGAGGAGAACTCCGAGCAGATCAGGGCCCTCCAGGAGCTCAAGCAGATGGCGGCGTCCTACGGCTACGACATCTCCGGGCCCGCCCGGACCGGCCGCGAGGCCGTCCAGTGGCTCTACTTCGCCTACCTCGGCGCGGTCAAGGAGCAGAACGGGGCGGCCATGTCCCTGGGCCGCACCTCGACGTTCCTCGACATCTTCCTCGAGCGGGACCTCGCCGACGGCGTGCTCACCGAGAGCGAGGCGCAGGAGATCATCGACGACTTCGTCATCAAGCTGCGCATCGTCCGGTTCCTGCGCACCCCCGAGTACGACGAGCTCTTCTCCGGCGACCCGACGTGGGTCACCGAGTCGATCGGCGGCGTGGGCAACGACGGCCGGCACCTGGTGACCAAGAACTCCTTCCGGATGCTCCAGACGCTGTACAACCTCGGCCCCGCGCCCGAACCGAACCTCACGGTGCTGTGGAGCGACGCGCTGCCCGAGGGCTTCAAGCGGTTCTGTGCGCAGGTCTCGATCGACACCTCCGCCATCCAGTACGAGTCCGACTCCCTCATCCGTGAGCAGTGCGGTGACGACGCCGGGATCGCGTGCTGCGTGTCGGCGATGGCCATCGGCAAGCAGATGCAGTTCTTCGGCGCCCGCGTGAACGTCGCCAAGGCGCTGCTCTACGCGATCAACGGGGGCCGTGACGAGAACAGCGGCAAGCAGGTCGCGCCGGTGAGCGAGCCGGTGACCGGCGACGTGCTCGAGTACGAGGACGTCCTGGCGAAGTACGACTCGCTGTTGGACTGGCTGGCCCAGACCTACGTCGACGCCCTCAACTGCATCCACTACATGCACGACAAGTACGCCTACGAGCGGCTGGAGATGGCACTGCACGACGGCGGCGTGCTGCGCACCCTGGCCTGCGGCATCGCCGGCCTGTCGGTGGCCGCCGACTCGCTGTCGGCGATCCGGTACGCCACCGTGCGTCCCGTGCGCAACGAGGACGGGCTCGTCGTGGACTACGACGTCGAGGGCGACTTCCCGACGTTCGGGAACGACGACGACCGGGTCGACGACATCGCCGTCACCCTCGTCGAGCGGTTCATGGAGAAGATCCGCCGCCAGCCCACCTACCGGGACGCCGTGCACACCCAGTCGGTGCTCACGATCACCTCGAACGTCGTCTACGGCAAGCACACCGGGAACACCCCGGACGGGCGCCGTTCCGGTGAGTCCTTCGCGCCGGGTGCGAACCCGATGAACGGACGCGACACCCACGGCATGCTCGCCTCGGCGCTCTCGGTGGCCAAGCTGCCGTACTCCGAGGCACAGGACGGCATCTCGCTGACGAACACGGTGGTGCCGTCGGGGCTGGGGCGCACCAAGGACGAGCAGGTGACCAACCTCGTGGGCCTGCTGGACGCCTACATGGTCTCCCAGGGCTTCCACATGAACGTCAACGTCCTCAACCGGGACACCCTCGAGGACGCCATGGAGCACCCCGAGAACTACCCGCAGCTGACGATCCGCGTCTCCGGGTACGCGGTGAACTTCGTCCGGCTCACCCGTGAGCAGCAGCTCGACGTCATCTCGCGGACGTTCCACGGCAGCGTGTGACCGGCCGCTGAGCTCCCCGGTTCTCCTCCGACCTCCCTCCTCGGGAGGGCGTGAGGTGAGGAGAACCGGGGAGCTCATCCACGACGGACCGCGACGGAAGGAGACCGATGAGCAAGGAGCAGTCGCTCGTCAGCGGGGTCGTGGCGCCCGACGGGATCAACGGCGAGTACGTCGCGGTGCCGGAGGACGCGGTTCCCCGGCTGCGCCGTTCCGCGGGCACGGCAGGCCTGGCGCACGTCGAGGACATGTCACGCAGCGAGCACCTCGCTGCCGTGCGCGCCGGGGACATCGGCTCGCTCCACTCCTGGGAGCTCGTCACGGCGGTCGACGGTCCCGGCACCCGGATGACGACGTTCCTCGCCGGCTGCCCGCTGCGGTGCCTCTACTGCCACAACCCGGACACGCTGCGCATGCGCGACGGCGAGGCGGTCCACGTCGACGAGCTGCTGCGGCGGGTCCGCCGATACGTCCCGGTGTTCAAGGCGACCGGCGGGGGGCTAACCGTCTCCGGCGGCGAGCCGCTCATGCAGCCCGCGTTCCTCACCCGGCTGCTCGAGGGCGCCAAGGAGCTGGGCGTGCACACCGCGATCGACACCTCGGGCTTCCTCGGCTCCTACGCGAGCAGCCGCCTGCTCGCCGCCCTGGACCTCGTGCTGCTGGACGTGAAGTCCGGCATCCCGGAGACCTACAAGCGCACGACCGGGCGGGAGCTGCAGCCGACCCTCGACTTCGGACGGCGACTCGCGGACCTCGGCAAGGAGATCTGGGTCCGTTTCGTGCTCGTCCCGGGCCTGACCGACGCCGTGGAGAACGTCGACGCCGTCGCCGACTACGTCGCGGGCCTCGCCTCGGTCAGCCGCGTGGAGGTGCTGCCCTTCCACCAGATGGGCCGCGACAAGTGGCAGCGCCTGGGCATGACCTACCAGCTCGACGACGCCGAGCCCCCCTCGCTCGAGCTCGTCGACCGGGTCCGCACCCAGTTCCGTTCGCGCGGCCTCACCACCCACTGACACATCACGCCGAGAGCGGGATTGTTGCAAGGGCGCACGGACACAAGTCCGCTCTCGGCGTGAACGGGGGAGCGTGAGGGGGTGCGGCACCGCCACGGGCGCCTCCCATGCGCCGAGAGCGGGATTGTTGCAAGGGCGCACGGACACAAATCCGCTCTCGGCGTGAACGGGGGAGCGTGAGGGGGTGCGGCACCGCCACGGGCGCCTCCCATGCGCCGAGAGCGGGATTGTTGCAAGGACGCGCGGACACAAGTCCGCTCTCGGCGGGAAAGCGGGTGTGGGTTACGGGAGGCTGGCGATGCCGGGGGCGAGGAAGCGGCGGCCGGTGGTGGCCTCGCTGGCGCCGGAGCGGTCGAGGTAGGGCGCGATACCGCCGTTGTGGAGCGGCCACCCGGCTCCGAGGACCATGCCGAGGTCGACGTCCCGGACGTCCGCGACGACACCGTCCGCCAGCAGGAGCCCGACCTCCTCCGCCAGCGCGTGCTGGACACGCCGCAGCACACCGTCGGCGTCCAGCGGCTCGGGCAGCGGGCGGGAGCCGAAGAACTGGTCGAGGTCCTCCCGGACGGCCGAGGCGGCGCCGGGCCACTCGTCGACGGTGAAGCGCTCACCCTCCTCGACCATGCGGGCGAGACCGGGGGAGTCGGGGTAGCGGTCCCCGAGGGAGCGGCGCAGCTCGTCGAGGACGTGCATCGCCACCGCCGGCCCGACCAGCTGGATGAGCTGGAAGGGCCCCATCGGCAGCCCCATCGAGCGGAGCGCGCGATCCGCGTCCGCCACGGAGGTGCCCTCCTCGAGGGCGCCGAGCACCTCGCCGAGGAGCCGGATGAGGATCCGGTTGACGAGGAAGCCGGGGGCGTCCTGGCACGCGATCGCGCTCTTGCGGGCGCCGGCGGCCACGGCGAAGGCCGTCGCGTAGGCCGCGTCGGACGTGTGCGGGGTCCGGACTACCTCCACGAGCGGCATCTGGGCGACGGGGTTGAAGAAGTGCAGCCCGACGACCCGGTCCGGGTGCCGGAGCCCGCCGGCCATGTCGGTGACCGACAGTGCCGAGGTGTTGGTGGCCAGGACGCAGTCGGGCCCGACGACCGGCTCGACCTCGGCGAAGACCCGCTGCTTGACGGAGAGGTCCTCGAAGACCGCCTCGATGACGAGGTCGCACCCGGCGAGCTCGGCGAGGTCCGCGGTGGCACTGATGCGTGCCTGCAGCTCGCCGGCGGCCGACTCGTCGATCCGGCCGGAGCGCTGCAGCCGGGCGACCTGGCTGCGGACGTGGTCGAGGCCCGCGGCGGCGCGCTCGTCGTCGAGGTCACGCATGACGACCGGGACCCGCAGGGTGCGGGCGACGAGCACCGCGAGCTGGCTGGCCATGAGCCCGGCGCCGAGGAGGCCGACCCGCCGCACCGGACGGGCGAGTGACTCGTCGGGCGCGCCCTGCGGCTTGCGGGCCCTGCCGCGGGTGAGGTCGAAGGCGTAGAGCGACGCCCGCAGCTGGTCGGACATGATGAGCTCGGTGAGGGCGAGGTCCTCGGCCGCGAAGCCCTCCTCGCGGGACGCGGTGCGCGCGGCGGAGACCAGCTCGAGGGCGCGGGCGGGCGCGGGTGCTCCGCCCTCGGCGCGGAGAGCGACGGCGTCGCGACGGGCCGCGACCGCGGCCTCCCAGGCGGCGGCGTCGGCGGTGTGGTCGGTGCGCGCGGGCTCGATCGCACCGGAGAGGACCTCGGTGACCCACGCGAGCGCGCCGTCGCGGAAGTCGTCCTCACCGGACCGCTGGACGCTGTCGACGACACCCAGGTCGAGGGCCTGCTGCGCCGTGAGGGTCCGCTGTCGCGCCGGGTTGTCGATGATGACGCGCAGCGCCTCCTCCGGGCCGATGAGACGGGGAAGCAGGTAGCAGCCGCCCCAACCGGGCACCAGGCCGAGGCCGGTCTCCGGCAGCCCGAGCGGGGCGGCGTCGGAGGTGACCACCCGGTAGCGGCAGGCGAGGGCGAGCTCGAGCCCGCCCCCGAGGGCGAGACCGTTGACCAGCGCGAAGCTCGGCAGGTCCTGCAGCGTCGCGACGATGCGGTGCCCCGCCTCGGCCACGCTCCGGGCGTCGTCCTCGTGCACCATCGCCCCGACGGCGCGGAGGTCGGCACCGGCCGCGAAGCAGCCGGAGGTGCCCGTCACGGCGACGGCGGTGAGCTCGCCGGACTCCACGCGGGCGGCGCACGTCCGCAGTGCCTCCTCCAGGGCGGCGATGCTCTGCGGGCCGAGCGTGGCCGGCCGACCGCCGGGCCCGGTCAGGGTCACCAGCGCGAGTGTCCCGGTGGCCAGCGCGACGTCCTCGACGGCGATGGTGGTGGTGGACTGCGATGTCATCGTCACTCCCTCGTGATGCGGGTACCGACGACCGACAGTACCGGGTAGTGCGGTGGCGCGTGCACCACCCGGCGCTCAGGAGGTGCGCAGCGCCGTCGTGAGCGGCTGGAGGGTCAGCTCGATCTGCCACGGGCGGGCCCCCTGGGCCTCCAGCGCCGTTCGGACCGACGCCTCGTCGACGACGTCGGGCGGTGTCCAGGCGAGCTGACGCTGGGTCGCGGGAGCGAGCAGGTTCTCCTGGGGGAGGTCGTGGGCCTCGGCGAGCGACCGGATGGTGGCGCGCACCGCCTCGAGCCGCGCAGCCGCCTCCGGGTGCTTGTCCGCCCACGCGCGCGGCGGCGGCGGTGTCCCGGTGCCGGCCGCCAGCCGGCGAGGTGGCAGCTGGTCCGCGGGCAGCGCCAGCGCACGCTCGACGGCGGCCCACCAGTACGCGCTCGAGCGGCGGGTGCCCTTGCCGGAGAACTCGGGCAGCGCCACGAGCGCGCGCTCACTGCGGGGAAGGGCCATCGCGGCGGCGACGATCGCGCGGTCGGGCAGCACCCGGCCGGGGGAGCGGTCGCGCGTGCGGGCGAGCTCGTCACGCGCGTGCCACAGCTCCCGGACGACGGCGATCCCGTGTGGGCTGCGGACGACGTGCATGCCCGACGTGCGCCGCCACGGGTCGACGCGGGGCGGGGGCGGTGGCGCGAGACGGACGGCCTCGAACTCCTGCCGTGCCCACTCGAGCTTGCCGGCCTCCTCGAGGGCGTCGGCGAGGAGGTCGCGCAGCTCGACGAGGAACTCGACGTCGAGGGCGGCGTAGCGCAGCCAGTCCTCCGGCAGCGGGCGCTGGGACCAGTCCGCGGCCGAGTGCTCCTTGGCCAGCGAGTAGCCGAGCTCCTCGGCGATGAGGGCGCCGAGACCGACCTTGCTCCGTCCGAGGAGGCGCGCTGCGAGCTCGGTGTCGAACAGGCGGGAGGGGTGCAGGGCGAGGTCGTGGAAGCCGGGGAGGTCCTGGTTGGCCGCGTGGAGCACCCACTCGGCGTCGCTCAATGCGTCGTCGACCTCGCTGAGCTCACCGACGGCGATGGGGTCGATGAGGACCGTGCCGACGCCCTCACGGCGGAGCTGGACGAGGTAGGTCCGCTGACCGTAGCGGTAGCCCGAGGCGCGCTCGGCGTCGGCGGCCACCGGACCCGTGCCAGTGGCGAGTGCCCGGGCGGCGCCGGTGAGCCCGGCCCGGGTGGTGATGACCGGGGGCGTTCCGTCGCGCGGTGCGGTCACCGGCACCAGCGGCGTGGTCTGGGCATCGACGGACTCGGTCATGGGGGTCACGGTATGCCGGTGCGGGCGCCGCGGCCCGAGCGGCACGCGGCGAGGGCCGTGGGCGTGACGAAGACCGCTCCGCTCGCTACCTGCGTGGCGCGAGTGCGGTGACGCCGTCCGGTAGCGGCTCGAGGCCCGAGGCGGAGCAGGCGAGCGCGGTCCACGCGTCGAGGTGCGGCCCGAGGTCCGTGGTGTTGGGCGACCAGGAGGCACGGATCTCGATCTCCACCTCGCGGCCGTGCAGGGACAGCCCGCCGAAGCTCTCGGACAGCACCCGGGTCACGGTGCCGGACAGCGAGTGGTACCCGGCGCCCGCCGAGGCGAGCGCGTCGGTGAGCCAGGCCCAGCCGACCTCCCCGAGGAGCGGGTCGGCTCCGAGCTCGTCCTCGAGCTGGGCGCGGGCCATGATGATGACGCGGAACGTCCCGTCCCAGGCGCTCTGCCCGTCGGGGTCGTGGAGGACGACGAACCGGCCGCTGCCGAGGAGCGTCTCGGGGTCGGTGGTCGGGTTGACCTCCGCGGTCAGCGCGAGCGCGAAGGGCGCGATGCGGGTGGGCGCCGGGATCTCCTCCAGCCGCACCTCGGACCGCTGCCGTCGCCCACGCAGGCTGAGCAGCGCCTCCTCGAAGTCCGGCGGGACATGCGCACCGTCGCTGTTCACACCGTCAGGCTAGGACCGCCGGCTCCGATCGGGGCCGTGGCGCGCCGGATAGACTCACCGCGCCCACCACCCACCAGGAGGAGTGCCCGTGGCCGACTTCCGACCCGTCCTGCTCGGCACCGACCTGGGTGTCTACTCGATCGCCCGGTCGTTCCACGAGGCCTACGGGGTGCGGTCGATCGTCGTGTCGAACCAGCTTCGCGGCCCGATCGACCACTCGCGGATCATCGACAACGTGCTCGTCGGCGCGGGTGCGGACGAGGAGCAGACGGTCGCCGCGCTCGTCGACGTCGCGCGCGGGAACGCCGGCACGCCGCTCCTCCTCATGGTCAATGCGGAGCACGAGGTCGAGCTCCTCGCCCGGAACAGGGCCCTGCTCGAGGAGCACTACGTCATCCCGTTCGCCGCCGACGACGTCCTCGCCGCCGCCGCGGACAAGGAGGTGCTGGCCCGCGTGTGCGAGCGCCTCGGCATCGCGACGCCCGCCACGCAGGCGGTCGACCTCGCCGCCGCCGACGACGCCGGATGGTCACCCCCGCGACTGGGGCTCACCTTCCCGGTGGTGCTCAAGCCCGCCGTGAGCGCCGAGCACCTCCTGCTCTCGTACGCGGGCAAGCGCAAGGTCTACACCGCCGACACCCAGGAGCAGGCGGACGCCGTGCTGCGCCGCCTCGCGGGTGCCGGGCTCCGGGACGTCGTGCTGGCCCAGGAGCTCATCCCCGGTGACGACACCCAGGGACGCACGGTCACCGGCTACGTCGACCGCTCCGGTGAGCTGACGCTCATGGCTTCCGGCCGGCTCCTGCTCCAGCTCCACGCCCCGACGATGATCGGGAACTCGGCGACGATCCTCACCGAGGCGCAGCCGGAGGTCGAGCGGCAGGCGGGAGCGATCCTGCGCGAGCTCGGCTTCACCGGCTTCGCGAACTTCGACGTCAAGGTCGACCCGCGTGACGGCCGCGCGCACTTCCTCGACCTCAACCCGCGGATCGGGCGACCCAACTACTACCTCAACGTCGCCGGCCGGAACCCGGCCCGCGCCGTCGTCGCGGACTTCCGCACGGAGCTCGGCATCTCAGGAGCGTCGTCGCCGCTGTACCGGCCCGAGCAGGATGTCGGGGTGTACTCCTACCTGCCGTGGCGGCTGGTGCGCCGATACCTCACCGACCAGGAGCTGCGCCGCCGGGTCGGGCGGGTCCACCGGACGAAGCGCTTCACCCATCCCCTGGCCTACCCGCTCGACCGCGACCCGCGCCGCACGCTCTACCGGGCGGCGTCGACGGTGAACCTGGTCCGCGACTTCCGTGAGCACTACCCGGAGCCGACCGCCACGGGGCTGTAGGGCCGCGGTCCGACGGCAGGGGCGCACGACGTGGGCCTGGGAGCGCGGTGGGACGCGCGGACCACGTCCAGCGGGTCCCGGTCGTGCAGTGCCGTCACGCGGTTCGTGGGTCCACCGGGTGCTGCGACCCTCGCGCTTCCGGGTGGACCCGGACGACGGCGCGGTCCAGGTGCGGGACCGTCCCCCGCAGGTGGTGGTCCACGGCGTCGGCGATGTCGTCTCCCGCGCGGACGGACAGGTTCGGGGCGACCGTGACGTTCAGCTCCGCCTCGAGGCGGTGGCCGAGCCAGCGGGCGCGTACGCCGTCCACCGCGACCACTCCGGGTATCGCAGCCGCGGCTGTCTCGACGAGGTCGAGGGTGCCCGGCTCGACGCCGTCCATGAGCCGGCGCAGGACCGTGCGCATCGAGCTGACGAGGACGGCGATGATGACCGCGGCGATGACGAGCCCGACGACGGGGTCGACCCACGGCAGCCCGGCCCAGGCGCCCACGACGCCGATGACGACGGCGAGGGAGGTCAAGGCGTCGGTGCGGGCGTGCTGGCCCTCGGCGACGAGTGCGGCGGACCCGATGCGCCGTCCGGCGCGGATGCGGTAGATCGCCACCAGCTCGTTGCCGGCGGCCCCGACGAGTGCTGCCGCGAGGACCCAGCCCAGGTGCGTCATGTCCCGCTGGGTCGTCAGCGCTCTCAGCGACTCCCACACGATGAGCGCGGCAGACATCGCCACGACGGCACCGATGAGCAGCCCGACGAGGTCCTCGGCCCGTCGGAACCCGTAGCTGTAGTGGCGGGTCGGGGCACGCCGACCGAGGCGGAAGGCGATGATGAGGGGGATCGTCGTGGCGAGGTGCCCGAGGTTGTGCAGGGTGTCCGCGAGCAGGGCGACCGATCCGCTCAGCCACACGATGACGACCTGGAGCAGCGCCGTGGCTCCCATGCCGCCGAGGCTGACCCAGGCGGCCCGGATCCCGATGGAGCTCGTCTCGTCGGCAGTCTGGATCGCGGCGGTGTGGTCGTGGCTGTGCGGGACGAGCGCGTGCCTGACCCGTGCCCAGACGCCGCGCGGGCCGGGTCCGTGCTGGTGGGGACGTCCGTCGTCGTGACTGTGACTGTGGCCGCCGGCGTGGCCGTGGCCATGGCCGTGACTGTGGCCGTGGTCGTGGCCGTCGTCGTGGGGGTGGCCGTGCCCGTTGTCCGGCCGGTGGGTCTCACGTGTGCTGCTCACGGTGACAACATATCTGCACAGATATGCAGGTAACAAGCCTGGCTAGACTCGGGGCCGTGCACGACGAGCCCGTCCGTCCCGTTCCCGACGACGAGCACGCCCGCATCGCCACGGACGCGTTCCGCATGCTCTCCGACCCCACGCGGGTGAAGATCCTGTGGGCGCTGTTCCAGGGGGAGTCCAGCGTCAACGCCCTGGCCGAGGCCGTCGGAGCCGCCCCGACGGCGGTGAGCCAGCACCTGGCCAAGCTCCGCCTGGCCGGGCTGGTACAGAGCAGGCGCGAGGGCACCTTCGCGTACTACACGGCCACCGACGCGCACGTGTACCGCCTCCTCGCCGAGGCCCTGTCCCACGCCGAGCACATGACCGGCGCCGCCGTGGGACGTGACCCTCACAGCTACCGTGCCCAGGCGCCGCGCACCTGACCGGCCAGTCCCCACGTCGGGTGCCACGATGCGCCCGGCTCCCGGGACTCCGGGGTCCGCGCGGCCGCACCGCGCCGGGGCCTGTGACGTCTACCGCGGAGCTGGGACGCGCCCGGCGCGGTAGCTCGTCACGGTGACGGACACGGTGACACCCACCGGCTCGGTCAGGCCGGTGACGGCGGCGGTGAGCGCGGCACGGTCGACGTGGTGGGCGCTGGGGCCCATGAGGACCTCGTGCGTGACATCGGCCCGGCTCATGTCCGCGCGGTAGCGCAGCACCTGCTCGTCCACGGCCGTGAACTCGGCGAGCTGACGGGTGAGCCGCTCGGCCTTGTCCGGGGCGACGGCGAGCATGCCGAGCGGCCCGACGAGCTCCCGCAGGTGGTCCTGGTCGGGGGCGACGACGACCAGCCGCCCCTCCTCAGCGAGGACCCGGGCGATCTCGGGTGCGTTGCGCGGACCGAAGACGCTGAGCACCGCGGCGGCCGAGCCGGTGGCGACGGGAAGGCGCTGCCACACGTCGGCCCGCACCGCGGCCATGCGCGGGTGTGCCCGCGCGGCGCGCCTGGCGGCGTAGGTGGAGAGCTCGAGGTCGACGCCGACCGCTGACGGCAGGGTGTCGAGCACGGCCGCGAGGTAGTACCCCGTGCCACCGGCGAGGTCGAGGAGGAGTGGAGCGCCGTCGTCGGTGACGGCGGGCACTGCCGCGACCGCCTGGGTGAGTGCCTCGGCGATGGGGGCGTAGTGCCCGTGCTCGAGGAACGCGGCGCGGGCCGCCACCATGTCCGCGGTGTCACCCTGCCCGGCCCGGCCACCGCCACGCAGGAGGGTGAGGTGGCCCTGGCGTGCCAGGTCGAAGCGGTGCCCGCCCGGGCAGCGCACCGTCCGTTCCTCCCGGGTCAGGCTCTCGGTGCACACCGGACAGCGGAGGGAGGGCAGGACGAGGTCGATGCGCGGGGTGTCCATGTCGGCCGCCAGCCTATGCGCAACAATCCCGCTGTCGGCGACGGGGGTGGCTCGGTGTCGCCTCGGCTGCGTATCCGCAACAATCCCGCTGTCGGCGACGGGGGGTGGGGCTTGGTGTCGCCTAGGCTGGGTCGGTGCTCATCCTCCTGCCGCCGTCGGAGTCGAAGTCCACCCGCAGCAGGGGGAAGCCGGTGGACCCGGCCGGGCTGAGCCACCGGGAGCTGGTCGGACCCCGTCGGACGGTGGCCGGCGAGCTGGCCGCGGTCAGCGCCCGACCGGACGCGCACGAGGTGCTCGGCGTCAGCCCGGGAGTGGCGGACGAGGTCGCCCGCAACACCCGGCTCGACACCGCCCCCGCCCTCCCGGTGCGCGACCTCTACACCGGCGTGCTGTACGACGCGCTCGACCTGGACGGGATGGACGCCGCGGCCCGTCGCCGCGCCACCCGGTGGGTCCTCGTCGTCTCGGCGCTGCACGGCGCGCTGCGGCTCTCGGACCGGGTCGCGCCCTACCGCCTGGCGATGAACGTCACCCTGCCCGGCACCGGTCCGCTCGCGCGCTTCTGGCGCACGCACCTCGACGGGGTGCTGACGACGACGGCGGGCACCGGCGTCGTCGTGGACTGCCGTTCCTCGACCTACGCCGCCGCCGGCTCCCCGCAGGGACCGGCGGCGAAGGACTGGGTCCAGGTCCGCGTCCCCGGAGCCAGCCACATGGCCAAGCACACCCGCGGCCTCGTCGCAGGACACCTGTGCCGCACCGGCGTGACGCCCCGGACCCCCCGCGAGCTGGCCGACGCGCTCGCCGGCGACCTCACCGTCGTCGCGCTCCACGAGCCCGCGCGCCCGGGCAAGCCGTGGGTGCTGGACGTGACCGCGGAATAGTTCCCCACCGCGCGGGTTGGACAGGTGTAGGACTACCTGACGAAAGGCGCCCGATGCCCCTCCCGCTCTCCATCCTCGACCTCGCCACCGTCGGCCGCAGCCAGACTGTCGCCGAGTCCCTCGCCGGGACGGTGGCCCTTGCACGCAAGGCCGAGGAGACCGGCTACACGCGGGTCTGGTACGCCGAGCACCACAACATGGCGGGCATCGCCTCAAGCGCGACGTCGGTCCTCATCGCTCACGTCGCCGCCCACACCCGCAGCATCCGGCTCGGCTCCGGCGGCATCATGCTGCCCAACCACTCGCCGCTGACGATCGCCGAGCAGTTCGGCACCCTCGCCACGCTCCACCCCGGTCGCATCGACCTCGGCCTCGGTCGCGCGCCGGGCACCGACCAGAACACCATGCGGGCACTGCGCCGGGACGCCTCCTCCGCCGACACCTTCCCCGAGGACGTCCTCGAGCTCCAGGGCTACCTCCGCGGGCAGTCCCGCATCCCCGGCGTGGACGCCTACCCGGGCAAGGGCACCGACGTGCCCCTCTACGTCCTGGGATCCTCGCTCTTCGGTGCGGGTCTCGCCGCCACCCTCGGGCTGCCGTACGCCTTCGCCTCGCACTTCGCGCCCGCCGCGCTCCACGAGGCGATCGCGCTGTACCGTCGCGAGTTCGAGCCCTCGGCGCAGCTCGACACGCCGCACGTCATCGCCGCCTACAACGTCGTCGCGGCCGACGACCAGGCGGAGGCCGAGCGCCAGCAGCACGAGATCATGCGCAGCCGGGTCGCCCTGCTGCTGCGTCCAGGCACCGAGTACACCGACGAGCAGGCCGACGCGCTCCTCGCCTCACCGCAGGCCCGGCACCTGCACCAGATGATGACCTACAGCGCCGTCGGGACCCCCGACGTCGTCCGCGCCAAGGTCGCCGAGTTCGCCGACCGGACCGGCGCGGACGAGCTCATCATCGCCCACCAGAGCCCGACGGTGGAGGAGCGCCTCAGGTCCGTCGAGCTGCTCGCGGAGGCCTATCTCTCCTGAGGCACGGGGCCCCGCCTGCCGCGCGCCCCACCGCCCAGCACCTAGGGTGGGGGGCGATCTGAAAGGGGATGACGTGGAGCGCAGCATCAGGCTCGTGCCACTGGACGAGGACGGGTTCGCCGCGTTGACGACGGACGTCGTCGTGCCGGTGGAGCAGTCCCTCGCCTGGGACGACTACGACCGTGCGGTGCCCGGGCGCCGGCCGTGGAAGCGCTTCGCGTGCTACGTCGACGAGGAGCCGGTCGCCGTCCTCGCGCTGTCCGAGTACCTCGGCCGAGGCTTTCGCTACCTCTGGGCCAAGCACGGTCCCGTGTGGCTCGTCGAGCCCACCCCCGAGCTCGAGTGCGCGCTGCGGGAGCGGCTCGTCGCCGGTGCCCGTGCCGTCGACCCCAGGCTCGTGTTCGTCCGCCTGCACGCCACCCACCCGGCCGAGGACCTCCACGAGCTGCTCCAGTCGGTGACCTACGACCGCACCGTCATCGTCGAGCTCGGCGGACGCACCGACGACGAGATCCTCGCCGGCATGAAGAAGCGCGGACGACGCGACCTGCGCAAGGGCCTGCGTGAGCAGCCGGTCGACTGCACCGAGGAGACCGGCCTCAGCGCCGAGGACTTCACCGAGCTCTACGAGGTCCTGCGCGAGACCGCCGAGCGCGACGGCTTCGGCGTCCACCCGATGGGCGTCTACACGACGATGCTGGACGCGCTCGGCCCACAGCACGCCCGCCTGTTCGTCGGCCGGCACGACGGCGAGATCCAGGCCTGGGTCATCGTCACCGTCAACGACGGCGCGGCCACCGCGTACTACGCGGCCAGCACCGCCAGCGGTCGGGCGTACGACGCGCCGACCCAGCTGTACTGGCACATCATCCGGACGCTGCGCGACGAGGGCGCACTCACCTTCGACTTCATGGGCGTCGGCTCCCCGCTCGCGCCGTCGCTGGAGGCGCTGACGACGATGAAGACCAAGTTCAACCCCGAGGTCGCCGAGGTCCCACCGGCGTGGGACACCCCGGTGCGCCCGTTCGCCTACGCCGCCCTCGTCAAGGCACTCGCCGCGAAGCGCGCCACCCTGGCCGGGGCCCGCCGCGCCGTGCCCGCGGTACGCCGCGCGACCGGCCGCGAGGAGGGAGCAGCGTGACCCTGCGCCCCGTCGACGACACCACCTACCTCCGCCTCGCCGCAGGGACCCCGCTGCCGATCGAGCAGGCACCGGTCTGGGCCCGGTTCGACGCCGTCGTCGACGGCCGGGACCACTGGGGCCGTCTCGTCTACCGCGACGACGACGGCACGCCCGCCGCCGTCGTCTCCTTCGCCGTCGTCCGAGGGCCGGGTGGCTTCCGGTACCTGTGGGCGAAGAACGGGCCGGTGTGGCTCGTCGAGCCGACGCCCGAGCGTGAGGCGGACCTGCGCGGCCGGCTCGCCGCCCGGCTCGCCGACATCGACCCCCGGCTGGTCTTCGTCCGCCTGCACGCGACCCACGAGGCGCCCGACCTGCGGCCGGTGCTCCAGGGGATCACCTACGACAGGACCGTCGTCGTCGACCTCGACCGCAGCGAGGAGGACATCTTCGCGGCGATGAAGCAGCAGGGGCGCCGGGCGATCCGCAAGGCCCTCAAGGACGAGAGCCTCACCGTCGCCGAGGAGACCGGCCTGGACGAGGCGGCCTTCGCAGAGCTCTACGAGGTGTTCGTCGAGACGGGGGAGCGGGAGGGCTTCGGCCCCCACCCGGCGCGCCGGTACCTCGACATGCTGGCCACCCTCGGCCCGGAGCACGCGCGCGTCTTCGTCACCCGCCGTGAGGGCAGGGTGCTGGCCTGGGCGTTGGTCCTGGTCAACGACGGCGCCGCGCTGTACTCCGTCGGTGCCTCCAGCGCCGAGGCGCGCCAGGCCTACGCCGCGGACCTCCTGCACTGGCACGTCATCCAGACGCTGCACGCCGACGGGGTGCGCTCCTACGACCTCGCCGGAGCGGGCTCGGACCGCTTCCCCGGGCTGTCCGGACTCACGCAGTTCAAGACGAAGTTCGAGAAGGAGATCACCGAGGTCGCTCCCGCCTGGGACGTGCCGCTGCACCCCCACGGCTACGACGCGCTCGTGCGGGGCCTGGCCGCCAAGCGGTGGGCCGCGGCCACGGCCGGAGAGATCAGGGCGCGCCTGCTCAGCCGATGATGCTCGAGCCCGTGTAGAGGTGCAGGACCGGGAGGCCCAGGGCCTCGCGGGCACGGGAGGCCCAGTCGCGGCGGAACGTGTCGTCGAGCATCTTCGGGCGGGTGACGACGACGACCTCCGCGGCGGAGTGGTTGTGCACCGCCTGGGTGAGGGCGGGCAGCGGGTCGTCCTGGACGACGACGCCGTCCGCCGTCGCCCCGGCCGCCTCGAGCCGGGCGAGGGACAGGCGCAGCGCCTCGGTCGCCTCGACGCGCGCCTCGGCGTCGTCCGGGTCCGGCTCGGTGATGTCGTGCCACAGCCGGCGCAGGTTGAGCAGCCCGAGGTCGTTGATGACCTCCTGGACCACGTTGTGGTCGGTGTCCGCGGGCACGAGCACCTGGAAGCGCACGTCGCGGCTGGCGTAGTGGTCGACGACCTGCCTCACGTCGGTGTCCAGCAGCGTGTCCTCGGTCAGCACGATGACGGTCTGGGTCACGGGTCCTCCTCCTCGTTGCGGTGTCTCGACGCTACGTCGTTCGCGTCGGCGCGGCTCCCCGACGAGGCGCTCAGCGGCAGATGACGAGCACGTCGTGGGCGGGCAGCGTGACGACGTCGCCGGCCACGTCGGCCTTGCCGCTCCACCCCAGGACGACGTCGGACACCGCCCCGCGGAGCGGCACCTGTCGTGGCTCGTCGGCGAAGTTGACGACGACGGCGTGCGAGCCGCGGTACATGACGAGCCAGTCGCCGTCCTCGCCGGCGATCACCGCGGTGTCGGCGCGGATGCCGCTGGCGAAGTCCGGCTCGCGGTGCCGCAGGGCGATGACGTCGCGGTGGAAGCCGAGGAGCCGGGCGTGCCGTTCCTGCTCGTGCTCGGACCAGTCGAGCTTGCTCGCCAGGAACGTCTCGCGGGCCTGCGGGTCGGGCACCTCGACGTCGCCGCCGTAGACCTCCTCCCAGCCGTGGGAGGCGAACTCCTCGGTCCGCCCGGTGCGGATCGCCTCGGCGAGCTCCGGCTCGGCGTGGTCGGTGAAGTACTGGAAGGGCGTCCGCGCGCCCCACTCCTCGCCCATGAACAGCATGGGCGTGTAGTGCCCGAGCAGGGTGACCGCTGCGGAGATGGCCAGCTGCCCGTCGTCGAGCACCCGGCCCGGCCGGTCCCCGGTCGCCCTGTTGCCGACCTGGTCGTGGTTGGAGGAGAAGACGACGAAGCGGCGCCCGTCGACGTCCGCGGGCACCGGGGCACCCCAGACCTTGCCGCGGAACTCGGAGTAGGTCCCGGCGTGGACGAAGACGTCCGTCAGCGCGGTGCGCAGCGTCTCGGTCGTCCCGAAGCTCACGTAGTACCCGTGCCGCTCGCCGGTGAGGCGGGCGTGGAGGGCGTGGTGGACGTCGTCGTCCCACTGGGCGGTCATCCCGAGCCCGCCGTCGGCGGTCGGCGTCACCATCCGGGCGTCGTTGAGGTCGGACTCGGCGATGAGGGAGAGGGGCCGGCCGACCTCCTGCTCGAGCGTGGCGACGGCGTCGGACAGCTCCGCCAGCAGGTGGGTGGGGGAGTCGTCGATGAGGGCGTGGACCGCGTCCAGGCGCAGCGCGTCGACGTGGAAGTCGCGCAGCCAGCGCAGGGCGTTGTCGATGACGTACCGCCGTACCGGCCCGGCGTCGGGGCCGTCGAGGTTGACCGCGGTGCCCCACGGGGTCTCGTGGCGGTCGGTGAAGTACGGGCCGAACTCGCCGAGGTAGTTCCCGGACGGGCCGAGGTGGTTGTAGACGACGTCGAGGCACACGGCCAGTCCGCGCGCGTGGGCGGCGTCGACGAACCGCTGCAGCGCCTCCGGTCCGCCGTAGGCGTGGTGGACGGCGTAGAGCGCGACGCCGTCGTAGCCCCAGCCGAACTCCCCGGGGAAGGCGGCCACCGGCATGAGCTCCACCATGTCGACGCCGAGCCCGGCGAGGTGGTCCAGCCGGTCGATCGCCGCGTCGAGCGTGCCCTCGGGGGTGAAGGTGCCCACGTGCAGCTCGTAGACGACGGCGCCCAGGCTGGAGCGTCCCGTCCAGGACGAGTCGCTCCAGGTGAAGGCCGTCGCGTCGAAGACGCGTGAGGGCCCGTGGACGTCGTGGGGCTGCCACGCACTGCGGGGGTCGGGCCGGCCGGGGCCGCCGTCGACGTGGAGGAGGTAGTCGGTCCCCGGTGCCAGCGGCTCGGGCGCCTGCCACCAGCCGTCCTCGCGCGCCACGAGCCGGACGCGCTCGCCGTCCTCGCCCGGACCGGTGGGCAGGCTGAGCTCCACCGCGCGTGCGGCCGGTGCCCAGACGGTCAGGGGCTCAGTCATCGGCTCGCTCCAGGAGTGCGACGGGGTGGGGGTCGAGGAGGTCGGCGAGGCGGCACGACCCGCCGGGGACCTCCCGTCCGGTCAGGACGTCGCGCCAGTGGCCGTCCGGCAGCACGACCGTGTGGTCCCCGAACCCGCCGACGGCCTCCAGGCCGCGGGCGAGCCGGGTGACGACCGTGACGGCACGCGGGCCGGTGTCGTCGGCGCGGGCGAAGGCGATGCTGTGCCCGGTCGACGTCGGCAGCGGCAGGTACTGGGCCTGCGCGCCGACGAACGCCGCGGCCTCCCGGCGCCGCAGCCGCAGGGTGCGTGCGGTGAGGGCGAGCTTGACCTCGTCCAGGCCGGTCGGTGTCGCCCCGGCGTCGAGGCGCTCGAGCTGGCGGGCCAGTACACCGAAGTCGACGGGGCGACGGTTGTCCGGGTCGACGAGGGACGTGCGGGTGATCTCGCTGCCCTGGTACACGTCCGCGACGCCGGCGATGGTCAGCTGCACGAGCTTGGCGCCCAGGACGGCCGCGCGCACCGCGGCACCGGTCGTGCGGCCCCACTCGGTGAGCGCGGTGGCGACCTCCGGGTGGTCGAGCAGTGCGGCCGCGTAGTCGAGCAGCGCCTCCTCGCGGGTGGTGTCGGGGTCGGTCCACGTGGTCCACGACTTCTGCTCGCGGACGGCCTTGGTGAGGTAGCCGCGGAGCCGGTCGGCGTCCATCGGGTCCTGCTCGGTCCACGTGCCGACGAGTGTCTGCCACAGGAGGTTCTCCGCGCGCCCGTCCAGGCCGGTGGGCCGGACGTCGGCGGTGGCCTCCCGGAGCCGCTGGAGAAGGTCCAGCCACTCCTCGGCGTACTCCGACAGCACCCCGATGCGGGCCCGGACGTCCTCGCCGCGCTTGGTGTCGTGGGTGCTGCCCGCCGTCATCGTCGCGGGGTGGGCGGCGAGGGTCTGTGCGGCCCAGGCGTGGAGCTCGTCGACGCTGATACCGAAACGTCGGGGAGCGCCACCGACCTCGCACAGGCTCACGAGGTGGGTCCAGCGGTAGTAGGCGGTGTCCTCCACGCCCTTGGCCATGACCGCGCCGCACACCTGCTGGAAGCGGATGATGACCTCGGCGCGGTGCGCGTCGTGGATGCGGCCGGCACTGCCGACCTCGTGCCCGAGCAGCAGGTCGACGACGACGTCGAGGGTCTCGTGCCGGTCCTCGTCCAGCCGCGTGCGGGCCTCCTCCGCGGCCGCCCGCACGACTCGCTCGCTCAGCGGGGGAGCGGGCTCCCCGGGCACGACGTAGGCCCGGTAGCGGTCGAAGGCGACGAGCAGCTCGACGACGCAGTCCTCCAGCGAGCGGTAGGTGTGGTCGCGCAGCCGCACGTCCTCGTCGCACAGCTCGCGCAGCAGCGTGGCGAGCCGGTGGACCTCCGCGTACAGCGAGGTGCCGATGATCTGCCGCTTGGACTCCGCGATGAGCCCGGTGAGCTCGCCGCGGGCGTCCCCGGCGAGCTCGGTCATCGCCGTGCCGAGCCCGCCGGAGCCGGCGGGGTCGGTGAGCACGGAGTTGATCCGCCAGGCGGCGTCGTAGCCCGTCGTGCCCGCGACCGGCCAGTCGGGTGGCAGCAGCTCGTCGTCCTCGAGGATTTTCTCCGCGACGACCCACGCACCGCCGGTGGCCTCGTGCAGCCGCTGGAAGTAGCCCCGCGGGTCGGCCAGGCCGTCCGGGTGGTCGATCCGCAGCGCGTCGACGTGGCCGGAGTCGATGAGCTCGAGGAGGAGTGCGTGGCTCGCGTCGAAGACCTCCGCGTCCTCCACCCGCAGCGCCGCGAGGGTGTCGACGTCGAAGAACCGCCGGTAGTTCAGCTCCTCGTCCGCCACCCGCCAGTACGAGAGGCGGTAGAACTGACGCTCGAGGAGCTCGGCGAGGGGCAGGTGCTCGGTGCTGGGCCGCACCGGGAAGGTGTGCTCGTAGTAGCGCAGGACCGGCTGCTCGCCGAGCTCGGGCTCGGTCGGCACGACCATGTGCTCGACGCGGAGCTCGCCGGCGGCCAGCACCGCGCCGACGCGTTGCCCGAGCACGGGCATGAGGATCCCGGGACGCTCGGACTGCAGGTCGACGTCGAACCAGCTCGCGTAGGGCGACTCGGTCCCGTCCTTGAGCACCGACCACAGCGCGCGGTTGTGCCAGGCCGGGGTGGGCACGGCCATGTGGTTGGGGACGACGTCCACGACGATGCCCAGCCCTGCCGCGTGCGCCGTCGTGCACAGGCTCTCCAGCGCCTGCCTGCCGCCCATGACGGAGGAGATGCGGGAGTGGTCCACGACGTCGTAGCCGTGCGTGGAGCCGGGTGCGGCCTCCAGCACGGGGGAGAGGTACAGGTCGGTGACCCCCAGGTCCCGGAGGTAGGGGACCTGCTCCTCGGCCTGGGCGAAGGTGAGGTCGGGGCCCAGCTGGAGGCGGTAGGTGCTCACCGGGAGCCGGCGGCCTGGCGCCGGGAGGTGGGCGGATGCTGCGGTGGCGGGTGTCGAGGCGTCACTCATGCCTCGTCCTCCTTGGGGCACACGAGGATGACGGTGTTGTGGGGGAGGACCTTGACCGTGTCTCCCGGCTCGTACTCCCCGTTGTCGCCCGCGGTCGGGTCGGTGTTGATGGCGGTGCGCCACACGCAGCCGTAGGTGTCGTCGGGGATCGTGAAGGTGACCGGCTCGGCGGCCGCGTTGAGCATGACGAGCAGGTTGTCGTCGGTGACCCGCTCGCCACGCCCGTCGGGCTCGGGGATGGCCAGGCCGTTGTAGAAGATCGAGATGGAGCGCGCGCTGGACTGGTCCCAGTCCTCGTCCTCCATGGGCTCGGCGGAGGGCTTGAGCCAGGCGATCTCCCCGATGTCGGACTGCCCGCCGTGGCCGGGGTCGCCGGCGAAGAAGCGCCGACGGCGCAGCACCGGGTGGGCGGCGCGGAAGTGGACCATGCGCTGGGTGAAGTCGAGCAGGTGCTCCTGCTCCTCGGTGAGGTCCCAGTCGACCCACGCCAGCTCGTTGTCCTGGCAGTAGACGTTGTTGTTGCCCTGCTGGGTGCGGCCCAGCTCGTCACCGTGGGCGATCATCGGCACGCCCTGGGAGAACAGGAGGGTGGCGAGGAGGTTGCGGTGCCGACGCAGCCGGAGCGCGTTGACCTCCGGGTCGTCGGTCTCCCCCTCGGCCCCGCTGTTCCACGACCGGTTGTGGCTCTCGCCGTCCTGGTTGCCCTCGCCGTTGGCCTCGTTGTGCTTCTCGTTGTAGGAGACGAGGTCCCGCATGGTGAAGCCGTCGTGGGCGGTGACGAAGTTGATCGAGGCGACCGGCCGGCGGCCGGAGTGCTCGTAGAGGTCGGCCGAGCCGGTGATCCGGCTGGCGAGCTCGGCCAGCGTCGCCGGCTCCCCGCGCCAGTAGTCGCGCACGGTGTCGCGGTAGCGCCCGTTCCACTCCGTCCACAGCGGCGGGAACCCGCCGACCTGGTAGCCGCCCTCGCCGAGGTCCCACGGCTCGGCGATGAGCTTGACCTGGGAGATGACCGGGTCCTGCTGGATGATGTCGAAGAAGGACGAGAGCCGGTCGACGGCGTGCAGCTCGCGGGCCAGGGTCGAGGCGAGGTCGAAGCGGAAGCCGTCGACCCGCATCTCGGTGATCCAGTACCGCAGCGAGTCCATGATCATCTGCAGCGTGTGCGGGGAGCGCATGAGCAGGGAGTTGCCCGTGCCGGTCGTGTCGAAGTAGTGGGCCTTGTCGTCCTCCACCAGGCGGTAGTACGAGGCGTTGTCGATGCCCTTGAAGGACAGCGTGGGGCCCAGGTGGTTCCCCTCGGCCGTGTGGTTGTAGACGACGTCGAGGATCACCTCGATGTTGGCCTCGTGCAGGGCCTTGACCATGGTCTTGAAGTCCTGCACCTGCTGTCCGCCGCCACCCAGGGAGCTGTAGCCGTTGTGCGGGGCGAAGAAGCCGATGGTGTTGTAGCCCCAGTAGTTGCTCAGCCCCTTCTCCTGCAGGTGGGGGTCGTTGACGAACTGGTGGACCGGCATGAGCTCGATCGCCGTCACGCCCAGGGCGGTGAGGTGCTCGATGACCGACGGGTGGGCGAGGCCGCCGTAGGTCCCGCGCAGCTCCTCGGGGACGTCGGGGTGGAGCTGGGTCAGGCCCTTGACGTGCGCCTCGTAGATGACCGAGTCGTGGTACTCGTGACCCGGCGGACGGTCGAACTCCCAGTCGAAGAACGGGTTGATGACGACCGACAGCATCGTGTGGGGGGCCGAGTCGTCGGTGTTGCGCTTGGTCGGGTCCTCGAACTGATAGGAGTACAGCGACGGGTCGGCGGTGATGTTGCCGTCGATGGCCTTCGCGTACGGGTCGAGCAGCAGCTTGGAGGGGTCGCACCGGTGCCCCTGCTCGGGGTCGTAGGGGCCGTGGATGCGGTAGCCGTACCGCTGGCCCGGCTGGGCCGATCGCAGGTAGCAGTGCCACACGTGCCCGTCGACCTCGGTGAGCTCGATGCGCTCCTCGGATCCGTCGTCGTCGACGAGGCAGAGCTCGACGCGCTCGGCGACGGAGGAGAAGAGGGCGAAGTTGGTGCCGGTGCCGTCGAACGTGGCACCAAGGGGATAGGGACGTCCAGGCCAAGGCTGCATGGGCGATAGGTTCTCATCACTGTGGCGATTCGGCCCGCAGAAGAGGCGACGGCGTCCGGAGGCTAGACATGATCGATCTGTCGCCGGGGTGGCAGGTGGCCCTGGAAGCGGTCGGGTGGATCGGCTCGGGCGTTGTCGTGTGGTCGATGATGCAGCAGCGGATCCTGCGGCTGCGCCTGTACAACCTCGTCGGCTGCCTCATCCAGGTGCTCTACAACGGGGTCCTCGGGGTGTGGCCCGTCGTCGCGCTCAACGTCGTCCTCGCGGTCGTTCAGGTGGTGAATCTCACCCGCCTGCTCAGGGGCCGGGACGACCCGGCCACGTACGCCGTCGCCGGGGTTCCGGCGGACGGTCCGCTGCTCGGGCAGGTGCTCGAGCGGCACCGCGAGGACGTCGCACGCTTCCAGCCGACGTTCACCGCGCCGTCCCGCGACGCCGAGGCGTACCTCGTGATGTCCGGGGACGAGGTGGTCGGCTGCGTCGTCGTGCACGACGAGGGCGACGGTGTGGCCCAGATCGAGCTCGACTACGTCACCGAGCGGTACCGCGACTTCACCCCCGGCCAGTTCGTCTTCCGACGCAGCGGGGTCCTCGCGGAGCAGGGGTACCGGACGGTGGTCGCACCGTCGGACACGGTGGACCCGTACTACGGTCAGATCGGCTTCGAGCGGCGCGGGGACCGGTACGTGCTCGACCTGGAGCCGGCCGCCTGACGCGCGAGCGTCCGTCGGGCGGGGGAGCCGGCCGCGAGACGACGAGACCCCCGACCGGGTTCCGGTCGAGGGTTCGTGTCGTGCTGGTGGGCGATACTGGGTTCGAACCAGTGACCTCCTCGGTGTGAACGAGGCGCTCTACCACTGAGCCAATCGCCCGCGAGCACCGATGCTAACGCACCGGGCGACCTGCTCCCAAACGGCTCACGGGTCGAGGTCCTCGGCGACCCGCTCCGCGAAGACCTCTTGCATCCGCAGGGTGACCGGCCCGGCCGCCAGCTCACGCCCGTCGATGGTGTCCACCGGGACGATGCCGCGGGTGGCCGACGTCACGGCGGCGTGCCGGGCGGTGCGGAAGGCGTCCAAGGGGATCGTCGTCTCGCGGACCGGCAGGCCCGCCGCGAGGCCCCACTCCAGGACGAGCTCCCGGGTGACGCCGGCCAGGCAGCCCGATGTCAGGGGCGGGGTGAGCAGCTCGCCGTCCGCCTCGACGAAAAGGTTGCTCCACGACCCCTCGCACAGCTCCCCGCGGGTGTTGCCGATCGCGGCCTCGGTGCCGCCGCGGCCGCGCGCGTACTCGAGGGCGAGCACGTTCTCGGCGTACGACGTCGACTTCACGCCGACCAGTGGTGATCGTTCGTTGCGGACCCACGGCACGACGACGACGGCGGTGCGCACCCGGGCGGGGGCGGCGCCGGGGGCCGGGTGGGGGACGGCCTCGTCCTCCGCCGTGATCAACAGGGTCGGCGGGCCGTGCCCGCGGCCCGGGCCACCCTCCGTGGCGCCGGCCGTCCACGTCATGCGCAGCCGCCCGGTCGTGCCGTCGAGGCGCGCGGCGAGGTCGAGGGCGGCACGGGTGATGACGTCGGCCGGCGGCACGGCGAGCCCCACCAGGGCAGCGGAGTGCTGCAGCCGCGCGAGATGGCGGCGCAGCGCGAACGGGCGCCCGTCGACGATGACGCACGTGTCGAAGACGCCGTCACCGACCAGCAGGCCGCGGTCGAGAGCCGTGACGACCGGCTCGTGCGCGGCGTGGACCTCCCCGTCGAACCACACCAGGGTGCTCATGACCTCAGCCTGCCACCGTCGATGCCAGCCTGACGAGCCGCGCGGCCTTGAGCTCGGTCTCGCGCCACTCCGCGTGGGCGTCGCTGCCCCACGTGATCCCGGCACCGGTCCCGAAGTGCAGCGCGCCGCCTGTTGCCCCGTGGCCGGGTGTCCACCAGAACGTCCGGATGCCCACGGCGAGCTCGGCACGGCCTGCGTCGGCGTCGACCCAGCCGACCGCGCCGCAGTAGGGGCCGCGGGCGGTGGGCTCCAGCTCGGCGATGAGGCGCAGCGCGCTCGACTTCGGCGCACCGCTGACCGACGCCGGCGGCAGGGTCGCGTCGAGGAGCGCGGACCAGCCGTCCGGGTCGAGCGGTGCGCGCAGCGTGCCCGCCACCCGCGACACGAGGTGGACCAGCCCGGGGTGCTGCTCCACCGCGCACAGGTCGAGGACCTCGACGGAGCCCGGCAGGCACACCCGCTGCAGGTCGTTGCGCACGAGGTCGGTGATCATGAGGTTCTCCGCGTGGTCCTTGGCTCCCAGGTCCTCCGGCCGTGTCGCCGTGCCCTTGATCGGACCGGAGACGACCCGACCGTCACTCACGGACAGGAAGAGCTCGGGGGAGGCGGAGACCACCCAGGCCGACCGCTCGGCGGTACCCGCGGGGACGTGGAGCATCCCGCCGTACGGCGCCGGGTTGCCTGCCGCGAGGACGGCTGCCAGGGCCTCGGCATCCGGTTCGCCGTCGTCGCGGCCCCACGGTGCCGACAGCACCCGGCAGATGTTGGCCTGGTAGACCTCGCCCTCCCGGACGGCCTCCCGGACCCGGTCGACCGCCGCGACGTAGCCGCTCTCGTCCAGCGAGCTCTGCCAGGCCGATGCCGCGGGGCCGTGCCACGCGGAGGTGGTCCTCCTCACACCCGGGCCGTCCCGGACGACGTCGGCGAAGCGCCAGCCGGTGATCTCACCCTCGAACGACGCGACGACGGCCCACCAGCCGGACCTCAGTGCCTCAGGGTGTCTGCGCAGGTCAGCGCACTCGACGACGGTCGTCGCACGGACTCCGGCGAAGTGGGCGCGGGCACCCGTCGACGCTCCCGGAGCCGTGGTGGGGGTCACGGACGCCACGCTAGTCGCCGAGTTGGACTCACGGCCGTTCCCTCGGCTAATGTTGTCAACGCAGCACGGCGGGAACGTCAGGTTGCATGCGGATGTGGCTCAGTTGGTAGAGCATCACCTTGCCAAGGTGAGGGTCGCGGGTTCGAGTCCCGTCATCCGCTCGGAGGCACCACCCCCCGGTGGGCAGATTGGCCTCAGGGTGGCGTGGCCGAGAGGCGAGGCAGCGGCCTGCAAAGCCGTATACACGGGTTCGAATCCCGTCGCCACCTCGGTATGGAGCAAGGCAAGGGCGATTGGCGCAGCGGTAGCGCGCTTCCCTGACACGGAAGAGGTCACTGGTTCGATCCCAGTATCGCCCACTAGATCGATGGGGCCCCTGACCAGCGAAAGCGCAGGTCAGGGGCCCTTCGCGTGTCCGCCCCAGATGGACCTGAGAGGACCCGAATGCCCCCTGTGGGCCTCCCGGAGGCCCACCAGAGGCCCACGGACTGGTGATCGACAGACACCTAGCCCGTGGGAGGCGAGAAGCCAATGGCAACAGGAAGCAGGCGAGGGTTCGGCAACACCGAACGTCGCAAGAACGCGAGGACCGGCAAGACGACCGGATGGCGTGCGCGGTACTTCGGGCCCGACGGAGGCCGGTACCACCAGACCTTCACGACCAAGCTCGACGCCGAGGCATGGTTGCACTGCGAGGAGGCGCTGATCGCGCGTGGGGAGTGGCTCCCGCCCGACCAGCGGGTGTCGCGCGTCACGGTGACCCTCAACGAGTACATCGCCGCCAACCTGAGCCTTCGCGATCTCGCCCCTCGCACCCGCGAGGAGTATGAGAGCTACGTGGAGCGGTTCCTCGCCCACGACGAGCTCGGCAGGAAGTCGCTGAGGGCGATCTCCGCTCGCGACATCACGTCCTGGTACACGAGGCTGCAGGACCAGACCGGCAAGACGATGACCGCGCGTGTGTACGGGTTTCTGTCCTCGGTCTTCAACGCCGCGGTCCGCGACCGGCTGATCGACCACAACCCGTGCACAATCCGGGGTGCCTCCGAGGCGCCGCGCAGGTCGAAGAAGACCATTGCCACCCCTGAGCAGATCGCCGAGGCGCTGCTTCACCTCGACGAGCGGTACCGGGCCATGATTCTCCTGGCAGCCTGGTCGGGCCTGCGATCCGGAGAGTTTCGCAACCTCCGTCGGCGAAACATCGACCTCGTCGGCCGCAGGGTCGTCGTCGATGAGCAGATCCAGAACCTGCGCGGCCAGGGCAAGGTCGTGCGGGCGGTCAAGACCGAGGCCGGTGCGCGGATCGTTCACCTGCCGGCATCGGTGACGAAGGTCCTCGCGACACACATGGCCGCGTTCTCCCAGGCCGGTCCCGACGGGCTGGTCTTCCCTTCCCACGTCGGCACGCCGATCTCTCAGTCAGTGCTTCACGAGGTGTGGGATGAGGCGCGACGGGCGATCGGCCGGCCGGACCTGCGCATCCACGACCTGCGTGCGACCGCAGCGACTCAGGCGGCACGCACCGGGGCGACGATCGCGGAGCTGCAGGCGCGACTGGGGCACACCACACCCAACGCGGCCATGAAGTACCAGACGGCCGCCGCGGCGCGCGACGCTCACATCGCCGACGCGCTGGATGACTTCATCCTGGTGCCGATCGACCTGACGGCGCCGAAGAAGAAGTCGCACGCGCCTCATGGCAGGAAGAACTCACAACCGAACGCCACCGGTGACAACCAGTCCAAGTGAGCGCCACGGGTCGTGTGGAGGCCCACAGTTTCGACGGGCGTAGGCCCACGGCGTCGGACTCTGACGGACAACGGACGGCCGGTGACGCGGCACGTGACCAGGACCGATGCAGGAACCCGTTGGTCGTGTGGGCCCACGGGCCGGATCCGTAGGCCCACAGGAGTCCCGCTACGACCAGTGTCGCCCACTCTCAGGCAACGGTCCGCGTCGTGGTGATGGTCGTTATCAGGCACCGGGCGACCTCGTCGAGGTCGACCCGGACCATCCGGCCAATGCGATATCCGGTGAGAGTGCCGTCGGCGATCCGCCGGCGCAGCGTCTTCGGGTGGACGCCGATATGTTCGGCGGCGACTGCCAACGAGACGAGGTTGGCCGGAAGCGCAGCGTTTCGGACAGTGGTGGTCTTCGAGGACCGCATTGTGCTCATCTCCTATACGGGTCGGGAACCTGATCGGACGCCGGTGCTCAGCCCGGGGCGTTCGAGGAAGGTCGCACGCAGGACGGAGAGGCGGCTCCCCGCCCGGCGAACCCTTCTCGGGTGTCGTCGACGGTCATCGGTCGAGCCCGGTGCGGCGGTGGATGTGGCGGGGGTGGGGGCGTGGCGGGGTGGCTGCTGCCTGGCTGTCGCGCTGGCGGATCAGCTCGGCGACGGACGGCTCCTGCGGCCTCGGACGGATCGCGTCTGGCGCATAGGCCAGGCCCGTGCGGAGCCCGTGAGCGGTGACGTTGCCGAGGCCTTCGGCGAGGTCACGGTCGAGTCGGTCGGGTGTGCTGGAGACGGTGACGGCGGCGGGTCCCCAGGCGAGAGGGTCGGCGCCGACGGTGCCGAGCACTTGGCCGATGTTGTTCTCGAAGTAGGTGTTGATCTCCACGTCGCGGTCGTCGACGTGGATGGTGGTGGTGTGCTCGAAGTCCTGCGACCGGCTGCTCTGACCGTCGGGCCGGTGCCGAAGGACAAGCAGGTCGGTGGGCAGGTCCAGGCCGGGGAGCCCGCGGTGGGCGCCGGCCGGGAGGCGGACCGCACCGAGCAGGTCGGCGACAAGGTGCAGGTGCCGGCGCGCTTCGGGGAACGGCTGGTCCATCAGGTCGTGGGAGGCCAGGAGGATCGTGTACCCGCCGGGGCGGGTGAGTCTGTGCAGAGTGAGGGCGAGCTGGGCTTGTACGGCGCGCCGAGCGACGACATGCTGGGGGTCTTGGAGGCGCACGTCGTTGTAGGGCAGGGACGCGATCACCACGTTGAACCGGTCGTGCACCTTCGGAAGGCGCCGCTGCACCGAGAACCTGGTGCCTGGGGTGTGGGCATCGGTGATGTCCGCGACCACGGACAAGGACAAGGAGCCGTCTGTGTGCGGCAGCCCGATGAAGGTCGCGGCGCCGTCACCGACGGCCAGCACCTGCCCCTCGGTGAACCCGAGATCGCGCAGCATGGTCCACAGGTGGGTCGCCATGATTCGGTGCGCGTGCTGGGCGGAGGTCGAGGCGTGGTCCTCGAGAGCGATGTGGTCAGCCGCCACGCGCAGGGCGCGCCGGTCTTTCCCGTCGTCGCCGTAGGGCTCCCGGTTCATCACACACCTCGCCATTCCCCGGCAGCGCGGGTTCTGCGGGCCGCGCGTGCCATGGTGGCGCGGCGGAAGTCGAGGTCGGCGGCGACGAACCCCGCGAAGTCGGCCTGCCGGTCGGTGATGGGCTTCTCCTCGGCCGGGGCTACGGCGGGCTCGCCGGGCCAGGAGGTGGCGCGGGTGGGTCGGTCGCGGTCCAGGCGGGTGCCGCAGGTGGCGACCCACTCGCGCAGGCGCTCGCGGGCGTCGGCGAAGTCGGCGTGCCAGGCGAGGGGTCCTGAGCCGGAGCTGCCGGGTTCGTAGCACGCCAGCCGGTGGGTGTGGAGGGCGGAGAGCTCTTCCACCAGCTCGGGATGGCGGTGCCACAGTGGCGGGACCACGGTCGGTGGCAGCCCGTAGGTAGTGCGCAGCCAGGTGACGAACTCGTCCAACGCCCGCCACTGAGCCTCAGCCTCGGCCGCGGTCAGCCTCCGCCACTCGACCGGCTCGACCGGCCCGTCCCAATCACCCGAGCCGCCGAGACGGTCGAGGCCATCGGCGAGTTCGGCCTCAAAGATCGCGAGCTGCCCGTCAGAGAAGGGTTCTGCGGGCACGTCGACCGGCTCGGCATCGAACTGCCAGGGCACCTCGCCGTCCATGATCACAACCCGATTCCTTGGCCGGTCGAGGTGCCGGAGCGCGGCGCGGTCGAATACGTTGCACCGGCTGGCGGTGTCGTGGGCACGCGCTGTGTGTCGTGGGGCGGCGGGGTTGTGGCACCGGCCGCGGCCTGGTCGAGCTGGTAAGGAGTCTGCCGTGCGGTGGCGGGGGTGCGGTCCACCTCGTAGGCAGTGCGCGCCAGGTCGTGCCCGATCTTGCGGGCGACGAACGCCTCGCGTTCGGCGGGCCGGGCGGGCGGCTCGGCGGGTCGGGTGTCGACGTACCCGTGGGCGACGAACTGGTCACCCTTGCGGAACCGCGCCGCGGCCCGTTCGGCGGTCTTGCCGAAAATCAGGAGGTCATGGAACGAGTTGTCGAGCTTGGTGAAGGTCCCGTCCTGCTCGCGCCGCCAGTGCTCAACTCCGGCGCGGAAGTGGACACGGGTGATGCCGGCGTCGGTGAACGAGACGTCCGCGTCACTGGCGATGAATCCCGCCAGGGACTGTTGTACCGGGATGGTCATGACGAGCCACGGTCCTCATGTCGGGCGGGGCCCTCTGTCTGGGCGACCGCTTCGACAACCAGGTGTGCGAGGCTCGACACGGCCCCTTTCAATGGTTGGAGTCGTGGGCTCACGAGCACGGCCTCCCTTCGCTGCGCGGAGATCCGTGCCTGCTCGACACTGTTGACCGCGAGGCTAGGCCCGGCGCAGGGTCTGTTCGATCGCTGCGCGGTCGGCGGCGAGCTGCTTGGCGTCCGGGCGGCTGGTCCAGGCGTGGAGGTCGGTGACGAGTGGGGGTGCGGAGCGTAGGAGCACGAGGGCTGTGCCGAAGGGCAGCATCCGGATGGTCTCGGGTGGCATGACTGGGACGCGGCGCACGGATCGTTGGACGGAGCGAGAACCGTGGTCGCCGGTGGAGGTGGAGTGGGTGATCTCGTCGCGTTCGCCGAGGAGGGCGGAGACGTCCTGGAGGTCTTTGGCGACTGAGGCTCCGCCGAGGACGACTTTGACGATGGAGGCGTCCCAGATCGCTCCGGCGTTGTGGTCGCCCCACCTGGCGCGGGCTTGGGACAGGGATTGCAGGACGGGCATGGTGGTGATCCCGGTGCCGCCGCCTTCGGCCATGAGCACGGGCAGGGACGGCAAGGGGGAGAGGTTGCCGATCTCGTCGAGCGCGAGGAGCAGTGGTGGGTCCAACCGGGCGCCCGGTGAGGCGGCGGCCAGCGCGCGGGCGGTCTCGACGAGGTCTTCGAGGAAGGCGGCGACCAGCGACCAGGACGCGGAGGCGCCGGCTCCGGTGGACAGCAAGTACATCGTGCCGTTGTCGCGCAGGAACGTGGCGGGGTCGAACGACTCGCCCGGCCCGGGGGAGACGGCGTCCATGACGCGCGGGTCCGCCAGGCAGGTCAGTGCGAGGGAGACGCCCATCCAGATCGAGTCTCGGGTGCGGGGGTCGGAGTGGATGGTCGATTCCAGCGACTCGGCCCAGCCGGGTGCGGCGTGGGGCTGGGAAGACAGGATCGCGACGGCGTCGGCTGCGGCCGAGGGGGACAGGGACCAGGCAAAGAGGTCGCGCGGTGAGCAGTGCCCCAGGGCGGCGGCGTGCAGGAGGGCTTGCAGGGCGGTGCGGGTCTTGCCTTCCCAGAACCCGCCGGACTCGACCCCGCCGGTGGACAGCCCGGTGGCCGAGCTGAACCCGGTGGCGCGAATCATCGCGGTGAGCGGGTTCTCGCACCCGCGCACCGGTGACCAGCGCAGCCCTGTGGGCAGTCCTTCGGCCAGGTGCTGGGGATCGAAGACGGCGACCGGGCCGCGCCGCTCGCGGGCCTTCATGGTGGCGGTGAGGTTGTCCGGGCGGGTGGAGGTGGTGATGACGGCACCGGGCGCGTCGAGGATCGCGTTGATGACCAGGTGCAGGCCCTTTCCGGATCTGGGCGGGCCGAGCACGAGCACGGAGTCCTCCACCGAAGCCCACACGTCTCGCCCCTTGGCGGAACCAAGCAGATAGCCGACGTCGGACGGCGCGGGCTTGCTCAGCGAGGGCCGCAGCGCTCCGGAGCGGGCGAGCAGTGCCCTGGTGGATGCCACCTTGGCGACATCGCGGCCGGTGGCGGTTCCCACGAGCCGGTGCGGGTCACGCGAGACCCGGGTCCTGTCGCGGCGGGACAGGCGCCACACCGCCCAGGCCGACGCGCCGAGGCAGGTGAGCAGGGCGCCAACGACCGCCCAGTACAGCACCGGGTTTAACCCGGGTGCGTCAAGGGCGGCGCCCGGGTTACCGGGAGAGAGCAGCACTCTGATCCCCGCCGCGAAGCCCGACGTCGGTGGGTCGATGCCGGTGATGTAGGCGGCGGCCGTGCCGGCCACCCGCAAAAAGGCGGCGATGGCGACCGCTGCAACGAGGATGATCAACCCGACGTTGGTCAGCTCGTCGCCGCCGCGAGGCGAGGACGGGATGCTCACGCCACACCCTCGGCGAGCACATCCGCGGCGGGGTCGTGGATCACCAGGGTGCCCGAGGTGCGGCCGAGCAGCACAAGCGTCGACGGGAGCCGCTCCAGGAGCGGGGTGGGCAGAGGGAGGTCTGCCCGGCCGTCCGCATCGGCCTCACGGGTAGCGACGACGACGGCGATGCACACCTGCTCACCTGGCAGGAATCCCTGACCGACGATCCCGAACGGGACCTCGACAAGGGGCACGGGCACCACCTCGGAACGTGGGACCGCGGCCGAGCCCATGACCGGCTTTGAGCTGGGGAAGGGGTCGGCTTCGCAGATTTGCGTGTAGATCCCCCCTTCGGGGTTGACCGCGACCACGTGCACGGCCTCGCCGAGCTCGAGCGCGACCAGGCGGCCCACGTCCCGGGGGTCACGCGCGTTAATCGGCACCGGCGCCTCGGGCAGCTCGTACGGCTTGCCGGCCACCGTCACCGTCGGGGTCCAGTCCGGCTGGTAGTCAATGCGCACCTTGGTCAGCTTGGTCTGTGGGTCGTTGCGGTTCACCGGGTCACAACCGCCGCTCGTGTGCTGGGTCCGCGCCGTCTGGCCGGCCGGGTGGTCTCGCGCTCTCGCGCGGCCCGCTGGTCGCGGGCAGCGGCGATGCCGGGCGGCTCACCGTTGCTGATCTGGTGGGTGTTGAGCGTGTCGAGGATTGCGGTCGCGGTCTTGCGGGCGCGTTCCGCCGTGGCCGTGACGACGTCGAACGCGGTCTTGTTCGGTACCGAGCTGGCCCACGACGTCACGTACGGCACCGAGTACTGCGAGGTGTCCAGGCCGTGAGCAGCGCCGATCATCAGGGCGACCGTCTCGGCCTCGACCTCGACGACGCCGCGATGAGCGCGAGCGTCGGCCGCGTCGGGGGAGTGGAGCCGCACATGTCCCAACTCGTGCGCCAACGTCTTGACCTGCGCGGCGTCGTCCATGTCGCCGCGGACGGTCACGGTCTTCGCAAAGGTAGTCGGTCAGGCCGTTCGCCCCTGCGATGTCGGCCGATGTCGGGGCTCGACGAAGGGTGTACCCGTCGCCGGCAACCTGTGCGGCCAGCCCGTCCCACAGTCCCGCCGGTGCCTCACCGCGCAGGAGTTGTGGCACCGGCTGTTGCGGGATCGGGTCGCCCTCGGTCTGGCTCACGTCCCACACGTAAACGGGCTTAGTACCCTTCAGACGCTCGCGCACGACCTCGCCCGGCCCCGGCCGCTCACCGCGGGCCAGAAGCCGCCACGGCCCGCCCGCGGGGTTGTCGGTTGCGTACCTCGCGGTGACTGGAGCCAGGATCACGTAACCGGACTGCCCCTTCATCACCTGCCGGCCCAAGTGCTGCCACTGCTGATATCCGGCGACGAGTGCAGGTTCCGGCGAGGGCACCCGCCCAGCCCGATATGCCGAAGCATGCTGGACCATGATCAACAGCGTGTTGTTGAACGAGCGGGTGCGAAACCGCGCCGCAAACTCGATCGCCCGTCGGAAGCCGTCACCGCTGGCCATCGCCTCGACCGCGCCGGCGAGGCGCGTGTGCGCCTCCTCGAGCTTCGCATCCCGGGCCGCGGCCACGGCCCCAGCGTCCGCTTGAGTCCACCGTCCCATCCCGCACCTCCAGCCAGTGTTCGCTGGCTAGGTGCGCGATCGCCGCCACGCATCCCTCCACCCGAGTGACAGCGCCTCAGAACGCATATGCGTCGCCGGTGCCTGCACACGTCCTGGCGACACGTGGGTAGCCCACAGAGGGCCCCTTCACCGGACACTCCACCGGACGGGTCTTACGCGAGTGACGGCGGCCGCGGGAGACTGCCCGGAGGCGGCCAGATAGCTGCCCGGTGGCGGTCGTGAGAGTTGCCCGCTGGCGGTCATGGGATCTGCCCGACACGACATTCCTGCCCTGCCGCGCTGACGCGGTTCGGGGCCCCTCCTCGGGTGCGATGGCGGTGCTGAAGCGCCCATCGCCCCGAGGAGGGACAACGTGAAGTCTGCCGAGGAGATCATGGAAATTCTCGAAGCGTTTGATCTGACTGGTTCGTACAGGGACGCCGGCGAGCTCGCCGGGGTCTCGCACCACACCGTCGCCCGCTACGTCACGGCTCGTGACGCGGGTCGGTTGAGCGAGAGGCCGGCTGCTCGGCCGCAGCTGATCGATGAGTTCTTGCCCAAGGTCGAGGAGTGGGTGGATAAGAGCAAGGGCAAGATCCGCGCCGATGTGGCTCACCGCAAGCTCGTCGCTGTGGGGTTCACCGGTTCGGAGCGGACCACCCGTCGGGCGGTCGCGGCGGTGATGAACCGTCACGGCTTCTCTGCCGCTTCTATGCGGGTTGCGGCTCTTGGTTGACTGCAGCGTAGTGGGCTTGCTCGT